>NZ_JAUYRO010000028.1 GCF_030696805.1 Methyloversatilis sp. | reverse complement strand
CCAACACCCCACCGCCGCCAAATCAACCCAGGTCGAAAAAGCGCACCCACCCCGCCCCGGCCCGTAGGTTGGGGTGAGCACAGCGATGCCCAACACCCCACCGCCGCCAAATCAACCCACGTCGAAAAAGCGCACCCACCCCGCCCCGGCCCGTAGGTTGGGGTGAGCGCAGCGATGCCCAACACCCCACCGCCGCCAAATCAACCCAGGTCGAAAAAGCGCACCCACCCCGCCCCAGCCCGTAGGTTGGGGTGAGCGCAGCGATGCCCAACACCCCACCGTCGCCAAGTTAATCCACGTGAAAAAAGCGCACCCAGCCCGGCGTAGCCACCCCGTAGGTTGGGGTGAGCGCAGCGATGCCCAACACCCCACCCACCATCACCACAGCGCCCTCAGCAGCGCGGGCTCATCGCCTTCTTCAGGTCGTCCAGCTTGTGGATGCGGATGTTCTTGTTGCTGACCGACAGCAGACCTTCGTCCTGCAGGCGCGACAGGCCGCGACTGACGGTTTCGAGCTTGAGGCCGAGATAGGAGCCGATTTCCTCGCGCGTCATGCGCAGGTTGAATTCGGTTGCCGAATAGCCACGGGACAGGAATCGCTGCGACAGATTCACCAGGAAGGCGGCCAGACGCTCTTCGGCACGCATCGTGCCGAGCAGCATCATGACGCTCTGGTCGCGCACGATTTCGCGGCTCATCACCTTGTGGAAATGATGCTGCAAGGTGTCGATCTCGCGCGACAGTTCCGACAGGCGGTTGAACGGGATGACGCACACCTCGCTGTCTTCCAGCGCACGGGCGTCGCAGTTGTGCTGACCGGTGCCGATGCCATCCAGCCCCATCAGTTCGCCCGCCATCTGGAAGCCGGTCACCTGCTCGCGGCCGTCTTCCGAAACCACTTCGGTCTTGAAGAAACCGGTGCGGATGGCGAACAGCGACTGGAAGGACTCACCGGACAGGTAGAGCGGCATGCCGCGCGCCACCTTGCGGCGCGTGCCGACTAGTTCATCGACACGTTCGATTTCCTGTTCCGTCAGGCCGACCGGCATGCACAGCTCGCGCAGATTGCATGCCGAACAGGCCACTTGAAGACCTTGTGACGTGATGGGTATCTGGACGCTGCTCATTATTGACGTTGATCAATGCGCGGTGGGGGGCGCGCTTGCATGATGGACGCACCGCAAAGTGTGCCAATAAAACATGAATGTCGCAAAAGAACTCGTGTTCGACCCGCAGCTGATGCGGCGTTTTGATGTGCCCGGCCCGCGCTACACCTCGTATCCGACGGCCGATCGCTTCAATTTTTCGCATGATGCACGGGCGCATGGGGCGCGGCTTGAGGCGCGCAATGCGGCTGCCGGGCCGTTGTCGATCTACATCCACATCCCGTTCTGCGACACGATCTGCTACTACTGCGCCTGTAACAAGATCATCACCAAGGATCACGCGCGCGCCGACAGCTATGTCGACACGCTGCTGCGCGAACTGGCGATGAAGGCAGCACTGGTCAAGGGCAGTCGCGAAGTGGCCCAGCTCCATCTGGGCGGCGGCACGCCCACCTTCCTGAGCGATGCGCAGATGACCCGGCTGTTCGAAGGCCTGCGCAGCCACTTCCGCATCGCCGACACGGCGCAGTGCTCGATCGAAATGGATCCGCGCGGTGTCAGTGCCGCCCGTGTGGCGCATCTGGGATCGCTCGGTTTCAACCGCATCAGCATCGGCGTGCAGGACTTCGACCCCGTGGTGCAGCGCGCGGTGAACCGCATTCAGAGCGTGGAAGAGACCGAAGTCGTACTGCGCGCGGCGCGCGCCAATGGCTTCGTGTCATCCGGCGTCGACCTGATCTACGGTCTGCCTGGCCAGACGCTCGACAGTTTCGACGCCACGCTGGCCACCCTGATCCGGCTGGCGCCGGATCGTGTCGCCATCTATCACTACGCGCACCTGCCGAAGCAGTTCATGCCGCAGCGACGCATCGACGAAAGCATGCTGCCCGACGCCACCGTGCGGCCGCAGTTGCTGAAACTGGCGATCGACCGCCTGCACGAAGCCGGTTACGTGCATGTCGGCATGGACCACTTCGCCCGCCCCGACGACGAGCTTGCACAGGCGCAGCGCCACGGCCGGCTGCAGCGCAATTTCCAGGGCTATTCGACGCACGCCGGCTGTGACCTGATCGGGCTCGGCGTGTCGGCCATTTCCCGCGTCGGCGCAAGTTTCGCGCAGAACCACCGCACCCTCGAAAGCTGGGCCAAAGCGATCGATGACGGCGAACTGCCGGTCATGCGCGGTCTGGAAATGACCGCCGACGACAGCGTACGCAGCGCCGTGATCGGCGCACTGATGTGCCACTTCGAATTGTCGATCGAAGCGATAGAAAGCAGTTACGCCATCGATTTCAAGAAGTATTTCGCCCCGGAGCTGGCTGAACTGCAGGAACTGGCCGATGCCGGCTTGCTGACGCTGGAGCCGGACTGGATCGGCATCACGCCGCGCGGTCGCCTGCTGGTGCGCGCCGTATGCATGGTGTTCGACCGTTATCTGCGCCTCGATTCGGAAACGGTTCGCTACTCGAAAGTCGTTTAAGGCAAACAAGCTCGAAGGTCTGCTGTCCTTGAAACTCAGGCCGCGCCTGCCTCACGCATGCCGTGCGCGCCTTCGCACCCGCAGATCCGCACGCTGCACCGTCTTGCATGCACACGGCGCTCGGCGCACGATCGCGCCAAACGTTCCCGTTCAACAGTGATTGATCTCCCATGAGTCTCGGCCTTGCCGCGGTTTTTCTGGTCGGCCTGCTCGGCGGCGTGCATTGCGCCGGCATGTGCGGCGGCATCGTGTCGGCGATTTCAGCCGGCGTGCCGCAGGTCCGCCAGCCTGGCTGGCGCGCACAGTTGCCCGCCTTCTCGCTGCACCTTGCCTACAGCACCGGCCGCATCTCGAGCTATGCCTTTGCCGGCGCGGTCGCCGGTAGCATCGGCGGCGTCGGCCTGCTGGCCGGCAGCGCGTTGCCACTGCAGACGGTGCTGTATGTGCTGGCCAATGTGATGATGATCGCGCTCGGCCTGTACCTCACCGGTTATACACGGGTGCTCGCGCCCATCGAGGCGCTCGGCCGCCCGCTGTGGGCGCGCATCCAGCCGCTGGCGAGCCGCTTTCTGCCGGCGCGCACGCCGGCGCAGGCGCTGGGCGTCGGCCTGCTGTGGGGCTTTCTGCCGTGCGGCATGGTCTACAGCATGCTCGGGCTGGCACTGCTGTCCGGCTCGCCGGCCAGCGGTGCGCTGATCATGCTGGCTTTCGGACTGGGCACGCTGCCCAACCTGCTGCTTGCCGGCATGCTGCTGACCCGGCTGCGCGGGCTCACCCGCAATCCGGCACTGCGCCGGGTGGCCGGCCTGATGGTGCTGGGCTTCGGTCTGGTCGGGCTGGCGCGCGCGTCCACCCTCGGCGACGGGCTGTGGAACGGCCTCATCTGCCATACTTGAGTGTCCCTGCAACCAGACTGATTTCATCATGCGTATCCTGCTTGCCGTCGATGGTTCCGAACACGGTGTGCGCGCCGCCGCCGAAGTGTTGCGCCTGTCCGCCAATTTCACCAGCGTGCCCGAAATCCACCTGTTGTTCGTGCATGTAGCCGTGCCCAGCGGCCTGCTGCAGCACCACGTGAGTCGCGAGGCGCTGAACGACTACTACCGCGAGGAAGGCGAGGACGCAGTCCGCACCGCGCTGGAAACACTGCGCAACGCCAAGGTCGAGCCCATCCTGCACCTGCATGTCGGTCCGCCAGCGGAAACCATCGCCCGCTACGCCGAACAGCACGACTGCGAAATGATCGTGATGGGCCGCCGCGGTCATGGCGCACTGGCCAGCTTCGCGCTGGGCTCGATCGCCAGCGGCGTGCTGCATCATTCGAAGCGGCCGGTGCTGCTGGTTCTGTAAGGCTCGCGGATCTGGCTGCACGCGGCGCCGGAGCGCGCCGTCTGCTCAAGAAATCGCAGTGGCGCGCCGTTAGCCGGAAGAGTTACCCACTTTTCCGCTACGGACACGCATATGAGCGCCACACCCGTTGCCACCGATCCACTCCAGGTCTGGGTGGACAAGCTGCGCAATCAGGACATGCCCATCTTCAGCGCGACGCTTGCCGCCATCGGCGAGGTCGCGGAGAACGACGCCAGTCCGACCTCGGCGCTCGGGCGCATCATCCTGCGCGATGCCGGCATGACCGCGCGCGTGCTGCGCATGGCCAATTCCGTGTTCTTCCACGGCGAAGGCAGCCGCATCAACACCATTTCGCGCGCCATCGTGCTGCTCGGTTTCGACACCGTGCGCAATATCGCGATTTCGGTCGCGCTCATCGACGCCTTCCTGGCTGGCGGCGTACGCGACCGGGTGAGCGCCGAAATGGCGCGCTGCTTCCACGCAGCCGTCCATGCAAAACATGCCGCGACGGTGCGCGGCGATGCCTCGCCCGAAGAGGTGTTCATCGCGACCCTCCTGTCGCGCATCGGCGAGCTGGCTTTCTGGTGTTTCTCGGGTGAAGCGGGGCAACAGCTGGATCGCGCGCTGCGCAAGCCCAATGCCGTGCCGGAAAAGGTCGAAACCGAAGTGCTCGGCTTCCGTCTGCGCTCGCTCACCCAGTTGCTGGCGCGCGAATGGGCGCTGCCCGGGCTGGTGGCGAACGCCTGTGCGGACAACGCGCGGGCAGACAGTCGCGAGGCGCTGGTGATCGCCGGCTACCGGCTGGCCAGTGCCGCCGAAGCCGGCTGGCAGAGTGAAAAGGCGCGAGAAGCGATGCGCGACTACGCCAAGCTGCTGCGCCAGGACGTGGCGACGGTGGCGCCGGTGGTCGCCGCGCACGCGCGCGAAGCGGCCTGCCTGGCCGGCTTCTACGGCTGCGAAGAGGCCGCCGCGCGCATCCCGGTGCCGGCGCGTCCGGACGAGGAGGACGAAACCGGGGCACCGGCCATTCTGGCCGATCCCGATCCGGCGCTGCAGTTCGACATTTCGCGTCGCATGGTGGCGCTGATTGCCGCGCACTCGGCTTCCGGTGCAGTGCTCGATCTGGCGCTCGAAGGCGCCGGCCGCTCGCTGGGCGCCGATCGCGCGGTGCTTGCGCTGGTCACTGCCAACCGCACGCAACTCACCGCCCGTGCCACGCACGGCCGCGGCGCGCAGCAACTCATGCGCCATTTCAATTTCCTGCTGGCCGGCGCTGCGCGCGATGCGCTGACCGAACTGGTCGACCACGGACGCGTCATCGACGTCGAGGCGTCACACGTGCCCGCCCCCGGATTGCCGTCGATCACGCGCCTGCGCTCCGCACTCGGCCAGCGACACCAGGTGCTCGTGCCGATCAACGCTCATGGCCACGTCGTGGGCGTGCTGTACATCGATCGCGCTGCGACGCGCCCGCCGATGCGCCCCGGCACGCCGGAGGCGCTCGCAACCTTCGCCCAGCTTGCCGGCATCGCCCTGGAAGCGTCGTCGCGCAAGTCTTAGGGCGGGCTGACCGGGCGGCGCCCGGTCAGCTCCCCTTACTTCCGGCGCCGCGACGCCGCGGCAATCAGGCCCAGACCGGCCAGCAGCATCGCGTACGTTTCGGGTTCGGGCACGACCGTCACATCGACCCACACCGCCTTGTGATCGGAACTGGCCAGATTGGCGTAAAGGTTCGGGTCGCGGAAGGTGCCGACCAGATCGAACAGGTCACCGGTGGTGTTCGGCACCGACGTGTCCGGATCGACCGGCCAGAAGATGCCGGCATCGGTCATTTCGAGGTTGGCCGACGGCAAAACGTAATCGACGCGCAGATTGCCCGGTGCCGAATCGCTGAAGTCGGCGGTGTCGTACTGCGGGTCGCCGGCGTGCGACTGGTTCGCCGTGCCGTTGTTGCTCGGGTAGGTCGCCGCGGCCGTGCCGCCGGCCGACGCCGGGGTGAGCGAGGTGTTCACCAGCGGGTCGCCCAGAAGCTGGTTGATCGCACCCTGATAGCTGTCGCCGTCGAACGGATCGGCGTTGTAGTCGCCGGCGATGACGAACTTTGCGCCCGCAGCCAGGCCGCCGTTGCCGCCCTGATCGTCGTAGATGTAGCCGGCGCCATTGACATAGTCGGACCAGAAGCGGATTTCGTCGTGGTTGCGCTTGCCGTTGCGGTCTTCCGCGCCGTCGAAAGTGGGTGGCGTCGGATGGGCGGTCAGGAAATGCACGTCCTGACCGTTGATGCGCACCGTCACGTCGACATGGTTCTTCGACGACAGGCGCAGTGCGTTGATTTCGTCGGCCGAGTAGAAGGCCGACAGGTTGTTCGCGCCGGCGCTCGGGTCATTGGTCAGCAGATTGCCCGGCATGTCCTTCCACAGGAAATTCTGGAAGCTGCGCACGCCGACGATTTCGTACTTCGAGTAGATCGTGAAGCCGAACTGGCCGCCGTAATTGCCGAAACCGAAGGCATCGTCGCCGCCACCGATCGCGCCGTTGTTGTTCAGGTCGAAGCCGGACGCCAGACCGGTGTTGGTGTTCGGCGTGTAGCGGTGGGCATACTCGATGCCGCTGGTCAGGCCACGCACCGCGTTGCCCTGACCGACCGACAGGAAGTTCTGCTGGAACAGCCGTGCGCCCTCGCTCGAATAACCGAGGCCCATCGGCACGCTGCTGGCAGTCGGCGTGCCATTCAGGTCGAAGTCGAACTCATTCACCAGCAGCACATCGGCCTGCACGCGCTGGGCGATTTCAGCCACGTTGCGCGCCTGCCGGATGCGGTTGGCGACCGTGGCGCTGACGCCGACCGCGCCCGGGTTGGCGAGGTCGGACAACAGCTGGCCGGCGGCATCGCGGTTCAGCGACGCGTTGAAGGTGGCAAAGCGGACAGTTTCGGCGTGCGCCGCGCCGGCCGTAGCCAGCAGGGCGAGCGCGATCGGGGTGAGGGCGTATTTCATGTCGGGGCATCCTTTCAGAGGGGGTGGCTCAGCGACGGCGCATGCGCAGCGTCAGCGTCATCAGGCCGAGGCCGGCGAGGAACTGCACGATGCGGGTGGGTTCGGGCACAGCCGACACTTCGAGCGCGATGAACTGGGTGACCTGCGTGCCGCTGAAGTTGTTGTCGGCCGCCAGCACCAGCGTGCGATTGCCGTTGGCCAGGGTGTGGCCCCAGCTGATCGCCTCGATGTTGTCGAGCGTGATGCCCTCGAAAGCGATCGGCATTTCGAGCAGCAGCTCGCGGCGCATCGGCGTGTAGGTCGCGCCGATGAGGCTGGTGAAGCTGCTCACGTCGGTCGTGTCCGGCATGATTTCGGCCAGCGTGAGGCGGATGGTGTTGCCCACGCCGAAGGCGAAAGCGCGTTCCACCGCGATGAACTGCGTGTCGGAAATCGCCAGCAGTTCCGGCAGGCCGTTGTCCGGGCCGAATGGCGCACCGGGCACGGCATCGACCGGAATCGGCGGCAACTCGTAGACATACTGCGCACCGGCTGCGCCGCTGACCGGGTCGAGCGCGGTCACGCGCACCACGCTGCCATTGCTGACCGACGTGAGCGGGCCGTCCTGCACCAGCGCGTCTTCGTTGGCGGTCCAGATCGTGCCGCCGGGCGCCACCGTCAGCGCCTCGAACAGCTTGTTGCTGCGCCCTCCGGTGGTGGCGTTGTCGACATAGTTGAACATCGCCGGTGTCGCGAACTCTCGCACGAAGGCACCCGAGGTCGTCATTTCACGCACGAAGGGCTGATAGCGGCTGGCCGCATTGCCGCTCCAGTTGCCTTCCGACGACCAGTACAGATTGCCGTTGGGCGCCATCCGTATGCCTTCCGGATCGACCGTGCGGGCGTTCGACGGGAAGGTCGAGCCGTCCGGCCGCTGCATGAAGGTCTGGCTGTTGAGGGTGACGCCGTTGAAGCCGGCGGCATCGTAGTCCAGCGACAGGTTGTAGAAACGCGGCGTGCCGCGCTCGCCGCCGCGGTCGTCCGAAATCGCCCAGTAACGGCCGTCGGCGGCGCGGTCGAGCCCGGAAATGCCACCGAACTCGACACCTTCGAACAGCGTGCCGGTCGCGATGCGCTGCTCGCCGATGACGCGCAGCGAGAAGTCGGCCGCCAGCGCGTGGCCGGCGAAGGTGGCGACCAGGGCCACCAGCAAGGTCTTTTTCATCTGATTTGCTCCGGGTGATCAGGCGCGACGGCGGGCAGCAAAGCCGATCAGGCCCAGACCGGCCAGCAGCATCGCGTACGTTTCGGGTTCGGGCACCGCGGCCAGCGCAGCCAGCGCGGTGTCCGGGTGGTCCGAAAAAACGCCATCCACCCCCAGTGCGTAGAAGGCGGCGTATTCCTCTTCCGGTGTGCCGTAGCCCAGCTGGTATCCGATCGAGTCGTCGCGGAAAGTCCAGGTGTGCACCAGCAGACCGCGCGCGTGGGCGGCTTCGACGATGCCGGTACTGCCTTCGATGCGCCGGTCGCGCGCGTCGATCACGCCGTCGCCGGTGCGCTCGATGCCGTCCGCCACCGTCTTCAGCAGATAGGGCTTCCACGGGCCGATGCCGTCGGCGTAGCCGGCGATGAAGTCGAGGCCGGCTGCGCTCAGCAGGTCTCCGAAGGTGCGCGGGTCACCGGCTTCAGCGAAGTCGAAAGGGCGGTCATACGGCGGCACCGTCAGGTCCATGCTTCCGTCGGCGTTCACGTCCCAGGCGTCCATCAACTGCACCAGACGGATGTCGGTCTTGCCGTTCAGGTACTGCAGGTTCGATACCTCGAACGACTGGATGAAGACGGGCGCGGCGGCCGTGTTGCCGTAGGCGGCATGCAGCGTGCTGACCAGCTTGTCCTCGAAGTAATTTGCGGCAAAGCCGTTGTTCGCGGCCTGCGCATTCATGTAGACCGAGTGCTTCAGTTCCGGGTAGATGCCCACGCCCTTCGACTTCGCCAGCGTGATCACTTCGTCCAGCGTCGGGATTTCGTACAGGCCGTTGAAGCTCTGGTCACGGCTGGCGCGCGGCTGGATGGCGCGCATCGTCTTGATCTCGGCCAGCGTGAAGGTGTCGGCGAAGTAGGCGGTGGTGGACACACCGTCGAGCAGTCGGGTGCTCTGGCGGCTGGCGTCGAACAGCGCGGCGACGTTGGTCGTGCTGTCCAGGGTGGGCTCGTGGCGGGCGATCAGATGACCGTCCTTGGTCAGCACCAGGTCAGGCTCGATGAAGTGGGCGCCCTGGTCGATGGCGAGCGCGTAGGACTCCAGCGTATGTTCCGGCAGATAGCCGGACGCGCCACGATGGCCGATGACGATCGGGGCGTTGCCATCGAGCGTGTTCCACGCGAAGGCGGCCGGCGTGCCGAAGGCGGACAGCAGTGCGGCGCACAGCAGGGCGGGACGAAGCGAGACTGGGCTTTTCATGACATTTCTCTCCGGGAGAAGCGGCGTTCGGTCGGGAGGCGCGCGGGTGAGTCGCGCCCCCCGGGTCAGTCGGCAATCAATCGGTCGGCAATCAGCCAGCCTTGCGGCGGCGTGCCATGAAACCGGTCAGCGCGAGGCCGGCCAGCAGCATGGCGTAGGTTTCCGGCTCCGGAATCGACGCCACGGCGGCGACGCCGATGTCCGGGTGATCGGTGAAGAAGCCGTCCAGCCCGAGCGCGGTAAACGCCAGGATCTGGCCCTTCATGTCGCCGAAGGCGGCCGGGTCGCTGCTGGAATCGAACTCGTTCGGCAGGAAGATGTTTTCCGCGCGGAAGGTCCAGGCGTGCACTTCGAGGCCGAGGCTGTGCGCGTCGGCGATCAGGCTGGTCGGTGTTCCGAGCACGCCGCCCACCAGCGGAATCAGCAGGTTGGTATTGGCGCCGATGCCGTCGGCGTAACCCTCGATGAACAGCAGACCTTCGGCGTCGAGTTCGGCCAGCTGCACGTAGGTGCGCAGGTCACCTGCCACGGTGAAGTCATACGGCCGGCCGCCGCTGCTCAGCAGCTGCGCGATGCGGATGTCGGTCTGCGTATTGACGTACTGCAGGTTCGACACTTCGAACGACTGGATGTACACCGGTGCGCTGGCGGTATTGCCATAGTTGGCATGCAGCGTGGCGACGAGCGTGTCCTCCATGCGCGTGAGGCCGTTGGCGTCGGTGAAGTTCTTGAAGTAGGTCGGGTGCTTGGTTTCCGGGTAGATGCCGATGGTGCGGCCGGTTTCGATGCTCTTGGCCTTGGCCAGATCGATCACCTCCTGCAGCGTCGGAATGACGTACTGGTTATTGAACGCGTTGTTGCCGGTGCGCAGGTCGCGCAGACGTTCCTGGGTGCGGATGTCGGCGCGCAATTCGGCCGCGGTGAAGTCTTCCGCCCACCATCCACCGACCTTCTGGCCGTCCAGCGTCTTGACGGTGAGGCGGCCGGCATATTGCGGCAGTTCCCACACGTTGGTGCTGGTGTCGGTGCGGTTCAGCACGGGCGCGCCATTGACCATCTTGATGGTGCCGTCGCCATTCAGGTCGACGCGGGCCAGCATCGGTTCGTGACGGGCAACCAGCACACCGTCCCTGGTCATGACCAGATCCGGCTCGATGTAGTTGGCGCCCTGCTCGATCGCCAGCGTGTAGGCCTCGATCGTGTGTTCCGGACGATAGCCTGACGCACCGCGATGGCCGATGACCAGCGGCGCATTGCCGCTGAGCGTGTTGTAGGGCGACGCAGCCAGCGCATCGGACGGCGCCAGCAGCGGGGCGGCGCCAAGCGCGGCGGCGAGTGCGGCAAACAGGGCGGTGTGCTTCATGGTGGAGTCCTCATTGTTGGATCGCAGGCGGGGGCGGAACAGCGCGGGGTCGGGTCCGCAGGCAGGGTTGCCCGCGGACCCGGCTGTGCTCAGTTCGAGCGACGACGTGCCGCCACGCCGATCAGGCCCAGACCGGCCAGCAGCATCGCGTACGTTTCGGGTTCGGGCACCGCGGTGACTTCCAGCGCGATGAACTGCGTGAATTGCGTGGCGCCGAAGTTGTTGTCCGACGCGAGGATCAGCGTCTGCTTGCCGTTGAACGACGGTCCGAAGGTGAGACCTTCGATGTTGTCGAGCGCCAGCGTCGAGCCGTCGTCATTCTTCAGATCCGACAGATCGAGCAGCAGCGTCTTGCTGACGGCCGTGATGGTCTGCCCGGCGATCGAGTCGAAGCTCGACACGTCGGTGGCATTGCGCGCGTCGGCGTAAAACAGGCGGATCGTGTTGCCGGTCGCCGGAATGCCGTTCGCCGGTGTGCCCAGCGAGAACGAGCGTTCGATGGTGATGAACTGGCGGTCGCCGACGGCGATGAAGTCGGTCAGGCCGTTGGTCGCGAAACCGTTGGCCGGCGAGGGCGCGTACACGACCGGGCTCACGTCGTAGATGTATTCCGCATCGGCGGCGCTGCTGTCGATGTCGAACGACAGGATGCGGCTGCGCGAACCGTTGAAGGCCGTCGCCGGCAGGCTGTCCTGCGCGAGTGCGTTTTCGGTGGCGGCGTACAGCGTGTTGCCGTCGGTCGAGATCGCGAGGTTTTCAAACGCGAGGTTGTTGTAGACGCCCCTGTCACCCGGAGTGAGGCCCGTGTTGCTGCCGGACGGGTTGTAACGTGCCGGCACCGCGAAGTCACGACCGTAGCTGCCGTCGAGGCCGGCGCTGCGCACCGTGGGGTTCTGGAAGCCGGCGCCTGAGCGCTGACCTTCATTGCTCCAGTAAAGCTGGTTGCGCGTCGCGTCGTAACGCATGCCTTCCGGGTCGACCTGATTGGTGGCGAAGGGCAGGCCGGTCGTGTCGAGCAGCGTGGTCACACCGGTGAAACCCACGCCGGCCATGCCTGGTGTGGCCGAGCGCGTGAAGGCATTCAGGTCGAGCGACAGTTCGTAGAAGCGCGCCGGATTGAACGCCGAGCGGTCGTCGCTGATCGCGATGTAGCGGCCGCTGCTGGCCACGTAGTCGATCGACGACAGGCCACCTATCGTGGTGCCGGCGAACTGCGTGCCGGTCGGCACGATCTGCTGGCCGATGTAGCCGAACTCGAACGGCGCGGCGGCCTGTGCGCCGAAGCTGGCCAGCGACAGTGCGAAGGCGAGCGCGAGCGGGCGCGTATGCGATGAAAGCTTCATGGGATCTCCCTGGCTGGACACGGGGTGCGGACGAAGGTCCGAACGCTGGATCGCAGGCTAGAGCGCAGCAGTGACAAGGCCGTGAAGGGGTTTGCGCCGAATGGACTATCGATACCTGCCCCATGAATGAGGCAGTTCAGGCACCCTGATTTGCTGTGTGCGCGATGCAAATGGCGTCCTTCCGCAGCCGGATGGGCGCCGTGCGCGGGCGCCGCAGTACACCGCAGCTGCCGCCGATCCACCGGCGCGGTTAGACTGCGCGTTTTCCGCCGCGAGACCCGCCATGCCCGTGAATTACCAGACGCCGCCCGCCGAATCCATCCTGCCGGTCGCCGGCGTGCGACTGGGCATCGCCCAGGCCGGCATCCGCAAGGCCAACCGGCGCGACCTGTGCCTGATATCGCTGGTGCCGGGCGCCCGCGTCGCCGGTGTCTTCACGGTGAACCGCTTCTGTGCCGCGCCGGTGCAGGTGTGCCGCGACCACCTGTCGCGCAGCGACATCCGCGCGCTGGTCATCAATACCGGCATCGCCAACGCCGGCACCGGCGAGCCCGGCCTGGTCGCCGCGCACGCCACCTGCATCGCCGTGGCGCGCGTGCTCGGCCTGGCCCCCGAACAGGTGCTGCCGTTTTCCACCGGCGTCATCATGGAGCCGCTGCCGGTCGACCGCATCGAGCGCGGCCTGCCCGCCTGCATGGCCGATCTCGACGAAGGCAACTGGCATGCCGCGGCGCACGCCATCATGACCACCGACACCGTCGCCAAGGTGGCGTCGCGCACCGTGCTGATCGACGGTCGCACCGTCACGCTGAGCGGCATCAGCAAGGGCGCCGGCATGATCAAGCCCAATATGGCCACCATGCTGGGTTTCATGGCGACCGACGCCGTCGTGTCGCAGGCCGCGCTCGAAGCCATGGTGAAGCACGCCGCCGACCGCTCGTTCAACTGCATCACGGTCGACGGCGACACCTCGACCAATGATTCCTTCATGCTCATCGCCTCAGGCACCGCCGGCAACGCCGAAATCACCGCGCTCGACAGCGAAGCAGGCGCCGCGCTGGCCGAAGCCGTGACCTCGCTCGCCGCCGAACTGGCCCAGGCCATCGTGCGCGACGGCGAAGGCGCGACCAAATTCATCACCATCGACATCGAAGGCGGCCGCGACGTCGCCGAATGCAAGGCCGTCGGCTACGCCATCGCCCACTCGCCGCTGGTGAAAACCGCCTTCTTCGCGTCCGACCCCAACCTCGGCCGCATCCTCGCCGCCGTCGGCAACGCCGCGCAGATCCACCCGCCGCTGGAAGACCTCGACACCTCGAAGGTGAGCCTGTGGATCGGCGACTTCCTGGTCGCCAAAGACGGCGGCCGCAACCCCGCCTACCGCGAAGAGCAGGGCGCCGCCGCCATGGCCCCGTCTGAAATCGCCCTGCGCGTGACCCTCGGCCGCGGCACCGCCCGCGCCACCTGCTGGACCTGCGACTTCAGCTACGACTACGTGAAGATCAATGCGGATTACCGCAGCTAGCCTGCGTGGACGCGCTGAACCAGCCGCTGTCGCAGTCCGAGCTCGACGCACTCGAAGATTTTCTTGCTTTGCCGCACCTGCAGGATTCGTCGATGGATGTGCCGATGCTGGAGGGGTTTCTGACCGCCATTGTCATCGGTCCGCGCGTGGTGATGCCCGGCGAATGGCTGCCCCGGGTGTGGGACCGGTACGACGCATCCGTGGCACCCGCCTTCGTCGACGCCGGACAGGCCGCGCGCATCACCACGCTGCTGATGCGTTTCATGAATGGCATCGCAGATACCTTCCTGAACGACCCGGGCGCTTTCCAGCCCATCTTCTGGCAGCGGGAACAGCGAGGAGCCCCGGAATGGTGTGAAGGCTTTCTGGCCGGCACCGCGTTCTGCGATGCCGAATGGGCCGCTCTGTGGGAAGAGGAGCCCGCACTGTTCGCACCCCTGATGCGCCTGGGAACCGATGAAGGTCGAGCGATGATCCGCGAGGACGGCGAAACCGAGGTCTGGATGAAGCTGGTCCAGCCGATGCTGGTCGCCATTCATGAAATCTGGCTGCAGGCGCGCACCTCGGCGCTCGACAGCGGCTACGAAGGCGCTTTCGACGATGACGACGCGCCCGCCGAACCCTATATCCGTCCGGAGCCGAAGGTCGGCCGCAACGACACCTGCCCGTGCGGCAGCGGGAAGAAGTTCAAGAAGTGCTGCGGAGCGGGAGACCGGTCGGTGCATTGAGGTTCATCAATCATCGGCGCCACCAAAGTCATTTATTTGCTGCGCGAGTTCCGCACCTGTGAGATCGATCACCGGAATACCCGCCCGGCGAGCGTGATCGATCATGTCCGGGTAAGGCAGGCCTGCGATGCGCGCGGCACGACCAAGTGATACCCGCTGATCCCTGAACAGCTGGAGTGCGACCGCTTCAGCCAAGCCTGGTACTTCGGCGCAGACATCAAAGGGCACGGTCAGAAACAGCGTTTGCCCGGATCGGGTGACGACGGAAAACTGCCCCGACGCAGTGCTGTCCAGCAAAGTATCCGGGTTGTCCCGGACGTCGTCGATGTCGAAGGTGTCCATCGTTTCTGCTCTCCTTCATTGCTCCACTGCTCCCTCGCATGGCGTGGGTTCAAGCAGGCTTCAATTCGTGGCGCGGTTGCCGTACGGGGCCAGTCTGTCCGCAACGCAGTGGTCTGGCAACGACTCAGCGACTCCCGGCTTGCAGCAGGCCCAGCGATCGGGCGACGCAGTGTTCTTGCCCAATTCGCAGATGTCCGTTCTGTTTCAGCCCGCATCCGGCTCAGGCCAGCGGGGCGCGATCATCGAGTATGCAAATGAAACGAGGGTGTATCAGTTTTAGATCGGCAAACCGGTGAAAAGCGGGGTTGCCGACTGAAAATTGATACACCGAGTTGAGAAGATCGTGGCATTTGGAGTCCCGGTGATCACAGACGAGGTGTATGTGGAAATCGAGGTATTGAAGCGACAGGAGCTGAGTCTTCGGCGAATTGCGTCGGAGGTGGGGTGTTCTGTGAATGCGGTGCGCCCGCGGTTCATCACCGCGCCTGCGGGGAACGGCAGTATCGGCGCGGTCGTCCGAATACGGGGTTCGGTTCATCCCCGCGCCTGCGGGGAACGGATCCCTCCGCGCACGACCAGCGGTGCAGAGGGCGGTTCATCCCCGCGCCTGCGGGGAACGGTACAACCGCATTCATCTGCAGCTGGGCGGCACCGGTTCATCCCCGCGCCTGCGGGGAACGGTTGTCCCGGCCGTAATTTTAGAACCACCGCCACGGTTCATCCCCGCGCCTGCGGGGAACGGTTTCGAGCGATTCATA
This sequence comes from Methyloversatilis sp., assembly GCF_030696805.1. Taxonomy (GTDB): domain Bacteria; phylum Pseudomonadota; class Gammaproteobacteria; order Burkholderiales; family Rhodocyclaceae; genus Methyloversatilis. The sequence continues at coordinate 1,103 of NZ_JAUYRO010000028.1, read as the reverse complement.
CGCGCCCCACTCGTCACCGGTTCATCCCCGCGCCTGCGGGGAACGGGGAATGATGGCGACAGGGAGATGGTGAAATGACGGTTCATCCCCGCGCCTGCGGGGAACGGTTGGAACAGAACGATATGCAAGTGTTTTTTAACGGTTCATCCCCGCCCCTGCGGGGAACGGTGGTCGGCTGACCGTACGGCGAACCCGGCAGGCGGGTCATCCCCGCGCCTGCGGGGAACGGGAGTCCGAACCCTGACGGCATGTCGCTTGGCATGGTTCATCCCCGCGCCTGCGGGGAACGGGCCACCGAACCGGATTTGCAGGTCGCAATTCGCGGTTCATCCCCGCGCCTGCGGGGAACGGTCGCCCTGCACCCGCTTGCGCGTGTATGCCGTCGGTTCATCCCCGCGCCTGCGGGGAACGGCAGACCAGCAGCCGGCGACGCCGCGCCGCCGGCGGTTCATCCCCGCGCCTGCGGGGAACGGAAACCCGGTCGCAAGGGTAATGTCAGTAGCCATCGGTTCATCCCCGCGCCTGCGGGGAACGGCCACTGGTGACCGGCGGCTGCGTCGGCGGCAGCGGTTCATCCCCGCGCCTGCGGGGAACGGTGGTGACATCGTTTCGGTCACTAAGCCAATCCGCGGTTCATCCCCGGGCCTGCGGGGAACGGGTGCAACCCGCAGACCGGGTTTGTGCATCGCGCGGTTCATCCCCGCGCCTGCGGGGAACGGGAGCCCAAGCGCACGAAATCAGGCTGGCGCCTCGGTTCATCCCCGCGCCTGCGGGGAACGGTTGGGCTTGCCCTTGCGCTGTGCGTACAGCCACGGTTCATCCCCGCGCCTGCGGGGAACGGGCCGTGCAAGCCATCCAAGCCGATCCTGCGATGCGGTTCATCCCCGCGCCTGCGGGGACCGGCTTGGAACCGGCGCAGCATCCACGCCTGTGAGCGGTTCATCCCCGCGCCTGCGGGGAACGGGTTACTGCGGATATCCCGTCAGCTGCCTACAACGGTTCATCCCCGCGCCTGCGGGGAACGGGGCTGCGCCGCAGATGGCTCCGCTACTCATGGAGGTTCATCCCCGCGCCTGCGGGGAACGGGCGAGCAGTTGAGGCGC
>NZ_JAUYRO010000022.1 GCF_030696805.1 Methyloversatilis sp. | reverse complement strand
CAGGAGGGCCGGGCCTGCGGCGTCACCGTGGACCGGGGCGCCGGGCGCACGGAGAGCTTCACGGCGCATGTGCTGGTCGGCGCAGACGGAGCGAATTCCTTTGTTGCGCGCCGCATGCACATGCCGCGCTACCCGGAATATCGGATCATCGCCGCCCAGGCCTACTACCGCCAAGTCATAGGTCTGCGCGGCCACATGGAGGTCCACTTCCCGGAGCGAGCCCTACCCGGCTACCTGTGGCTGCACCCCACCCGCACCAGCCAGACCAACGTGGGCCTGGCCCTGCCGCTGGAGGCCTGGAAAGATAAGCGTCCGCACTTGGAGGAGGTGCTGGACCAGGCCCTGGCCTCGCCCACACTGAAGGAACGCTTCGCCTTTGCCGAACAGATGGGCAAGACACAGGTGCGCATCCTGCCCGTGGGCAATACCCTGCGCGAGATCCACGGCGAGGGTTTCCTGCTGGTGGGCGACGCGGCTGGGCTTGCCACCCCGTGCAGCACCGAGGGAGTGGCCAATGCGCTTATCTCGGCGCGCATCGCCGCGGAGGTACTGGTGCAGGCCTGCCGCGCGGGCAATACCAGCGCCGACGGCTTGGTGTCCTATCCTGGCCTGCTCTGGCGCGAGATCGGCGACGCCCTGCAGATGTCCCGACGCCTTCTTACCCTCCGCACGCCCAAGGCCATCGGCAGCCTGATCCGCAGCGCTTCCCGCCGTCCGCACAACGCGGGTTGGATCTCCGGCGTGCTCATCGGCTCGGCTCTTCCCTCCGACGAGCTCAACGACCTGCTCTCCTACCTCAACTTCTTCAACCGCTAGACCCCGCACCTGTGTCACATCCGGCCCAGCGGGACGCGCTGCTGTCTCGCATCTGGGACACCTGTGGCACAACTGCGCCTGCGCCTACGCCTGACCACGCCAAGCATCATGGCTGATTCACTGGACATTCCCTGTGGCTGACGACCTCGCCCTCTCTGGCATGGGACTTGATCTACCGGAAACGACACATGTTTCAAGGAGGTCACCATGAAAGA
>NZ_JAUYRO010000115.1 GCF_030696805.1 Methyloversatilis sp. | reverse complement strand
GCGATGCCGGGTGATACGGTGCTGTCGGGCATCGCTACGCTCACCCCAACCTACGGCGATGCGACACACGTAGGTTGGGGTGAGCGCAGCGATGCCCAACAAGACTTCCCGAAAGACTCGCCTTTCCCCGAAGCACGGACGATCACCCCGGCAGCGGTACGGACCTTCAGGTCCGCACCTGGCCATCCCCCAGCACCACCCATTTCTGGCTGGTCAGGCCGTCCAGGCCGACCGGGCCACGCGCGTGGATCTTGTCGGTCGAAATGCCGATCTCTGCGCCCAGTCCGTATTCGAAGCCATCGGCGAAGCGGGTCGATGCATTGATCATGACCGACGCCGAGTCGACCTCGCGGATGAAGCGCATCGCCCGCGTGTGATTCTCGGTGACGATGGCGTCCGTGTGCTGCGAGCCCCAGCGGTTGATGTGCTCGATCGCCTCATCGAGCGAATCGACGATGCGCACGGCAAGGATGGGCGCCAGATATTCGGTCGCCCAGTCATCGTCAGTGGCAGCCGTCATCGCCGGCACCAGCGCGCGCGAACGTTCGCAGCCGCGCAGTTCCACACCCTTGCCGAGATAGATGTCGGCCAGCCGGCCTAGCACGCGCGGTGCCGCAGCGACATGCACAAGCAGCGTTTCCATCGTATTGCAGGTGCCGTAGCGGTGGGTTTTCGCGTTGTCGGCGATGCGCACCGCCTTGTCGTCATCTGCCTGCTCGTCGATATAGACATGGCAATTGCCGTCCAGATGCTTGATCACCGGCACCTTGGCGTCACGCGAAATGCGTTCGATGAGCCCCTTGCCACCGCGCGGCACGATCACATCGACGAACTGCGGCATGGTGATCAGCTCACCCACCGCCGCGCGGTCGGTGGTGTCGACCACCTGCACCGCTGTTTCCGGCAGACCAGCGGCGACCAGACCGTCGCGCACGCAGGCGGCGACCGCCTGATTGCAGCGTGCGGCTTCCGAGCCGCCGCGCAGGATGGCGGCGTTGCCGCTCTTCAGGCACAGCGCGGCGGCGTCGGCCGTCACGTTTGGCCGCGCTTCGTAGATGATGCCGATCACACCCAGCGGCACGCGCATCCGGCCCACCGTGATGCCGCTGGGGCGGCGCTTGAAATCGGTCATTTCGCCGACCGGATCGGGCAGCGCGGCCACCTGCTCCAGGCCGGTCGCCATCGCTTCCACACCCTTGGCAGTCAGCGTCAGGCGGTCGATCATCGCCGCATCCAGACCGTTGTCGCGCGCAGCGGCTACGTCGGTCGCATTGGCTTCGAGCAACTGAGGTGCGCGGTCACGCAGCAGTGCGGCGATACGCATCAGCGCATCGTTCTTCACCGCGGTCGATGCCTGCGCAACGACGCGCGAAGCAGCCCGGGCCTGACGGCCCAGCTTATTCATGTAGTCCTTGATGTCCATCCTGTGTCCTGAAATGCTCTGTAGCGGTGACTGCGGGTAAAGGCGGATGAAAGCAGAAAGCGCGGCCGCGTGCCACCGGTTTCTGCCGGAGGAGGGGGTCGGGCGATGTCGTTGGGCATCGCTGCGCTCACCCCAACCTACGGGGTGGGCGCGGGTGCGGTGATGAGGAGATGTCGATGGGGCGCTACTGCGACGCAGGTCGGGGCGGGTGCGGTGTGGTGTGTTGGGCATCGCTGCGCTCACCCCAACCTACGGATTTGGCGCGGGTGCGGTGATGGAGCCAGTTTGTTAAGGCGATAACACTGCGCAGGTCGGGACGGGCTCGTCTTTGTAGGTTGGGGTGAGCGCAGCGATGCCCAACAGCAACCCGTCCCCCATACACATCCACATGCACCCGTGGCAAAACTCAGCGCGCGCACACCCGTAGCGCGATCTGCAGGAACTCGTCCCACACATCGCCGCGCGCAACACCCTTGATCATGCGGTCGAGCCGCGCCGCCTGCATCAGAGCCGTGCGTGTGGCGGCGGATGACAGCCGCGCCAGCGCGCGTCGGTACGGCGACTGCCGGGCACCGAAGATGCGGGCAGTGGCCAGGGCTTCGTCGGCACTGCGCCCGGCGTCCATTTCAGCCCGCGCCGTCGCCAGCGTGCGCAGCTCGGCCACGATGATCCACAGCACCAGCGGCGCGGCCACGCCTTCGGCGCGCAGGCCGTCGAGCAGCCGGCTTGCCCGTGCTGCATCGCCGGCCAGCAGCGCCTGGCGCAAGTCTTCCACGTCGTAGCGCGCTACATCCATCACCGCATTTCGCACCTGCTCCAGCGTGAGTTCGCCCGGCGGATGCAGCAGCCCGAGTTTCATCACTTCCTGATTGGCGGCCAGAAGATTGCCTTCGACATGGGTCGCCATGAAGTCGAGCGCGTCCCGATCCGCGCTTTGCTGCTGCCGAGACAGGCGCGCGGCCAGCCAGTCCGGCAGGCGGTCGAGCGGAGGCGCGTTCAGCTCCATCACCACGCCGGTCGCCGACAGCGCGGCAAACCAGGCGCTCTTCTGCGCCTTCCAGTCCATCTGCGGGAGCGTGATCAGCGTCACCGTCCCGGCGGGCGGACTGGCCGCAAAGCGCGTCAGCACGTCGCCGCCGTCGCGCCCCGGTTTGCCGGTCGGAATGCGCAGGTCGATCAGCTTGTCGCCCCCGAACAGCGACATGTTGCCGGCCGCTTCGGCCAGCGCCGACCATTTGAAGTACTGCGTTACTACCAGCACTTCGCGCTCGGTGAAGCCGCGCGCCCGCGCCGCGGTGCGGATCGAATCCGCCGCTTCGATGACCAGCAGCGGCTCGTCGCCGTGCAGCACGTAGAGCGGCGCGAGCGAGCCTTTCAGGTGGCCGTCGAGCTGTTCGGCGCGCAGCTGCATGCGGGTCAGGCGGGTTTCTTCTTGATGGCCTGCAGGCGGCGCAGCAATTGCTGCACGACATCGCCCTGCATTTCGGCGTACAGCAGCTGTTCCTCTTCCTGCTTGGCCAGCACTTCGACGTCGTTGGACGTGATGTCGCGGCGGACTTCGATCGTTGACACCGGCGCGATTTCCTCGCCCTTCGGGCTCCGGACCTTGAATCCGAAGCGCTGTCGCAACTGGTATTCACGCACCCGGCCGGCGGAGTTCAGACTCAGGATGACCTTTTCGACGCGGTTTTCCGTGATGTCGATGACTGCATCGGCGTCCTTGAGCTCGTCGGTGACGCGGGTCGTGCTCTGGGCGTTGATGGCGCGCCGGATCTGCGCCGTCATTTCGGCGTAGGGGCTGGCATTGATGAACACGGTTGCGAACGGCAGGTCACGCACGCCGCGCAGGTGGAAGCCGCAGGCGCCGAGCAGCAGCGCACTGCCGGTGGCGGCGATCAGGCTGCGGCGGGCCTTGAATTCAGGGGCGGTCACACGTTTCTCCCGCGTCAGCACACGATGTTGATCAGACGGCCGGGCACCACGACAACCTTCTTCGCCGGCTTGCCTTCCATGAATTTCTGCGCCGCCTCGCTGGCCAGCGCCTGCGCTTCGATGACGTCCTTCGCCGCGTCGGCGGCCACGCGCAGGCTGCCGCGCAGTTTGCCGTTGACCTGCAGCATCAGTTCGACTTCGTCCTGCACCAGCGCCGAGTCGGCCGGTTCGGGCCACGGTGCGTTCAGGATGTCGTCTCCGAAGCCGCAGTCGCGCCACAGCACATGCGTGATGTGCGGACAGATCGGCGACAGCACGCGCAGCAGGATGGACAGGCCTTCGGCGACTACCTCGGCGGCGAGCGCGCCTTCGCGCGGCGCCTTCTCGAGCGCGTTGAGCATTTTCATCGCGCCCGACGCGACGGTGTTGAACTGCTGCTTGCCCAGATCGTAGCTGGCCTGCTTGAGCACAAGATGCAGGTCCCGCCGCAGATCGGCCAGTGCAGTCGGCAGCTTCGCGTTGTCCAGGGTCGGACGGGCCGGCATCTGCGCACGCAGTTCGGCGTCGAAACCCTGCGCGAAGGCCCACACCCGCTTCAGGAAGCGGTGCGCGCCCTCGACGCCGGCGTCGTTCCATTCCAGCGTCTGTTCCGGCGGGCTGGCGAACATCATGAAGAAGCGTGCCGTGTCGGCGCCGAACTCGTCGATGATGGATTGCGGATCGACGCCATTGCGCTTGGACTTTGACATCGTGCCCATGCCCTGGAAGTCGACCGGCCGGCCGTCGGCGATCAGCGTGGCACCGGTGATGCGGCCGGCATCGTCGCGCAGCGGCGTCACCTCTTCCGGCGCGTAGTATTCGATGCCACCCTTGTCGGTGCGGCGCGAATAGATGTGGTTCAGCACCATGCCCTGGGTCAGCAGGCGGCCGAACGGTTCGGTCACCGTCGTCAGCCCCATGTCGCGCATCACTTTGCACCAGAAGCGCGAATACAGCAGGTGCAGGATGGCGTGCTCGATGCCGCCGATGTATTGGTCGACCGGCATCCAGTAATTGGCGCGTTCATCGACCATCGCGCCATCGTTGCCGGCCGAGCAGTAGCGCGCGTAGTACCAGCTCGAATCGACGAAGGTGTCCATCGTGTCGGTTTCGCGCTTCGCTGGCGCCCCGCAGGTCGGGCAGGCGACGTGGATGAAGTCGTCGCGCTTGAGCAGCGGGTTGCCCGAGCCATCCGGGATGCAGTCTTCCGGCAGCACCACCGGCAACTGATCGTCCGGCACCGGCACGTCGCCGCAGTGCTCGCAGTGGATGATCGGTATGGGGCAGCCCCAGTAGCGCTGGCGCGATACACCCCAGTCGCGCAGGCGCCACTGGATCTTCTTTTCGCCCCCTTTTGCGGCGAGATCGGTCGCGACCGCGTCGACCGCCGCTTCGTAACCCAGCCCGTCATACCGACCGCTGGCGGTGCAGAGTCCGTCCTTGGAGGCGTACCACTCGGCCCACGCATCGGTCGAGAACACCTTGTCGCCAAGCGAAATCACCTGCCGGATCGGCAGGTCGTACTTCCTCGCAAAACCGAAATCCCGCTCGTCGTGCGCCGGCACCGCCATCACCGCGCCGTCGCCGTAGCTCATCAGCACGTAGTTGCCGACCCACAGCGGCACCGCTACACCGGTCAGCGGGTGGACGACGGTGAGCCCGGTCGGCAAGCCTTCCTTCTCCATGGTCGCCATGTCGGCTTCCATCACCGAGCCGTGCTTGCACTTTTCGATGAAGGCGGCCAGTTCGGGATTGTTGCGTGCAGCGTGCGTGGCCAGCGGGTGTTCGGCGGCCACGGCGCAGAAGGTGACGCCCATGATGGTGTCGGCACGGGTGGTGAACACCCACAGCCTGCCGTCGTCGATCAACGCGCCCGCGTCGTCGCGGATGTCGTGCGTGAAGGCGAAGCGCACACCGGTGCTCTTGCCGATCCAGTTCGCCTGCATGGTTTTCACGCGCTCGGGCCAGCCCTCCAGCGTGTCGAGATCGTTCAGCAGTTCGTCGGCGTACTGCGTGATGCCGAAGTAGTAGCCGGGAATTTCGCGCTTCTCGACCGGCGCACCGGTGCGCCAGCCGCGACCGTCGATCACCTGTTCGTTGGCCAGCACGGTCTGGTCGACCGGGTCCCAGTTCACGACCTGCGTCTTCTTGTAGGCGACGCCCTTTTCCAGCATGCGCAGGAACAGCCACTGGTTCCACTTGTAGTACGACGGCTGGCAGGTCGCCAGTTCGCGGCTCCAGTCGATGGCGAAGCCCAGCGACTGCAGTTGCTGCTTCATGTAGGCGATGTTGTCGTAGGTCCACTTCGCCGGCGGCACCGCGTTCTTGATTGCCGCGTTCTCGGCCGGCAGGCCGAAGGCGTCCCAGCCCATGGGCTGCAGCACGTTGTAGCCGCGCATGCGGTGGAAGCGCGTCAGCACGTCGCCGATCGTGTAGTTGCGCACATGGCCCATGTGCAGCTTGCCCGACGGATACGGAAACATCGACAGGCAGTAGTACTTCGGTTTCGATCCGTCCTCGACAGCGCGGAAGGCCTGCGTGTCGTCCCAGTAACGGCGGGCGGCGGATTCGACGGCGGACGGCTGATAAGTGGAGGTCTGTTTTTCTTGCATGACGCGGGTTGCGGCGGAAGTTTTGGCGCCGGACTGGCGCGAGCCCGCGATTATAGGGCGAGCGGCGATCAGGCAGAGGACAGCTTGCGCGGCGTCAGCCGGCTGCTCATCTGCTCGATCAGCGCCTTTTCGGTCTCGCGCGCGAACGACAGCGTGACCTGCGGATACGGGATCTCGTGGCCGCGCGCATCGAATTCGGCTTTCAGCCGGCGCAGGAATTCGCGCTTCACTTCCCACTGCGCCAGAGCCACCACCTTCAGCCGGGCGCGCAGCGTCACCGTCGAGTCGTCCCACGACTGAACGCCGGCGATGTCCAGGTCGCCCAGTATCTTCGGCCCGAGCTGTTCGTCTTCACGCAGTCCGGTGGCCACTTCCTTCATCACCTCGAAGATGTCGTCCACCCGCTCGCGGTAGTGCATGCTGACGTCCAGAACCGCATGGGCAAACTCGCGCGACCGGCTGGTGACGGTCGTGATTTCACCATTCGGCACCCAATGCACATTGCCTTCGTAGTCGCGCAGGCGCACAAAGCGCAAGGTCACTTCCTCGACCGCGCCATCGTGGCCGGCAATGCTCACCACGTCGCCGACCCGGATCTGGTTCTCGAGCAGTACGAAAAAGCCGGCGAACAGATCCTTCACCAGACTTTGTGCGCCGAAACCGATGGCGATGCCGGCGACACCTGCGGTGGCCAGCAGCGGCGCGACCGACACACCGATCACGCTGAGCACCAGACCGCCGGCAATGACGAACACCACCACGGAGGCGGCGTAGCGCGCCACGCGCACCAGCGTGTCGATGCGCTTGACGTCTTCGGTGCAGTCGGTGCGGTTCTTCAGCGCGGCATAAACGAGATTGATCGCCCGTCGCGCGGCGAGGCGCAGGCCCCAGGCCAGCAGCAGGATGAAGCCAAGCCGTATAGACAGGTCAAGCAACAGTGGCAGGCGTTCCATCGCCCAGCTGTAGAACCAGGTGGTCCATTGCGTCCATTCCGCCATTCTTGTGGTCTCCCTTGCAGTGATGTCTCCTTTCCCGACACCCCTCTGCCGTGTCGGTTCCCGCCATGACGGCATCGAAAGCAGGGGCCGGGCACTGCGAGGGCCCGTCATCGCCCACCGCTGTGGTGGCGGGCTGCGCGGTTAGAATCGGCCGGATGAACGCAAATCCGCTCCTCGCTGGTCTGAATGAACCGCAATTCCAGGCGGTCACGCTGCCTTCGCAGTCGGCACTCATCCTGGCCGGTGCCGGCTCCGGCAAGACGCGCGTGCTGACCACCCGGCTTGCCTGGCTGATTTCGACCGGGCAGGTGTCGCCGCACGGCATCCTTGCGGTCACCTTCACCAACAAGGCGGCCAAGGAAATGCTGGCGCGGCTGACCGCCATGCTGCCGATGAATACGCGCGGGCTGTGGATCGGCACCTTCCACGGGCTGTGCAACCGCATGCTGCGCGCGCACTGGAAAGAAGCCGGCCTGCCGCAACTGTTCCAGATTCTCGATTCGGCCGACCAGCTGTCGGCGATCAAGCGGCTGCTCAAGGCGCTGAACATCGACGACGAAAAGTTTCCGCCGCGCGAGCTGACCTACTTCATCAATTCGGCCAAGGAACAGGGCCTGCGGCCGCACGAAGTCGAAGCGTTCGACGATTTCGCACGCCGGCGCGTCGAGCTGTATCAGGCTTACGAGGCACAGTGCCAGCGCGAAGGCGTGGTCGATTTCGCCGAACTGCTGCTTCGCTGCTACGAGTTGCTGATGCGTAACGAACCAATACGCGCGCACTACCAGCGGCGCTTTCGCCATCTGCTGGTCGACGAATTCCAGGACACCAATGTGCTGCAGTACCGCTGGCTCAAATTGCTGGCCGGTCTGGGCACCGAACATCAGGCAGCGGTGATGGCGGTCGGCGACGATGACCAGAGCATCTACCGGTTTCGTGGTGCCGAGGTCGGCAACATGCGCGATTTCGAACGCGAATTCCATGTCGACAACGTCATCCGGCTGGAACAGAACTACCGTTCGCACGGCAACATCCTCGACGCGGCCAACGCCGTCATCAAGCAGAACACCGGTCGGCTCGGCAAGAACCTGTGGACCGAAGCCGGCAGCGGCGAGCCGCTGCGTGTCTTCGAGGCGTTCAACGACATCGAGGAAGCGCGCTGGGTGGTCGAGGAAATCAAGGCGCTGATCAATGACGGCGCGGCGCGCTCCGACATCGCGCTGCTCTACCGCAGCAACGCGCAGTCGCGCGTGCTCGAACACGCGCTTTTTTCGGCCGCCATCCCCTACCGCGTCTATGGCGGCCTGCGCTTTTTCGAGCGGCAGGAAGTAAAGCACGCACTCGCCTACATGAGACTGATCGCCAACCCGCACGACGACACCGCATTCACCCGGGTGGTGAATTTCCCGACCCGCGGCATCGGCGCCCGCTCCCTGGAACAGCTGCAGGACGCGGCGAAGGCATCCGATTCCAGTCTGTACGGCGCGCTGAACCTGCTGACCGGCAAGGCTGCGCAGTCAGTCGGGCATTTCATTGATCTGGTCGATCAGCTGCGCTTCGCCTGTGAAGGGCTGACGCTGCCGGAAATGGTCGAGCAGGTGCTGGAACTGTCGGGCCTGCGGGCGCACTACAAGGCCGAAAAGGAAGGGCAGGAGCGCATCGCCAACCTGGATGAAATCATCAATGCGGCGAGCAACTTCATTTCCGAAGAGGGCTATGCGCAGGTGGCGGCCGAAGACGAAGCCGCACCGCCCGATCCGCTCGCGGCTTTCCTGTCGCACGCTTCGCTGGAAGCCGGCGAACACCAGGCGGATGCCGGCCAGTCAGCGGTGCAGCTGATGACAGTGCATTCGGCGAAGGGGCTGGAATTCGATGCGGTCTTCCTTGGTGGCCTGGAAGAGGGCTTGTTCCCGCACGAGAACTCCATTCTCGAACGCGAGGGACTGGAGGAGGAGCGGCGGCTGATGTACGTCGCCATCACCCGCGCGCGCCGCCGTCTCTACCTGTCGTTCGCGCAGTCGCGCATGCTGCATGGCCAGACCCGCTACAACCTGCGCAGCCGATTCTTCGACGAGATACCGGCCGATTTGATGAAGTGGCTGACGCCGCCCGCCACGGCGCGTGGCTTCGGCAGCTTCGGCAACGCGGCGGTGCCGCCGCCGCCATCCAGCAGCAACCCGCGGACCTTCGGCAGCGGCCGCAAGTCGCCGTCGAGCAACGACACCGGTTTTCGCATCGGCCAGCAGGTCAGCCACGCGAAGTTCGGCAGTGGCGTCATCGTCAGTGCGGAAGGGTCCGGCTCGGACGCCCGGGTACAGGTCAACTTCGGTCGAGAAGGCGTCAAGTGGCTGGCGCTGGCGGTGGCCAAGCTGAGCGCGGTCTGACATGAAGCGGTGCGTCGCCCTCCTGTTCCCGGCGCTGCTGTGCAGCGTAGCCGGGCAGGTCGTGGCCAGCGATCAGTGGCGCACTGCGCATCTGCGGGGCGAATGCGAAACGGCCCTGACCGAGGCGCGCGCCGCCGCGGATGAAGGTAGTCCCGAGGCCCTGCTGCAGCTGTCCGACTGGCATTTCTTCGGCACCTGTCTGGACAAGGACGACGTCGCATCTGCGCGCCTCGCCCTGCAGGCGGCACAGGGCGGACTGGCGCGCGCGCAGGCGGTGGTCGGTCAGCTGTACGCCAGCGGCCTGGGTGTCGAGCGCGATGATGCCGAGGCGCGCCGCTGGTACCTGCTGGCGGCCGACGCCGGCGATGCGGAAGCCATGTTGCTGCTGGCGCGCCACCTCGAAGCCGACACCACCAACCCGGTCGCGGCCGATATCGCACTCGCCTGGGCCAACCGGGCCGCCGAGGCCGGCTATGCGCCGGCGTACGTCCATCTGGCCCAGCGATACAGCGGCGGCGGCGCGCAGACCGACTACGCGAAGGCGGCGCAGTGGCTCGACCGGTCCATCCAGTCCGGCTACAAGGACAACGGCGTGTGGGTTGCCTATTCGTGGGCCTGCCTGAACCTCGGCCGCTACGACGATGTGCTGCGCGCGGCCGATCAGGTGCCGAAGGAAGCCGCCGAGTACAAGGCAGCGCAGATCAACCGCGCGCACGCGCTGTTGCTGAACGGCCAGATCGGCAATGCGCGCGAGATCTATGCCGCCAACCTCACGCTGCGCGGCGAAGCCGAGTTCCGTCGCATCCTGCGTGACGACTTCGCCGAACTGCGCCGCTCCGGCCGTGCGCACCCGGCGATGGCGCGCATCGAAAAGCTGTTCGCCATCGGCGCTGACGAGTGAAGGGCGTTGCGGTGCATCGCGACCGCTACCGCAATTTCGGCGAACTGGCCGCTGCCCACGTCGATGGGCGTGATTACCGCATCACGGTGAAGTCGCGTGGCAGCGGTATCGCCGTGATCGCGCCGCACGGCGGGCGCATCGAGCGCGGTACTTCGGAAGTGGCGCGCGCAATTGCCGGCGAGGCGTTCGATCTTTATCTGTTCGAAGGCTGTCTGCCGTCACTCAATTTCGAGACCCTGCACCTGACCAGCCGGCATTTTGACGAGCCGCGCGCGCTGGCGCTGCTCGCCGGTTGCCACACGGTGCTGGCGGTACATGGCGTGGCTGACACCGGACAGCGGGCGTTGCTCGGCGGGCGCGACTGCACCCTGGCCTGCGCGATCGCCGACCGGCTGTTCGTGCGCGGTGTGCGTGCCCAGGTGTCGGGTCACCGCTATCCTGGCCGGGACGCCGCGAATGTGTGCAACCGCGGCTCGCGCGGGCAGGGCGTACAGCTGGAATTGAGCGACCGCCTGCGCGGGGGGGCGCTGGAACCGGCGGTGGTCGAGGCGGTGCGCTGCGCGCTGCAGGACAGGTTCAACTGCCGCCGCGCAGTGGCGCCGCCAGATCTCCGGAACAATTCAGGTACTGCGCCGTAACGTCGCGCGGTGCCGGGCCGGTGAACGGGATTTCGATGTCGCCGCCGACCTGCCCGAGCACCAGGGTGCCGCCGAAGAACATGAAGTTGCGCATCAGCGTTGCCCAGTCCAGCCGTGCATCGGCTTCAAAGCCGGGCAGCGTGAGCAGACCTTCGTTGGGCACCAGCAACACGGCTGGCCTGAACTGGCCGATTTCGAGCCGGGCAAGCACCGGCAGCGCACCGCCGCCGGTCGGTGGCCTGACTTCCACCCGCGCCGCCACGTCGTCTCCCACCCGTTCGCGCAGGATCTGGATGTCCCAGCCCTGTATCGACACCGCGCTGCCGCAGCGGCGCGGCCAGCCGCTGTCCAGACCGACCACCGCGCGATAGTTGCCGGCCGCTCCGGCGGCGACGGTGCCCAGACAAAGCAGAAGGAAAAGTAGGCTGCGCAGCATAGCGACTCAGACAGGGCGAGGCGGCTGCGAGTTCGACCGTTCAGTCGCCACCGCCCGGGCAGTCGCAGTTGCCGGCATGCACACAATGGTTCCGGCTATCGCTGCTGCGCGAACGCGATGACCCTAGCCATCAGTGGCTTTCGAGCAGCTCGTACAGCGCCACGAACTCCTGCGTCACCTTGTGGCTGGGGGCAAAATGAATCAGCGGCTGCGCCGCCTCGTGCGATTCCTTCACCTTGACCGACGACGACAGCGCCGCTTCGAGCACCGGCAGGCCTTCGTCGCGCAATTCCTGCACCACGCGCACCGGCAGGCTGGAGCGTGCCTGGAACTGGTTCACCACGATGCCTTCAAGTTTCAGCCCTTCGTTGTGGTCACCACGGATTTCCTCGATGTTCTCGATCAGCGTGTACAGCGCCTTGCGCGAGAAATCGTCGCAATCGAACGGGATCAGCACCGATTCGGCGGCGATCAGCGCACAGCGCGAGTAGAAGTTGAGCGCCGGCGGCGTATCGATGTAGATGTTGTCGAAGTCGTCGAGTGCTTCGAGCGCCTCACGCAGCTTGTAGATCTTGTAACGCGATTCGAGCTTGTTTTCGAGTTCGGCCAGCTGCGGGCTGGCGGTCATCACCGACAGCCCCGGGTGGCCGGTGTCGCTGATGAATTCGGCCGTGTCGCGCGGCGTGAGCTTGAAATTGAGGATCTGGTCGAAGAAATCGGCGGCGCCCAGTTCCACCTTGTCGGCGGCATCGCCGAGCAGGTAGTGGCTGGAGTTGCACTGCGTATCGAGATCGATCACCAGTGTGCGTTGGCCGCGCGCGGCACTGATGGCGGCCAGATTGCAGGTGATCGTGGACTTGCCGACGCCACCCTTCTGGTTGAACACGACACGACGCATGACGGACTCCGGTGGACTCGATCCTGCATTCTGCCAAAACCGACAGTGCAGTGCACCATGAACTTGGCCGGTAGAATCCACGCTCATGTGCCGGAACCTGCCCTCCCGATGACCGATTTCGCTGTCCGCATGCACCGCACCGGCGGCCCCGAGGTACTGCAGTACGACGCTGTCGAACTGTCCGACCCTGCGGCGGGCGAGGCCCGGGTGCGCCAGCACGCCATCGGTGTCAATTTCATCGACATCTACTACCGCTCCGGGCTCTACCCCATGCCGCTTCCCGGCGGGCTGGGTCTGGAGGCTGCCGGCGTGGTCGAGGCGGTCGGCGATGGCGTGACCGATATCGCACCCGGCGACCGCGTGGCCTATGCCGGCGGCCCGCCCGGTGCCTACGCCCAGGTGCGCAACCTGCCGGCCGACCGGTTGGTGGGCCTGCCCGATGCGATCGACTTCGACACCGCTGCTGCACTGATGCTCAAGGGGCTGACAGCGCAGTATCTGTTGCGTCGTACCTGCCGCATCGAACCGGGTGACACCGTACTGCTGCACGCCGCAGCCGGTGGCGTCGGCCTGATAGCGAGCCAGTGGGCGCAGGCGCTCGGCGCCACGGTGATCGGCACGGTCAGCACGCCAGCCAAGGCCGAACTGGCTCGCGCCCACGGTTGCGCACATGTCCTGACCGGTGTGGCACCGGCCGACCTGCCGGTGCAGGTCCGTGCGCTGACCGGTGGCAAGGGCGTGCGCGTGGTGTATGACGGCATTGGTCGAGACACTTTCATGGCCTCGCTGGACTGCCTCGCCCCGCTCGGCATGATGGTCAGTTTCGGCAACGCTTCCGGACCGGTGGCCGCGTTCGAACCGGCACTGCTCGCGCAGAAGGGTTCGCTGTTCCTGACCCGGCCGACGCTGTTCCATTACGTTGCGCAGCGCGCCGACCTGCTGGCCGCGGCCGACGAGTTGTTCGCCCGGGCGGCCGACGGCACCCTGCGTGTCGCCATCGGGCAGCGTCATGCGTTGAAGGACTGCGCACGCGCGCATGAAGCGCTTGCCGCGCGGCTCACCACAGGTTCCCTTTTGCTGACGCCGGAGTGAGGTGCGGGGAGGGGGCTGGCGGAACACACTGTGCCTGGCGTGGCACGCCGTTTACCGATTGACCTTGCGGAGCATTCCCGATGAAGTTTCTGTTGTCGCTGCTTGCCTGCTGTTGCATGCTTTCACCCGCCATCGCGCAGACGCCTGCCCAGACGGCGTTTCTGAAGGCGGAAACGCGCCGGATCGAGGATCAGTTCGTACGTCGCATCGTCGATATCACCCGCCTGCCCGACGCGCAGGTGCGTTCGGCGATGCCGGCGGAAGGCCGCATCACCGACCCAGCCGCGCGCGTGGTCGCGGCCATCGAACAGCAGCGTGGCCAGCTTCTGACCGAGGAGCAGAAGCAGGCCATCGCGCAGGCCGATGAAGAACGACGCAGTGCGCTGGTCGCGGCGCGTGCTGCAGCGAAGGACAAATAGACGCGACACGCGAACGCATCGGGCGACAGCAAGAGGCCAGCAACACGGCCGTGACAGGTAGCAGCCACACCAAACAGCCATCACAGCAGCGCTGGCCGGGGGAAAAAACGATATGGGATCCAAGGTGTGCGCCATTGTCGGCATGGGAACCGGAGTCGGTGCCGCGGTGGCACGGCGCTTCGGTGCCGAAGGCTATTGCGTGGCGATGATTTCGCGCAATGCCGGCAAGCTCGAACGCTATGAACACGAACTGGCTGCGCGCGGCGTGACAGCGCAGGGCTTCGTGGCCGACGCCGGCAGCGACGAATCCATCGTGTGCGCCATCGAAAGCATGCGCCACGCGATGCCGCCGCCCGAGGTGCTGGTGTTCAACGCCGCCGTGCCGCGCGAAAGCGCACCCTCGGTGCTGGACCCGGAAGCGCTTGCGGCGGATCTGCGCATCGGCGTACTGGGCGCGCTGATCGCGGCGCGTGCTGTGCTGCCGGCGATGCGTGCAGCCGGTCAGGGCAGCATCCTGTTCACCGGCGGCGGACTGGCGATGGAACCGGTCGCGGCGGCGGCTTCGCTGTCGGTGCAGAAGGCCGCGCTGCGCAATCTGGTGTTCAGCCTGCATCAGGAACTGTCGCCGGCCGGCGTACATGCCGCCATTGTCACGATCGCCGGTGTGCTGCGCGAAGGCAGCCTGCTCGATTCGGCCCGCGTGGCCGACGCGTTCTGGACCCTGCATTCACAGCCCGGCGGCCAGTTCGCGCGGGAAATCGTACTTTCCTGAGCGTACTTTCCTGAGGCCGCTGCATGTATAGCGTACTGGTTGCGAACCCCAAGGGCGGTGCCGGCAAGAGCACCCTGGCGACCAACGTCGCGGCGCACTACGCCACCCAGGGGGCTCGCGTCATGCTGGGCGACATCGACCGCCAGCAGTCGGCGCGCCACTGGCTCGCACTGCGCTCGCCGCTGCTGGCGCCCATTTCCGGCTGGGATATCGAACCCGACCTGCCGGCCCGCCCGCCGCGCGGTACCACGCATGTGGTCATCGACACACCCGCGGGCCTGCGCGGCAAGCGGCTCGAAACCATGCTGCGCAGCGTCGACCGCATTCTCGTGCCGGTGCAGCCGTCGATTTTCGATATCCTCGCCACCGGTGAGTTCCTGAACGAACTGGCACAGCACAAGCGCATCAGCTCGGCGCGGGTGCGCATCGGCATCGTCGGCATGCGGGTCGACACGCGCACGCGCGCCGCGCAGGAACTGGAGCGTTTCTGCGCCGGGCTCGATCTGCCGGTGCTGGGCTATCTGCGCAATTCGCAGCTGTACGTGCAGACGGCCGCGCACGGCATGAGCATTTTCGACCTGTCCCGCTCGCGCGCTCAGACCGACCGCGAACAGTGGCAACCCATCATCGACTGGCTGGACTCCCCATGAACAACCCGAACAGCAAAAGCCTGGCCGTCGTCCGCAACAGTTCCGAGGAGGAGGGCGTGAAGGCACGCATCCTGTGCTTCGCCGGCAGCACACGCGAGGCATCGTTCAACCGCAAGCTCGCGCTGGCGGCAGCCCGTGCGGTCGAAGAGGCGGGCGGTGAAGCCACCTTCATGGACCTGCGCGACCATCCGCTGCCGCTGTACGACGGCGACCTCGAAGCATCGGCCGGCCTGCCGCTGGGGGTGCGACCGCTGAAGGAACTGTTCAAGTCGCATCACGGCCTGTTCATCGCGTCGCCGGAGTACAACGGTTCTTTCAGCGCGGTACTGAAAAACACGCTGGACTGGATTTCACGCCCGGCCGGCGACGAGGCCGGTACGGTGCCGTATGCCGGCAAGGTGGCCGCGCTCGCCGCTGCCTCACCGGGTGCGCTGGGCGGCCTGCGCGGTCTGGTGCATCTGCGGGCGGTGCTGCAGTCGGTCGGCGCACTGGTGCTGTCCGAGCAGGTGGCCGTCGGTGGGGCGTCCACGGCCTTCACGTCCGAAGGCCGTCTGGCCGACGAGCGCCTGCAGCAGATGCTGGACCGCACGGCAATGCGTCTGGTCGATGTGGCGGCGCGCCTGCGCCCCTGATTTCTTTCCGCTCAATTCCGTCCGACTCACAGGAAGCAACAATGAAATACCTGCGTGTGCGCCATCAGGGCGCCGAACGGCTGGGCCGCATAGCCGGCGACCTCGTTGAACTGCTCGATGGCGACCTGTTCGGCGTGCCTCGCGTGACCGGCGAAACCGTGCCGCTGGCCGGCGTCGAATGGCTGATGCCCTGCGTGCCCTCCAAGATGATCATCATCGTGAACAACTTCCACGCGGCCGTGCAGAAGGCCGGTGGCAGCGTACCGGCTGAGCCGCTGTTCCTCGTGCGTTCGCCGACTGCGCTGAACTGGCACGGTCAGCCGATTCCGAAACCGCTGGCCTTCGACGGTCGCGTGTTCTACGAGGGTGAGCTGGGCGTGGTCATCGGCAAGGTGGCACGCAACCTGGACGAGGCGCAGGCCGCCGACGCCATCTTCGGTTACACCTGCGTCAATGATGTGAGCGCGCTGGAACTGGTGGACAAGGACCCGTCGTTCGCGCAATGGACCCGCGCCAAAAGTTTCGACGGCTTCGGCTGCTTCGGCCCGGTCATCGAAACCGATGCACTGCCGGCCGATGCCGAAGTGGTCACCACGGTCGGCGGGCGCGAGCGCCAGCGCTATCCGGTGTCCGACATGATCATTCCGCCGGTGCAGCTGGTCGCGATGATTTCGCGCGACATGACGCTGCTGCCCGGCGACGTGATCTGCTGCGGCACCTCGGTCGGCGTACTGCCGATGAAACCGGGTAGCACCGTCGAAGTGACCGTCACCGGGGTCGGCACGCTCGGCAATGTGTACGCGCCCGCCGGCTGAACGACCTGTGTCAATACGATCCGGCCGCACCTGATGCACGCTTGACGGATGGACGCCCACGCCGGATTGCCCCACCTGCAGCCGCTGCTGCTGTTTCTCGCCATCGCCGGTCTGGTGATGCCGCTGCTGGCGCGCGCCCGGGTGAGCCAGGTGGTGGCCTTCCTGTGCGCCGGCGCGCTGGTCGGTCCGTATGGTCTGGGCCGGCTGGCCGCCGACCTGCCCTGGCTCGGTGCGCTCACCATCGCCGATGGCGAGGGCGTGCGGGGTCTGGCCGAACTGGGCGTCATGTTCATGCTGTTCGTCATCGGCCTGGAACTGTCGGCACGCCAGCTCTGGTCGTTGCGCCGCTGGGTGCTGGGTGTGGGCAGCGCACAGTGGCTGGGCACCGGTGCGCTGATCGCCGGCATTGCGCTGGCGTTCGGCCATGGCCACGAGACGGCGCTGGTGCTCGGCCTCGGCCTCGCGATGTCATCCACCGCGGTGGTGATGCAACTGCTCGACGAGGCGGGTCAGACGCGCTCGACGGTCGGTCGCACGAGTTTTGCCGTGCTGCTGCTGCAGGACATCGCCTTCGTTCCGCTGCTCATCCTGCTCGGCCTGATGGCGGGTAATGGCGCGGGCGGCACGGCGAGCGGCTTCGTGTGGCTTTTGTTGACCGCGCTGGCCAAAGCGGCTCTGGCGGTGGCGCTCATCCTGCTGCTCGGCCGGCTCGTGCTGACACCGCTGTTCCGCCGCGTGTCGGTCACCACGCAGGCCGACAGCTTCATGGCGCTGACACTGCTCGCTGCGCTCGGCGTCGCGGCACTGACAGGCCGTGCCGGGCTGTCGATGGCGCTCGGCGCCTTCCTGGCCGGGCTGATGCTGTCCGAAACCGAGTATCGCCATGCCGCGCTGCAGGCCATCGAACCGTTCAAGGGCCTGCTGATGGGGCTGTTCTTCGTGTCGGTCGGCATGAGCCTTGATCTGATAACCGTGGCCGCCGACGCGCTGTGGCTGGTGGGATCGGTGATCGGCCTGTACGCGCTGAAAAGCGCCGTGCTCTTTACACTGTTCCGCCTGTTCGGCCTGGCACGCGGTGACGCCGTCGAGGCGGCGCTGTTGCTCGGTCAGGCCGGCGAATTTGCGCTGATCGTCATCGGCATCGCGCTTGGCACCGGTCTGCTGGATGCCCGGACCGGCAATTTCATGTTGCTGGTGGCCACGCTGAGCATGTTCATGACGCCACTTGCGGCAAAGGCCGGCCGTGCGCTGCACCGGCGCTTCGATCGCGCTGCCGACACGGCGGGCGACGGTGCGGCCGCACGAAGCCTGCCCGCGCAGGACGATGTGGTCATCATTGCCGGCTTCGGCCGGGTCGGGCAGCGGGTGGCACGTGTGCTGGACCGCGCCGATCTGCCGTGGCTCGCCATCGAACGGCACGCCGCAGCGGCGGCGCGCCACCACGCAGCAGGGCGGCCGGTCATCGTCGGCGATGCCGGCAGCCCGTCACTGCTGCATCATCTGGGCGCCGGTCGGGCCCGCGCGCTGGTCGTCACGATGGATGATCCCGCCGCGGCCCGGCACGTGGTGCGCAGCCTGCACGCCGAGTTCCCGGCGCTGCCGCTGATCGCCCGGGCGCGCGATGGCGCACATGCGGCCGAACTGCGTGCAGCGGGCGCCACCGAAGTCATTCCGGAGGCGCTGGAAGCGGCGCTCCAGTTGGGCGATCATGTGCTGGCGCAACTGGATATGCCATCCGCACGGCGCGCCGAACTGATCGACGCCGAACGCCGCAGCGCCGACTGAGCTCTGCCGCGCTGCGTCAGCGCTTGACGCCCGGCGGCAGCGCCGGCTTCATTTCGGTGGCACTCGGCTGCACATGGTCGTGGCTTTCGATCGTCGGGTGCTCCTGGCCGGCGTGGATCTTGCGCTGCGACGGCTGAACGCCGATCGGCATCGCCAGCTTCTGCTCGGTGGCGCTCTGCGGTACATGGTCGTGCCCCTCGATCACCGGGTGTTCGTGCCCGGCGTGCACCTTGCGCGTCGACGGGGTGACGCCGGGCGGCAACGCCGGCTTGCCGCCGACGTTGGCCGGCGCCTTGTCCTTCAGCGCGTCGGCCGGATGCGCCGAACCGGCATGGCCCGACGTTGAGTCGGCCCATGCGGTCGTACAGGACAACGCAGAAAGTGCCAGAGCGGCCCAGATCCTGTTCATGATTGCTTCCTTCCGGTAGTGAGTGATTGCAGCCAGTGTGCGCCTCGGGCGCGCCTGACGCATTGACTTGACTCAACAGCATTGCGCACAACGGGTATCGCGCCACGCGGACCCGGTACGCGGCGTATTCTTCTTCGTGCCATGCCGCCCGCCCAACCTGTCCTGTTCCTGCACGCCAATGGCTACCCGGCCGGCGTGTACCGCCAGTTTCTCGCTGCACTGGCGCGCCACCACCCGGTCGATGCAATCGACGTGATCGGCGCCGCGCACGGCCCCGGCCGCGGCTGGCGCAACCTGCTGACGCAGGTGCTGGCCCGGGTCGACGCGCTGCCGGATGACCCGCTCGCGCTGGTGGGCCATTCGATGGGCGGCTATCTCGCCGCCATGGCCGCTGCGCGCCGGCCGCTGCGCGTGGCGCAGGTCGTTCTGATCGATGCGCCGCTGGTCGGCGGCTGGCGCGGCGCAGTGCTGACGGCATCACATGCCAGCGGCCTGTCGCGCAAGATGGGTCCGGCGCCGATCGCCGCCCGCCGGCGCATGCACTGGCCATCACGCGAAGACGCGCGGCGACATCTGGCGGACAAACCTTTCGTGCAGCGCTGGGCGCCCGGTGTACTCGACGATTTCCTGGCCGCCGCGCTGACCGATCACCCCGGCGGGGGTGTCACGCTGACCATTGCGCGCGAAGCCGAGCGCGACATCTACGCCACGCTGGCGCACCGTGCGGCGCAGCGTGCCGTGCGCACGCTGCGCCGGCGCGGCACGCCCATCGGTTTCGTCGCCGGCAGCCAGTCGGAAGAACTGCGCCTCGCCGGCCGTGACGCCAACCGCGCCTTCTGGGGTGAGGACTGGCGCGAACTGGACACCGGCCATCTGGTACCGATGGAGGCGCCGCAAGCGTGTGCCGCTGCGGTGCAGTCGCTGCTCGGCGAACGTTGAGCCATCGTCTTGATATGCGCCGTTCCGCGTGCCTGAAACCGTCACGGGCAACGGGCCGGCAGCATGCCTACTCGTCGGCGAACTCGCAGTGCCCGGAACCCAGCTCGACCGCCTGGGTCGCGGCGCGGCGCGCGGCTTCGAACATCGATTCGATGCCGATGTAGCGCGCGTCGCCCAGCGCGATGCCGGCTGCCGCGGCGATCACCACCTCGCTGTCGCCCACGCGCAGCGTCGCGGTCAGTTCCTGCATCAGGCGGGCCGCGAGTTTAGATACCGCCGGAATCAGTTCGTTGGAGCCAGCCAGTTCGCGCGCGGCCTGGCCGGCCCTGAAGTCGGTCAGCAGCACCGCGAACTGATGCTTTTCCAGATAGCTGACCGCGGCGCCCGGATAGCTGACCGGACGGAAACGCCGCGCCACCTCGGCCAGCACCTGTTCGGACACTTCCTGACTGTAGTGCGGCACCAGTTCTTCCATGCCGAATACATCGACCCACAGCAGCGCGAACGGGGCGCCGCTGACCTGGAACTGATGCAGCGTCCACGCCAGCAGCGCGTCGAAGATGGGCCGGCTGGTCATGCCGGTTCGGGCTTCGAACCACATGCGTCGACGGGCGCGTTCCTCGGCGCCGCGCCGCTCGCTCACGTCGGTGATGAAGCCTTCGATCACCAGCAATTCGCCCTGCGACGAGAAGACGCCGCGCCCCTGTTCCCACACCCACAGATAGACGCCATTGACATCCGCGATGCGGTAGGAAATCTGATACGGCTTGTGCTGCGCCAGATTGGCCTGAACCTGAGACCACACGAATTCGCGGTCTTCCGGGTGAATCAGGTTTCCGAAGGCCACGCGGCGGTTGTCGACCAGTTCCCAGGGCTCGTAGCCGGTCAGGTCGACGCAGCCGTCGCTGACGAACTCCATCGTCCAGTCCGGATCGTTGCGGCCGCGATACACCATGCCCGGCACATTGGCGAGCAGGGTGTTCAGGTAGCGTCGGCTCGAGCCGAGCTCTTCGCTGCGGCGCCGGCGCGTGACCTCGGTCAGCGTACCGACCACGCCGGCCAGATCGCCGTCGGGCAGGGTGCACGACTGTGCACGCAGCATGACCCAGAACACGTTGCCGCTGGCGGCGACCAGACGCACCTCGCTCACCAGTTGGTCGAGCTGCCCGCTGGCCACCGACAGCAGCGATTTTTCCACCCCGTCGCGCTCCTCCGGGTGCACGGCTGCGCTCAGCAGCCGCCCGCGGCTGTCGGCAACGCTGCGCCCGGTCAGCCGCTCCCAGGCGCGATTCAGGTAGGCGATGCGGCCTTCGGTATCGGTCTTGAACAGCACCAGATCAATCTGGTCCAGCACCACCGGCATGTCATGTTCGCTGTCGTCGCGCGCCGGCACGGCGGCGGCATCCGGGCTGAACTGGATCAGCAGGCTGCCCGGGACCGCCGGCAGTGGCGAAATGCTGGCGTGCAGCTTCACCGGCAGACCGGTGGCGCTGACCATGCGCAGCATGCTTTCGGCCGCCGTCGGATTGCTGCCGGCGGCGATCGCGACCAGCGCAGCGAAGCGGGCATGATCGACCGGATGCAGCAGATTGGTGAACGGCAGCCCGACCACCTCGTCGGCGCGCCCGCGGTAGTCGAGCAACGCGAGAAATGCCTGGTTGGCGAAACTGATGGTCGGCCCTTCTATCGTGACCGAGGGCGATGAAATGTTGTGGCACAGTTCACCCGCCCACTGCGTCTGTTGTGCAGTGGCGTCGGGGCGCCGGCGAAGTGGCGCGTCGGACCATGTCTGTCGCCGCAACATCAGCACCAGCAGCAGTCCGCCCAGTCCGACCGCGGCAGGCAGGCCGTAGGCCGCGTGGCCGCCGTGCCAGGTGCCGACCACGGCCGCAAACATCAGGGCGAGCGTCCATGCGGAAAACAGATACAGGGCCATCGTGATTCGTTTCCTTTCAGGCGCCGGCAGGCGTTACCCGCTGTATACCGGATTGACGGTCATGCTGGCCGGCTGCGCGCTGTGCGCAGCGCTGGCTTTCTGGGGCAGTGTCGAAGTGGAGCGGCAGTTTTCGCAGATTTTCGGCCGCATGGTCGCACTGTGTGCGGCGCCTGCGGCGGCCGAAGGGGCGCCGTGCGAGGTGGTGGCCGGCGTCGAGCGTGCATTGCTGGAACGGGTGGCCGTGATGCTGCTGCTGCAGGGGTTGTGCCTGCTTGCCATCATCGTTGGTTGCACGCTCATCGCGCACCGGGCGTATCGACTGCTCGTGTGCCGCAGCGAGGCCGCATTGAGCCTGATGCCGGAAAGCAGCCGCGCGCGCGGGCGCGACGAAATCGAACGGCTGGTCGAAAGCCTGGCCGAACTGACGGCGCGCCAGGCCGGGCTGGAGGCAGAAGTGAGCTGGCGCCAGCAGGTCACGGCCGAACAGTTGCGGCGCAAGGCACTGGAACTGCAGACGCTGCATCAGGTGGCGCGCACCTTCACCAACAGCGAAGTGTCGGCGTTCAGCCTGCTCGGCGGCCTCGCCCAGCTGGAATCTGCGCTCGGCGCGCGCACCGTGTCGCTCAGCCTGGGCATGGTCGCGCGGCAGGCACTGGGTGCCGACGCCGTACTGGCGACCCATGGCGAGCCGGCCATTCTGGCTCAGCTGGCCGATCAGCCGGCGGCGCGCGAAATCACCGCGCGCGTGGTGCCGCCGGGCGTAACCGGGCCGACCAGTTCGCTGGTGCTGCCGGTGTGCCGCGGCGATCTGGCGCTCGGCACGCTGGTGGCCGAATTTCCCGAGCATGCGCGGGTCGATGACCCGCAGGTCAAGCTGGCCGAAAGCTTCGCTCATCTCGCCGCACTCGCGTTGTCCGGCGTGAGCCGCAGCCAGGAGGAAAGGCGGGTGGCACTGATGGAGGAACGCACGGCGATCGCTGGCGAACTGCACGATTCGCTGGCGCAGTCGCTCGCCTACATGAAGATCCAGGTGGCCCGGCTGCAGCGCGGTCTCGATCGCGAAAAGCACCCGGCCGATGTCGCGCAGGCCGCGCGCGAACTGCGCGAGGGGCTGTCGGCCGCTTACCGCGAGGTGCGTGACCTGATCGCCGCCTTCCGCGTGCGCATGGGTCCGGGCGGCCTGCTGTCGTCGGTGCAGGCCACGGTCGATGAGTTCGCCCAGCGCAGCGGTCTCGACATCAGTTTCGTGCACGATCTGGGCCGATGCCAGCTTGGCGTGAACGAGGAGTTTCACGTCATGCAGGTCATACGCGAAGCGGTGTCGAACACGGTGCGCCATGCGCGGGCTTACCATGTCTGGATCAGCATGCATTACGGGCCCGGACATCTGCTCACCGCCATCGTGGATGACGATGGCCGCGGCCTGACCAACCCCTATGCAGAGACGAACCACTATGGCCTGTCCATCATGCGCGAGCGCGCCAGCTCGCTCGGTGGCGAGGTATCCGTGGTACACCGACCGGGTGGCGGCACCCGGGTGCAGCTGGCCTTTGCGCCGCAGAAGCTGCCGGCCGACATACTTTCCGAAGTGACGACATGAGCATACGCATCCTGCTGATCGACGATCATCCGCTGTTCCGCAAGGGCGTGGCACAGCTGGTGCGCGCCGACGACGAACTCGAACTGGCCGGCGAAGCCAGCGACGGCGTGAGTGGTATCGCGCTGGCCGCCGAGACGGATCCCGACCTGATCCTGATCGACCTCAACATGAAGTCGGTGAATGGCATCGAAACGCTGCGCCGGCTCAAGGCGGCGGGCCTGCGCGGCCGCTGCGTCATGCTGACCGTGTCCGATGACGAACGCGACGTGCTGGATGCGATGAAGGCGGGTGCCGACGGCTATCTGCTGAAGGACATGGAGCCGGAGGAGCTGTGTCAGCGTATCAAGCAGTCGGTGGCCGGCACCGTGGTGCTCGACGGCAGTGTCGCCGGTTTGCTCGCCCATGCGCTGAACGCGCCGCCAGCCGCCAGTCACGCCGATCTGACCGAACGCGAGCGCGAAATTCTCGGCCTGCTGTCGGATGGGCGCAGCAACAAGGAAATCGCGCGCGTGCTCGGCATTTCCGATGCGACGGTGAAGGTGCATATCAAGCACGTGCTCAGCAAGCTCAATATGAAAAGCCGCCTCGAGGCGGCCGTGTGGGCGCTGCAGAACCCGCAGTTCCGGCGGGCCGCGGTCCACGACTGAGTCGCGCGGCACCGTCTTGCGTCTGTCGGGCCAGGAAAGGAAAACCGGCAGACGACAGCCCTGAGGGCTGCCGCTGCCGGCTGTCCTGCACACAAAGACTCGCGTTTTCTCAATACACGGCCAGGCTGTGCGACACCACCACCACCACGACACCGGCAGCCAGCGTCACATAAGGCAGCACCCCTGCGCGCTTGCCGCCTGACGGCAACTGGTCATTCAGGTGCATGTCTTCGATCATCGCGTCCGGGAACTGACCCTTGTCCTGCACGTAATGGCGGTACAGGAACACCGGAATGATCAGCGAGGCGAACACCAGACCGGCCGTCAGCGTGCCTGCGCCGTAGATGTCGGCACCCAGACCCATCAACGCGAGATTGACGAAGGCAAGTACCACGCCGATACCCAGAATGATGTTCGGTGCCTTGAACGGACGCTCCCAGTCCGGGCGGTCGATGCGGTGGATCCAGCCGGAATTCAGGTTCAGGAAGTTGAAGATGATGTAGCCGACATTGGAGCAGGCCAGCACGAACACGTAGTCCGACAGCATCAGAAGGATCAGGTTGAAGCCGAGGTCGGTCCACATCGCACGCGTCGGTGCGCCATGTTCGTTGACGTGCGACAGGTAGCGCGGCAGCCAGCCGTCGACCGACGCCTGATACAGCGTGCGCGACGAACCCGCCATCGACGTCATGATGGACAGCAGCACCGCAAGCACCAGCATGACCACCAGCACGTTTGCCACCATTTCGCCGCCGCCCACCATGTGCGACATCACGTTGGCCACGCCCATGCCGCTGTACACCTCGGGTGCGAGCATGCCGCTGTAGACCGCCGGTGCGAGCATGCCGCTGTAGACCGCCGGTGCGGACACCGTGCCATCCGCTTCGACCACCGGCGGCGTGACCACTTCACCCAGACCGAGGTGACCCTGGAAGGCCAGCGGCACCAGCGTGAACACGACGATACACAGCAGACCCGAAAACAGGATGGCCTTGAAGGTGTCCTTCTTGGGGTCCTTGAATTCGCGCGTGTAGCAGACCGCGGTTTCGAAGCCGTAGGTCGACCACGCGGCGATGAACAGGCCGCCGGCCATCAGTGTGACGCCCGCCATGTTCCACGAGCCATCGACCACCAGCCCGTTTTCCCACGCGATGGGCACCATCGGCGAGAAGTGGGCCGACGGCATGTCGCCGGACAGCAGCGGCACCAGCGCGATCAGCATCAGCGGGATCAGCGCCGTGATGCCGAGCACCATGGTCGTGCGCGCCGAGCGCAGGATGCCACCGTGCTGGATGCCGAACACCGCCAGCAGCAGCACGACACCGACCAGGAAGGTCGCGTTGATGCGCAACTCGAGGCCGGACCTGATGAAACCCAGATCGACCAGCGTCAGCTGCCAGGTGTTGATCGCCGCGTCGGCCGGGAACAGCGCGCCGAGGATGTAACCCGCTGCCAGCCCGGAGCCGATGGCCAGCACCGGCGACCAGGCGAACCAGTTGCACCACACCGATACCGGCGCAATGATCTTGCTGTAGCGCACCCACGCGACCGCGCCATACACCGATGCGCCACCCGACTTGTGCGGGAACAGGCCGGCGATTTCGGCATACGTGAAGGCCTGGATGAAGCCGAAGCCGATCGACAGCGCCCACACCATCCACGACGGTTTGCCCACCGTTGCCGCGATGGCACCGATGGAAAACAGCACCAGCGCCGGCACCCCGCTGGCCACCCAGAACGCACCGGTCCAGTCGATCTTCCGGTGCAGTGACGCACTTTCGGCACGGCTGGCCGACCGCACCGGCGCCGCCCCGATCACATCCGCATTGCTGCTCATGTCATATCCCCTTTATGCGAAAAGGGCTGCGTCGCGGCAGCCCTTCGGTCATCAGAACGTGCGCTTGACGTACAGCAGCCACTTGCTGTCGCCGGTGTCCTTGCAGCGCGTTGCCGCGCCGCCGACGTTGTCGCAGATGGTGTAGAAGTTACTGTCCGCATTGGTGTCGACATAGGCCACAGCTGCCTGCCAGCCACCGTCGAAGTTCTTCGTGATGCCGACCTTCCAGTCGGTGAAGTCGTAGTCGTCATAATTCTTCACCTTCTGGTGACCAACGTGCAGATTGGCGATCCAGCCCGCCATGAACTCGTAGTTCGCGTTCGCTTCCAGATAGTCCGAACCGTCCGAATCGGCGCCGAACGCCTTCGTGCTGAACCCGAAGTAATCGGTCACCGCGTAGGAGTATTTCAGCTGGATGAACTTCCAGGTCACCGCGGCATTGAGTTCCAGCGTGTTCAGGCTTTCACCGGACGGATCGTACTTGCCGCCCGGAAAGATGAACTGCAGGAAGCCGACGTCGAACAGGAAGTCGCCCACCGTCTTCGCATAGCCGCCATACACGTCGATCTCGCCGGTGGCGTTCGACAGCGCCAGATCGCTGACATTGGTCCCCCAAACACCGAGGTAGAGCCCGCTTTCGTGCGCCAGATCGAAGCCACCCTGTACGGCCGGCTTTTCCTGCGTGTAGCTGATGCCGCGGAAGATGTACTGCGAGAACAGGCCCACGTTGGCGCTGATCGTGTACGACGGTGCCGGCGCCTCTTCCGCCTGTGCGGCGAGCGGAGCGACGAGCAGGCCCAGCAGCAGCGCGCTCAGGGTCTTGTGACGAATACGTTCATGCATGGTGCTCTCCTGTGATCCACGGTTGTCGGGCGATCTGTACGACGGATGACGGGCCCAACGCCGTCCGCCTGTTTTGCGTCACGGCAGCCAGCCAGGAAGCCGGCGGCCATGCGTTGATGCTCGGGAATGAGTGCACTGCGGGGTAACGCTCCGGTCGCGCCAGTGCGTCCGGAGGTCTCGATGTGGGACCGATTATTGAAACGTCGCTGCCGTGCGAACAATTCTCACAAGGGATTACCCACTAATGGGTAAGGCACGACGGCAGCAAGAGACTCCCGACGCCGCTCGCCCGCCGTAGGAGCGGACCCTGTCCGCGATGCGCGCGTTGCTCATGCGCCATCACGTGTTCGAAGACGGGGATCGCCTGCGGGGGCGGAGCGGGGGTTTCGGCGAGCACGGCTCGCCGCCCGTGGAGCCGGTCGGCCATGCAGGGCCGACCGTGGGATGGCTCCTACGAAAACCGCGACGGTGTGGCCCTTCGCAGGAGCGGACCCTGTCCGCGATGGGCGCGTTGATCACGCAACGTCAGCCGGGTTCGCGCGCCCATTCGCCTCCGCGGCACAGCTCAATGGAGCTGTGTGCCGGCGCCTACCCCCTAATGGGTAACTCCTCTTGAGAATTGTCCGCACCGGTCGCGCTTCGCATCATTCGCTGCACCTGACGTACGGCGCGATGCCGGGCGTCCGGCGGGCGACCTGGCGCATGCGGCGCCGTCGCAGCCGTATCCCGAACGGAACTGACAAGAGGAATCCACAGCATGAAAAAGCGTGTTGCCATCATCGGTGCCGGCCCCAGCGGGCTGGCCCAGCTGCGTGCCTTCCAGTCTGCTGCGGCCAAGGGCGCAGACATTCCCGAACTGGTGTGTTTCGAGAAGCAGTCGGACTGGGGTGGCATGTGGAACTACACCTGGCGCACCGGGCTGGACGAGCACGGCGAGCCGGTGCACGGCAGCATGTACCGCTATCTGTGGTCGAACGGCCCGAAGGAATGTCTGGAGTTCGCCGACTACACGTTCGACGAGCACTTCGGCCGTCCGATGGGTTCCTACCCGCCGCGCGAAGTGCTGTGGGACTACATCAAGGGCCGTGTCGAGAAGGCCGGCGTGCGCAAGCACATCCGCTTCAACACCTCGGTGCGCAACGTGACCTGGGACGACGCGACCCGGCTGTTCACGGTCACCGTGCACAACTACGAGCAGGATCTCACCTACTCCGAAACCTTCGACTTCGTGGTGGTGGCCAGCGGCCACTTCTCGACCCCCAACGTGCCGTATTTTCCGGGCTTCGAAACCTTCGGCGGCCGCGTGCTGCATGCGCATGACTTCCGCGACGCGCTCGAATTCAAGGGCAAGGACGTGCTCATCATCGGCGCCAGCTACTCGGCCGAGGACATCGGCTCGCAGTGCTACAAGTACGGCGCGCGCTCCATCACCAGCTGTTACCGCACCAATCCGATGGGCTACAAGTGGCCCGAAAACTGGGACGAGAAGCCGCAGTTGCTGCGCGTCGACGGCCACATGGCGCATTTCGCCGACGGCAGCAGCAAGCACATCGACGCGGTCATCCTGTGCACCGGCTACAAGCACCACTTCCCCTTCCTGCCGGAAGAGCTGCGGCTGAAGACCGACAACCGCCTGTGGCCGCTGAACCTCTACAAGGGCGTGTTCTGGGAAGAGAATCCGGCGCTGATCTATCTCGGCATGCAGGACCAGTGGTACAGCTTCAACATGTTCGACGCCCAGGCCTGGTACGCACGCGACGTCATGCTCGGCCGCATCCCGCTGCCGTCGCCGGAAGCCATGCATGCCGAAGACATGGCCTGGCGCGAAGAGGAACTGACGCTGGAAACGGCGCAGGAAATGTTCGAGTTCCAGGGCAAGTACATCGGCCAGCTGATCGAAGCCACCGACTACCCGAGCTTCGATATCGCGGCGGTCAACAAGACCTTCCTCGAGTGGAAGAACGACAAGTACGAGGACATCATGGGCTACCGGAACAAGTGCTACGCTTCCCTGATGACCGGCACCATGGCGACGCCGCACCATACGACGTGGCTTGAAGCGCTCGATGATTCGCTCGAGGCCTACCTGAACGAACCGGCCGACCAGGAACACGCCTGACCTGCTGCAGCGTGCGGGCGGCATCAACGCAGATGAGCCCGCATCCGATGAACCCCGTTGCGGTCCGTCGCGCCCCTGCAGCACGGCGCCGGACTGCGGGTGACCGCATCTGATGAACACGATAGTCGAACCTTCTTTCAACCCGTCGATCGCCGCCCGTCCGCGTCCGGCGCACGTCCGTCTTGTCGCGTCCGGCGGTGCAGCGGTCGCGTTCGATCTGGCAGCCGGCGACCGGGTTACGCTGATCGACCCGGAAGGCCTGCAGCCGGGTGATTTCTACCTCGCCGGGCCGGCCGGCCTCGCGGCCGCCATGCTGCCGGGCATGGCACTCGACGCGGTCGATACCGCCGACACACCGGCCGCTGCGCTGATGCACGGCGCGCCCGCCGGCTGGCGCCTGCTGCGCGCCCGCCTGTTCGGCGCCGACAGCCTGCCCGGCGCGCGCTGCGACTTCAGCGCACCGGGCGCCGTGCGCTGCCTGCTGCACGCGCCGGGTACCGACATGGCGCCCGACGCGCAGGACGCGCCGACCGAACTGATCGCCGACATCGTCCGCGCCGAGCCGCTCAGCGGTCAGGCGCCGCCGCCGCTGGCCGAACCGGTGCTCGACCTGCGGGTCGCAGCCGGCACGGCGCACGCCTACCGCGTGAAGGCGGGCGACTACATCCAGGTGATCGACGTCGATGGCCGGCAGTGCTCCGACTTCCTCGCCTTCGACGCGGCTGCGCTGGCGCGCGGTCAGGAATACGACCTTGATCCGACCACCACGCGCACGCTGACCGGCACCGCCAGTCCGGGGCCCGGCCTGCTGTCGAAGTATTACGACGAGCGGCAGGTGGCACTGGTCGAAGTGGTGCGCGATACCGTGGGCCGGCACGACACCTTCATGCTCGCCTGCAGCGCCAAGTACTACGACGACATGGGCTATCCCGGTCACGCCAACTGCAGCGACAACTTCAACAACGCGCTCGAACCGCTGGGCGTGGCGCGCCGGGCCGGCTGGCCGGCGATCAACTTCTTCTACAACACCATCGTCAATCACGACGACAGCATCGGTCTCGACGAGCCGTGGTCGCGTGCCGGCGATTACGTGCTGATGCGCGCGCTGACCGATCTGGTCTGCGCCTCGTCGTCCTGCCCCGATGACATCGATCCGGCCAATGGCTGGTATCCGACCGACATCCACGTGCGGGTGTATGACGCCTCGAACAACTTTTCCAAAGGGATCGCACACCGCATGACGCCCGACGCCACCCCCAGACTGACGCGCGAATCCGGCTTCCACGCCCGCACGTCCGCGCTCACCCGCAACATGGTCGAGTACCGCGGCTTCTGGCTGCAGACTTCGTTCGCTGCCAACGGCCCGATCGACGAATACTGGGCCTGTCGCGAGCGCGCCGCGATGATCGATCTGTCGGCGCTGCGCAAGTTCGAAATCACCGGCCCGGACGCCGAAGCGCTGCTGCAGCGCGCCACCACGCGCAACATCCGCAAGCTGGCAGTCGGTCAGATCGTCTATGCCGCGCTGTGCCATGAACACGGCGGCATGATCGACGACTGCACCGTGTTCCGCCTGGCGCAGAACAACTTCCGCCTGGTGTGCGGCGACGACTGGTGCGGCGTGTGGCTGCGCGAACTGGCGGCGCAGCACGGCCTGCGCGCCTGGGTGCGTTCATCCACCGACCAGTTGCACAACCTGTCGGTGCAGGGGCCGAAGTCGCGCGACATCCTGCGCGACATCGTGGTCACGCCGCCGGCGCAGGCATCGATGGACGAACTGAAGTGGTTCCGCTTCTCGGTCGGCAAGATCGACGGCTGCCCGGTCGTCGTGTCGCGCACCGGCTACACCGGCGAACTGGGCTACGAGGTGTGGTGCCATCCGAAGCACGCCGTGCAGGTGTGGGACGCGGTGGCCCGCGCCGGCGAGCCCTACGGCATCGCGCCGATGGGTCTGGCCGCGCTCGACATGCTGCGCATCGAAGCCGGGCTGATGTTCGCCGAGTACGATTTCTGCGACCAGACCGATCCGTTCGAAGCCGGCATCGGCTTTGCCGTGGCGGCCGACAAGGAGGACGACTACGTCGGCAAGGCCGCGCTCGAACGCCGCAAGGCCCACCCGGCCCGCGTCATGGTCGGGCTGGACATCGACGGCAGCGAGCTGGTGGCGCACGGCGACCCGATCTACAACGGTCGCGCACAGATCGGCCAGATCACCAGCACGACCCGTTCGCCCATCCTCGGCAAGACGATCGCGCTGGCGCGACTCGACGTGTCGGCCGTCGAACCCGGCGCCACGGTCGAAATCGGCAAGCTCGACGGTCACCAGAAACGCATCGGCGCCAGGCAGGTACGTTTCTCGCACTACGACCCGGAAAAGTCACGGGTTCGCGCCTGAAGACGCAGTCCGATCCACCGCCCCATCGCGGGCAGGGCCCGCTCCTGCGAAAAACGTCGTGGAGGGTCGGGGTGTGCGGGTTTTCGTAGGAGCCTATCCACGGCTGGCCCTGCATGGCCAGCCGGCTTTGCGGGCGGCGAGCCGTGCTCGCCGAAACCCCCGCTACGCCCCTGCAGGCGATCACGGCCTCGAAACACGCGCCATCGCCCGATCAACCGCCCTATCGCGGGCAGGGCCCGCTCCTACCTTGCGGAGACGGTACCCGGGCAGGCTAAACTTCGCAAGGTTTTCTGTTCAGACCTTCGCCGCCCGACTTCCGCCTGCGACAATCTACGACTGTCATGCCACTTTTCAACGATCAACCCGTCCTGCCCATCTACATCGAACCCCGCGTCACCGTTCCGCTGACCAGGGACCAGAAAGCCTTCAACAACCTGATCAGGAAGATCGAAGCGCGCCGTGCCCGCCTGGGTGACTGGGAAGCGACGCTGCCGGTGTTCAGGCAGAAGTACGCCAGCGAGCTGTTGCCGCTGCAGGAGCAATGTCTGGATCTTCAGAGCCAGCTCGCCCAGGCCTTCGATGCCGCTCACGAAAAGAAGGGTGTGACCAAGGGCGAAAAAAGCAAGCTGACCGCCCTGATCGTCGAACTGGCCGAGGCCGTGCTGGGGCAGAAGGATCACGACGAAATCAAGATGCTGTTCAACAAGCACAGCCAGTCCGATTTCGATGCGCAGGAAACCGAGCGCCAGGACGACATGAAGGCCATGCTGGAAAGCGTGCTTGGCATGGACCTGGGCGACGACGTGGACATGAGCTCGCGGGAAGACATCCTCAAACAGGTGGAAGCCCGGTTCCGGGCACAGCAAGAAGACGCTTCAAGCCGCAAGAAGAGCCGTCGTGAAGAGGCGCGTGAAGCCCGACTGGAGGCCGAGGAAAAGCAGTTGAGCCAGTCCATCCGGGAGGTGTTCCGCAAGCTTGCCAGCGCCCTGCACCCTGACCGGGAGCCCGATCCGGCGGAGCGGGCGCGCAAGACAACCCTGATGCAGCGGGCCAACACCGCCTATGAAAATGGCAACCTGCTGCAACTGCTCGAACTGCAACTCGAACTGGAACATATCGACCAGGACCACCTGGCCGCCATCGCTCCCGAGCGCCTCAAGCACTACATCAAGATATTGAAAGGGCAACTGGATGATCTGGACATGGAAATCCTGTCCATCGAGGAACAGCTCATGATCGATTTCGGCCTGCCGCCCTTCGTGGCCATCGATCCCCAGGACCTGCTGCCGATGCTGCAGCAGGACATGAGCAACTGCCAGGGCCAGATCGCCGCATTGCAGCAGCAAATCGAAGTCGCCACCGACCCGAAGGAACTGAAGGCCTGGCTGAAGACAGTCCGCATGCGTCGCCGGGCCTATCCGGAGTTCGACACGCCGTTCTGACCAGCCAGTTCGCGCCGCCACGCCATCGCCTTCGCCATCGCCTTCGCCCTCACCCGGCGCTTCGCGCCACCCTCTCCCGCTGATGCGGGAGAGGGTAGAAACCTCCGCGGCCACTCCCC
>NZ_JAUYRO010000044.1 GCF_030696805.1 Methyloversatilis sp. | reverse complement strand
CAGGCCGCTGCATGACCACTCTGCCACCTCGCCGGTGGTGCAGCCCGTTCGGTGGGCTACAAACAAAAAGGGGAAGACGAACTTCCCCTTTTTCAAATCTTGGAGCGGGAAACGAGACTCGAACTCGCGACCTCAACCTTGGCAAGGTTGCGCTCTACCAACTGAGCTATTCCCGCAAGACAGGCGCGCATTATAGGTCTGGCAGGAAACCTGTCAAGACATGCGGCGAACAATTTCACCAGCTCGGCAAGACTCCCTCTAGAGCGCCTTGCGCGCGCGCAGTTCGGGCCAGGCGCGGCGCATGTAATAGACCATCGAATATACGGTGAGCACCGCGGCAATCCAGATCAGCCAGCGGCCGATGGACGCGATGTCGATGCCGAGCAGCGGTTCGTAATAAAGCAGCATCGGTATGGCAGTCATCTGCGCGGCTGTCTTGATCTTGCCGATCATCGACACGGCGACACTGCGCGATGCGCCGACCTTGGCCATCCATTCGCGCAGCGCCGAAATGGTGATTTCGCGCCCGATGATGACGAAGGCGATGACCGTGCTGGTACGGTCGAGCTCGACCAGCATGATCAATGCCGCTGCCACCATGAGCTTGTCGGCCACCGGATCGAGGAAGGCGCCGAAGGCGGTGGTCTGGTTCAGCGTGCGCGCAAGGTAGCCGTCGAGCCAGTCGGTCGCCGCAGCGATGACGAACACCAGTGTTGCGGTGAGGTTCTTGTCAGCCATCACCAGCGTACGCTCGGGCAGGAAGAAGACACCGACGAACAGGGGGATCAGCAGGATGCGCGCCCAGGTGAGCGCGGTCGGTACGGTGAACATGGAGTCAGTTTAACTGCCGCTGTATCTGTTCGGCCAGTTTGCGACTGATGCCTTCGACGCGGCACAGGTCTTCGACCGTGGCATTGCGCACGCCACTCAGCCCACCGAAGGTCGTCAGCAGCCGTTTGCGGCGCGCCGGACCGATGCCCGGAATGTCTTCCAGCGTCGAGGTGAGCCGCTTCTTTTCGCGCCGCGCGCGGTGGCCGGCGATGGCAAAGCGGTGTGCTTCGTCGCGGATTTCGGCAATCAGGTGCAGCGCCGGATGTTCCGGTCCGAGCACCAGCCCCGCGAGGACGCCCGGACGGATCAGCTCTTCGGCCCCCATCTTGCGCTCGACGCCCTTGGCCACGCCGACCAGCGACAGGTCGAGCCCCAGTTCCGCCATCACTTCGACTGCGATGCCCAACTGCCCCTTGCCGCCATCGATCAGCACCAGATCGGGCCGCACGCCTTCGCCGGTCACCACCTTTTCGTAGCGGCGTGTCAGCACCTGGCGCATCGCGGCGTAGTCATCACCGGGGGTGACGCCTTCGATGTTGTAACGGCGGTATTCGCTGTTGCGCATCGCGCCGTTTGCCCACACGACGCAGGACGCCACCGTGGCTTCGCCCATCGTGTGGCTGATGTCGAAGCACTCGATGCGCTCGGGGGCCACATCCAGCTCCAGCGCCTCGACCAGAGCGCGCACGCGGTGCGTGGCGCGCGCGCCCGCGTCGAGCTTCACGCGCAGCGCAATCTCGGCGTTCTTCAGCGCCATGTCGGCCCAGGCACGCTCGCGCTCGTTGCGCGCCAGTGCGAGCGCGATGCCGGGGATCGGCGCCTCCGCGTCGTCATCCGGCAGCACATTCACGATGACACGCCCTGGCGGTGGCTGGGTGGCGAAGTGCTGGGCAAGGAAGGCGCACAGCATATCGGCTTCGCTGCCCTGCCCGGCAGCCGGGAAATGCGCGTGGTCGCCCAGGTGGCGACCGCCGCGCACCATGGCGTGATTGACGCATGCCGCGCCATCGCGCGCGACCGCGACGACGATGTCGATATCCTCGTCGCGCGCGCTGTCGGCGTACTGCTTGTGCAGCACACGGCTCAGCGCCTTGATCTGGTCGCGCACCTGCGCCGCCTTCTCGAAAGCAAGCGCCTCGGCGGCGGCGTTCATCTGGTCGGACAGCCGGTCGATGACCTCGCTGTGCCTCCCGCTCAGGAACAGGCTGGTCAGCCGCACATCCTCGTCGTAATCGACCTTGGACACCTTGCCGACACAGGGCGCGGAACAGCGATGGATCTGGTGCAGCAGGCAGGGCCGCGAGCGATTGGCGAACACGCTGTTTTCGCAGGTGCGCAGCAGGAAGGCGCGCTGCACCAGCTGTATCGTTTCACGCACCGCCCACACGCTGGGCAGCGGGCCGAAATAGCGTGCGTCACGCCCCACCGTGCCGCGGAAGAAGGCGATGCGCGGGAAGGCGTCCTGCGTGAGCTTGATGTAGGGGTAGGACTTGTCATCCCGGAACAGGATGTTGTACTTCGGCCGCAGACTCTTGATGAGGTTGTTTTCGAGGATGAGCGCTTCGGCTTCGGAGCGCACGACCGTGGTGTCGACCCGCTGCACCTGCGACACCATCATGCCGATGCGCGGGCTCGACGCGGTGCGCTGGAAGTACGACGCCACGCGCCGCTTCAGGTTTTTCGCCTTGCCGACGTAGAGCACCTCTTCGTCGGCGCCGATCATGCGATAGACGCCGGGCGCCTCGCTCAGCGTCTGCAGATAGGTCCTGGCGTCGAATGCGCTCATCGGGCAGGAATGTGGGGCTTCACGGCCGGCCGGTCAGGCGGTGAGCCGCTGCACCTGATCGAGCGCATCGCGATAGCGCGTGTCCTGCGCGAGCTGCGTACGGTCGCCGAACGGCTGCTTCGGCAGCAGCGACGCCACGCGTGCGCTGCGCTCGGCGTCGGGCGCCGGATGCCAGCCGTCAATGAGCCGGATCGCCTGATCTCGTGCATTGCACACCAGCACCATGTCGCAGCCGGCGTCCCACGCCGCTTCCGCGCGCGCGACGACGTCACCGACGACCGATGCACCCTCCATCGACAGGTCATCACTGAACACCACGCCGTCGAATTCGAGCCGGTTGCGCAGGATGTCCTGCACCCACTTGCGTGAGAAACCCGCCGGCAGCGCATCGACTGCCGGGTAGATGACGTGCGCCGGCATCACGGCATCGATCTGCCGGCCCAGTTGCAGATAGGGCTGGATGTCGGTGCGCCATATCGTGTCGAAATCGCGTTCGTCGACCGGGATGGCGACATGCGAATCCGCGGCGACGAAGCCGTGACCGGGGAAGTGCTTGCCGACCGACTTCATGCCGGCCGCGCGCAGCCCCTCTGCCAGTGCGCCGGCCAGTGCGGCGACGATGGCCGGATCGCCGTGAAAGGCACGGTCGCCGATGACCGCGCTGGCACCGAAATCAAGATCAAGCACCGGCGTGAATGACAGATCGACACCGAGCGCACGCAGTTCGGCGGCCAGCACGAATCCGGCGGCGCGCGCTTCGCCCAGCGCTGCGGTGGCATCGGCTTCGTAGCGTGTGCCCAGCGTGCGCATCGCCGGCAGATGGGTGAAGCCATCGCTGCGAAAACGCTGTACGCGACCGCCCTCGTGGTCGACCGCGATCAGCAGCGGCGGTGTGCGCACGGCGTGAATGGCTTCGGTCAGTGCGGCAAGCTGACGCGCATCGCTGAAATTGCGGGCGAACAGGATGAGCCCGCCGACCGACGGATGGGCGAGCAGTTCGCGGTCTTCGGCGTCCAGTTCGAAGCCGGCCACGTCGAGCATGACCGGACCGGGTGGGGTGTGTCTCATGCTGCGGTCTCCGTGCGCTCGACCACGACGAAGGCCAGCGCGTACGCGACTTCGTCCGACAGCGACAGATGCGGATGCAGGCCGCGCTGGTCCAGCCACTGCGTCAGCAGCTCGTCGAACAGGAACACCGGCTTGCCGAGGTCGTCATGCGTCACGGCGATGGAGCGCAGCAGCACCGGCGCGCGCACCCCCGTGCCAAGTGCCTTGCCGAGCGCTTCCTTGGCCGCAAAGCGCTTGGCGAGAAAGCGTGCCGGTTCGCGCGCGCCCTCGAACTCGACCATTTCGGACACGGCCAGAATGCGCCGTGCCAGCGCCTCGCCATTGCGCGTGACCAGCCGTTCCAGACGCGCAATGCTGCACAGATCAGTGCCTACACCGAAAATCATGCCGCCCTCCCCGCCGCCTCTCGCATCAGTTGCTTCATTTCGCGCACCGCCTCACGCAGGCCGACGAACACCGAACGGCTGACGATGGCATGACCGATGTGCAGTTCGCGCACGCCCGGCAGTTCGGCCACCGGCTGCACATTGGCGTAGTTCAGCGCGTGGCCGGCGTTGAAGCGCATGCCCAGATCGCGGATGAGCTTGCCGCCGGCGCGCACCTTGTCCAGCTCGACCACCACGGCCTGCGATTCGCGATCGCGGCCCAGGCCGTGAAAGGCGTGTGCATAGGGGCCGGTGTGGACTTCGCACACCTGGGCGCCGATGCGCGCGGCCGCCTCGATCTGCGGCAGTTCGGCGTCGATGAACACGCTGGTGACGATGCCGGCGTCGCGCAGGCGGCTGACCACGGCGTACAGCCGCTCTTCCTGCGACACGATGTCCAGTCCGCCTTCGGTGGTCACCTCGTGCCGCCCTTCCGGCACCAGCATGGCCATTTCCGGCTTCAGGCTGCAGGCGATGCCGACCATTTCGACGGTAGCCGCCATTTCGAGATTGAGCTTGATATGCACCAGATCGCGCAGCCGGCGTACGTCGTCATCCTGGATGTGACGACGGTCTTCGCGCAGATGCACGGTAATGCCGTCGGCACCACCCAGATGCGCCTCCACGGCGGCCCACACCGGATCCGGCTCGTAGGTGCGGCGCGCCTGGCGCAGCGTGGCAACGTGGTCGATATTGACGCCAAGTTCGATCATGAGTCAGAGATCCTGTAGTTCGATGAATACACGCCGGGTACGCAATTCCTGCCCC
Organism: Methyloversatilis sp.; assembly: GCF_030696805.1. GTDB lineage: Bacteria > Pseudomonadota > Gammaproteobacteria > Burkholderiales > Rhodocyclaceae > Methyloversatilis. The sequence goes on along the minus strand of NZ_JAUYRO010000044.1, from coordinate 75,140 downwards.
TGCAGATAGTGCGCGATCAGCGTGCGCATCAGTGTTCTGGCCAGCCGCACGACCTGCGGATCGCCGTAATCGTCACCGCTGATCGCCAGCGCCTGAGCACCCGTCAGGCTGACCACATTCGGTGTCGCCGCGTCGCCCGCCACCAGGCCCTGATCGGGCACGTAATGGTAGGCGGCATCGACATCCAGAGCGGTGCCGTGGGCGTCGCAGTCCAGCGTCAGCCCGTAACCCAGTTCCTGCAGCAGCGATTTCTCGAAACCGCGCAGCAGCACCTGATGGCCGGCCGTTTCACCCGGTGCCAGCGCCAGCTTCTGCAACGTGTCGGAATAGCGGTCGAACAGCGCCGGGTGCGCGTCTTCGCGTGCCAGCAGCCGCTGCAGCAATTCGTTCAGATAGTAGCCCAGCAGCAGCCTCGGGCCGGACAGCATCGGCCACGCGCGCTGCCATTCGGCGCGCGCCAGCGTGCGCAGCTCGCCCTGACCAAACCAGCCCAGTTCGAGCGGCTGGAATTCCATCAGCACACCGCGCAGCGCCGCGCGCGGTCGCTTGGCGCCGCGTGCCACCAGACCGATGCGGCCGAAATCGCGGCTGAACACGTCGACCACCAGGCTTGTTTCGCGGTAAGGATGGGACTGCAGCAGGAAGGCGGGCTGGCCGTCCACCCGCTGCTTGCCCGAATTCACCTGACTGCCTTCCGGCGGTCATGGCTGCGCCACCTCGCGGCAGACAGCGCCGCTGCGCTCACGGCTCGAAACCCAGGCTTTTCAGCGCGCGTTCGTCGTCGGCCCAGCCGCTGCGCACCTTCACGTGCAGCTCCAGGAATACCTTCGAGTCGAACACCTTTTCCATGTCGTGGCGCGCCGCGCTGCCGACGGTTTTCAGCACTTCGCCATTGCGGCCGATGACGATGCCCTTGTGCGCCTCGCGGCCGACGATGACCGCGGCCGCGATGCGGCGCAGATTGCCTTCCGCCTCGAAGCGCTCGATCTCGACCGCCAGCCCGTACGGCAGCTCGTCGCCCAGTTGCCGGAACAGTTTTTCGCGGATGTATTCGGCGGCAAGAAAGCGTTCGCTGCGGTCGGTGAAGTCGTCGGCGTCGAACATGGCCTGACCTTCCGGCAGCAGTTCACCGGCCACCTTCATCAGTGCATCGAGCCCATCGCCACGCTGCGCGCTGACCGGCAGGATGGCGTGAAAGTCATGCAGCTTCGCAATGCGCTCGACAAAGGGCAGCAACTTTGCGCGATCGCCCGCCTTGTCTGTCTTGTTCAGCAGCAACAGCACGGGCCGGTCTTTCGGCAGCAGCGCAATCACTTCCTGATCGGCTTCGGTCAGCTTGCCCGCTTCGATGACGAACACGATCACGTCGACGTCGGCCAGCGCCTGCGTGACCGAACGGTTCATCACGCGGTTCAGCGCATTGCGGTGCTTGGTCTGGAATCCGGGCGTGTCGACGAACACGAACTGACGGGCGTCGCGGGTCAGCACCCCGTGTATGCGGTGCCGCGTGGTCTGCGCCTTGGCCGAGGTGATGCTCACCTTCTGGCCGATCAGACGATTCATCAGCGTCGATTTGCCGACATTGGGCCGGCCGACGATGGCGATGAAGCCGCAATGGGTAATGGTTGGCGCGATCGGTGACGTCTCGGGCGGCGTGTGCGGCAATTCGCCTTCCGCGATGGAATCAGTCATGTCTGTCCCTGCAGTTGTTCAAGCGCGCGCGATGCAGCGGCCTGTTCGGCAGTGCGCCGGTTGCTGCCCTCGCCTTCGGTAGCGAGGCCCAGTGCCTCGACGCGGCAGCGCGCGCGGAACGCCTGGGCATGTGCCGCGCCGGTCACGGCACTGATTTCATAGACCGGAAGCGGCTTGTGTCGAGCCTGCAGCCATTCCTGCAATGCGGTTTTCGGGTCGCGCGAATCGAGTTCAGGGTTCAGACCGGTCAGGCGCGCGCCGAACAGCTGCGCGACCGTCTGCCGCGCCGCACCGTAGCCGGCTTCGGTGAAGACAGCACCGATGAGCGCTTCGAGTGCGTCGGCGAGGATGGACGGTCGGGAACGGCCACCGGTCTTCACTTCGCCATCGCCCAGACGGAGCGCGCTGCCGAGATCGAGTTCGCACGCCATGTCGGCCAGCGTGTCCTGCTTGACCAGATTGGCGCGCAAGCGGGACAGCACGCCTTCCGGGAGATCGGGGAAGCGCTCGCACAGCAGGTCCGAGGCGATGCAGTCGAGCACGGCATCGCCGAGAAATTCGAGCCGTTCGTTGTGCGTGGCGGAAAAACTGCGATGCGTCAGCGCCTGGGCCAGAAGGTGCTTCGATACGAAGACGTGGCCGAGCCCCTGCTCGATCTGCCCGGCGGAGGTCACTGCGTCAGTTCGGCCCGGTGGCCGACCCTTCGAATTCGAACAGGATGCTCACCGGCCCGAACATATGCACCTTGCGATCGTAGGAAAAGGACATCTCGATGCCATTCGAGTCCTTGATGATGTCGAGATCCGCCGGCGTGACGCTGGACATTTCATCCATGATGGAACGCTTGGCGAAAGCGTTGCGGTAATCGGCCACCGTACCGCCCTTGATTTCGCCGTTCTTCACGATGGCATTCACGTTCTTCAGGATGGTGTAGTACTCGATGACCGCCGGAATCGTCTTCATTGCGAGTACCAGAACGATGCCGGCGATGCCAGCAACGAACAGGAAGCCCACCAGACTCAGACCGGATTGCTTGCGCAGCATCTGTTGACTCCTCATGGCGCGATCAACTATCTGAAGCTGCCGATACGGCCGAAATCGATGCCCTTCGGCGGCAGGATGGTGTCCGCGTGGAACCAGATGAAAAAAGCCTTGCCCACGATGTTCGCGTCCGGCACGAAACCCCAGATGCGGCTGTCGGCACTCTGATCACGGTTGTCACCCAGCACCAGGTAGTGGCCCACCGGCACTTCGCAGCGCACCCCTTCACGATTGTAGACGCAGTTTTCGCGCCCCGGAAAATCGAGTGCGGTCGGAATGTCGGCCCGCGCATCGCGATCGTTCAGGATGTGATGCTGCACGTCGCCCAGCGTTTCGCTGAAGCGGTTGGAGTAGTAGGCGCGCTCGCTGTGGAAATAATCTTCCGCCGGTTGCAGCGGCACTTCGACGCCATTGATGGTCAGCCGCTTGTTCTGATAAGCCACCGTATCACCAGGCAGACCGACCACACGTTTGATGTAATCGACCGATGGATCGGCCGGATAGCGGAACACCATGACATCCCCGCGCTGCGGATCATTCATCGGAATGATCTTGTCGTGCAGCACCGGCAGACGCACGCCGTAGGTGAACTTGTTCACCAGGATGAAATCGCCGATCAGCAGCGTCGGGATCATCGATCCGGACGGTATGCGGAACGGCTCGACGACAAAACTGCGCAGCCCGAATACGACGATGATGACCGGGAAGAAGCTTGCGCCGTATTCAACCCACCAGGGGTCCGGCGCGCCGGCTGGCCGCTTGCGCGCGAACACCATGCGGTCGAGGCCCCAGAGGATGCCGGTGACCACGCACAGCACGAAAAGGATGAGTGCGAAATTCAAGATTCGGGTCCAGTCTTTTTATTTGTCGTCGACACGCAGCACGGCGAGGAACGCCTCCTGCGGTATTTCGACGTTGCCTACCTGCTTCATGCGTTTCTTGCCGGCCTTCTGCTTTTCCAGCAGCTTCTTCTTGCGTGAAATGTCGCCGCCGTAACACTTGGCCAGAACGTTCTTGCGCAGCGCCTTGATGGTTTCGCGCGCAATGATGTGCACCCCGATCGCCGCCTGCACCGGCACGTCGAACATCTGGCGCGGAATCAACTCGCGCATCTTGGCCGCCACCTCACGGCCACGGTACTGCGCGTTGGCCCGGTGCACGATGACTGACAGGGCGTCGACCTTCTCGCCGGCGACCATGATGTCGAGCTTCACCACGTCGGCCGCGCGGTACTCCTTGAACTCGTAATCGAGCGAAGCGTATCCGCGCGATACCGACTTCAACTTGTCGAAGAAATCGAACACCACCTCGGCCATCGGCAGGTCATAGGTGAGCTGCACCTGACGGCCGTGATACAGCATGTTCACCTGCTGCCCGCGCTTCTGCTCGCACAAGGTGATCACCGCACCCAGATATTCCTGCGGCAGGAAGATGACCGCCTTGATGATGGGCTCGCGGATTTCCGACGTCTTCGACACTTCGGGCAGCTTGGCCGGATTCTCGACCATGACGATGCTGCCGTCGTTCATCAGCACCTCATACACCACGGTCGGCGCCGTGGTGATGAGATCCATGTCGAATTCGCGTTCCAGCCGCTCCTGCACGATTTCCATGTGCAGCATGCCGAGGAAGCCGCAGCGGAAACCGAAACCCAGCGCCTGCGACACTTCCGGCTCGTACTGCAGCGACGCATCATTCAGCTTGAGCTTCTCGAGCGACTCGCGCAGCTGGTCGTACTCGCTGGCCTCGACCGGATACAGTCCGGCGAACACTTGCGGCTTGATCTCCTTGAAGCCGGGCAGCGCCTCCGGCGCACGGTGATCGGCCAGCGTGATGGTGTCGCCGACCTTGGCTGCCTTCAGTTCCTTCAGGCCGCAGATGACGAAGCCGACTTCACCCGCCGACAGGCTTTCACGCTGCAGGGACTTGGGCGTGAACACGCCGACCTGGTCGACCTGATACTGCGCGCCGGTCGACATGAACAGCATCCGGTCCTTGGGCTTCAACGCACCGTCGACCACGCGCACCAGCATGACGACGCCGACGTAGTTGTCAAACCAGGAATCGATGATCAGTGCCTTCAGCGGCCCCGCCGGATCGCCCTTGGGCGGCGGAATGCGCACGACGATCATTTCGAGGATGTCGTCGATGCCCAGTCCGGTCTTGGCGGAACACTGGATCGCATCCGTCGCGTCGATGCCGATGACGTCCTCGATCTCCTGCCGCGCGTTCTCCGGATCCGCCTGTGGCAGATCGATCTTGTTCAGCACCGGCACCACTTCCACGCCCAGATCAAGCGCGGTATAGCAGTTGGCCACGGTCTGCGCCTCGACGCCCTGCGAGGCATCGACCACCAGCAGCGCACCTTCGCAGGCGGACAGCGAACGGCTCACTTCATACGAGAAGTCGACGTGACCCGGTGTGTCGATCAGGTTGAACTGATAGATCTGCCCGTCGTTTGCCTTGTAACGCAGGGCCGCGGTCTGCGCCTTGATCGTGATGCCGCGTTCGCGCTCCAGATCCATCGAATCAAGGACCTGCGCCTCCATTTCGCGATCGGACAGACCACCGCAACGCTGGATCAGACGATCGGCCAGCGTGGACTTGCCGTGGTCGATGTGGGCAATGATGGAAAAGTTTCGAATGTGCTGCATCGTCAGAGTGGAAACAGGAATGAAAAAGGGTGCCCTTGGCGGCACCCTTGTCTGGTCAGCCGGACCGACGAGATCAAGCGCGCAATTCTAGCAGATAGGCCTGCACCGCCTGCGGATCAAGCCGGTGACGGCACAGCTCACGATCGCCGGCGCACAGCACGGGGATGTGTTCGCCGTACGGCGCCTCGAATTCCGGGTGCTCGTCGATGTCGATTTCACGCACCTCGACGCCATGCGGCGCGATCAACGGTGTCAGTTGCTCAAGCAGATCGTCGCACAGATGGCACCAGCGACGCAGATACAGCGTCAGCGCACTCGTCGGCAGGCTCACTTCTCCGCCTCCTGGCCGTTCGGCACGCGCAGCGTAAGAAAGGTCTGGTTGGTGCCACGACGCACCAGTACAGTCAGGCCGATCCTCGGCTCCATGCTCGACAGAATGCTGTTGAACTGGTCGAGCGAAGACACCGGCGTCTGCTTGCCACGCGCAATCACGGCCAGGATGACGTCGCCGATGCGCAGGTCGGACCGGACGCCCCCGGTGATGTTTTCCACCCGCAGCCCTCCTTCGATCTGCATGCCGCGCCGCTGCTGCGGCGTCACTTCCGACAACACAAGACCCAGGCGGTTGGACTGCGGTGCCGCTTCCGGGGCACCGCCGCCACGACGGCTGCGTCGCGGATCGGCCAGATCGTCGTTCAGTTCGACTACGGTGACCGCAATGTCGCGCGTGGCACCATTGCGCCACACTTGGGCGACCGAAGATGCGCCCGGCTTGGTGCCGCCGACCAGACGCGGCAGATCGCCCGATCCCTCCACTGCTTTGCCATCGAAACGCAGGATGACATCCCCTGGAGCGATGCCGGCGGCTTCGGCGGGACCGCGCGGTTCGACCGAACTGACCAGAGCGCCTTCCGGCCGCTTCATGCCGAACGAATCGGCCAGTTCCTTCGTCACCTCCTGGATCACGACGCCAATGCGCCCGCGCTGCACCCGCCCGTTGGCACGCAGCTGCGACTGGATGTCCATCGCGACATCGATCGGAATTGCGAACGACAAGCCCATGAAGCCGCCGTTGCGACTATAGATCTGGGAATTGATGCCCACCACCTCGCCGCGAAGATTGAACAGCGGCCCGCCGGAATTGCCCGGATTGATCGCCACATCGGTCTGGATGAAGGGCACGAAATTTTCCTGCGGCAGCGAGCGGCCCTTGGCCGACACAATGCCGGCCGTGACCGAGCTTTCAAAACCGAAAGGCGAACCGATGGCCACCACCCACTCGCCGACGCGCAGCTTGGTCGCGTCGCCGAATTTCACCATCGGCAAGCCGCTGGCCTCGATCTTCAGTACCGCAATGTCGGTGCGCTTGTCGGCGCCGATGACGCGTGCCTTGAATTCACGCTTGTCGCTGAGCTTGACCGTGATTTCTTCCGCCTCGTCAACGACGTGCGCGTTGGTCAGCAGATAGCCGTCGGCCGACACGATGAAGCCCGATCCCAGCGAGCGCGCATCCGGCGACCCCGGGCCGCCGGGCTGCTGGGGCACAAAGCGACGGAAGAAGTCGTACATCGGGTCATTTTCGTCCATGCCGGGTGGCATCTGAGGCATGGCGCGCGTGCTGACCTTCTGCGTCGTGCTGATGTTCACGACCGCCTGCCCCTGCCGCTCGACCAGCTCGGAAAAGTCCGGCAACTGGCGCAGCGCTGGCGTCTGTGCTGGCGCAGCAATCGCAAGGTTCGTGGCGAAACTCAGGAACAGCGCGGCAATGACTGCTTTCATGATTCCGGGAGGGTTCGGGTTTGCGCAACAGCGTGGATCACCGGTAGTAATTCGGCACGCGGCTGCATGTGTCTGAGCCATAGCACCGACGCCGCCAGGCCGGTTACCGCCCCGGCTGCAACCACCAGATCGGATCCGCCGACAGCAAATCGGGCGAGCAGCGCACCGGCAAACATCGTAGCCAGTCCGACGCCGTAGGTCATCAACGCCGCAATCAACGGTGCGCGCTGCGGTACCGACACCTGGACCCGGTCACCTTCGGCGACTGCGTGGGAAATCGGAATCACGAAGGTGGTTGGACGCGCCGAACACGCCTGGCCACAGCCGCCAACATCGGCGCAGCGGCCGCAGCCGCTGCTGCGCACGACGTCCACCCATGCAAGGCGACCGGCTACACGTCGCACCTGACCTTGCCGGATGTCCATCAGCGCTTCGGCTCCACGCCCTCGACCATGCGCAGCAAGCTGTGCGGTGGCACTTCGCCGAGCGCCGTGACGATGAAATTGCCGACGCGGCGTTTGAACACATTGACCGCGCCGTGCTTCATCGGCCCGATGAAGTTGCCATCTTCCTTGCGAAAAGGTTCGATGAAGACCGATATCGCGGCGAGGCCGTCCGAGAACACCATGTGCACCATGTCCGGACGGTCGGGTCCGAGCGAGCGACGCATGCCGGCAATCTGCCTGAACCCCGGCACTGGCGCGCTCGCAACCCAGCCGACATCCACGTTCTGACCTGTGGTCGTGCTGGCGGAATGCACCGCCCAGCCTTCGGACATCGCCGCCATGCGCGAACGTACATCCTCGCGACTGAGCGGAAGACCTATTTCGAGTTGTGCAAACGCAAATTGCTCGATCGCCTCGCCGCGTTCATTGACCATGCGAGCCTTCAGCAGCAATCCGGTCTGCGCCTCGATCCAGAACACGTAGCCAAAACGGAAACCGTCCCTGGGTTCAAGCAACACCGAGTGCGTCTCGAAACCCGCGACGCGACCGGACGCTCCGCGCTTGATTGCGTAGAACTCGCCGAGCGAGTTGATCGATTCCGGAAGCAGCGAAGGGAAGGTTTTGCGCGAACCCCGCCGATCTTCGATGACGATCTTCTCTTTCGGCAGGTAACAGCGAACCTCGTCATTGATGCGCACTACCTCACGCGGACTGCCGTCGAGCACTTCCAGGCGTTCGATGGAATTACCATCGGCATCGACGTAGTGGGCAATGCGCGACGTTTCTACATTCGCGCCGCTTTGGTAAACGAAAGTACCGGCATAGGACAGATTTTGCGAGGCAGTGACCGCCCGGCTCAACATGGAAAGTGCTTCAGCCTGGCTCTGCGCCCAAGCGACCGGACCGCCGATCAGGGCGGCCAGCAAGCAGACCGCGCGGAAGATCATCGACGGTCGTCGGCCGAAACATCCGAAACACCACGTGCGTAGAGCGCAACGCCCTGCATGCTCCCCGTGGGCGAGTAGCCGTGGTGTGCAACGAGATAGGCACGCAGTGGCGCGTCGTTGCTGGCGACGGAAGCGCGTACCTGCGATGTATAACCTGCCGCCGGCGTGTTGGCTGCCATCTGCACAGGCGCGCCAGCCGGCATCAGGTCCAGACCAAGCCAGGAAACGAGTGCGACGCCGGAAACGGCAGCGGCTGCCGACATCCACATGCGCCTGGGGATGGCCGCCGCCGACCGCCGAGTGACCGGCGCCAGAACGGTCGGCTCGTCATCAAGCCTGCTCATTACCGACGCGGTGAAAGCGGCGCCGAGTCCGATGTCGCCACGAAGCGCATCTCCAACCGCAACCTGCAGCGCAAATTCATCGCGCAGGTCACCGTCTGCGTGCAGGCGATCGAGCACCTGCTGGGCCTGGCGGTCTTCGAGTTCGTTGTCGATCAACGCGCTCAGATTTTCTTTCATGGGTCTTACCACCTCTTGTCAGGTGCCGTGTCGAGCAACGGCCGCAGTTTTTCCGATATCGCCTCACGGGCGCGGAAAATACGCGAACGCACGGTCCCGATAGGGCAATCCATCACGGTCGCAATTTCTTCGTAAGCCATGCCTTCAAGTTCGCGCAACATGATTGCGGTACGCAATTCTTCCGGCAAGGCATCCATCGCAGCATTCACCGTTTCGCCGATCTGCTTGGTGAGCAGAAGGCGTTCCGGTGTGTTGATGTCGCGCAGATTGTCACTATCGTCAAAGTTCTCAGCTTCTTCCGAATCGAATTCAGTGCTTGTCGGCGCGCGTCGCCCCTGCGATACCAAGTAGTTCTTCGCGGTATTCACGCCGATCCGGTAAAGCCACGTATAAAACGCGCTTTCGCCGCGGAACGACGGCAACGCGCGGTAGGCCTTGATGAAGGCTTCCTGTGCGACGTCCTCCACTTCGGCCGGGTCACGTATGAGTCTTGAAAGCAGTCGGCCGAGCTTCCGCTGGTACTTGGTGACGAGAAGGCCAAAGGCCTGCTTGTCGCCGCGCTGCGCCCGCTCGACCAGTAACTGGTCAACTTCTCGCTCGCTCATCTGTGCGGTTGCTTTGCCCGGATCTTTCACCGGTACGGCAATTGAACTGGCGCGCAGTATATCCGAGCGCTCAGGCCTGAGTACTGCTTGAAGGGGAGTAAGGGTCGCGTCCATGCTGCAACAGACCGGGGCATCTCCGCAAAGTTCATCCGGTCAATGACCGGCACTGCAAAAACGCATCACCGAGCACAGAAAATCTTGCCGGACGGCGCGCTGCGATATAGTGCGCGCTTTATCAGACGGCTCTTTCCCGTGTTGAATTTCGACGCGCTGGTACTTGGAAGCGGACTCGCCGGACAGGCGCTGGCGCTCCGCCTCGCCGAGGCAGGACAGCGCGTGGCGCTGATCACGAAGAAACAGGTCGAGGATTCGGCTTCGAGCTGGGCTCAGGGGGGCATTGCGGCCGTTCTCGACAGCGCCGACTCGGTCGATCATCACCTGCGCGATACGCTGGTCGCCGGCGCCGGCCTGTGTGACGAGGACGCGACCCGCTTTGTCGTCGAACACGGCCGCGACGCGATCGAGTGGCTGATCGCGCGCGGTGTGCCATTCACACGTGATGCGCAGGGCGAACTGGGTTATCACCTGACGCGCGAGGGTGGCCACAGTCACCGACGCATCGTGCACGTCGATGATGCAACGGGCTCGGCGATCCAGACGACGCTGACCGGCCAGGTTCGCAGTCACCCGAACATCCACATTTTCGAGCGCCACCTTGCCGTCGATCTGATCGTCGGATGGAAGATAGGTCGCCCGGATCTCGGTTGCGCCGGTGCCTACATCCTCGATATCGAAGCCGGCGATGTCATCACCTTCGCGGCACCGGTCGTCGTGCTCGCCACGGGCGGCGCAGGCAAGGTCTATCTCTACACGACCAATCCGGACACCGCGACCGGCGACGGCATTGCGATGGCGTGGCGCGCAGGTTGCCGCGTCGGCAACATGGAATTCATCCAGTTCCACCCGACCTGCCTGTACCACCCGCACGCCAAATCCTTCCTCATCACAGAAGCGATGCGCGGCGAAGGCGGTCTGCTGCGCCTGCCCGATGGCGAGCGCTTCATGCCGGCGCACGACGAACGCGCCGAACTGGCGCCGCGCGACGTGGTGGCACGGGCCATCGACTACGAAATGAAGAAGCGCGGCCTGGACTGCGTGTATCTCGACGTGTCGCACAAGCCAGCCGATTTTCTGGTCAGTCACTTTCCGAACATTCATGCCCGCTGCCTCGAACTGGGCATTGACATCACACGGCAGCCGATTCCGGTCGTGCCGGCGGCGCACTACACCTGCGGCGGGGTGAAGATCGACCAGCGTGCGCGCACCGACGTCGATGGCCTGTATGCGATCGGCGAAACCACATACTCCGGACTGCACGGCGCCAACCGATTGGCCAGCAATTCACTGCTTGAATGTCTGGTGTATGCCACCGCGGCCGCGCGGGACATTCTTTCGCGCAAGCCGGTCGCGCCGGTGATACTGCCGCCATGGGACGAAAGTCGCGTGACCGACGCTGACGAGCAGGTGGTGATCGCGCACAACTGGGACGAACTGCGTCGCTTCATGTGGGACTACGTGGGCATTGTGCGAACCAACAAGCGCCTGGAACGTGCGCTGCACCGCATCCGCCTGCTTGAGCGTGAGATCGACGAGTACTACGCCCATTTCCGGATCAGCAACGACCTGATTGAACTGCGCAACCTCGTGCTCACCGCGCATCTGATCGTGCGCAGCGCCATTCAGCGACACGAAAGTCGCGGCCTGCACTTCAGTCTGGATTACCCGGAAACCAGCGCGATCGCCAGCCCGACAATCCTGCGTCCGCGTCGCGTGCGTCATCAGGAAGTGTTGCACGCAGCCATCGCCTGAAACACCGGAAGTCGTCGGCAGCGGTGAACTGGTCGGCGAACAGCATCAGCATGCAGCCCGTGCCCAGATCGGGGTGCAGGCTCAGCGATACCCAACAGCGCCCGGCTCGTCCCGTCACGGGTCGCCCCATTGCCACCGATCCGTCAGCCCGGCAAACCGACATCTGCCCCGATTCGCTCAAATGAATGCGCGTCCAGGCAGCCCGCCGACGCACGAGTACGGTGAGCGCGAGAGCGGCTGCAGCGACTGGCGCCACTGCGGGCCGGAGCAAAACCGAAACCATCAGCGCCACAACGCAAACAAAAAGGGCCGCGTTGCAGCAACGCGACCCCTGAAGTTCGATACGGGCAAAAGCGGCTAAACCGTCATTGCCCACAACGACCGCCCTACAGCTCGCTGAACACCAGCGTGGCGTTGGTCCCGCCGAAGCCGAACGCGTTCGACATCGCGGCTCTGATGCGCGTGTCGCGCGGCACCAGCGGCACATAATCGAGATCGCACTGCGGATCCTGATCGCGCAGGTTCGCGGTCGGCGGCGCGATCTGGTGATGCAGGGCCAACACCGTTACCACCGCCTCGATGCCCGCTGCTGCGCCGAGCGCGTGACCGGTCATCGATTTGGTCGAGCTGACGCACAGCTTCTTCGCGTGCTCGCCGAAGCAGCGCTTCACGGCGACCGTCTCGGCAATATCGCCAAGCGGCGTCGAGGTGCCGTGCGCGTTGATGTAGTCGATGCCGTCGATTTCGATGCCGGCGTTGCGCAGCGAATTGCGCATGCTGCGCGACGCACCTTCACCGTCCCCGCACGGCGCGGTGATGTGGTGAGCATCCGCACTCATGCCGTAACCCGCAAGTTCGCAGTAGATACGCGCGCCACGCGCTTTCGCGTATTCGTACTCTTCGAGAACCAGTACGCCGGCGCCCTCGCCAAGCACAAAGCCGTCACGTCCGGTATCCCACGGCCGGCTGGCGGCTTCGGGATCGTCGTTGCGGCCCGACAAGGCCTTTGCCGCTGCGAAACCTGCGACGCCGAGCGGGCAGATGGTCGATTCGGCACCACCGGCGATCATCACGTCCGCATCACCATACTCGATGATTCGCATCGCTTCGCCGATCGAATGATTGGCCGTCGCGCAGGCGCTGACGGTTGCAAAGTTCGGGCCTTTGAAACCGTAATTGATCGCGATGATGCCGGAGATCATATTGATGATCGATCCCGGCACGAAGAACGGTGACACCTTGCGCGCGCCGCCGGCCAGCATGACGTTGTGCGTTTCCTCGATCATCGGCAAACCGCCGATACCCGAACCCACGCACACGCCGATACGTTCGGCGTTATCGGGTGATGCGGTCAGCCCGGCGTCGCGGATCGCATCCATCGAGGCAGCGATGCCGTAATGGATGAAGGTGTCGAAGCGGCGCGCTTCCTTCGGAGACAGATAGTTGGCGACGTCGAAATCGCGCACTTCGCCTGCGATCTGCACCGGCAGCTCGGACGGGTCGAAGCGCGTGATGCGCCGGATACCCGACTTCGCCGCCAGGATGTTCTCCCAGGCTTGCCCTACGGTGTTGCCGACCGGGGAAATGATTCCGAGACCGGTCACGACAATTCTTTTACGTGCCAAAACGTACTCCGTCCGATGAACGATCAGGCCTTGCCGGCGAGATGGCCATTCACGTAGTCGATGGCCTGCTGCACCGAAGTGATCTTTTCCGCTTCTTCGTCCGGGATTTCGCACTCGAATTCTTCTTCGAGAGCCATCACCAGTTCGACCGTATCGAGCGAATCGGCGCCCAGATCATCGACGAATGACGATTCGTTCTTGATCTCGGCTTCGTTTACGCCCAGTTGTTCGGCGACGATCTTCTTGACGCGTTGTTCGATGTTTTCCATTGCGAAACTCCTTCCCTGTGTAAGCCCTGACGAGTCCGTCAGGGCACTAAAAAAAGTGGCGCGAGTGTAACAGAAAGCCTGCCCCGCTTCGCCGGCAACGACCGGCCGGAAACACCGCCGATCCCGCCAGCGTCAATGCATGAACATGCCACCATTCACGTGCAGCGTGTTGCCGGTCACGTAAGCGGCCTGCGGCGAGGCGAGAAACACGACGGCGCCCGCGACTTCATCTGTCGTACCAAGGCGTCCGAGCGGGATCTGGCCCAGCAGCGCGGCGCGCGCCGTGTCCGCCAGCGCATCGGTCATGTCGGTCGCGATGAAGCCCGGCGCCACACAATTGACCGTGATGTTGCGCGAACCCAGCTCACGCGCTAGTGCCATGCTCATGCCAGCCACGCCCGCCTTGGCGGCGGCGTAGTTCGCCTGACCGGGGTTACCGGTTTCACCCACCACCGACGTGATGTTGATGATGCGGCCGTTGCGCGCCTTCATCATGCCGCGCATCACGGCGCGCGACATCGAGAATACCGCCTTCAGATTGGTGTCGATGACGGCCTGCCATTCGTCGTCCTTCATCCGCATGGCCAGATTGTCGCGTGTGATGCCGGCGTTGTTGACGAGAACCGTGACGGCACCGAAAGCCTGTTCGATGCCGGACATTGCTGTAGCGATATCTTCGCTTCGGGTCACGTCGAGCACGATCCCACGCCCCTTGAAACCTGCGCCATCAAGCGCCTGCTGGATTCCCGCCGCACCGGCTTCCGTCGTCGCAGTGCCCACCACAGTTGCGCCTGCGGCGCCGAGTGCCAGCGCGATCGCGCGACCGATGCCGCGGCTGGCACCGGTCACCAGCGCTATCTGTCCGTCAAGTACGCCCATTATTGCGCTCCGATCTGTTGTGCCAGCTGTTCCAGCGACGCTGCATCCGCCAGCGCCACACCCGTGAGGTTGCGGTCGATCCGCTTGGTCAGGCCGGCCAGCACCTTGCCCGGCCCGCACTCCGCCACGGTGACAGCGCCGAGTTCCGCCATGCGCTGGATGACTTCAACCCAGCGCACCGGAGCAGCAGCCTGACGCACCAGTGCGTCGCGGATGGCATCCGGTTCATCGGGCGAGGCAACGTCGACGTTGTTGATCAGGGTAATCGCCGGGCGGGCGAACGCCACCGCCGGCAGCGCTTCGGCCAGGCGTGCTGCAGCCGGCTGCATCAGGGCGCAATGGAAGGGCGCGCTGACGGGAAGCGCCACGGTGCGCTTGGCTCCGCGCTCCGACAGCAGCGCCATGGCTCGCGTCACCGCCTCGGCATGGCCGGCAATCACCGTCTGCTCCGGCGAATTGAAGTTGACGGCGCTGACGATCTGCCCCTGTGCCGCTTCCTCGCAGCAGCCCTGTACCGCCGCTGCGTCCAGTCCGAGGACAGCGGCCATGGCGCCAGTCCCTGCCGGCACTGCATCCTGCATCGCCTGGGCACGCAGACGGACCAGGGGCACCGCATCAGCAAGCGTCAACACTCCGGCCGCCACCAGCGCGGCGTATTCGCCAAGGCTGTGGCCAGCGACCATGTCGGGACGACGACCGGTGCGGGCCATCCAGCTGCGATACACGGCAACGCCCGCGGTCAGCATCAAGGGCTGGGTGTTGGTGGTGAGGGCAAGGCGTTCGGCCGGACCTTCGCACACCATCGACCATAGATCTTCGCCCAGCGCGGCGGACGCTTCGTCGAAAGTGTGTCGGAGTACAGGGTCGTCGCCGTAGGCGGCCATCATGCCGACCGACTGCGAACCCTGCCCGGGAAATACAAATGCGAGTTTCTGCATGTTCGAAAGACCTTCAGAAGCGAAGCAGCGCGCCGCCCCAGGTGAAACCACCGCCGACACCTTCCAGCATGACGAGCTGACCACGCCGGATGCGACCGTCGCGCACCGCCAGATCGAGCGCGAGCGGGACCGACGCAGCCGAGGTGTTGCCGTGGTCGGCCACGGTGACCACCACCTTGTCCATCGGCAGATCGAGCCGGCGAGCGGTGGATTGAAGAATGCGCACGTTCGCCTGGTGCGGCACCAGCCAGTCGAGGGCAGTCATCGGCAGTTTCGCTGCGTCCATCAACTCGATTGCCGTGTCCCCGAGCACGCGTACTGCGAATTTGAATACCGCCTGGCCATCCATCTGGAGCAGAGGCGTACCCGACACCTTGCCGCCGCACACCGTACCGGGTACAGACAGGATGTCGTGGTAATGACCATCGGCGTGCAACACCGACGACAGGATGCCCGGCTCGTCCGACGCCTCAAGCACCACCGCGCCCGCGCCGTCGCCGAAAAGGACACATGTGCCGCGGTCGTCCCAGTTCAGGATGCGAGAAAAGACTTCCGTACCCACCACCAGCGCGCATTTGTGCGAGCCGGACCGGATGAATTTTTCGGCAATGGTCAGCGCGTACACGAATCCTGCGCAGACAGCCTGGACGTCAAACGCCACTGCGGTGCGGTTTTCGAGTCGGTTCTGCAGCAGGCAGGCGGTACTCGGAAAGACCTGGTCCGGCGTCGAAGTCGCAACGATGATCAAGTCGATGTCCTGCGCCGGGCGCCCCGCCGCCTCGAGCGCCCTGCGACAGGCATGCAGCGCAAGATCGCTGGATTTTTCGTCGTCGGCGGCAAAGTGACGACGCCGGATGCCGGTCCGCTCGGCAATCCATTCGTCGGACGTCTCGATGCCACGCGCAACGAGATCGTCGTTGGACACCGGCGATCCCGGCAGATACGAGCCGGTGCCGGTGATACGGCAGAAGGTCATGCAGCCACCTCGGTACGTGTCATGCAAAGGGTAATGCGGGCGATCAGGTCGTTGCGCACGGCATCCGCCGCACGCGCCACCGCCTCTTCGAATCCG
Organism: Methyloversatilis sp.; assembly: GCF_030696805.1. Taxonomy (GTDB): domain Bacteria; phylum Pseudomonadota; class Gammaproteobacteria; order Burkholderiales; family Rhodocyclaceae; genus Methyloversatilis. The sequence continues at coordinate 58,803 of NZ_JAUYRO010000044.1, read as the reverse complement.
TAGGCATCGCTCGAGCCATGGCTCTTGACGACGACGCCACGCAGCCCGAGCAGCGTGGCGCCATTGTAGCGACGATGATCAACCCGGTTGCGGAAGGCCTGAATCACCGGCCGCGCAGCCAGATACATGAGCTTGCGCAACGGTCCGCGACTGAATTCCTCGCGCAGGAAGGTCGCAATCATCTGCGCCAGACCTTCCGACGTTTTCAGCGCCACGTTGCCGACAAAGCCATCGCACACGACGACATCTGTCGTGCCCTTGTAGATGTCGTTGCCTTCCACATTGCCGTAGAAATTCAGATCGCTGGCGCGCAACAGTTCTGCCGCTCCCTTGACCGCATCGTTGCCCTTGATCGCCTCTTCGCCGATGTTGAGCAGGCCGACGCTGGGACGCTCGCGCGACTCGAGTGCCGACACCAGCATTGCGCCCATCAGCCCGAACTGGAACAGATGCTCGGACGTGCAATCCACGTTGGCGCCAAGATCGAGCACATAGGTGTGCCCCTTCATCGTCGGCAGGATGGACGCAATGGCCGGGCGGTCGATCCCGGGCAGGGTTTTGAGGACGAATCTTGCGATCGCCATCAATGCGCCGGTGTTGCCGGCGGAAACAGCCGCCTGCACGCGCCCGGACTTGACCAGGTCTATCGCGACCCGCATCGACGAATCCTTCTTGCCGCGCATCGCCTGCGCTGGCGGCTCGTCCATGCCGATCACTTCCGTGGCGTGCACGACAGACAGCCTGGGTTCGTTTTCGGCACCCAGGCGCTTCAACTCTGCGTTCAGAACGTCCTGCAGCCCGACCAGCACAACGCTGCAGGCGGGATCACGCCGGATGTAGGAAACGGCCGCCGGCACGGTGACCGACGGGCCGTGGTCCCCGCCCATGCAATCAATGGCGAGGGTGTAGCTCATGCGATGCATCCAGTCCAGTCACGATGGCCGAAACATGCCGACATCGGGCTGCGCGCCGGAAAGTCGGAACAGGGGATCACTCGCCCTTGGTCTTGAGCACCTTCTTGCCGCGGTAGAAACCGCTCGGGGAAATGTGGTGGCGCAAGTGCACCTCACCGGTCGTCGATTCGACTGCCGTCGCCGGTGCTGTCAGGAAATCGTGTGCACGATGCATGCCGCGCTTCGACGGGGACTTCTTGTTTTGCTGGACTGCCATGGAACCACTCCTACCGGAAAACCGGATGAATAAAACGTGATGGATCGCCGCTGCTCTCCCGACCGGTCGACAGTTGCCGAGCGTTCGGACTGCGCGTTACGCGCCGACCCTGCTTTTTGCACACCACCGGGCCATCAGCCGCCGGCACCTACGACTTCTGCTACTTCCCCTGCTTCAACCTGCCCAACTCAGTGCCCAACTTAGCGAACGGCGACGGCTTGGCCACATCGGAGTCTGCGCCCGCGCCAGGCGGACTGCACTGTTCATGAAGCGCGATGGCGGGCAGCGAAAGCAACACCTCGTCCTCGATCAGCGCTCGCACGTCCAGCAAACCTTCCAGCTCAAGCGCCTCATAGCTGTCGTCATCAAGGTCCTGATCGCCCCAGTCTTCACCGGCTGGAACAAGACGGAGGCGAGACCGGCTGCGCACACCCACTGCGACGTCTTCGAGGCAGCGCTGACACTGCAACATCAATGAACCCTCAAGCGCCAATTCAAGCCAGCACGCTCCTTCATCATCAACCTGCCCGGCGATCGACCAGTCTATCCGTGCCGGAACCGCTGAGCACTCCTGCGCGACACGTTCAAGCAATGCGACATCCGTACTGCCATCAAGGACGCCGGACGTTCGTGCAAACTGTATCGCGTCAAGCTGACGAGGCATGCCGCCAACCTTGCCGGATGCCTGCTGCCGTTCGCTCTCATCCATGCTTGTCACGGGACCCTCTGTCGCACGCTGTCGGAACCAGACCGCCTGTCGGCGGGCCTACAGGGCGCATCAGGCCGAAGAATCAAACCCAAAATGATACTATCCAGCACGTAAAACTGTCAAAGCGTTCCGCAACGACACGCCGCCCGTCCCGCTTATGTCCGACGCCCTTCCCCCGCTCGTTCTTGGTTCCTCGTCGCGCTATCGACGCGAATTGCTGGTGCGCCTGCACCTGCCCTTCACAACGGCTTCGCCGGACATCGACGAATCCTGCCTTGGTGACGAAACGCCCCGTGCGCAGGCCGCCCGGCTCGCCCGCCAAAAGGCACAAGCAATCGCCCTCCGCCATCCGGACAGCTGCATCATCGGCTCCGACCAGGTCGCCTGGTGCGGCGTCCGTCGCTACGGCAAGCCCGGAACGCGCGATGCCGCAATCGTCCAGTTGCTCGAACTGAGCGGCGCGAAAGTGACCTTCGACACCGCGCTCTGTGTCCTCGATGCGCGAAACGGCGCGCTGCACGAAGCAGTCGTTCCGACGGAAGTGGTGTTCCGGACGCTGTCGCTGGCGGAAATCGAACGCTATGTCGAACTTGACGACCCGGTCGACTGTGCCGGTGCCGCGAAATCCGAGTCCCTCGGCATCGCGCTGCTGGAAAGGCTGAGCGGGGACGACCCGACCGCACTGGTCGGTCTGCCGCTGATCGAGTTGAGCCGCATATTGCGTCGCATCGGTTATCCGCTGCCATGAGCACACCGCCGCCCGGTGTGCTCTACATGTTGCCCAGCGCACTCGACAGCCGCGCCTTGTGGCATGCCGATACACCTTCGGCGGTGCGGGAGTGTGCGCACCGGCTCGACTACTTTCTGGTCGAAAGCGCCAAGTCCGCGCGGGCGACGTTGAAGCGACTGGAGCATCCGACGCCGCTGCGCGAGCTGGAAATCGTCGAACTGCCCCCTGAGCGCGGCGGCTCTCCGCTTCGTGCGCTGCTTGAACCGGTACGCGCGGGGCGCAGCGCAGGCGTCATTTCGGATGCCGGCTGTCCGGGTGTCGCCGACCCCGGCGCGCTGGCGGCGCGCGCTGCACACGCCATGGGTATCGAAGTGGTACCGCTGGTCGGTCCGTCGTCCATCCTTCTCGGCCTGATGGCTTCGGGACTGAATGGCCAGTCGTTTGCGTTTCATGGCTACCTGCCGGTGAACGACGCTGAGCGAGCGCGTGCGTTGACCACCCTCGAAAAGACGTCGGCGCAACTGCGCCAGACGCAGTTGTTCATCGAAACGCCCTATCGCAATCTGAAAATGTTCGAGACTCTCCGCGCGCATTGCCGCGGTGACACATTGCTGTGCATCGCCAGCGCGCTGACTGCGCCTGATCAGTACGTGCGTACGCTTACTGTGGCGCAGTGGAAAACGGCGGATGTGGCGCGCATCGACCGGCGCCCCACCCTGTTCCTGATGCTGGCCGGCGCCTGAACGCTGACCGGTCGCAGCAAACCTCAGCGCAGACCGATGCGCGAAAAGGCACCCGCAACACTTTCCCCGACGTCGGCGCCAAATTGCTTGGCGAAACGTTCCGCCAGATTCTGCCGCTGGGTGAAGTCGACGATGTCTGCCGCCTTGACCACCTCGCGCGCGACGAATTCGACGCTACCGAGATCATCGGCGAGGCCGAGTTCTATGCTGCGGGTACCGCTCCACATCAGTCCGGAGAACATGTCCGGCGATTCCTTCAACCGATCGCCGCGCCCCTTGCGCACGACGTCGATGAACTGCTGATGCACGTCGCCAAGCAGTTCCCGTGCGTGCACGCGATGACCTTCGTCCTGCGGCGAAAACGGGTCAAGGAAACCCTTGTTTTCGCCTGCGGTCAGCAGGCGACGCTCGACGCCAAGCTTGTCCATCAGGCCGGTAAAACCGAAACCTTCCATCAACACGCCGATCGAGCCAACGATGCTCGCCTTGTCTACATAGATGCGGTCAGCCGCGACCGCAACGTAGTAGCCACCGGAGGCGCAGATGTCCTCGACCACCGCGTACAGCGGCACATTCGGATACATGCTGCGCAGGCGATTCATTTCGTCGTTGATGATGCCGCTCTGCACCGGGCTGCCGCCAGGACTGTTGATGCGCAGGATGACGCCCTGGGTGTTCTTGTCCTCGAATGCCGACTGTAGCGATGCCATCACGCTCTCGGCACTGGCTTCGGCCCCGGGCGCGATGACCCCGCTCAGTTCGACCAGCGCAGTGTGCTTGCGATGTTCCGCCTGGCTGAACAACGTACTCCAGTCGACAAGCGCAAAAAGAAGCACGCCCAGGTAGGCGAAGCCGACCAGCTTGAAGAATATCCCCCAGCGACGTTTGCGCCGCTGCTCGACCACCGATTCAAGCGCCAGCCGCTCGATCAGTTTTCGTTCCCAGACGGGTTCTGCAATGGGGTCGCGCTGCTTTTCCGGTTCAGACATTTTTAGCCAATTAAACAAATATTTACGCGGGCCGCCACACCGTTCCGCCGGATTCTTCCAGCGTTACCGGTTCGAGACGGCTGCCGCGGCAGGGTCCGCCGACGCAGTGCCCGGATTCAGGAGCATAGATCGCGCCATGAGTGGAACACATCAAGTATAACTTTGTGTCGTCGAAGAACTCGCCGTGATTCCAGTCAAGCTCTATCGGCACGTGGGCGCAGCGATTGACGTAGCCATGCACCTGCCCGCGAAATCTGACCGCGAATGCAGCCACTGCCTTGCCGCGCTGCTCGACCTCGAAGCGCACGCCGGGCCCGCCATCGACCAGTTCGGCCGACTCGCACACCGCTATGCGTGACATGCCAGCCACGCCATCAGTTCATCGACACTCGCGCAATGTGCCTTCGGACGGGCCGCCAGCAGTTCGTGCAGCGGATGTGCGCCGTACGTCACCGCGACCGACTCGCATCCGGCGTGCCGCGCCATCAGCAGGTCGTGCGTCGTGTCGCCGATGACCAGTGTGCGCGCCGGATCGAACGACAGTTCGTCCATCAGTTCAAGCACCATGTCCGGTGCCGGCTTCGATACAGACTCGTCGGCGCAGCGCGTCGCGGCAAATTGGCTACCGAGTCCGGTGTGGCCAAGCGCGCGGTCCAGCCCCGCCCGGCTCTTGCCGGTGGCGACCGCCAGGGTGTGTCCGCGCGCGCTCAGACTGTCCAGCAATGCGGGCACGCCGTCGAACAGTGTCAGTTCGTGGTCGCGTGCCAGATAGTGGTAGCGGTAGCGGCCCGCCAGTTCCTGATGGCGTGACGACGGTAACTCGGGCACCACGCGGGCGAGTGCGTCGACCAGGCCAAGGCCGATCACCGAACGAGCAGTGCGCTCGTCCGGCGTGTCCAGCCCTAGATCTTCGCAGGCGCGCTGTATGGCATGGACGATGGCGGCGGCCGAGTCGAGCAGCGTACCGTCCCAGTCGAAAACGATGAGGTCAAACTGTGCGGGCATGAGAATGTCAGTCGGGGTGTTCGTTCTGTAGAGGTAGATCGGCTTCTTTTCGTTCGAATTCGCGCCGCTGCTGCTGATCGATGCGGCGCACGAAGCCCGTCAGGTCAGCCGGCAACGGCGCTGCCAGTTCAACAGGCTCTCCGGTCAGCGGATGTTTCAGGGCCAGGCTGTGGGCGTGCAGGAACATGCGCGGCAGGCCTTCCTTGCGCAACACCTTGTTGAGCGCGAAATCTCCATATTTTTCGTCGCCGACGATGGGAAAACCACTGGCCGACAGATGCACACGTATCTGGTGCGTCCGGCCGGTCTTGATCCGGACGTCGAGCAGGCTGTAGCCCGGCCAGCGTACTTCGAGCCGGACAATGGAGTGCGCCGCCTTGCCTTCACTGTCCACCGACACCCGGCGCTCGCCGGACTCGGTCAGGTATTTGGTCAGCGCCAGCTTGATGTGCTGCTGGGGATTCATCCAGCGCCCGCTGACCAGCGCGAAATAGTGCTTTTCCATGCCGCCATCGCGGAAGGCGTCGTGAAGCGAAGTGAGCGCCGACCGCTTCTTGGCGATGAGCAGGATGCCGGAAGTTTCGCGGTCCAGGCGGTGCGCCAGTTCGAGCAGCCGCGCCTCCGGTCGGGCACGGCGCAGGCTTTCGATGACGCCGAAGCTGACGCCGCTGCCACCATGTACCGCCATGCCTGCCGGCTTGTTCAGCGCGAGAAAGGCCTCGTCTTCATAAAGGATGTCGAAATCGCGCGACGGCACTGGCGCGGGCGCACCGGGCTCAGCCAGCCGCATGGGTGGAATGCGCACTTCGTCGCTTTCCACCAGCCGGTAAGTCTGATCGACCCGCTTGCTGTTGACCCGCACTTCACCCGAACGCAGCACCCGATAAACATGGCTTTTCGGCACGCCCTTGCAGATACGGATCAGGAAATTGTCGATGCGCTGGCCGGCTTCTTCGATGTCCACGACATGCCGCACTACTTTCGGAGCTTTACCCAACTCCTTCATTTCAAATATACTGCGCTGCGTTTTCGGTCTGTTTGCGAGTTGGACGCAGTCCGGAGCACATCCAGCCCGAAGTGGTGGACGCCGGTGACAAAGTGTTCGGTGAAGTGCTTCATGCGGTCTTTCTTGGACAGACGAAAACCGGATCACGGGTTAATCCCGCTCACCCCAAGTAGCGAGTGTACTGAGTAGCGCGAGTACCGTACAGGCAGAATCCCCCAGGCAGCTGCGAGACCGCGGCTGCATTGAGAGTTGGCAAACCCCTCCACGTCCCCGTCCCGTCCTCATCGAGATAGAACCCGATTGCCGCCGAAACGATAGACGTTATTCATTTGACGAGCGGTTTGTCCTGCCCGTGTGCGGTGCGCGCGGGAGAAGTTGATGAAACGAATGCTCTTCAACGCAACGCAGGCAGAAGAACTGCGCGTTGCGATTGTTGATGGACAGAAACTTGTAGACCTCGACATCGAGTCATCCAGCAAGGAACAGCGAAAAAGCAATATATACAAGGCGGTCATCACCCGGATCGAACCCAGTCTCGAAGCCTGCTTCGTCGACTACGGTGCGGATCGCCACGGCTTCCTGCCGTTCAAGGAAGTCTCCAAGGTCTTTTTCAAGGCTGATCTGGAGCCCGGCCGCGCCCGCATCCAGGATGCGCTGCACGTCGGCCAGGAACTGATCGTCCAGATCGACAAGGACGAACGCGGCAGCAAGGGCGCCGCACTGACCACCTTCATTTCGCTGGCCGGCCGCTATCTGGTGCTGATGCCGAACAATCCGCGTGGCGGCGGTGTGTCGCGCCGGGTCGAGGGCGACGATCGGGCCGAGCTGCGCGAAACGATGGATCAGCTCGAAGTGCCCGCAGGCATGAGCCTGATCGCCCGCACCGCCGGCATCGGCCGCAACGCCGAAGAGCTGCAGTGGGACCTGAATTACCTGCTGCAGCTGTGGACCGCGATCGAAGGTGCGGCGCAATCGCAGACCGGCGCTTTCCTGATCTACCAGGAAGGTAGTCTGGTGATCCGCGCGATCCGCGACTACTTCCAGCCCGACATCGGCGAAATCCTGATCGACACCGATGAGGTGTACGACCAGGCCTACACCTTCATGGAACACGTGATGCCCGGCAACGTGGCGCGCGTGAAGCGCTACCGCGACGACGTCCCGCTTTTCTCGCGCTTCCAGATCGAGCACCAGATCGAATCCGCCTACTCGCGCCAGGTCACCCTGCCGTCCGGCGGTGCCATCGTGATCGATCACACCGAAGCGCTGGTGGCGGTGGACGTGAACTCGGGCCGTTCGACCAAGGGCAGCGACATCGAAGAAACCGCGCTGCGCACCAATTGCGAAGCGGCCGACGAAATCGCCCGCCAGCTGCGCCTGCGCGATCTGGGTGGCCTGATCGTCATCGACTTCATCGACATGGAAAACCCGCGCGCCCAGCGCGAGGTGGAAACCCGTCTGCGTGACGCGCTTCATCACGACCGCGCCCGCGTGCAGATGGGCAAGATCAGCCGCTTCGGTCTGCTCGAACTGTCGCGTCAGCGGCTGCGTCCGGCGCTGGCCGAAACCAGCTACATCCCGTGCCCGCGCTGCAGCGGCACCGGCCACATCCGGTCGACCGAATCGGCCGCGCTGCACATCCTGCGCATCCTCGAAGAAGAGGCGATGAAGGAAAACACCGGCGCCGTGCATACCCAGGTGCCGGTCGATGTCGCCACCTTCCTGCTGAACGAGAAGCGCGCCGACATCAACGCCATCGAGCTGCGACACAAGGTCAACATCGTATTGATCCCGAACAAGCACCTCGAGACGCCGGCGCACGAAATCATCCGCCTGCGCCACGACCAGCTGAATCTTGAAGGCACGGTCGCGCCGTCCTACCAGATGGCGGTCAACCCGCTGGCCGAGAGCTACCAGCCGCCGTCGACCATTCCGGCCGATGAACGCCCGAAGCGCATGGAAGCCGCGATCAAGCACCTCACGCCCGACCAGCCGGCGCCGATGGTGGCCGATCCGGTGCCGGCCGCACCCGTCGCCGTCGCGCCCGTTGCGGCACCGGCCCCGGAATCACGCGGTCTGTTCGGCATGATCGCGTCCTGGTTCCGCGGTTCCGATCCGGCGCCTGCGCCGGTTGCACCGCCGGTCGCCGAGCCGAAACCGGCCGGCAATCGTGAGCGCAGTCCGCGCTCCGGTGATTCCGGCGGTCGCGGCCGCGGCCGTCGCGAAGGTCGCGAGGGCCGCGAGCCGCGCGAAGGGCGCGAGCCGCGCGAAGGGCGCGAGCAGTCGAATCGCACGGACGGGCGTAGTGAGGGACGCAGTGAAGGGCGCAGCGAGAGCCGTCCGGAAGGTAGCCGTGTTGAAGGCCAGCGCAAACCGCGCGAGCCGCGCACGCAGGATCAGGACAGCAGCGTCGTCCAGGCCGAACGTGCCCCGCGCGAGCCGAAGCCGCCGCGCGAACCGCGCGAACCGCGGGAGCCGCGCGCGCCCCGCGAACGGGCTGCCAACGATGCGCGCGAGCAGCAGCAGGTCGACCTGCCGCTGGGTGCCGATTCGACGCAGCCGGAAAACGGTGTCCCCACCGAGGGAGCAGACGGTGCAGCACCGCGCAGCCGCCGCCGCCGTGGTGGTCGTCGCGAACGTGGCGAACGCCGTCCCGAAGGTGCCGAAGGCGTTGCCATCGGTGATGTCGCAGCGGTCGAGGGGGATATCGAAGGGGTGACGGCTGCTGCCAACGAAGCACCGGTCGACCTGACGGATGCCCAGGCGCCGCTGGCGCTGGCGGCCGCCGAGCCGCTCGAGGAAGCACCGGTGTTTGTGCCGGCTGCCGAACAGGTCACACCGGTCGACATCGTTGCCCGCGCCGAACCGGTGGCTGCGGTGATTGAAGAAACGCCAGCGCATGTCGAAGCACCGGCGCATATCCAAGCACCGGAGCATGTCGACGCACCGGAACAGGTCGAAGTCCCGGCCCCGGCCGTGATGTCTGTTGCCGAAGCGGATGCCGTGGAGCAGATCAGCCCCGAGCCCGTTCAGGCTGCACCGGTCATCGACATCCCGGTCGTTGTCGACGTGCCGGTTGTGCGTTCCGCACCGCCGGTGACCGACAGCGCCGAATCGACGCTGGTGCGTGCCATGGAAAGCATCGGTTCGCCACCGATCCAGGCCGCGCCGGCGCCTGTGGCCGCGCCGGCTGACCTGCAGAGTTCGCTTGATGCAAGCGGCCTCGTCATGGTCGAAACACAGCCTGGCAGCAATGCAGATCAGGCGGCGATCGAGCCCGAACCGGTTCTGCTGGGGCGTCGCCGTCGTCAGGCTCCGGTGATCGCCAGCGAGCCGATGCAACAGGTGGAAACGCGCGGCGAGTAAGCGCTCGCGCCAAGTCGTCCGCGATGAACGGGGCCCGGTGGAAACCGGGCCCTTTTCATGGCGCTGGCGAAGCTTTCGCGGGTATTTTCCCCGGGTCAGGCACCCTGTTTTCACCGACACTCAGCACCTTGACAACATTCACAGAGGAGAGATTTACATGCGTTTCTTTGCTGCACTGACAGCCCTGCTCGCCAGCACGCTGGTGTTCGCCCACGGTCCGTCGCGACTCAAAGCCAACGAAACCATCATGCTGAAGGCCAGCCCGGATGTGGTTTGGGCCAAGGTGAAGGACTTCAACCAGGTGCAGGCCTGGCATCCTGCAATCGAAAGCAGCACTGCCACCGCCGGTAGCGACGTGGGGTCCGTACGCACGCTGAAGGTGAAGGGCGGCGGCGAAGTGATCGAAAAGCTGGAAAAGCTTTCCGATGAAGAGCGCAGCATGATCTACACCGCCCAGGACGGCGGTGCGCTGCCGGTCACCAAGTACAAGGCCTGGCTGACGGTGAAGCCGGCGGCCGATGGCGGCAGTGAAGTGGAATGGCGTTCGGTGTTCTTCCGCGTCGATCAGGGCGACTACCCGGCGGCTGGCAAGGACGATGAAACGGCAACCAGCACGATCAAGAAGGTCTACACCGACGGTCTGACGAACCTGAAGGCGCTGCTGGACAAGTAAGACCTGTCACACGCAGCCATGCGGGCGGCTTCGGCCGCCCTTTTTCATTTCAGCTGCTGTGCCAGATCACGAATCAATCCGTCGGCAGCGTCCTCGATCAGGTCGAGCACGCGTTCGAAGCCGGCCGGACCGCCGTAGTAAGGGTCCGGCACTTCGTCCTCGTCGAAGGATTCGGCATGCTGCAGGAATAGTGCGAGCTTGTGCCGCATGTCGTCCGGGCAGCTACGCTGCAGATTGCGCAGATTGTCGCGGTCCATCGCGTAGATGCGGTCGTAGCGGACGAAATCCTCGTCGGTGACACGCCGGGCACGGATGCGCGAGAGGTCGACCCCGCGCGCTGCAGCGGCCGCCTGCGCACGCGGGTCGGTGCGACTGCCGATATGGTGTGCATGCGTGCCGGCCGAGGCAAGTTGCACCCGTTCTGCAAGCCCGGCGATGTCGAGCCTCGCCCGCACGACACCCTCTGCGGTCGGCGAGCGACAGATATTGCCCATGCAGCAGAACAGGATGCGCAGTTCGGCGTCGTCCGTATACTGCGGGCTGCGACGCAGCCAGCGCTCAAGCACAGCTGCCGCTCGCCGCGATATCCAGCCGGACCGGAATGCCGCCCACCGCTTCGTCATCCACCCAGCTGCGCGCCGGCAGTTCGACCGGATCGAAGGCCGTGTCGCCCTCGCCCACGTGGCTGCCCGGCTGCAGGCCGGCAAAATCGAACAACTTCGAATCGGCCAGATGCGACGGCACGACATTGCGCATCGCGGTCGCCATCGATTCGATGCGTCCGGGGTAGAGGCGGGCCCACTCCTGCAGCATGGCCTTCACCTGCCTGCGCTGCGCGTTTTCCTGCGAGCCGCACAGATTGCACGGAATGATCGGGTAGGCCATGGCGCGGGCAAAGCGCTCGATGTCGCGCTCGGTGCAGTAGGCCAGCGGCCGGATCACGATGTGGCGGCCGTCGTCGCTGACCAGCTTGGGTGGCATAGCCTTGATCTTGCCGCCGAAGAACATGTTCAGGAACAACGTTTCCAGCAGGTCGTCGCGGTGGTGGCCGAGCGCGATCTTGGTCGCGCCCATCTCGCCTGCCACGCGGTAGATAATGCCGCGGCGCAGTCGTGAGCACAGACCGCAGGTCGTCTTGCCCTCCGGAATCTTGTCCTTGACGATGCTGTAGGTATCTTCGGTTTCGATCCGGTACTCGAGGCCGATCGATTCGAAATAGGCTGGCAGGATGTGGTCCGGAAAGCCCGGCTGCTTCTGGTCAAGATTGAACGCGATCAGGCGGAAGCGCACCGGCGCGCGCTGCTGCAGGCCGCGCAGCAGTTCAAGCATGGTGTACGAATCCTTGCCGCCGGACATGCACACCATGATCACGTCGCCGTCCTCGATCATCGAATAATCAGCGATCGCCTGTCCGGTCGCGCGCTCGAGCCGCTTGCGGAACTTCAGGAAGGTATTGGACGGCTGCGCCACGTCGGGCGACGCCGGCACAGCGGAAAGGACTTGCGACATGGACACCCCGACTGCCGGTCTGGCACGCCGCAGCGCACCGTCCGGCAACCCGATGTCGCCGGAACGGAGTCGATTATATCGCGCGGGCCCGGGTGGCCGCGTTCAAGACCGGCCGCAGGGCGCCGTAGAAGCAAGGTACCGAAAACCTATTCTGCCCGAACCGGAGACTTCCCCATGAGCACTCAGAAATTTCGCCTGGTCACCCGCAGCGATTTCGACGGATTGGTCTGCGCCGTGCTGCTGAACGAGCTCGAATTGATCGACGAAATCAAGTTCGTGCATCCGAAGGACATGCAGGACGGCAAGATCGACATCACCGACCGCGACATCACGACCAACCTGCCCTATGTCGCTGGCGCCCACCTCGCGTTCGACCACCACCTGTCGGAGACACTGCGCAATACCGGCGAGCGACCCAATCACATCATTCACGCCGATGCGCCGTCCGCCGCGCGTGTGGTGTACGACTACTACGGCGGCCCGAAGGCCTTCCCGACCATCGCGATGGACATGATGGATGCCGTGGACAAGGCCGATTCGGCGCAGTTTTCGCGTGACGAGATTCTTGACCCGAAAGGCTGGGTGCTGCTGAACTACCTGATGGACGCCCGCACCGGGCTGGGCCGCTTCCGCGATTTCCGCATCAGCAACTACACGCTGATGATGGATCTGATCCAGTACTGCCGGAATCACACGATCACCGACATCCTTCAACTGCCCGACGTGCAGGAGCGCGTCGAGCTCTACTTCGAACAGGCGGAGAAGGCGAAGGCGCAGATCGTGCGCTGCACCCGCCAGCACGGCAATCTCGCCGTGCTCGACCTGCGCAACGAAGAAACGATCTGGGCCACCAACCGCTTCATGATCTACGCGCTGTTCCCGGACACCAATATTTCGATCCACATCATGTGGGGCGTGCAGAAGCAGAACACCGTACTCGCCACCGGCAAGTCCATCCTCGACCGCTCCAGCCGCACCAATGTCGGCGAACTGATGCTGGCCTACGGCGGCGGTGGTCACCAGGCCGCCGGCACCTGCCAGGTCGACAATGCGCAAGCCGACAACACGCTGCGCGCGCTGATCGCACGCATCAACGCCGACGGCTGACAGAGGCGCGGCGCTCGTCTACGCTCTTTCGGAGATGCGGTTGAGCTGCGCGGATGCATCCGCCATCGCGGCCCGCGCGTAACAGGATCTGTTTGCACTCCATCGCAGACCTTCGTGGGGCCACCCATTGCCACGCCCGCCCGGGAGATCATCATGAAGCGCCTGTTCCGCTGTTTGACGCATGTTCTGTTTTCCGTGCTGCTGATGCAGGCCTTGCCGACGCAGGCGGGCGACACGGGCACATTCGATGCGATCGAGGCGAAGGCGGTGCGCGCCGTCATCGAAGCGCAGCTGGCAGCCTTCGCAGCCGACGACGGTCCGCGTGCCCTGTCCTACGCCTTCCCGGATATCCGCAAGCGCTTCCCGGCGCCGGAAGGTTTCCTTGAAATGGTGCGCAAGAGCTACCCGGTGGTGTACCGGCCACGCTCGGTCGGCTTTCTCGAACCGGAACTCGAGGGCGACGAGGTTTTCCAGGCGGTCGAAATGTCCGATGCCGACGGCGTGCTGTGGGTCGCGATCTACCGCATGGGACGTGCGGAAGATGGCAGCTGGCGCATCATGGGCTGTCGCGTCGTGCCTGGCGGCGGCAGCGCAATCTGACTCCACGGGACCGGCTCTCGCACATTTTTTTCGCATAGAATTCGTGCCCTGCTCGTCGCTATTGGCATGTCGTGATGTCGCGTTTTTCAGTTCGCTCCGTTCTGCCCCCCGTCCTTTCGGTCGTTGTCCTGTTCATCCTGTGCCTGGACGCCCGCCCGGCTTGGTCGCAGGCGGCGATGGCGCCTGAATTCGGCCGCCTGCCGGACAGTGCGCGCATCGTGCTGATGCCACTCGACGTCGAATTGTTCTCGGTCGGTGCCGGAGGCGTTGCCGAGCCGCAGGCGCAATGGACCGATCAGGCAACGAAACATCTGCGCGATTCGGTCCGGCGGCGCGAAGCCTCAATTGGCGTCACCTTGCACGAAACCGATCTGAGCGACGACGACGCAGTCGCGCTGAATCACCTGCACGGCACGGTCGCCACCGCAATTGCTCTACACCACTACGTCGCTCCCTATGCCTTGCCGACCAAGGAGAAGCGTCTCGAATGGCACATCGGCGCTGACACCGCGCGGCTGCGAGAGAGCAGTGGCGCCGACTACGCTCTCTTCCTGTACATCCGCGACAGTTATGCCACCGCCGAGCGCAAGGCGGCCATCGTGCTGGCCGCCATGATCGGCTTGGCCATGCCTGGCGGCATCCAGACCGGCTACGCGTCCCTGGTCGATCTGCGCAGTGGTGACATCGTGTGGTTCAACCGCCTGCTGCGTGGCACCGGCGACCTGCGAGAAGCCGAGCCGGCTGAAGAGTCGATCAGCGCCCTGCTCGACAAGTTTCCGCGCTGACATGCAACGTCGTGATCTGCTCTGCGGCTGCTGCGGCGGCGGGCTGCTGACGCTCTGGCCCGGCCGCATCGCAGCTGGCGTGGCCGACACACGCTTTGCGCGGCCCGATCTGGCCAGCGACGAAGGTGGGCTGTGGGCGTTGATGGACCGTGAGGAAGAGCGCCTGCGCCGCTCGCGCTTCCTGCTCGGCGACGACGCGCTGCAGCGCTATGTAACCGACATCGCCTGCCGGCTGGCCGGCAATCACTGCCCCGACATGCGGGTCTATGTGGTGCGCACACCCTACTTCAACGCCAGCATGGCGCCCAACGGCATGATGCAGGTGTGGAGCGGCCTGCTGCTGCGCGCCGCCAACGAAGCGCAGCTGGCTGCCGTGCTGGCGCACGAGGTCGGTCACTATGTGAAACGACACAGCCTGGAACGCCTGCGCGACGCGCGCGCCAAGGCGGGTTTCGCACAATTCCTGGGCCTTGCGCTCGGGGCGGCCGGTGCCGGCAGCATCGGTCAGGTCGCACAGCTGGGTGTGCTGGCCAGCGTTTATTCCTTTTCGCGCGACCACGAGCGCGAGGCTGACGCGATCGGTCTGGAATTGATGCATCGCGCCGGCTACGACGCTGGCGAAGCCGCCAAGGTCTGGGCTCAGTTGATCGCGGAAAACGCCGGCGAAGACGGCGGCGGCACGCTGCTGTTCGCCACCCATCCGTCAGCCGACGAGCGTCGCGACACGCTGAAGGCGGCTGCCACGACACTGGCCGGAGACCGGAATCCCGGCGAGACACATGCCGAACGTTATCGTGCGCACATCGCGCCGCTGCGCCTGCAGATGCTGCAGGATGAACTGCGCCGGCGCGTACCGGACAGTTCGTTGCGCCTGTTCGACCGCCTGATGAGCCACCACGGACGCGATGGCCAGCTGTTGTATGCGCGGGCGGAAGCGCTGCGCTCGCGCGCCCGGGACGACGACCTCGATCAGGCACTTGCCGCGCTCGGCGAGGCTGAAGGTCTTTCCGACCGGCCGGAAGAAGCCGTGCGCTTGCGTGGCCAGATCCTGCGCAGCCGCAACGACGCCGACGGCGCGCGCAAGGCCTTCCGCGACTATCTTGAGCTTCGACCCGGCGCGCCCGATGCACCAATGATCCGCAGCTACATCGAGACCCCCGCACCATGAAACTGATCTGCCTGCTTTTCCTCACCCTTCTGCTGACCGGCTGCGGCGGCCAGTTCAAGCGCGTCGAATCGGCCCCCGTTCTGGTGCGCGGCAGCATGGAAGTGCAGGCCGGCGGCGACTGGAACCACCACACGCCGTACGGCTCCAGGCACCGGGAAATGTGGACCCAGCATGGTCTGCCGATCGATCGGCTGGCGTTCTTCAGCGGTGTGGCCGACGGTGTGGCACTGGACGACCTGGCGCCGCGCAATGGCAAGCCACCGCTGTTCCGCAGCCACATGACGCCGGAGGACACGGTCGGCCTCGTCGAAACCATGCTGGCCGGCAATGGTGGACAGTTCCAGCTGCAGTCCCTTGCACCCGACACGGTATCGGGCAGCCCGGGCTTTCGCTTCGCGTATCTCTTCACGGCGCGCAGCGAAGAGGTGGAGCGCGCGGGGGCGGGCCGTGGTGCCGTCGTCGGCGACCGGCTTTACCTGATTCTGTTCGACGCGCCGCGCGGTCGCTATTTCGACCGCGGCCGGCCTGCTGCAGAGCGGCTGATGGATAGCCTGCGCATCGTGCCGGCACGTTGATCGTCCGTTGACCTCCTGATTGCGCACGAGGCGCGCAAGCAAAATTCACCCGCCAGGCTGCGCTCGCGTAGTATTTTCGGGGCTATGCCATTACCGCCGATACTTGCGAAACGGGCCTTCCTCGACCTGCTGCCCGACGCCATATGCGTCGTCGACGAACACGGCCGCTTCGTGTTCGTCAGCGCGGCCTGCGAACGCATCTTCGGTTACACGCCGGACGAAATGATCGGCCGCGCGATGATCGATCTGGTGGCACCGGAAGACCGTGCCCGCACGCTGCAGGCGGCGGCCGACATCATGGCGGGCGAGCACAAGCTGAATTTCGAAAACAGCTATGTGCGCAAGGATGGCCGGCGCGTGCATATCCTGTGGTCGGCCCGCTGGTCCGACTCCGACCGGCTGCGCATTGCGGTTGCGCGCGACATCACGGAGCGCAAGCGTGCCGAAGCCACACAGGCCGCGCTGTACGCGCTGTCCGAAGCGGCGCACGCAGCAAGCGACCTGCCGGCACTGTGCGCTCATATCCGGCTGATCATCGACAGTCTGGTGCCGGCCAACAACTTCTTTGTAGCCACCGCCGACGGCGACGGCGTGCTCAGCTTTCCCTACAGCCTCGACGAACATCGAGCGGCTCCGCCGCACGCGCTGTGCAGCGAAGTGGTTCGTACCGGTCAGTCGCAGCTGCGCACCGCCGCCACGCCCGACGCCTGCTGCTGGCTGGCTGTGCCGCTGAAAACCGAGCACCGCACAACCGGTGCGCTGGTGCTCAAAAGCATGCCTGGCGAAGCCTGCTATACCGACCGTGACCTTGCACTGCTCCATTTTGTATCGACCCAGGTTGCCACCGCCATCGAACGCATGCAGCTGCTTGCGCAGCTCAAGCGCATGGCCCGGTTCGATGAACTGACCGGCTTGCCCAACCGCGCGCTGCTGCGCGACCGCCTCGACACGGCGCTATCCGCAGCGCGCCGCGAGCACGGTCACGTCGGCCTGCTCTATCTGGATCTCGACCGGTTCAAGGAAGTGAATGACACGCTGGGCCATTCGACCGGTGATCAACTGTTGCAGGAAACTGCACAGCGGCTCAAGCGCTGTGTGCGCGAAGCCGACACGGTGGCGCGCGTCGGCGGCGACGAATTCGTCGTGCTGCTGCCCGGCATTCCGCAGCGCGAGGACGCACTGGTGGTCGCCCGCAAGATTCGCAGTGCGCTCGGTCAGCCCGTCACGCTGGCCGGTCGCCATATCACGGTGCTGCCCAGCATCGGTATCGCGGTCTATCCAGATCATGGTGAAGCTGCGCTCGCGCTGCTGGAAGCCGCCGACAAAGCCATGTATCGCGCCAAGCACAGTGGCGACGACTGTCGCTGGGCCGGCACAGCAGACGAGCTTTAGCGCACGCCGTTCTGGTCAGACGAAGACGTAGCGGTTGCGGCCGCGGTTCTTCGCCGAGTAGAGCGCACGATCGGTGCGTCGGAACAAGGTCTCGGGACAGTCGTCGGGCCGTACCGAAGTCACACCGGCGGAGAACGTGTAAGCCGGCAACCCTGATGGCACGGATTCGGGCGCCTGCAGCCGGTTCAACAGCATGGCGACGCCGGAAATCTGCATGTCGGGCATGATCAGCAGGAATTCCTCGCCGCCGATACGGGCTGCGACATCGCTGGCGCGGATGCCGCTGCGCAGGCGCTCGGCGAAATCGCGCAGCACCTGGTCACCGACGTCATGTCCGTGCAGATCGTTGCAGGCCTTGAAGTGATCGATGTCGATCATGACCAGAATCAGCGTCATGCTCCCCATGACCGATGCCGCCACCGCCGCCTGCAGGTGCTCGAACGCATAGCGCCGGTTGTACAGGCCGGTCAGCGCATCGCGCTGCGACACATGCAATGCATGATCGTAATTCTGCTGCAGCACGACCTCGCGCCGTTTCAGGTCGGAAATGTCACTGGCCAGCGTCAGCACACCGCCGCCGGCGTCGATGGTTTCGACCACCCACACCCAGCGCCCGTCGGTCAGATCGGATTCGAAACTGCGCGTCGGCCGGCTGCGCCGGCGCAACTGCACGGCGGATATCCAGCCGTCGATGTCGTCGGTGTCGATCAGCACGCCCTGCCGCGTGGCGTGGCAGTTGCGCATCATGTCTTCCCAGCTCGGGTGGTCCGCCGCACGGACGTTGTAGCTCGACTCGAACCAGCGGTTGGCATAGCGCAGCACGTCGTCTGCATCAAACCACGCGATGCCGGCTGCAGCGTGGTCGAACACACCGCCCGGATCGAGCGCAGCCGTGAAGCCGGCATGTGCTGCGACAGATCGGTTCATTCAGGGGAAATGCGATCGGAGGCGCGTCTGCGTGGCGGCAGCACGCGTGACGGATCTGGCCACGCGAGCGGGTCCACGGTGGCAATGGAATTGAAGGCCGCTTTTGCGAACAGCCAGCCCTGCATCAGCCGCACACCGGAGTCGATCAGCACATCGCGCTCGGCCACGGTTTCGACGCCCTCGGCGATGACGGCAATACCCAGCTCCTCGCAGGTGCGCAGCACGCCGCGCACGATGGCGCGGCTCGCACGACGCTGGTCGATGTTGCGGATCAGTTCCATGTCGATCTTGATGTAATCCGGCTGGAACAGCGCAAGCAGGTTCAGGCCGGAATAACCCGCCCCGAAATCATCAATGGCGGTCTTGAATCCAAGACGCTGGTATTCGGTGAAGATTTCGCTCAGCCAGCGCGCATCGCCGACCCGTTCGCCTTCGGTTGCCTCGAACAGGATCTGCTCGACCGGAAAGTTGAAGTCGCGCGCGGCATCGAGCGTCGCACGAATGCACACTTCGGGGCGGTAGATCGCGTTGGGCAGGAAATTGATCGACAGCAGCTCGGACATGCCCAGGCGGGCAGCGCCCTCTATGGCCGTGCGGCGGCAGATCTGGTCGAACCAGTAGCGGTTCTTGTCATCGACCTTGTCGAGCACCGATGCCGCACCTTCGCCGGCCGGGCCGCGCACCAGAGCCTCGTGGGCAAATATCGTCCGAGCAATGACGTCGACGATCGGCTGGTAGGCGAAGGAAAGCTGGAACTGGGAGTCCGCGGGCGACTTGCAGCCTGAACAGCCGGTGGTTCCGGGTTGGATATCGGTGATGGAGCGGGTCATGGCCAGATTGATCGGAACGGTTTTATACGTCGTCTTAACGGGTTTCGGCACCGGAACTTGATCGCGTTCGACGCTCGAAGTTCGTGTTCAGGATTTTCTGCAGCGCCATTTCAGCGCGGCCGCACCGACTGCCTCACACACAACACACACTGCAGCCGAACCTGCACGCCAGCGTTCAGAGCGATGGTCCCGGTGCCGCACAAGACTTTGGGTATTCGGCAAGACGCGGCCTGCACATATTGCACGCTTGATCCATCCGGTCGATCATGACCGAGCAGGTAGGTGAAAGTGGGCGATGTGCGATCGGTTCTGAAACAGATGGATACAAAATGCATCGTGTTCTCCGGTTGCCAGGCGATCCGACCGTCCACAATCAACTATCAGTGCGCAAGCTGAAATGCGCGGCTTCCTTTGCTGCGCCCTAACGGTTGAAGCCGGCCACAAGGAGCTTGAACGCAATCATGCAAGCCCCGCTGCCTGCAAACGAGGCGAGTCGCCTCGCCGCCCTGGCCGAGTTCGACATCCTCGATACCCCGGCCGAACAGTCGTTCGATGCGATCACCCGTCTGACGGCAGACATCTGCGCCATGCCGGTCGCCCTCGTTTCGCTGGTGGCTGGCGATCGGCAATGGTTCAAATCGGCAGTCGGCACCGATATCGATCAGACGCCGCGTTCCGTGTCTTTCTGCGCGCATGCGCTCGATTCGACGAGCACGCTCGAAGTCGAAGACGCACTTGCCGACCCCCGCTTTGCCGACAACCCGCTCGTGACGAGCGGGTTGAAGATTCGCGCCTACGCGGGTGCGCCGCTGGTGACGCCAGGTGGAGAAGTACTGGGCACGCTGTGCGTGATCGACTGGGTGCCGCGGCGGCTCGACGCGTTGCAGCGCCAGGCGCTACGAACGCTGGCCGATCAGGTAATGACGCAGCTACAGCTCCGCCGGCAGCTGCAGCTGCGTGCGCGAACCGAGGCGGCGCTGCACGAGAGCGAGGAACGCTGGCAGTTCGCACTGGCTGGTAACGCCCAGGGCGTATGGGACTGGAATATCGAAACAGGTGAGGTGTTCTACTCCGAGCGGTGGAGCACGATCCTTGACCACCTGTCGTCGGAAATCGCTCCTGCACCCGAGGCATGGTCGTCACGCGTGCATCCGGACGATCTGGCGTCGGCGATTGCGCAACGGCGGGCGCTGCAGAACGGGTCGGCGCCTACGTATAAAGCCGAGTACCGCATGCGTTCGCGTGACGGCCATTACATCTGGGTGCTCGACCGCGGCATGGTTGCCACCCGGGATCGCAACGGTCAGGCGCTGCGCATGGTCGGCACCCACTCCGATATCACCGCCCGCAAAACCGCGCAGCATCAGACTGAACGCATGGCGGCGCTGCTTGATGAAGCACAGGCCATCGCCGCAATGGGCAGCTGGGAATTCGAT
Source organism: Methyloversatilis sp. (assembly GCF_030696805.1). GTDB lineage: Bacteria > Pseudomonadota > Gammaproteobacteria > Burkholderiales > Rhodocyclaceae > Methyloversatilis. The sequence continues at coordinate 38,083 of NZ_JAUYRO010000044.1, read as the reverse complement.
CTCGACAGCAAGGTACTGACCTGGTCAGCACAGACCTGCCTGCTGTTCGGCACTGCCCCAAAAGACTTCCGCTGCACATTCGACGAATTTCTTTCGTACATCGTGCCGGAAGATCGCGGTACCGTCGCCGCATGCATCTATGAGCAAACGCTTGCCGGGAGCATCGTCGAGAACACGTACCGAATACGGCGCCCGAACGGCGAAATCCGATGGATGTACGAGCGTGGCAAGGTGGTGTTCGATGGCGACGGCCAACCGCGGCGGCGCCTCGGCATGGTGATGGATACCACCGAGCGGGAACTGGCCCGCGAGGCGCTGGCGTCGACCGAAAAGAGCTTCCGCAAGGTGTTCGAGGACGCCGCGACCGGCATCGCGATCACGACGCCAGACGGGCGTTTCGTCGCGACCAATGCAGCCTATCGCCGCATGCTCGGTTACCCGGAAGACGAGTTGCTGGCGTGCACCCTGTGGTCGATCACGCATCCGGATGATCTTGCAGACGTTCGCGCCTTGATCAGCCAGTTGCAGGTCGGTCAACGTGACAGCTTCGTCATGGAAAAACGCGACCTTGCGTCGAACGGCCGTACTGTCTGGTGTCGCATGAGCGTGTCGATGCAACGCGATACAGCGGGTGTGCCACACAGCATGATCGGCGTGTGCGAAGACATCACGCAGCAGAAAGAGGCCGAATCACGCCTGATGCAAACCGAGGCGCTGCTTGCCATGGCCTCGCGCGTCAGCCACCTCGGCGCCTGGATCATCAGGTCGCCGGATCACGCGATGATCTGGTCGGATGAAGTCAGACGCATCCACGGCCTGCACCCGGACGAGACGCCCAGCCTCGATCAGGCACTGCAGTTCTACATCCCCGAACACCGTCCTCTGGTCAGCACGGCGATCACCGAATGCCTGAACTCCGGCGCGCCATTCGACCTTGAAGTGCAGATCGTGACCGCTGCCGGGCAGCGGCGTTGGGTGCGCACGACCGGCGAAGCGGTTCGCAACGCAGCCGGCGGAATCGTGCAGCTCCAGGGCGCGCTCCAGGACGTGTCCGGGCGCAAGGATGCTGAGCACGCGCTGCAGGAAAGCCGGCGCGAACTGCTGACGCTGATGGCCAATCTGCCCGGCATGGTCTATCGCTGCCTGGCAGACGACGAACGGACGATGGAATTCGTCAGCGAAGGAGTCGTCGATCTGACCGGTTACAGACCGGACGAACTGATGGGCGACGGCGCCACCCACTACGCGTCGCTGATTCATCCCGACGATCGCGCCGGCGTCAGGCGCGCCTTGCTGGCCGCGATACAGGCTGGTCGTCCGTTCGAACTGAGCTATCGAATCATCGCGCGGGACGGCAGAGAACGCTGGATGTGGGAGCGCGGACAAGGCGTATTCAACCCGGAAGACAACCGGACCACCATCGAAGGGGTCATTTCCGACGTGTCTCAGCGGCGCAAGGACGAAGAGCAACTGCGTCTGCTCGAAACCTGTGTTGCCCACATGGGCGACATCATCGTGATTACCGAAGCGGAGCCGATCGACGCGCCGGACGGGCCGCGTATCCTGTTCGTCAACGATGCGTTCGAGCGGGTGACCGGCTATTCGCGCGAGGAAGCCATCGGCCGGACACCGCGCTTCCTGCAGGGGCCGGCGACCCAGCCGGAGGCGCTGGCCCGTTTGCGCAAGGCATTGGGCGAGTGGCAACCGGTCCGCGAAGAGCTGATCAACTACAGAAAATCGGGTGAATTGCTGTGGCTGGAACTGGAGATCGTCCCGATCGCCAACGACAAGGGCCGGTACACGCACTGGGTCGCGATCGAGCGTGACATCACCGAGCGCAAGCGGGCGGAGCAGGCTCTGCGCGACAGCGAAGACCGCTTCCGCCGGTTGTCTCGTGCGACCAATGACGCGATCTGGGACTGGGACCTGCTGTACAACACGCTGTGGTGGAACGACGGGCTTGAAACACTGTTCGGCTATGACCGGACGAAGGTGGAGCCAACCATCGAATCGCGCATTTCACGCATCCATTCAGCCGATGTGGCGCGCGTGATGGAAAGCATGACCCGCGTCATCGATGACGGCAGCGAGCAGTGGTCCGACAGCTATCGCTTCCGGCGCAGCGACGGCAGCTACGCCTACGTGATAGACCGCGCTTACGTGATCCGTGACCCCGACGGTTTTCCGAAACGCATGCTGGGCGGCATGACCGATATCACCGATCGCAGGCAGGCCGAGGAAGAACTGCGTACCGTCGCCAGCCGGCTTCAGCACTACCTCGCCGTCAGTCCGGGCGTGACCTACGCGCTGGCCGTGCAGGGAAACCGCGTGGTGCCCGAATGGGTCAGCGACAATATCGAGTGGCTGTTCGGCTACCTGCCGGAACAGACCATGGCACGGGACTGGTGGGTTTCGAATGTCCATCCGGACGACCTCGGAGGCGCGCTGCCCCGGGTGCGCGAAGCACTCACGCAGGGCCATGTCATCCACGAGTATCGCTTCCGCACGCGGAACGGCGACTGGATCTGGATCAACGACCATATGCGGGTCGAACGTGATTCGTCCGACGTGCCGATCCGCATCGTCGGCAAGTGGTCCGACGTGACACAACGCCGGGAGGCCGAGCAGGAACTGACGCGATACAAGACCCGGCTGGAAGAGCTGGTGCTGTCCCGCACCGCCCTGCTCGAAGAGGCGCAGCGGCAGGCCGAAGCGGCCAACCAGGCCAAAAGCGTATTCCTGGCCAATATGAGCCACGAGATCCGCACACCGATGAACGGCGTGCTCGGCATGCTCGAAGTGCTGGCGCACAGCCCGCTTTCGCCAAAGCAGGAAGACATGGTGCGTACCGCTCGCGAATCCGGCCGCATCCTGCTGGGCCTGATCGACGATGTACTGGATTTCTCGAAGATCGAAGCCGGACGCCTGGACATTGCTTACGAACCGGTCACGGTGTCGGATCTTGCCGAGAACCTGTGTGACGCCCTGCTTCCGGTGGCTGAGGGCGTCATGGTCGATCTCAGTGTATTCGTCGATCCGGACATTCCATCGCAGGTGCTGACCGATTCGGTACGCCTGCGCCAGATTCTGTACAACCTGGTCGGTAATGCGATCAAGTTCTCCGGCGGCCGCAAGCACATGCGTGGCCGGGTGAGCCTGAACGTCGAAGTGGTTTCCAGCGATCCGCTCCGCCTCACCTTCAGCATCCGGGACAATGGCATCGGCATGCCGGAAGAGACGATCGTCAGATTGTTCACGCCATTCCTGCAGGGCGAAGGTTCCGCCACACGCCGCTTCGGCGGCACCGGGCTTGGCCTGAGCATCTGCCGGCGGCTGGTCGAACTGATGGGGGGCACCATCGCGGTCTCGAGTGCGCCGGGCGAGGGCTCGCTGTTCACGGTCGAGTTGCCGTTCGTGGCGGCGGACGAACAGACTCCGCACACGCTGTCCGACCTGTCAGGCGTGTCATGCATCGTGCTGGACGACGCGCTGTTTCCGGCGCTTCTGCGGCGCTATCTTTCGCACGCTGGTGCTTCGGTTCATTCGGTTGCCAGCGCTGACGAGGCGGCGATGCGCGCCGTCGGATGCACGCCACCCGTGGTGCTCATCCGCAGCGCCAACGCGCGTAACCGGACATCGGCGCTGGACAGCCTGGACGAATTGCAGCATGTGCTGATCACGCACGGCAGACGCAGGCGGCCGCGCATCGCCGGCGTGGACGCGGTCAGCCTTGACGGAGGCGTCCTGCGCCGCGCTGCGCTGTTGCGTGCGGTCGCGATTGCTGCGGGGCGCGCGTCGCCCGACATTGTCAGCGAGTGGACTGCACGCGAAACATTCGACGCGATTGCACCGCTTTCCATCGTGGACGCCCGGGCAAGAGGCGAGCTGATACTGGTTGCCGAAGACGATGCCATCAACCAGAAGGTCATCCTGCAGCAGCTCGAGCTGCTCGGTCGCACGGCCGAGGTGGCCAGCAACGGAAGAGAGGCTTTCAGAATGTGGGCGACCGGCCGTTATGCGCTGCTGCTGACTGATGTGCACATGCCTGAAATGGACGGCTACGCGCTGTTGCGCGCCATCCGTGCCGAAGAGGCTGCATGTGCGGGCGACATGGCGTCATTCCGGAGGCCGCTGCCGATCATTGCGCTGACCGCGAATGCACTGCGCAGTGCCGCAGCGCAGGCGCGTAGCGAAGGATTTGACGACTACCTGACCAAACCGCTTGCTCTCGACATGCTGAAGGCGACGCTCGAACAGTGGATGCCGGATTCGGAACTTGAACCGGACCGGGGTTGCGACACGGGTGCACAGGGCAACAGCGAAATATTCGACCCGGTTGAAATGCGGCGTTTCCTGGGCAACAAGGAAAAGACCATCCGTGACCTGCTGCAGCTTTTTGTCGAACGCGCCGGGCAGCAGTGTCGGGAACTGCAACACCACTGCACCAGCGGTGACGCAAACTCGGTGGCGAACGTCGCACACAAATTGAAGTCGTCATCGCGTTCAGTCGGCGCCATGAAGCTGGCCGGGTACTGCACGGATATCGAGCAGGCGGCCCGGGCGGGCGGGACAGCACATCTCGCGGAGCAGTTGGAGCGGCTGGACAATATCTACGACCGCACGGACGCAGCAATACGCCGCTATCTCGCAGGTGCCGTTACTCATCAGCACGACCGCACGGAGCCGCTGAATTGAACGTACTGATCATCGATGACGACCCGTTCGCACTGACGCTGCTTTCTCAGCAGCTCAACGAGTTGGGAGTTCGAGGCGTGCAGACCTGCGACAGCGCAGATATGGCGCTGAACCGTCTTGCCGATCCTGATGAGCGATTCGACGCGCTTTTCTGTGACCTGAACATGCCGGGCATGGATGGCATCGAGTTCCTGAGGCACCTCGCGCGAAGCGATTATTGCGGTGGCCTCGTGCTGATCAGCGGCGAAGACCAGCGCATCCTCGATACGGTCGGCCGACTGGCCAGCGCGCGTGCGCTGAAGCTGTGGGGTGCGCTGCACAAGCCGTTCGGGCTGGATGCCCTCAAAGCGGTGCTCGATTCTGCCCTGACAAATTCCGGCGAAACCCGCGCGAGCGCACAGCGCGCGCTCTATCCGGCGGATGCGCTGCTGCAGGCAATCGACGACGGTCAGCTCGTCAATCACTACCAACCCAAGGTTGAATTCGCAACCGCCAGCGTAGTCGGGGTCGAAACCCTTGTGCGCTGGAAACATCCGGCCGACGGTCTCGTCTTTCCGGACCAGTTCATCGGCACCGCGGAAGCGCACGGCCTGATTGACCGACTGACCCATGCAGTGCTGTCCCGGGCGCTGTGTGATGCAGCGCATTGGAACGGTCTCGGCCAGACAATGCGCGTGGCCGTGAATGTATCAATGGACAATCTCGTCGCACTCGACTTTCCGGACGAAGTCGCGCGCGCTGCGCACATTGCAGGGGTGCCGATTTCGCAGCTGGTACTCGAAGTGACCGAGAGCCAGCTGATGCGTGACCCGCTGGCGCTGCTCGACATCGTGGCGCGACTGCGCCTCAAACGCATCGGCCTGTCGATTGACGATTTCGGCACCGGGTTTTCTTCGCTTGCGCAGTTGCGCGACATACCTTTCGACGAACTTAAACTGGACCGCAGTTTCGTGCACGGTGCCGGCACCAGCACATCGATGGTGGCCATCCTGCGCGCCAATCTGGGCATGGCCCGCCAACTGGGGCTGCGCACCGTCGCCGAAGGCGTCGAGACCCGCGCGGACTGGGACTGCCTGCGCCAGCTCGGCTGCGACATTGCACAGGGTTATTTCATCGCCCGTCCGATGCCGGCCGAACGTCTGCCCGAGTGGCTGGACGCCTGGGGCATACGTCGCCTGGAACTGGTGTCGTGAAAAAGCTGGCCGACACCGCGCGCATTCTGGTCGCCAGCGATGTGGTCAGCGATGCCGAACTCGTGCGCAAGCTGCTGCGTGATGAATTCGAAAAGATTTCGCTGTCGACCGACGCCGATCGGTCGGTCGAAGACTTCGAGCGCTTCAAGCCCGACGTGCTGGTGCTGGCGTTCAATTCGCTGGAAAAAGCCGAACGGTATTACCTCGGTCTCTACCGTCTCAGCACAGCCGTGCATGGCTTGCCGCACCGAACCGTCATCCTGTGCAACAAGGACGACCTGAAGCGCGTTTATGAGCTGTGCAAGCGCGAGTATTTCGACGACTACATCCTGTTCTGGCCGCTGACGCATGACGCGCCACGTCTGCCGATGGCGGTCTTTCACGCCCTGCGACAGATGAACGTCGAGCGCTCGATGCCGGCCAGCATGACGCAGCTTGCCGCCCAGGCAAGACGAATTGCCGAGCTGGAGAGCGCGCTGGCGCAGTACATGGCGCGCGGACACGACAGGGTGGACACGGTGCACCGCACATTGCGCGACGCAGAGCACCATATCGGCGCAGCCCTTGAAGAGTTTTCCCGCAGTCTGAGCCAGAGCAGCAGTGTCGAAGTGAAGGACAGGGCGCGCTTCGAACAGGCGTTCGACCAGTTGCGCATCAGGTACATCGAACCCGAGCTGAAGAACGCCACGGATGCCGTCGAACCCGTGCGGGCCTGGGCAGGCGACTTCGCCCACGCGCTGTCGCCCCAGATCGAATCGGCCCGCTCGCTGCAAAAGCTCGCAGAGCAGTTCAGACCGGTGGTGCTGATCGTCGACGACGACGAATTCCAGCGCAGGCTGCTCGGTGAATTTCTGTCTGCGGAGAACCTGCAGCCCCTCTTTGCCGCATCCGGAATCGAAGCCATTGGCATTCTGCGCAAGCACCGGCCCGACATCATCCTGATGGATTTCGATCTACCCGGGCTCAACGGCGTCGAAGCAACGCGGCGGATCAGATCGGTGGAACAGTTTGCGGATATTCCGGTGCTCATCATCACGGGCCACAGCGAACGCAACATCGTCATCGAAAGCCGGAACGCGGGCGCATCCGGTTTCGTCGTCAAACCCGTCGACAAGGTCCGTCTGCTCGACAAGATACAACGCACATTGCAGACCGCCAGCGAGCGTCGGTCTGCAACGCCATAGCGTCCGAACGATCAGCCCTCAATGGCCTTGATCGAGGCCGTCCTGCGGCCTGTCGGACAACAGGTCGATCACGCGCCCCCGGGGTTGAACGGTTATCTCCGGCGGGTCCATCAAGGCCGGCAACGTGTGCACATCCCGTGTGCCCGACAAAGCTGCATTGGGTGCTGTGGCCCTTGCCAGCGTGTTGGCCTGGTGGGCACATTGCCGGGGTTCGACTGCGGTGCGCAAAGTCGGGGACAATCTGGCCGGACTGCCCATACTGGCGGAGCAGATGCGCACACAGGACGAAGCCGTTCGCGCGGCGACGCGTGCGGCCCGGCCGTTGCAGATCCAGTACCGCGAAGGCCCGGTCAGCTTTGTCGACGTGATCGACGCGGACCGCAGCGTGCTGCTGCGGCGGCGGATCGCGTCGCAGCTCGAAGGCGAACGCGCGCGCGCCGCCACCGGTCTCATCCGTGCGCTCGGCGCAGACTGGCCCCCCGGCCTCCGCCATCCATACATCCGACGCAGGGCCGGTCCAGCCCCTGCATGCTCGACATCCTTGAGGAGATCCATCATGACCGTCACCCGTAAAGTCGCCTTCATTACCGGCGCCAATCGCGGTCTGGGCCTGGAAACCGCGCGCGGCCTCGGCCAGCTCGGCATCGAAGTCGTGCTCGGCGTACGCAACGCCGAACGCGCGGAAGAAGCCGTCGCCGCGCTGCGCGCCGATGGCATCACGGCCAGCGCAATCGCGTTCGACGCGAAGAAACCGGCGACTTACCAGAACGCCTATGACCACATCGCGCACCACTACGGCCAGCTCGACATCCTGGTCAACAACGCCGGCATCGCGCTGGAAGACCTGTTCGCACCGAATGCCAGCAGCGTGACGCCGGCCGTGCTGCGTGAAACCTTCGACGTCAATTTCTTCGCCGTCGTCGAACTGACCCAGTTGCTGCTGCCGTTGATCCGCCTGTCGCCGGAAGGTCGCATCGTCAACCTGTCGAGCATTCTCGGCTCGCTCACGCTGCAGAGCGACCCCAAGTCGCCGATCGCAGCCGCCAAGGCCTTTGCCTACAACGCCTCGAAAACCGCGCTCAATGCATTCACGGTGCATCTGGCCGCCGAACTGCGCGACACACCGATCAAGGTCAATTCGGCCCACCCGGGCTGGGTGAAGACCGACATGGGCGGTGAGAACGCGCCGATCGAAGTATCGGAGGGCGGCCGCACCAGCGTGCTGCTGGCAACCCTGCCCGCCGACGGTCCCACCGGCACTTTCACGCACGTCGGCGACGCGCTGCCCTGGTGAAGCAGGTGCAAGGGGCAAGGTACAGAACTCGAAGCCGCCCCCCTTGCACCTTGCACCTTGCACCTTCCCCCTGGAGCGATGATGACGATTTCCATGTATGAAACTTCGGTACCCGTTTTCGTGCGGGTGCTCCAGAACATGTCCGTGGTTCTTGAGAAGGCCGCGGCACACGCGGCCGCACGCAAGATCGATGAATCGGTGTTCATCCACGCGCGGCTGGCACCCGACATGTTCGCGCTGCCGCGTCAGGTGCAGATCGCAACCGACATCGTCAAGGGTGGCGCGGCGCGACTGGCCGGTGCCGAGGTCCCCCGCTGGGAAGACGATGAAGCGACCCTCGCCGAACTGCAGGCGCGCATCGCCAAGGCCATCGACTTCGTGCAGGGCTTCGGCGCGGCGCAGATCGACGGCAGCGAGGAACGCGACATCACGTTCCGGCTGGCCGGGCGCGACGCGCATTTCAAGGGCCTGCGCTACCTGCTCGATTTCGTGCTGCCCAATCTGTATTTCCACGCCACGACCACCTTCGCCATCCTGCGACACAACGGCGTCGAGATCGGCAAGATGGACTTTCTCGGCGCGGCGGTGCTGGGCGACGCGCCGCTCGCCTGAGGCGACGGCGTTGAAATGGCGGCGGCGCGACCCCAGCTTCTGCAAACCCCAACCGGTGAGACGGGCAAGACGTGCCGCTGCTTTTCTTCATCCTGCTGACGCTGATTCCGGCGGTGTGGCTGCTTGCCGAACCGCTGCGCATCGAATCGCGCCGCCGCTGGCTGCGCAGCCGGCCGTTCCCGCCGGCCTGGCGGGACATCCTGCGCCGACGCGTGCCACAGGTGCGGCGGCTGCCAGCCGACCTGCAACTGCAGTTGAAGAAGCACATCCAGGTGTTCGTGGCCGAAAAGACCTTTGTCGGCTGCGACGGACTGGACGTGACCGACGATATGCGGGTCACCATCGCCGCCCAGGCCTGCCTGCTGCTGTTGAACCGACGCAGCGGCTACTTCCCGGAACTGCGTGAAATCCTGATCTACCCGTCGGCTTTCGCGGTGCGGCGCCTGACCACCGACGCCGCCGGCGTCGTGCATGAGGGGCGTGCGGTCCATCTGGGCGAATCATCGTCGCGCGGGCATGTCGTGCTGTCGTGGGACGACGTCGTGCGCGGCGCCGCCGATGCGTCCGACGGCCACAACGTGGTCATCCACGAATTCGCGCATCAACTCGATCAGGAGAACGGCGACGCCAACGGCGCTCCGCCGATGGTGGGCCGCCATCGCGTCGAGCGCTGGACGCGCGTGTTCGACGCCGCCTACGCAAGTCTGCTCCGGCAGTTGCAGGCCGGCGCCGTGCCAACGCTCAATCCATACGGCGCAAGCAGTCCGGCCGAGTTTTTCGCGGTGGCGTCGGAAGCGTTCTTTGAGCGGCCGCAGCATCTGGCCGAAAGCTTTCCCGACATGTTCGGCGAGCTGAGCCGCTACTACCGGGTCAATCCGCTCAGCTGGTGATGAATGTGTGCGGCCTACAGCCGCCCATCGTGCAACGCGCTGGCCACCAGCACGGCCGTGACGCCGATGCCGTCGAGCGCGCGCAGGTCCTCGCGGTTGCGCACACCGCCGGCGGCAATGACATCCACGTCGGAGCGCATTGACTGCAGCGTACGGATCAGCTGCAGCGCCGGCCCGTCCTCAGCACCAACGCGCCCCAGTTCCATTGCGAGCACCCGGGCCGGCCATTCGACCGGGTCGTACGACCAGTCCGGGCCGAGCGGGACGCCGCGCCGGTAATCGAGCGACAGCACGGTATCGATGTGCGCGTTGCGGAATTTGCGCAGCGCGCCATAGCTGCGCATCGATTCGGTGCCGAACACCGGCGTCACGCCGGCCGCACGATGCAGCGCCAGCGCAGGCGTGGCATCGACATAGCCGCCATCGACCCACCACTCGACATCCGGGTGGCGCGCTGCCAGTTCGGCGATCAGCGTCGCGTGGTCGGGCTTGGCAACACGCTCGCCGCCGTCCTGGCGATCGCCCTTGCCATTGACCTTGCCAGCGCCCGGTCCACGAATGGCATCGATGTCGGCCACATAGACCTGACGCGCGCCGGTCGCCTCGATCAGCGCCTGCGCCACGTCATGCGGGTCGCAGCCATCAACCAGTGAAGACTGCAGCGGCTGGTAAGCTTGCCGGTCGCCACGGCGCGCATGCACGACCTGGCCGTTCATCAGGTCGATGACGGGAATGATTTGAGGCACCACGAATCCTTATATGAAGCGTCGAATTTTCGTGTTCGAGTTTATCACCGGCGGCGGGCTGGCCGGCCAGCCTGGGCTTCCGCCCTCGCTGCTGCGAGAAGGCCGGCTGATGCGCGATGCACTGCTGCGCGACGCAGCCGCGCTGCCCGATATCGACATCATCCTGCTGCATGACGCCCGCCTGCCACCGCCCGATTTCCCGGCACATCTGATTGCGGTCACCCCTGACCATGCCTTCGACGCCGGCTTTGAAGCGTCTTTCGACCACGCGCTCGACGCCGCCGACGCGGTGCTCATCGTCGCGCCGGAAACCGGTGGCGTGCTCGCTGCACTGACGTCCCGGGTCACGGGCGCCGGCAAAACACTGCTCGGCTGCAGCGCCGACACCTGCCGCATCGGCGCCTCCAAGTCGCTGACGGCGGAGCGACTGAGTGCGGCCGGTATCGCCGTGTTGCCGCACTTCACCGATGCCGCGACGCTGCCGGCGCTGCCCGGTCGCTGGGTCGTCAAGCCGGATGACGGCGCCGGCTGCGATGGCCTGCGGTTGTTCGACACCGTGCATCAGGCCGCGCAGGCGTTGCGCCCGGGCTTTGTTGCGCAGCCCTGGATGGCGGGCGAGGCGCGCAGCCTGAATCTGCTGTGCGCGCGTGGCGAAGCGGTGCTGCTGTCGATCAACCGTCAGCACCTCGCGATAGATGGCGAACAGGTGTCGCTCGTCGCATTGGCCGTTGGTGACGTGCCGATCGACGATATGTACAGGGCGTTGGCACGGCGCATCGCTGGCGCCCTGCCCGGCCTGCTCGGGCATGTCGGCGTCGACGTGCTGCACACCGCCGACGGCCCGATCGTGGTCGAACTGAACCCACGCCTGAGCACCTCGGCCTGCGCACTGCACGACACGCTGGGCTGCAACCTGCTCGCCGCCACGCTGGCCGCGGCCGACGGCGGCCCCCTGTGGCGTCCGGCCGGCGCCGCGCGGCCGCAGCGCATCGAACTGACGGAGGCCGTCGATGCCGTCTGACAGCTCGTTGACCGGCTGGGACATCGGCGGCGCGCACGTGAAGGCGGCGCGCGTCGAGCACGGCCGGGTCACCGGTGTCGTACAGATCGCCTGCCCGCTTTGGCAGGGGCTGGACAAGCTGGATGCAGCCGTCGTCCAGGCACGCGCTGCGCTCGGCAACACCACCCGTCACGCCATCACGATGACCGGCGAAATGGTCGACCTGTTCGATTCGCGTGCGGCCGGCGTGGTGGCTATCGTCGATCGGCTGGCTGCCGCGCTTCCGGGCGAGCTGCGCCTGTATGCCGGGCGCAGCGGCTGGGTTGCACCGACAGGCGCCGCCGCACGCGCCGACGACATCGCTTCAGCCAACTGGCTGGCCACTGCCGCCTGGGTCGCGAGCCGCTGCCCGCAGGCGCTGCTGGCCGACATCGGCAGCACCACGAGCGACCTCATCGTGATCAATCGCGGGGTGGCCAGCGCCAGCCGCAGTGATGCCGACCGGCTGATCAGCGGCGAGCTGGTGTATGCCGGTCTGGTTCGCACGCCGCTGATGGCGCTGGCCCCGGACATCGATTTCCGCGGCCGGCGGCACCGCCTGATGGCCGAACATTTCGCGACCACCGCTGACGTCTGGCGCCTGCTGGGCGAATTGCCGGAACACGCCGACCCGTATCCGGCCGCCGACGGTGGCGCAAAAACGCCGGAAGCCAGCGCCCGGCGCCTCGCCCGCATGATCGGCCGCGATGTCGATGAAGGATCGATGGCCGACTGGCGCTCGCTCGCCAACGCGTTCGCCGACGCCCAGCTCGCCACACTGCTCAACGCCAGCCGCGCACTGCCCGGCATCGCCGCCCTGCCCGCCGACGCACCGGTGGTGTGCGCCGGCGCCGGCTGCGCGATCGCCGCCCGCCTTGCTGCCACGCTCGGTCGCCGCTCCATCATGCTCGCCAGCCTGTTGGCCGACTGCGCCCCGTCCTGTGCTGACGATGCGACCACCTGCGCCCCGGCCGTCGCTGTCGCGCTGCTGGCCGAGCCTGCGCGATGAACTCGTCAGGCGATGGCGCGTTGGCGCCATTCGAGTCCGAGCCGCCCCTGTGGGTGTGGCCCCTTTGTGCGCGGCCTCTGTGGGAGCGGCGGCCCCGCCGCGATTGCACCGCGCTGGTCGCGTTGCAGCGTTCAAATCGCGGCGGGGCCGCCGCTCCCACAGTGGGCAGAGCCGGTCGCGGCAAGTGCCGGCCGTGGTGCGCCGCTTCCGGAGCAATCCGGGCGGGCTCGGCATGAACGCCCCGCTCGTCATCAAGCTCGGCGGCAGCCTGCTGAGTGACCCGGAAGACGGCCGGCTGCAGCGCTGGTGCGACTGGCTGGCCGGCGCGGGCGCGGGGCGCAACATCGTCGTGGCCGGCGGGGGTCCGTTTGCCGATGCGGTTCGAACCCATCAGGCGCTCTGGGGTTTTCAGGATGATGTCGCACACCGCATGGCGCTGCGCGCGATGGACCAGTACGCGCTGATGCTCGCGGGATCCCGTCCCGGTTTTGTCGCCACCGACGAGATCGCGCGGCTGTCCGACGTGTGTGCTGCCGGCCGCACCCCCGTGTGGATGCCCGCGCGCGAACTCGACGCCCGGCTCGACCTGCCGCGCGACTGGCGCGTCACCTCCGACAGTCTTGCCGCGTGGCTGACCCTCCAGCTTCGCCTGCCGCGCGTGCTGCTGGTGAAGTCGTGCGACATTCCCGAGGTGCCACTGACCGAACTGGCCCGACGCGGCATCGTGGATACCTGGCTGCCGACGTTCGCGGCAGAACACGGCATCGAGGTGCGCCTGGTCCAGGCGGACAGCCCGCTACCTGTGTAAGCCGCGCCGGTAAGCGCCGACGATCAAGACGCCCGTCAATCGGCGGCGGCACCCTCTGCCGCGACGCCACACAGCGCGGCGAATTCGCGTTCGATGTCCGGCAACAGCTCGGCGAAGCGCTCGCGCACCGGCTCCGGGCGCTGGCTCACGTGGCACACCCGGTCGCCGTACAGCTCGGTTGCGCCGCCGGCCAGTACGTTGGCGAGGAACACCACGTCGGCGACGGTGCGCGGTGAAACGGGCGCGGTGCGCGGCTGTTCATGGTCGCGCATCGCATCGATCAGCACCACCGGCAGGCCGAGCGATTGCAGCAGTGCCTCACCGATCGTTTCGTGCCATTCCAGAATGAGCGCCTCCACTCCGCCCTGATCGTGAGCGGCCTGAGGCTGACGGGCCAGCCGGTCGAGCAGGTAGAAGGCGCCGATATCGTGCAGCAGCGCCGCGGTCATCGCCTCGTCAGGGTCGATCGATGTCAGCCGCTGAGCCATGACGTACGCCGCGGCGGCGGTGCGCAGCGTGTGCAACCACAGACGGCGCGACAGCGCGTCGACGTGGGTCAGCTGGCGCGAACAACCGATCTGGCAGCCGGACAACGTGCTTGCGATGTGCCGGCTGCGTTCGCCGCCCAGCTGTGAGATCGCGTCACGCAGGCCGGTCACCGGGACGGCCGGACGCAGCCGGTTGGCGCGACGCAGCACCCGCGCGCACAGCAGCGGATCGACCCGCACCGCGCCGGCCAGCTGCTGCAGCGATGCATCCGGTGCGCGCAGCGTCTGGCGCACGCGCAGCAGCGCATCGAAGCAGATCGGAAAGATGACACCCGGCCGCAGTTCGCGTGCAATGTCGGCCAGCAGGTCGAACGCGTGCGTCGCCCCACTCGGCGCAACAGCGCCGAGTGGGGCGGGTGGCGCGGCAAGCGCAGCTGACAGGGCGTGTGTTGCGGCTCGGCTCACATCGGTCTCCAGGCAGACGGGCATCACGGTGCGGGACGGTCGCCCCGGCGGGCGAATCTTCCGGACTGGACGCTTCAACGTCTGATTACACACAAACGGCGTACGTGGATGCAGCAGACGGCAAGGCGAGGCGCCCGCCGGACATGGACGCCTGAAACAGTGACGTCCTCCGAATGACGATCATGCGCCGCGCCAGGGTCATGTGCGCGCGAAAAATCACGCCTTTCGATCAGCAGACGGCATGGCAAGCAGGAACGCCTGCGCGCCGGCACGTTTCCGGAAAGCTTGAGGTGCGAAAGGGGGTATCGATTCCCGCATCGGTCAGCCCTCTCGTCCATTGAACGTCGGGCATGGCGGTGGCCAGGTCACGGTGCGGCGCTAACTATTCACGGTAACTTTTTGTCGCTGCGCGCAACGCCGGCCGGCTGATCCGGCATGCTGGCGCGCCTGTCCACCGTGAACCACCGGAAGCCGACGTGACAAACACTCTGGATGCACTGCGCAGCCGCCCCGACTGGCGGGTCTTCATGCTGTTGCCGCTGCTGCACTTCGCCAGCGTCAAACTGACGTTCTCGACCGCGCTGTCGCCCGAGAACGAGGTCGTCATGTGGCTGCCGAACGCGGTGTTGCTCGCTGCGCTGCTGCACTACCGCGGCGAGCGCGCGGTAGTGCTCGCGCTGCTTGCGCTGGGTTCCGATGTGCTGGCCAACCTGCCGGTATTCCCGCTGTTGCAGGCAGTGCTGCTGAGCCTGTGCAATCTGGCCGAGGTCACGGTCACCTACCTGCTGATGCGCCGATTAGGTGCTTCGCCCGGGCTGGAGCGAATCGGCGACTTCGGCCGCTTCCTGCTCGCCGGGCCGCTGCTCGGTGCGCTCGGTTGTGCCCTGCTGGCCAGCGCAGTGCTCGTATTCACACGTGACAGCGTGAGCGCAAGTTACTCGACACTCGTGTTGCTATGGTGGTTCGGCGACGCGCTCGGTCTGCTCATCTGGACGCCACTGCTGCTCGCACTGCTGCAAACCGAGCGCGATCCCCCGGTACTGGGCTGGCGCGATACGGCGGTGTTCGTGTTCACCGGGCTGCTGGCCGGCACGATTTTCCTGCAGGAGCACGTTGCCGATGCGGATAGCCGGCTGGCACTGACGCCGCACCTGCTGCTGCTGCCAGTGCTCTACATCGCCGCGCGCTGCGGCCGCCGGCTCACCGCGCTGACCGTGGCAATGATTGCGCTGACCGCGGCGTGGTCGCAAACCACCGGATTCCGCCCCTTCGGCGACGCGACGCCGCACGAAATGATCCTGCGCGCGCAGGAGTACATCCTGACGCTGAGCATCATCGGCATGGGGCTCGCCATCCTGCTGGGCGAACAGCGCGCGCTGGCGCACGAGCTGGAAGACAAGGTGAACGAGCGCACCCGGGCACTTGAAGAGTCGAACCGCCGGCTGGCCGAGCTGAGCGCCACCGACAGCCTGACCGGTGTGGCCAACCGACGTTCCTTCGATACCACGCTGGCGCTGGAATGGGCGCGGGCGCGACGCAACGGAACGCCTCTGGCGCTGTGCATGCTCGATGTCGATCTGTTCAAGGACTACAACGACCATTACGGCCATCAGGCTGGCGACGACTGCCTGCGTCAGGTGGCCGAAGTGATTGGTCTGCATGTGCGACGCTCGACCGATCTGGTGGCCCGCTACGGTGGCGAGGAATTTGCCTTCATCAGACCGGATGTCGATGAGGCACAGGCGCTCGCCACGGCGCAGTCGGTCTGTGCGGCGCTGCGAGCGTGCGCGCAGCCGCACGAACGCTCGCCCTTTGCCGTGCTGACCGCCAGTATCGGCGTGGCCGTGATCGTGCCGGGCGAACACGACAGCCCGGACGCGCTGGTGCGCCGGGCCGATGCGGCGCTTTACGAGGCCAAGCGGCGCGGGCGCAACCAGGTCGTGCTGGCAGACGCGCCCGAGCTGCCGGCGTGACCCGCTCGGCTTGGCCGGACCGCGCCCGTAGCGACCCGACGGTCCTAATACCAAAGTCGTAATTTCTCTTGTCGAAGGGGTTTACAGCCCAATGCGGCCTGTCAAGATAAGCAAAGAAAAATCATGCGCTTAGCCGCTCGGTATGTTTTTTGCGTTCCGTTTACAAAAAATGCTCCACCCACAGGGAGGAGGTCAGATTCTCAGGAGATTCGCCATGTTCGTCCGCCGTACGCTCGTCGTGCTCGGCCTGCTGTCGCAGGCACTCATCGTCGCGCCCTCGAATGCCGCGCCGGTAAACTGGGTGAACTGGACCAGCGGCACGGCCGGCGCCAGCGGTTCGGCCACTGGCGTGCTGAATATCGGCGAATCGACGGTTGATGTCGATTACAGCGGTGAAATCGCGTTCATCCAGACGGCTGGCGGCATCAACTACTGGAACCCCTCGTCGCCCTACATCAGCGCCTTGGTCGACAATGCACCAGACACGACCGACATCATCGCGCTGTCGCGGGCCACATCGAAAACACTCTCCTTCTCGGTGCCGGTACAGGACCTCTTCTTTGCTGTGGTCAGCCTGAACGGCAACGGCTACCGTTTCGACCAGGATTTCGAGGTGGTCGGTTTCGGCGCGGGTTACTGGGGCAACGGCACGCTGAACCGTGCCGAGCTGGGCGGCGGCCAGTTCCAGCTCAACGGCACTGGCGAACCGCATGGCGTCATCCGTTTCACCGGTGCTGTCAGTTCGATCACCTGGACCAGTCTGACCAACGAGAACTGGAACGGCTTCACGGTGGGTACCTACGGCATCGCACCGCCGATACCGGAACCCGAAACCTGGATGCTGATGCTGGCAGGCCTGGGCATTGCGCTGCTGGCGGGGCTGCGCCGCCGCTGATCCGCGGGCGCGGACAGCTGCGTCGCTCGGCGGACCTCCCGGCAACCTCGTTGCGGCACATCCTTGTCGCAACGCCCGCGCCTTTCAAGTTCCAGTCTTCACTGCCTCGCCGGATCCGTCCGCAGCAGCGCGCGTGATCCGCTATCCTGACGCGCCAACCGGTCCCGCCTGCGCTGCAGAACGGCGGCCGGCCTTCCTTCCGCATCCGAAGTAGCCGAGGCCTTTTAGTGATCGAAGAGTTCCAGGGTTATCTGCTGTTTTTCCTGGGCGCCTGGTGGATCGCGCTGATCGCGCTGGTCGCCGGCGCATTCGGTGGCCGCCATTCGCAGCGCCTGGTGGCCAGCCCGCTCGTCATGGTCGTGATCTTCATCCAGGTATGGATCGTCGTCGCGCTGGCCAAGCTGGCATTCGGCTACGTCGGCTATCTGATGGAACTGGGCAAGAACGTGCAGGCCATCTATCCGGAATTCGTCATGCCGCTCGCGGCAGGCATCTATGTGGCGCGCCAGCTGCTGCGGCTGGACGCCCAGAAACACGGTCGACTGCGTGCCGATACCGGTCTGCCGCCGCCGCGACGGCGCATGCGTCGACCTTACTGACGCGCCCGCCAGCGAGGGCTCAGCGCAGGCGCACAACGTGGTCCAGCTCGCCCTTCTTCACTTCAACCACCGCGTCGAGTGACTTCAGCATGTCGGTGAAGTCGGTATAGCCGTGGTCCTTGACGTCGAAGGTGGCGTCGAGCCGCTTGATCATCGGCCAGATCGAAGCCTTGTTCACCCAGGGTTCGCCCTGGGCACCGGACAGCAGACGCACGGCGCGCCGCAGGATATCGGCCGCCGGGTCCGCCGGCAACGCGGCGGTTGCCTCGGCCGTCGACGCCTCGTCGGACGGGCTCTTGCCGATCAGATTTTCGTAATAGCGGAACTCGTGGCAGCTTTTCGCCCAGTGGCGATTGGTGGCCTTGCGCGTGCCGACGCCGATCAACGTGCGTCCGGCTGCCTTGATCTTCTGCGCGACCGGCATGAAATCGCTGTCGCCGCCGACGATGATGACCGTGCCGATGTGACCGAAGCGGCTGATGTCTTCGGTCGCGTCCAGACACAGCTTGATGTCGGCGCCGTTCTTGGCTGACGCACCCGGCGGAAACAGCTGGATCAGTTCGACCGCGCTCTGCAGCAGCACGTCGCGATAGCGGCCGAAGTACTGCCAGTTGCAATAGGCGCGGTTGATCGCAATCGGCCCGAACGATGCACCGAGGCCGACGATGGCATCGATGTCGACCAGCGGCTCCTGCACCTTGAAGCGGGAATCCGGCTTGGCGTAATGACCTTCGCCGTAGCGGTCCTCGACCAGACTGGCGTGCAGGTTCTCGAAATCCCAATATAGGGCGACCGACCGGTTTGGTTCGCTGTCACTGCGGCTCAATGTTTGCTCCCTGCGTGCTCGGATGGGGTCGCCATGATGCCTGCCGCCGCGCGTACGCGCCGGAAAAAGGTGGGCGGGCTGGCCCGGTTGCCCCATTTGCAGTAAACTTTTCAGATACTTGGTGATTCCAGAGGCAGTGCCTGACGAAGGCGCTGCCTTTTTGTTTTGGGGAACCATCATCGAACGCCGGACCTTGCGTTCGTTCATCCAGACGTCCATCAATCATGAGGTGACCCGCATGCAACATTCGCCCCCCATCACCGTGTCCAGCCTGGATACTGCGCGCCTTTACCGTCTGCTTGACCGCGAGGCCTACCGGCATCAGCCGGGCGCCGACGCCTTGCGCGATGAACTGGATCGCGCCACAACGGTGGCACCGGCCGACATGCCGCCGGGCGTCGTGACGATGAATTCCACGGTGCGCTTCATCGACGACTCGAACGGTGCCACCTTCGAACTCAAGCTGGTTTACCCGGAAACCAGCGGCGTATCCGGCACCGTGTCCGTGCTGGCGCCGATCGGCAGCGCACTGCTCGGGCTGTCGGTCGGCCAGGCTATCCCGTGGCAGGTGCCGGGTGGGCGGCAGATCACGGTGCGCGTGCTCGACGTGCTGATGCAGCCCGAAGCGATGGGTGATTACGTCAGCTGAACGCAGTCCCGCTGCAAAGAAAAAGGCCGGCACGTGTGCCGGCCTTTTTTCGAGCGTCGCTGACTCAGCTGCGACGGTAGGCAATGGCGCCGATCAGGCCGAGACCGGCGATCAGCAACGCCCAGGTCTCCGGCTCCGGCACCACGGCCACGCCACTGAAGCTCACTTCCGACACCGAAAACGCGTTATCACCGCCGACGGCGTAGAGACGGGCGTAGCGCGCGACTGTCGTCGGGAAATCGATGGTCGCCTGATACTCCGGATCGCCCGCCACGCTGGAAATGATTTCGCTGCCGAAATTCGACTGGCCTTCGAATGCGAGGTTGGTGAACAGCGTGTTCCAGACCGATCCATCGAGCGACACCTGAACCTGATAGAAGTCGTTGTGATCAACGCCAAGGAGCACATCGCTCAGCGTATAGAGCTCACCGAAGTCGAAATCCAGCGTGACGCCACTGCTGCCGACCTGATTGAACCAGGACACGGCGTCAGTCTGGAACGGCGTCCCCTCGGGCGCGATGTAGCCATCGAACAGGATGGACAGGTCAGCACCGTCGATCGCAACGAGACCATTGTTCGACACCGAGACCGGCGTGACAGGCGATGCCGCGAATGCGGCCGGGGCGCTGATCAGAGAAGCGGCGATCAACAGGGATTTCAGCAGGGAATTCATGAGTGGTGTGTCCTTCGTGAGTGGGGCGCTGCGACGGTATAAGCAAAACCCAAACCAGCGTCGCAAGCCATTGATTCAATGGGTCGGAACCACGCGATGGCGGTGTGCTGTCAATTTTTCCGACGGTCAGGGATCTGTCGGCACCGGATCGCGACGGCCGCGGTCTCCGAACGCCCGCATCAGATCCGTCGCGGCATACAGCACCGAGTGGTTGTGCCTGCATGCAATGCAGCCTTGCGGATGATGATGCGGCAGACCGGCGTGGCGCCGTCCTCGTCAAGGACCGGTGGTCGACCACTGCAGCGGCAGCCCGCCGGGCACGCGCAACGCACCGCTCACCGCGATTCTCACCAGGCGCTGCGCCCCGGGATGGGCGGCCAGTGCTTCGGCCAGTGCTTCGTCCTCCCACACGATCTGAGCGCGCCCGCTCACCTGCAGCAGATCGCCGCTGTCGAAATCGATGAACAGCAGACCGGCGCGCGGCTCGAGCAGCAGATTGCCCAGCGTGTTGAAGAAGAAGTTGCCGGCATAGTCAGGCAGCGTGAGCACGTCGCCCGGGCCGACCGACACGAAGCCCGGCGCGCCGCCGCGGTGCGACACATCAACGCCGGCTGCGTGTGCACTGGCGATGAACAGCGTATCGGCGCGCGTGATCAGCGCGCGCGCCGCATCGTCGAGCGCCGCCAGCGGCTGCGCAGGCGCAGGCTGCTCGTCGTCACCGAAGAAAAAGGCTTCGCGCGTGCGGATGTATTTCGGGCAGTTGCCGAAGCTTTGCTCCACTTCGACATCGAAACCGGCCTCGCTTGCCCGGGTGACGGATCCATTCATCCGGTTGCGCCGCCGCGTGTGCGGCTGGATGCCAAGAAGACCGAGCGGCGCGCCGACGCGCAAGTGGGCGGCCAGCGGGCTGCCCGCCGGTGCCTGCGCAGCGACGTGCAGCGTGCGCGGATCGGGCGACTGCACGAAGCCCGGCGGGCCCGACAGCACCGACGCCCAGGGCTGGCCGTCGACGTCGACGCTGCCGACGACGAGAAACGGCAGCCGCGCGAAGAAGTCGCGATGCTGATCGGGCATGTGGTCGCGGATGGCGCGCGGGCCGATCTCGGCCATGCGGGCCTGCATGCCGGCACGCGCCTGCAGCGCGCGCTCGCCATCGTGGAAGGGATCGCGTGTGGAGTCCATGGCGATCAGGCGCGCAGGCCGACCTGGCTGACCGGCATCGCGACAAAGCCCGGCAGCGCTTCGACTCGCGCCAGCCAGGCGCGCACGTTCGGGTAGTCGTCGAGCGACACATTGCCTTCCGGCGCATGGGCGACATAGCTATAGACCGCGACATCCGCCAGCGTCGGTGCCGTGCCCGCCAGCCAGTCCTGCGCAGCCAGTTCGCCGTTCATCACGGCGAGCAGGCGGTGTGCGCGTGCGATCACCTCCTGGGTGTCGAACTGCGCGCGGAACAGTGTCACCAGCCGTGCCGCCGCCGGACCGAAGGCGACCAGACCTGCCGCGACCGTGAGCCAGCGCTGCACCCGCGCCTGACCGGCCGGGTCCAGCGGCATCCAGCGACCCGGCGCGTAGCGCTGTGCCAGATAGACGAGGATGGCATTCGAATCGGCGATCACCGTCGCGCCGTCTTCGATCACCGGCACCTGGCCGAAACTGTTCTTCTGCAGAAACGCCGGCGTCTTCTGTTCGCCACCCGCCAGGTCGACCTGATGGAATTCATACGGCAGGCCGAGCAGGCCCAGAAACAGTTCGGCGCGGTGGCTGTGACCGGACAGCTTGAAACCGTGCAGCACGATCGGGACTTCAGGACGGTGGGTGGCAGTCAGTGACATGGCGAATTCCTCGCTTGGGTTACGTGACGCCGGATGGCGACGCAACACACTATCCATGATCCGTATCAGGCAATAAATGACCTGAAGTGGATAACACTGCTCCACTTATCGCAGTAATATCGCGCATGGACACACTCAGGGCGATGCGCGCCTTCGTCAACATTGCGGAGCACGGCAGCCTGACGGCGGCGGCGCGGGCACTCGACAGTTCCTTGCCGGCCGTCGTGCGCACGCTGGCCGCACTCGAGGCGCATCTGGGTGTGCGTCTGATCAACCGCACGACGCGCCGCATCGCACTGACCGACGAAGGCCGCAACTATCTCGAAAGCTGCCGTCAGGTGCTGTCGGCCGTGCAGGACGCCGAGGAGGCGCTGAAGGAAGGGGCGGCAGAGCCGTCCGGGCCGATCACGCTGACCGCGCCGGTGCAGTTCGGTCTGATGCATGTCGCACCGGTCGTCACCCGCTTCGCGCTGCAGTATCCGCGCGTGAAGCTGCGCGTCCTGCTGCACGACCGCGTGGTCAATCTGCTGGAGGAAGGCATCGATGTCGGCGTGCGGATCGGCGCACTGGACGATTCAGGTCTGATCGCGCGCCCGCTCGGAACGATTCGCCGCGTCGTGGTCGCCAGCCCGGCGCTGATCGCTGCGCGCGGCGAGCCGTCGCATCCCGATGCATTGCGTGGCGCACCGTGCGTACATTTCACCGGCGCGTCCAGCCTCGGCTGGAGCTTTCACATCAACGGCCGTATCGTGCCGGTGCCAGTCGCCGGCAATCTGGAATTCAACCACGTCGCACCGGCCGTGGCCGCCTGCGCCGCCGGTGCCGGGTTCGGATTGTTCTTGTGTTACCAGGTCAGGCCGCATCTTGAACAGGGCACGTTGCGCGTCGTGTTGCGCGAATTCGAGCCACCGCCACGACCCGTCAATATCATTTATCCGCATGCCCGCCTGCTGCCCGGCCGCACGCGACTGCTGGTGGACTGGCTCACGCGAGAACTGGGTGGCGACAGCGCCGCGTTTGCGCCGGATCCGGCATGAAATACGCACGACCCAACGGGCGCGGCACAATATCTGAACTTGTCGGCCCTGCATTGCGTCTCACGCGCGGTCGCCGTCGGCGCCAGCGGATGGTCGCGCCATGATCACCGCACACCGGCAGCCCTTTCAACACCCGCATCCGCCGGAGTATTACAACAACATGCAAGCCCATCAGGATACGCTCTTCCTGCGCACGCCCCGACTCGATGCGACCGATCCGGATGCGCTGCGCGGCGCGCTGCGCGACTACTTTCATGCCACCTTCAGTCGCTACGAACAGTTGTTCGAAGTGCTTGCCTGCGACGACGCGTACTACAAGAAACCGATTGCGCTGCGCCATCCGCTGATCTTCTATCTCGGCCATACCGCGACCTTCTTCGTTAACAAACTGCTGCTCGCCGGCCTGATCGACGAGCGCATCAATCCGCGCTTCGAATCGATGTTCGCGGTCGGCGTCGATGAAATGAGCTGGGACGATCTGAACGAGTCGAACTACGACTGGCCGAGCGTGCAGGCGGTGCGCGACTACCGCAACGAAGTGCGCAGCGTGGTGGACCGCGTGATCCACGCTGCCCCGCTCGCCCCGCCGATCGGCTGGAGCAACCCGTGGTGGGTAATCATCATGGGTATCGAGCACGAACGCATCCATCTCGAAACCTCGTCGGTGCTGATCCGCCAGAGCCGGCTCGATTACGTGCACCCGCATCCGGCCTGGGAGCCCTGTCGCGACACCGGCGATGCACCGGAGAACGCGCTGCACCCGGTCGCCGCCGGCGTCACGCAACTGGGCCGGCGACGCGATGACCCGATCTATGGCTGGGACAACGAATACGCGCAGCGTGAAGTTGCGGTCGCTGCCTTCCAGGCCGGTCGTTACGTCGTCAGCAACCGCGAATTCCTCGAGTTCGTCGACGATGGCGGCTACGCGAACGACGCCTGGTGGGAAGAAGAAGGTCGTGCCTGGCGCGCCTGGCGCACCGGCGATGGTCACCAGACCGCACACCCGGAGTTCTGGGTGCGCACGGCCGATGGCTGGCACCTGCGGCTCATGCTCGAACAGATACCGATGCCATGGAACTGGCCGGTGGAGACGAATTACCACGAAGCCAAGGCCTTCTGTAACTGGAAGGCCGCACGCAGCGGCGCGCCGGTGCGGCTGCCTACCGAAGACGAGTGGTATCGCCTGCATGACGCGGCGGGCGTGACCGAAGTACCGGAGAACGGCGCAGCGAGCGCCAACATCCACCTCGATCACTGGGCGTCGTCCTGTCCGGTCGATCGCTTTGCCCACGGCGACTTCTTCGACGTGGTCGGCAATGTGTGGCAATGGACCGAAACGCCGATCTACCCGTTCGCCGGCTTCGATGTGCACCCGACGTATGATGATTTCTCGACACCGACCTTCGACGCGCGCCACAACCTGATCAAGGGTGGCTCGTGGATTTCCTGCGGCAACGAAGCGACGCGTGCATCGCGTTATGCCTTCCGCCGCCATTTCTTCCAGCATGCGGGGTTCCGATACGTGGTGAGCGATACACCGGCCACAGCGCCGAACATCTATTACGAAAGTGACCGGCAGTTGTCCGAATACGCCGAATTCCACTACGGCGACGAATACTTCGGCGTGCCCAACTTCCCGAAGGCGCTGGCGCAAATTGCCATTGACGCCATGGACGGTCGCCCGGCGCGCCGCGCGCTCGATCTGGGCTGCGCAACCGGTCGTTCCACCTTCGAACTGGCGCGTCACTTCGAACACGTCACAGGCGTCGACTTCTCGGCCCGCTTCATCAACGCCGGTGTGCATCTGGCCGAACAGGGCGAGCTGCGCTACACAATGCCGGACGAAGGCGAACTCGTGTCGTACAAGACCCGCCGCCTGGCCGACATGGGGCTGGAGGCGGTGCGCGGGCGGGTCGATTTCATGCAGGGCGACGCCTGCAACCTCAAATCCGTGCTGACCGGCTACGACTTCATGCTGGCCGCCAACCTGATCGACCGCCTGTACGATCCGGCCGCCTTCCTGAAGTCGGTGCATGAACGCCTCAATGTCGGCGGCGTGCTGATGATCAGCTCGCCCTACACCTGGCTGGAAGAGCACACGAAACGCGACGACTGGCTGGGTGGCTTCAAGAAGGACGGCGAAAGCTGGACCACGCTCGACGGCATGAAGGTCATTCTGGGCGAGCACTTCCGTCAGCTCGGAGCGCCCCGCGACGTACCTTTCGTCATCCGCGAAACGCGTCGCAAGCACCAGCACACGGTGGCCGAGGTGACGTTGTGGGAGCGCGTGCGCTGAATGAGGCCACCAACGTGAGCTTCGATTTCGACCGTATCATCCTGCGCGACGGCACCGCCAGCGTCAAGCATGACGGACGGGTCGCGGTGTTCGGCACGGCTGCGGTCACGCCGCTGTGGGTGGCCGACATGGATTTCGCGGCGCCGCCCGCCGTGCTCGACGCGCTGGCCGCGCGCGCGGCGCACCCGGTGTTCGGTTATTCGCTGTACCCGGATGGCACCTTCGATGCGCTGACCGGCTGGCTCGCTTCGCGGCACCGCTGGTTCGTGGCGCGCGACACGGTGCTGATGTGCCCGGGCGTCGTGCCCACGCTGTATGCCGCGGTTCAGGCGTTCGCCGCGACCGGTGAAGGCGTCATCGTGCAGCCGCCGGTGTACCCGCCTTTCTTCTCGGCCATCCGCGACACCGGCCGGCGCGTGATCGAAAACCCGCTCATCGAGCGCGACGGCCGCTGGACCATCGATCTCGATCACCTCGAGCGCTGCGCCGCCGACGGCGCGAAACTGCTGCTGCTGTGCTCGCCGCACAATCCGGTCGGCCGCGTGTGGTCGCGCGAGGAGCTGGAGGGCATGCTGGCCGTGGCGCGCCGCCACAGACTGGTCGTGCTGGCCGACGAAATCCACCACGACCTGATCTACGCGGGCCACACGCATATCCCGCTGGCCACGCTGGCGCAGCCGGGCGACCGCATCGTCACCACGGTGGCGCCGAGCAAAACCTTCAACATTCCGGGGCTGGGCCTGTCGGCGCTGATCGCGGACGACGCCGAGCGGCGCGCGATCGAAAACGTCTTCGGGCGCCTGCACGTCAGCGCGTCCAACCCGTTCAGCGTCGCCGCATTCGAAGCGGCCTACCGCGGCGGCGGCCCGTGGCTCGATGCGTTGATGACCTATCTGGCCGACACACGCGACGCCGTCATGCAGTTCGCCGCACAGCACCTGCGGGGCATCCGCGCGGTGCATCCGGAAGGCACCTACCTGATCTGGCTGGACTGTCGCGCACTGGGGTTGAACGACAGCGCGCTGCGCGACTTTTTCGTCGGCGGCGCACAGGTCGGCATGAACCCGGGCATCACTTTCGGCACCGGCGGCAGCGGTTTCATGCGGCTCAACCTCGGTTCGCCCCGTGCAGTCATTCTGGATGCGCTCGGACGGATCGAACAGGCGTTGTCACGGCGCTGAGCGCGACCGGGGCCGCGCCCTCAGGGGTCGGCGCCAGTCGCCAACTGCGGTCGCCGCCTTGACTTCAGCCCTGCGCCGCGATGCTGCGCCGGAACATCAGCAGCGACGCAACGAAGAAGGCGAGCGCAATGCCAGCCATCGCCAGCAGGCTGGGCCACACCACATCCAGCCCGGCGCCGCGGTAGAGCACCGCCTGGGCCAGACTGACGAAATGCGTGGTGGGTGCGAACAGCATGATGTTTTGCACCACCTCGGGCATGCTTTCGCGCGGCGTCATGCCGCCGGACAGCAGTTGCAGCGGCAGCACCACGAGAATCATCATCAGGCCAAGCTGAGGCATGTTGCGCGACAGCGTGCCGATGAAGATGCCGAGCGAGGTGGTGGCCAGCAACTGCACCAGCGTGCCGGCCATGAACAGCGGAATCGAACCGGCGATCGGCACGTCGAGCACGCGCCCGACCACGAAGTACAGCGACAGTCCGACCGCGATCCACACCACCAGCGCCATCGACCACACCTTGGCCAGCATGATTTCGAAGGCGCCGAGCGGCATCACCAGCAGGTGTTCCAGCGTGCCGTGCTCGCGCTCTCGGATCAGCGCGGCACCGGTCAGGATGACCGACAGCATGGTCACGTTGTTGATGATTTCCATCACGCTGCCGAACCACGAACTGGTCATGTTCGGATTGAACATGACGGTCGGCGCCAGCGTGATCGGCGATGCCGCCTCGCTGCGCCGGTGCTGCACGAACTCGCCCACTTCGCCCAGCACGATGTTCTGGATGTAGCCGGCGCCGATGAAGGCCTGGCTGACGCGCATCGCATCGATGTTCACCTGGATGACCGGCTGCTGCCCGGCGAGCACGTCGCGCTCGAAATCGGGCGGGATGTTCAGCACGAAGGTGTAGATGCCGGCATCCAGCCCGGCGTCGACCTGTGATTCAGTGATCATGTCCGGCGGCTTGAAGTACGGCCCGTAGAACGACCCCGCGATGCGCGACGAAAGCACCGACTGGTCTTCGTCGACGATGGCGATCGGCGCGTTGTGCAGCTCCTGCGAGGTCGCCGTCGACGCCGTGTAGATGCCGCCGCTGAACGCCCACACGATCATGATCAGCAGCACCTTGTCGTTCCACAGGCTCAGCAGTTCCTTCATGCCGAGCCGCCAGGCATTGAGCAGGCGCACCTTCATCACCGCTCCTGCTTCTTCAGCAACAGCACGCTGAGCATCGTCAGCACCGGCACGAAGGCGAGCATCGCGAGAAAGTCCGTGTAGACGTCGCGCAGGCCGAGCGCCTTGGTGAACAGGCCGCGACTGATGTTCAGGAAGTAGGTCGCGGGAAAGAAGGTGCCTATCGTGCGCCCCGCCCCTTCGAGCGACGACACCGGGTGGGTGAGGCCGGAGAAGGTGACGGTGGCGAGCATGGTGACCACGGCCGTGGCGGCCAGCGCGGCGATCTGCGTGCGCGCGAAGGACGACATCAGCAGGCCGATGCCGGTGGTCGTCGTCACGAAGATGAGCGCCGCCAGGCTCAGCGTGAACAGGCTGCCCTTGAGCGGCACCCCGAACACGTACACGGCCAGCGCGACCAGCCCGTAGAAGCTGATCATGCTGACGCCGATGTAGGGCAGTTGCTTGCCGAGCAGGAATTCCAGCCGGGTCACCGGCGTGGCGTACAGATTGGTGATCGACCCCAGTTCCTTCTCGCGCACCACGCCGACCGCCATCAAGATGGCCGGAATGAAGGTGAGCAGCAGCGGAATCACCGCCGGCACCATGGCAAAGACGCTCTTGAAGTCCTGGTTGTAGCGGTAGCGCATGTCGAGCCGCGCCGGCGCCTCCTGCGCCGCGCCGACCTGCCGGCGGGCCGCCTGCTGCAGGAAGTCCGCATGCAGGCCCTGCACGTAGCCCAGCGTCGTTTCGGCACGGAACGGCATGGCGCCATCGACCCAGACGCCGATTTCCACCGCCTGTCCGCGGCGCAGGTCGCGTCCGAAATCGGGCGGGATCTCGAGCGCCACGCTCAGTTCGCCGGCCTTCATGCGCTGGTCGAGTTCGGCGCTGCCGGCCAGCGGCGGCTGTTCGAGAAAGTAGCGCGAGCCGGCCATGTTCTCCACATAGGCACGGCTTTCCGGCGACTGGTCGCGGTCGAGCACGGCGAATTTCAGATCTTCGACATCCATCGAAATGCCGTAGCCGAGTATCAGCACGAGAATGACCGAGCCGAGCAGCGCGAACGTGAGCCGCACCGGATCGCGCACCACTTCCAACCACTCGCGGCGCGCGTAGGCGAACAGGCGCATCAGGCTGAAGGCGCGGCGTTCGGTGCTCACCGCGCGGGCGGCGACGGCCGTGCCCGCCGCTGCGGCAGGCCGGTCCGCCTCGCCGGTGGCTTCTTCGAGACAGGCGATGAAGGCGTCTTCGAGCGACGCCGCGTTGCGCTCGGCGATCAGTGCCGCCGGGCTGCCGCTGGCGAGCACGCGGCCGGCATGCATCAGCGATATCCGGTCGCAGCGTTCGCCTTCGTTCATGAAGTGGGTCGACACGAAGATGGTCACGCCGTCCTTGCGCGACAGATCGATCAGCAAGCGCCAGAAGCCGTCGCGAGCGACCGGATCGACACCCGAGGTCGGTTCGTCGAGGATGAGCATTTCCGGCTTGTGGATGACCGCGACGGCCAGCGACAGTCGCTGGCGGATGCCCAGCGGCAGGCCGGCGGCCTGCGCGTCGAGGTAGCCGGCAAGGCCGAAGCGATCAACCATCTCCTGCACGCGCGGCGCCACGTCCGCCGCCGGTAGGTGGAACAACTGGGCGTGCAGCACCAGGTTCTGGCGCACGCTCAGTTCGCCGTACAGCGAAAAACCCTGGGTCATGAAGCCGACGCGGCGGCGCGTGTCGAGATCGCCGGCATCGACTTCATGGCCGAACAGCAGCGCCCTGCCCGAGGTCGGCGGCAACAGGCCGGTGAGCATTTTCATGGTCGTCGTCTTGCCGCAGCCGTTCGACCCGAGGAAGCCGAAGATTTCCCCGCGACCGATTTCGAAATCGACGTGATCGACCGCGGTGAAATCGCCGAACTGCATCGTCAGCCCTTCGGCGACGATGGCCGGGCCGTCGCCCTGCACGACGCGCGGCGGCACGACCAGCGCGGCGTGGCCGCGGCGCTTGTCCGGCGGCAGCAGTTCGATGAACGCGGCGTCGAGATCCGTCGTGCCGGTGCGTGCCAGCAGGTCGGCCGGACTGCCGGTGGCCAGCACGCGGCCGTCGTCCATCGCCACCAGCCAGTCGAAGCGCTCCGCCTCGGCCATGTAGGCGCTGGACACCAGCACGCTCATGCCGGGGCGACGCGCGCGCATGCGGTCGATCAGTTGCCAGAACTGGCGGCGCGACAGCGGATCGACGCCGGTGGTCGGCTCGTCGAGTATCAGCAGGTCGGGGTCGTGGATCAGCGCGCAGCACAGGCCGAGCTTCTGTTTCATGCCGCCGGACAGCTTGCCCGCCGGCCGGTCGCGGAAGGGCGTGAGCCCGGTGCTGTCGAGCAGTTCGGCGATGCGCGTCCCGCGTTCGTCCGATGACTGGCCGAACAGGCGGCCGAAGAAGTCGACGTTTTCGAACACCGACAGCGTCATGTAGAGGTTCTTGCCCAGCCCCTGCGGCATGTAGGCGATGCGCGGGCACACGGCTTCCCGATGAGCGCGGCTGCCCATGTCGCCACCCAGCGTTTCGACCGTGCCCTGCTGGATGACGCGCACGCCGGCCACCAGCGCCATCAGGCTGGACTTGCCGACGCCGTCCGGTCCGATCAGGCCGACCATGCAGGCCGACGGAATGTCCAGATCGATCGCGTCGAGCGCCACCGTATCGCCATAGCGCAGGCCCACGCCGGCCAGCCGGGCGACGCCGGTTCCGGTCATGGCTGCGCGGGCAAGGTCACCGGGGGCGGCACGGTCGCCGGCCACGGCGCATTGGCGTCCAGCCTCACCCAGGCCACGCCGGGCAGACCGGTCTTGACCTGCTTGGCGTACGCCCGAAGCAGTTCGGGCGGAATCTTGACGCGCACGCGGAACATGAGCTTTTCACGCTCGGTGCGCGTCTCCACCGACTTCGGCGTGAATTGCGCCTGCGGCGACACGAAGCTCACGCTGGCCGGAATCGAAATGTCGGGCCGCACGTCGAGCACGATGCGCGCCTCGCTGCCGATCGCCACGCGCCCGGCCTGCGAGGTCGGCAGGAACAGCGTCAGGTAGACGTCGGTGATGTCGAGCAGCGTCAGCACCTTGCCACCAGCGGGCAGCACCTCGCCCGGCTCGGCGAGCCGGTACAGCACGCGGCCATCGGCCGGCGCGACCAGCACCGCGTCCTGCAGGTCCACGCGCATGCGCTCGACCCGCGCCTGCGCGGCCTCGACCGCCGCCGCCGCCTGCGCCACCGCGGCACGGGCCACCTCGATCGACGACTGCGCGCCCTGCATCTGCGACACGGCGGCTCGGGCCACCTCCTGCGCCGTCTGTTTCGCGGTGCGGTCGACGTCGAGCTTCTGCGCTGAAATGAACCCCTTGTCGACCAGTTGCTGCGTGCGTTCGATGTCCTTTTCGGCCAGCGCCATCTGGCCCTGTCGCTGCGCCACCACCGCGCCGGCGGTGGCGACGTCGCTACGCCGCTGGGCGACCGCCGCGATCGCCGCCACATGCGCCGCCTTCGCCTGCGCGACCTGGGCTTCGGCCATGTGCAGTTCGGCCTCGAGTGCGCGCACATCCATGCCGGCAAGGGTTTGCCCGGCGCTCACATCATCGCCTTCGCGTACCGTCACGCTGGCCAGCCGCCCGCCGGTCTTGCTGGCGACATCGATTTCGGTCGCTTCGATGCGACCGTTGCCCGAGGCGAAGGCGTCGATCGGCGGTGGCGACTGGAAGTGCTTCCACGCGAAGAAAGCTGCGATGGCCAGCAGCGCAATGGCGATCGGCACGAGCCAGGGGCGTGAACGGGGTTCTGACATTCGGGCGGTCCGGAAACAAGCGAGGGGTCACTGCAGGCGGCCGGCGTACGGCCTCGCCACCCATAGTGCGCGTCTCCGGCGCGCGTGTATTGACCTTCGGCAAGCCGCCGCGACGAATCGGGCGTCAGCCCGGCAGCGAAAGCACGAACGACAGGATGATGAGCAGCGGGTAAGGGAAGGCCACCGTCGGCTTCAGCGCACTCTTCGCGTACTCCATCAGCAGCCCGGCCGCGCCCGGGCGCGTCGCCTGCCATTCCGTGTGCAACTGGCACGCCGCGTACTCCGACGCCCCGTCAGCGATCAGCGTTTCCACCTTCAGCAAGCGCTGACCCAGGCGCCCCTGCACCGTGCGCAGCATCGCCTCGATCACCCACACGATGGCGATCAGCGGCGCCGCCAGTTCAAACGGAAAACCGAACAGCGCGGCACCGGCGGTCAGCGCCACCGCCGCAATCTTGATCCCGACCGCGCACCGCTCATGGCGCTCGTGGTCCTGCTGCAGCGTGGCCCATTCGGTCTGGAGGGGTGACAAGGTGGAAGCGTTCATATGTGCGGCAGCGAGACCGGAAAGAAGCAGGAAAGGCCGCAATCTATCCGCTGACAGCGCGGCATGCCCGGGCATGCGTCAAGCTTCTGCTTCGAAAAGCAGCGAAGCATGTGACTACCATGGCCCCGGCCCCACCCCTGGCCGCACAGGTGCGAAAAGGGCGAAGTCGCCCGAACGACCGTGCGCATTGGGGCGCGCCCCATCGCGTCACCACTCGGATAAATGACTGATGGAACAGACACCGTGGACATGCTCCACTTGCCTGACATATAAGGGGTGAGGTTTTCTGTGTTCGTTTAACAGGTAGTTGTACGGCACACCGCGCCAACCAACTGAAAACAAAAGAAGTCCCCATGAAAATCCTTTGTGCTTATCCGGCACCACCCATAGTTATGGCGCACAACTGCGCCAGAAAACAAAGTTACGGGGTTCCATGTCTCATTCAATACCTAGGGAGCATTGATGGAAAAGAACAAACCGTATGATTTCCCGGAACACTTCCGCGATTTTGTCTTCATGCCAAAGTTTGATGAAAACATAGAGGCATTGGCGGCGCTGGCTGAACCGGAGGATTGGGACTACAAATCAACCGCCGCACATCACGCAAAGCCGATCCTACGCAACTACCTTACATACACCTACAAACGGTTGGCTGATGAAAAGAAGATTGCGATCACCGCTGACGAAGAGTTCGCGTGCTGGAATACCGGCCTTATCACGAAGAAGCAGGAACCTCTGTTTGTTTTGTTTGAGAAAAACAAACTGGATGGCGTTGCGCACTACTGGCATTTCTGGAAGTTCTGCCGCAAGGGTGAGTGGGACTTGAATAAGTTCCCAGCCCTCCCCGAAATGGCTCATTACTTTGACGATCCGTCAGTCCTTGTATTTGACACGCGAAAGGAATTACGCGTAAATGTTGAGCACATCATCGAAGACAACTTAGACCGCTTTCCAGCCGAACTAAAATCGATGAACCCATTTGGACTTCAGAATCTCGCGAAGGGTGCCATTGATACGGCATCCGAAAGAGTGAAGAGAAATTACAAGACCGCAATTCCTCAGTATTACCAGGGCGCCATTCAGTTGCTTTTGCCGCTGACGTTGCTAGACCCTTCAAAGGCAGACCTAGCGCTCGTTGTTGAACGGTTTACAGACTTCTATCGTGGTGCCACTTGTTTAACTCTCGATATGGCATACAACAATGCTCGTCAATTGGCCCGGCCTGATCGTGACTGGCTTACCCCCTAACACTGCGCTCCAAGGGACGCTACGCGATATAGCCGCGCAGCGCCACTGAGCTTGGACGTTGGGCATTTCAGTCGGCCTTCTGTTCTGTAGTCGGCAACCGAAAAATCGATAAAACTGAGATTGTTGGCGATATGGAGCAAGAGTGATGTCAGAGAGTCGGCGCAAGTACGGCGAGGCGGACAACATCTATCTGGTATCGCAGGTCGATGGGAAATGTCCGCTATGCGGCGTTCAATTGTTTTATACAAAAGGAACGCGCACTCAAAAGGCATATGAGCTCGCGCACATATACCCGCTACATCCGTCGAAGCAGGAGATTGAAGAACTCAAGAATGAGGTGAGATTACACGATGACGTCAACCACCCAGACAACTTGATTCCTCTTTGTCTTTCGTGCCACGGCAAGTTCGATAAGCCAAGAACTGCGAAGGAATACCGAGACCTCGCTAAGAAGAAGCAGGAATGTATCAGGTGGTCGAGGCAGCAAGAGATTCAATCTTCGTATCAAATAGAGGGCGACATAAAGCGTGTAATTGACCGCCTTTACGAACTAAACATTTCTGACGACCCTGCGAGCATTGAATACGATCCAAAGAGGCTGGAGAGTAAGCTTGACCAATCAATGTCTACGCTCTCAAGGCAGAAAATCAAGAACAACGTAGCGAACTACTTCCAGTACATTAAATCCGTTCTCGCTGAGGTGGATAGAGAAAACCCCAATGCTTCAGAACTGATATGTGTTCAGGTAAAAGCCTATTACATAAAGCAAAAGAGCCTAGGTCTTGACCAGCAGGACATATACGGAAATATCGTTAATTGGATATACGCAAAAACAAATCCGAGAACAATTGATTCTTCGGAAATCGTCACATCATTTTTTATTCAAAATTGCGAGGTGTTCTAGTGATAACGCCAAATAAGGTTTTGTCTCTAGAGTCGACGGCTATGGGCTTGTTGCCAATACTCATGGCTTTCGGTAAATCGGAAATTCAACTCGCAACTCTATATCGCCAAAGCGAGAAGCACTTCGAGAGCGTTGATCAGTTTCTGCTAGCCGTTGATGTTCTATACGTTCTCGGTCGAATCAGTGTTAATTTGGAAACAGGGATCGTATCCTATGCTTAAGGAAATTGTTTGCGAGAAATTTCGCAAAAAGGTCATTGAATTCCACGGTGGATTCAATGTCATCCTTGGAGACGAAAACGCCACAAATTCAATCGGTAAGTCCACCTTGCTGATGATTGTTGACTTTGTCTTCGGCGGCAATTCTCTCTTAGAGCACAACACTGACATAGTGCGAGAACTCGATCACCATGATTACTACTATTCATTTATATTTGGTGGAGAGGAGTACAAGTTTAGAAGGGGGACGCTTGCCCCAGATCTTGTCTACAGATGCAATGAGCGGTACGAGTCAGGTTCTCCAATGCCTGTCCAGCAGTTCACTGCATTTCTTAAGAATGCATATGAAATTCCTTATGAGGACATTTCGTTTAGAGCAATGGTTGGCCTCTACTTGCGGG
The DNA here is from genome assembly GCF_030696805.1 of Methyloversatilis sp. Classification (GTDB taxonomy): domain Bacteria; phylum Pseudomonadota; class Gammaproteobacteria; order Burkholderiales; family Rhodocyclaceae; genus Methyloversatilis. Next base: position 3,381 of record NZ_JAUYRO010000044.1, on the reverse strand, counting down.
TATGGGGCAAGTCGAATCTAGACGTTCATAAGCCATTTCATGCTGTACCGGAGCAGGCGGCTAGAGATTGCGTTGAAAATCTAATTAAAACCTACGGCTACTACGAGCCAATTAGATCTTTAACCAGCCAACAGGATGAGGCGGAAAATGAGCGGAAGGCGCTTAGTGCGGCATTGAAGAACAACATCATCCCGAAAATTGGGAAGAAGGAGCGGGCTGAGAATGAAGGACGCATTGCCAAGATAGAGACTGAAATTGAGGAAATTAAGGTTAGCCTGGCCAAGTTCGCAACAAACATATCAGAAGTCGCGAATCGGGAGGTGTTGGAATTAAAGAATCAAAAAGACGCGCTTCTGTCCGTAAAGATGAAGCTAGACGGAAAGAGGTCAAGAATTTCGCGAAACATCGCGGAGAACAGGCACGTCAAGAGTAGGCACTTTGACGGGCTCATTAAGTTCTTTCCGGAAGTCAACGCGGATCGCTTGGCGGAAATTGAAGAATTCCATGTTGGCGTGGCAAAAATATTGAAGGAGGAACTCCTTGAGTCTGAGCGCGATCTGAACTCACAACTTTCACGCATAAATCAAGAAATATCTTCCATAGACGCCGCAATGGCAAACGCCATTTCTTCGGTAGACGTGCCCTCTATTGTGGTAGACCGCGTCTGCGAGTTGGCCACGACCCTCGGAGCCGTAAAACAGGAAAATGAGTACTTTGAGAGCGAGGCGTCTCTTAAAAGACGTGCGACTGAATTGAGAAACAGTCTCTCCGAGAAGAGAGTGGAAATACTACGCCTAATTGAATGCTCAATTAATGATGGGATACATCGAGTTGTTACCTCTGTTTTTGGTAAATCAAGGAAGAGCCCGAAGGTATCTATCAACGGAAACTCATACTCGTACGAGGTTTTTGATGACACCGGCACAGGCACCGCGTATGCCAGCCTGATTGTGTTGGATCTGACTATATTTTCTACAACCAAGTTGCCGATTTTGGCCCACGACTCTCTCCTATTTAAGAACATTGAAAATGATTCAATGGCCAATCTATTTGGCGTATATCTTGCAAACAGTAAGCAGTCATTCGTCGCTGTGGACGAGGCCCAAAAATATGGCAAGGAAACGAGCGACATGCTGAAGGAAAGAAGCGTAGTTCAGTTAAGTGATAATTCTGTTCTTTACGTGAAGGACTGGAGAACAAAACCGTAAATAGCGAGATAGAAATGCCCAACCATTCGCTGCAGGGTCGACGGCCCTGACGGGCCACGCCCTGAGCTCAAACGTTGGGCCCCTTGATCCACGGCAAACCATTTCTGCATGGAACGTTACCCAGAACATACGACAGCCACTGTCGATAGCCTCCGCAACTCGGGCTGGAAGCATGCTCTCGCGGCTGGTGACCGCGAAGGCTACTCAAGCATGTGGCAATCTCTATCGGCTGCCGCTCGCACGGCAATTGAGAATGGCCTTCATTCTGAGGGCAAAAGCCTTTGGCTGCTCGCGGACGCTTGTTCGATGATGCTGAACCCCAGCAGTTCCAATGAGCCTTTTAAACCATTCATGATCATGAGTGGCAGACGGTCATCCCTGCCAATCGATTTTCATCAGTCAGATGTAGAGCTCTTCTCCGCGTTTGCCGAGGAAGTCGATGACCCCTGGCTTCAAGCCAGACTAGCCGATCTAGTTTGGCTGTTGATTGAACCGCGAAGCCCAAAACACGCATTGCTCGCGATCGACGCCTACCGTCAACTTCCCCTCGATTCTGAAACGTGGATACGTGGCAGCCGTGAGTGTTGGCAGCGAGCGATCAGCCTGACCAAAATGCTCAAGTCCGGAGCTGGTGATCGAATGAATGAGATCGAAACCGCCATCCTGGCTGCGTTCGATAAATCCCGAAAAGAAGACGTGTACCTTGCACTTTGGGTTTCAGACATGCTTGCAATGCATAGGCTTGGACAGGATCACGGTCCATCAATTGCTACCAAGCTTGAAGCCTTGGCGCGCTCCTTTGACGTCGAAGGCGACTTGCATCGAGCTAGAGACTACTTTGATGCGGCATCAAGATGGTTTCACAAGACAGGCAACATATCCAAAGCAGCAGAAATGACTGCTTGCCTAGCCGAAGGTTGGGTTAAGGAGGCGATAGCTAGACTATCGTCAGAACAGCCAAGCAATATGGTTGCCGCAAGCTTTTATGAAAGCGCACTCCAGACTTATCGCAAGATTCCTCACAGTGAACGGAACACCCATCGGGCCGACGAACGGATCGCCGAGTTGCACAAGCACCTGAACGATGCGGGGGCCAAGTCACTCACAGAAATGGGCGTAATTTCTTCGCCGACTATCGATATTTCCGAGATCGTCGAAACGGCCATAAATGCCGTGAAGGGAAAATCAACGCTAGACGCGCTCGCAGCGTTTGCGAACATCTATCGTGGAGCGCAAGCAGCCAAGATTCGGGAGTTCTCAGAGAAGATGCTTCGCGAGCATCCCCTACAGGCCCTATTTTCTGCGACCCATATGTCGCGTGACGGTCGCGTGATTGCGAAACGCCCTGGAATGGGGTTTGGAGACGCCGATTCTGATGAGAACAAGGCCACATTATGGGCAGAGATGGTCAAGCACTACGGCATGGAGCTAGGCTTGGTCGTACAGGGTGAAATATGGCCTGCGCTGGAAATTTTGCGCCTCGAACACCGGCTCCGCGTGGAGGATTTTATCTTTATCGCAAATCGCTCTCCAATCGTCCCAGAAGACAGAAAGCAGCTCATGGGGCGAGCACTTTTCGCGGGCTACGACAATGATTTTGTTGTGGCTCTCCAAATTCTGATTCCTCAGATAGAACATATGGTTCGTTGGCACTTGAAGGCGGCTGGCGTCAAAACCACCAACATTGATAAGGATGGAATCGAGAACGAGAACGGCCTCAGCACATTAATGGAGATTCCACAGGCCACACAAATATTCGGAGAGGACTTAACGTTTGAGCTCAAAGCACTCCTCTGCGATGCATTTGGGCCGAACCTCAGAAATGAGCTAGCCCATGGATTGCTCTCCGAAGAAGAGTGTCAATCCACCTATGCAATTTATGCGTGGTGGCTTGGGATAAAGATCGTATTCAACACATTCTGGAACGCAGCACGAAAGGCACAGACAAAAAAGGAACAATAGGGGACAGGTCACGATTTTCCGTCAACGGGGTCAGATTCCATTTGTTCAGCGGGTCCGTCACTGCTGTGGTCCATCCGCCACTGAACGACGAAACCCGGCCCGCTTCGCGGAACCGGGTTTCGCGCAGCCTTACTTGCGGACGAAATCCAGCAAGTCCTGATTCAGCCGATCCTTGTGCGTATCGGTGATGCCGTGCGGCGCACCCGGATAG
>NZ_JAUYRO010000060.1 GCF_030696805.1 Methyloversatilis sp. | reverse complement strand
TCCCCGCAGGCGCGGGGATGAACCGGGCCGCTCACTATCAGGAACGGATCGTGATGACCGTTCCCCGCAGGCGCGGGGATGAACCGGTGATGGACGCAGACCTGAGCTTCCCCATCCTCCGTTCCCCGCAGGCGCGGGGATGAACCGGCATGGGCCGACGGCAAGGTACCGCCCGTTCCCCGTTCCCCGCAGGCGCGGGGATGAACCGTAGATCTTCGAGCCGTTCGGCAGCGAGGCCAAGCCGTTCCCCGCAGGCGCGGGGATGAACCGGACGAATGGGCGCTGGACGACCAAGGCATTACCCGTTCCCCGCAGGCGCGGGGATGAACCGGCATGCGAGCGCTTTTCGCGTATCGCGATGCACCGTTCCCCGCAGGCGCGGGGATGAACCGCGCGCCGCCAGGTGTTGACCGCGCTGCGGCGCCCGTTCCCCGCAGGCGCGGGGATGAACCGACACCGCGCATCTCATCAACCCACACGGAACACCGTTCCCCGCAGGCGCGGGGATGAACCGCGCGCAAAATCGCTCTGCGGCTTGGGCTTGCCGCCGTTCCCCGCAGGCGCGGGGATGAACCGCCCTCGCGCCTGTATCTGGTCGCTCAGTAGCTCCGTTCCCCGCAGGCGCGGGGATGAACCGTAACTAACTTGAATAACATTGTTATTCACCGACCGTTCCCCGCAGGCGCGGGGATGAACCGCCTAACCCCTCGTTCGACTTGAGAGCCAACGGCCGTTCCCCGCAGGCGCGGGGATGAACCGGCTCCGGACGTGGCCGATGAAAGCCGTCCGGACCGTTCCCCGCAGGCGCGGGGATGAACCGTAGATTCTATGTTCGGGCCAGTTTCCCCAGTACCGTTCCCCGCAGGCGCGGGGATGAACCGTTCTACGTTGAAGCCGGCCGCCTTTTTGACGCCCGTTCCCCGCAGGCGCGGGGATGAACCGTGGCCTGTTCACCTTCACCACAGCCACAGGACCCGTTCCCCGCAGGCGCGGGGATGAACCGCAACTAACTTGAATAACATTGTTATTCACCGACCGTTCCCCGCAGGCGCGGGGATGAACCGGCCGAGGCTGCCGAATGTGTCAAACGACATCAGAAACTGACCCCCTGGCGACATCAGGAATTGACCCCCGGTTGTTGATCAATCGGTTTGGGTTGCGGTGTTCGCGCTGGCCTGGTTAACCAGGCCAGCGCGGCGTTTTGTTCTGAGCCGGTAGCTGTCGCCGCGGATCGTGATGACATGGCTGTGGTGGAGCAGCCGATCGAGGATGGCGGTGGCCACCACAGCGTCACCGAACACGCCGCCCCACTCGGCCACGGATCGATTGCTCGTCACCAACATCGAACCACGCTCGTAGCGCCGGCTCACGAGTTGGAAGAACAGGTGTGCCGCATTTGCCTCGAACGGCAGGTAGCCCAGCTCGTCGACCACCAGCAGTTTAGGCTTGGTGAAGTGGATCAGCTTCTCCTCCAGGCGTCCCTCCGCGTGGGCTCTGGCCAACTGCGTCACCAGGCTCGTTGCCGGCACGAACAGCGTTGTCCAGCGTCAATCAAGGTGAGAGGAGCGCGTCAATCAAGGTGAGAAGTTCGGCATGGGCGGGAGGCTGGCGGGCGTAGCCCGACAGGCGCCCGCCCATGCCGGCGAAGAGGCTACCCGTCAGGGCGCTTCATCGGTGAT
>NZ_JAUYRO010000029.1 GCF_030696805.1 Methyloversatilis sp. | reverse complement strand
TGACGTCATCGGCATCCTGCTCGCCAAGGATCTGCTGCGCGTCCAGATCGAACCGGAATTCGACCTGCGCGACTGGCTGCGCCCGGCGGTGTTCATTCCCGAATCGAAACGCCTGAACGTGCTGCTGCGTGAATTCCGCGTCTCGCGCAACCACATGGCCATCGTCGTCAATGAATATGGCGGCGTTGCCGGACTGGTCACTATCGAGGACGTGCTGGAACAGATCGTCGGCGACATCGAGGACGAGTACGACTTCGACGAGTCGGCCGACAACATCCGCATCGACCAGGCGGGGCGCTATCGCGTCAAGGCAGCGACCGAGATCGAGGATTTCAACGAGGTTTTCGCGACCGGGTTCGAAGACGACGCCTTCGATACGGTCGGCGGTCTGGTCATCCACCAGCTCGGCCGCCTGCCCAAACGCGGCGAAGTCATCCAGCTCGGGGATCTGCGCTTCACCGTGCTGCGCGCCGACAGTCGTCGCGTGCATACGCTGATGGTGGATCGCATCAAGCCGGCCACGCCGGTCGCCGCAGCGCCGGTCGAATGAAGCCTGCGGTCAGGCTGGCCGCAGCCGGTGCGGCCGGTCTGCTGGCGGTTGCCGGATTCGCGCCGCTCGGCCTGTTTGCGCTCCCGCTGCTGTCGCTGGCCACGCTGCTGTGGCTGATCGACCGCTGCAATCCGCGTGCCGCGGCGCTGACCGGTTTCGTGTTCGGCCTGGGCTGGTTCCTCGGCGGCGTGTCCTGGGTGCATGTCAGCCTGCACGATTTCGGCGGCATGCCGATGGCGATTTCACTGCTCGCGACCTTCCTGTTCTGCGTGTACCTGTCCTTCTTCCCTGCGGCGGCCTGCGCAGCACAGTGCTGGCTGCGCCCCGGTCGCGTGCTGTATGCGCCGCTGTTTGCCGGTTTGTGGGCGCTGACCGAATGGCTGCGCGGCACGCTGCTGACCGGTTTCCCATGGCTGGCCAGCGGCTATGCGCACGCACCGCCCAGCCCGCTGGCCGGATATGTGCCCGTGTTCGGTGTGCACGGCGCAGGCTGGGTCGCCGCCCTGATCGCCGCCCTGCTTGCCGCGGCAGTGCTGCAGCGGATGACCTGGCGGCCGGCCATCCTGTCGCTGGTCGCACTGCTGGCCGGTGGCGCGCTGCTCGGCGCCGTGCGCTGGACCGAACCCACGGGTCGCACGCTGACCGTGAGCCTGCTGCAGGGCAATGTGCCGCAAAGCCTGAAGTGGGTGCCGGAACGTCTGCCCGATTCGATGCAGACCTATCTCGACCTCGCGCGCGCCTGGCCCGCCGATCTGGTCGTGCTGCCGGAAACCGCGATACCGGTGCCGTACGACGAGATCGATCCTGCCTGGCTGGCGGAAGTGCGGCGCACCGGCGCCGATGTGCTGATGGGCGCGATCACCATCGGTCGCGACGGTGACGGTACCGCCCGCTACTTCAACAGTGCGGTCGCACTGGGTCGTGACGATGCGCGCTACAGCAAGTCGCATCTGGTGGCGTTCGGCGAATTCACGCCGCCGCTGTTCGCATGGACGCTGTCGCTGCTGTCCATCCCGATGTCCGACTTCGGCCGCGGTGCGGCGGTGCAGCCACCGCTCGATCTGGCCGGCGAGAAGGTCGCGGTAAACATTTGCTACGAAGACGTTTTCGGCGAGGAACTGATCGCTGCTGCGCGCGATGCGACGCTGCTGGTCAATGTGTCCAATACGGCCTGGTTCGGCGATTCGCTGGCACAGCCACAGCATCTGCAGATCGCGCAGCTGCGTGCGCTGGAAATGGGCCGGCCGATGCTGCGCGCCACCAATACCGGCATGACGGCAGCGATCGGCGCGGACGGTCGCGTCATCGCCGCGCTGCCGCCGTTCCAGCGCGCCGGACTGCGCGTCGAACTGTCCGGAAATCAGGGCCTGACGCCCTTCATGCGCTGGGGTAACGCGCCGGTGGTGATCAGCGCGTTGCTGCTGATCGGGGCGGCGATGGTGCGGCGCAAGGCGAGCCGGTAGAATCCGCGCTTTCCGATTCGTCCAGCGCCCATGTCCGTCGCACCCACGTTCCAGGAAGTCCTGCTGCGTCTGTCCCGCTTCTGGGGCGACCAGAACTGCGCCCTGCTGCAGCCCTATGACATTGAGGTTGGTGCCGGCACCTTCCACACCGCCACCTTCCTGCGCGCCATCGGCCCCGAGCCCTGGCGCGCCGCCTACGTGCAGCCATCGCGCCGCCCGAAGGACGGGCGCTATGGCGAGAACCCGAACCGGCTGCAGCACTACTACCAGTTCCAGGTCGCGCTGAAGCCGTCGCCACCGAATATCCAGGAGCTGTACATCGACAGCCTGCGTGCGCTGGGGCTGGACCCGTCACAGCACGATATCCGCTTCGTCGAGGACGACTGGGAGTCGCCGACGCTCGGCGCCTGGGGCCTGGGTTGGGAGGTGTGGCTGGACGGCATGGAAGTGACCCAATTCACCTACTTCCAGGAGGTCGGTTCGATCCCCTGCAAGCCGGTGCTCGGTGAAATCACCTACGGCGCGGAACGGCTGGCGATGTATCTGCAGGGCGTCGAGAACGTGTATGACCTGGTGTGGGCGCCGGGCATCCGTTACGGTGACGTCTATCACCAGAACGAGGTCGAGCAGTCGACCTATAACTTCGAGCATTCGAACGTCGAGTGGCTGTTCAGGCAGTTCGGTGACTACGAGTCGGAGGCGAAGCGCCTGATCGAAGTCGGCCTGCCGCTGCCCGGTTACGAAATGGTCATGAAGGCGTCGCACAGCTTCAACCTGCTCGATGCGCGCGGTGCGATTTCGGTCACCGAGCGCGCCGCCTACATCGGTCGCGTGCGCGCACTGGCGCGACTGGTGGCGCAGGCCTACTACGCGTCGCGCGAGCAGCGCGGCTTTCCGATGGCCGACCTGTCGAGCCCGCGCCTGCGTGCGCTGCTGGGCGAAGAAGAGTGCAGCCGCATCGAAGCGCTGCGCGCCGCCTGATTACCGATTGCTTCGACACCGCCGGTCACGGCGGCTGATTCTGGACTGACTATGCACGCCACATTACTGGTCGAACTGCTGACCGAAGAGTTGCCGCCGAAAGCGCTGTCGCGACTGGGCGAAGTGTTCGCCGACGGTGTGTTCAAGGCGCTGGTCGAGCACAAGCTGGTCGCCGCCGATGCGCGCATGGACCGCTACGCCAGTCCGCGCCGCCTTGCCCTCACAGTGCAGAACGTGACCGACCGTGCGCCCGATGCCGTGGTCGACGAAAAGCTGATGCCGGTTGCCGTCGCGCTCGATGCCGACGGTCAGCCGACGCCGGCATTGCTGAAGAAGCTGCAGGCGAAAAACATCCCGGCCGAGGCGCTGCCGCAGTTCACGCGCCGGATGGATGGCAAGAGTGAAACCCTGTTTTTTGCGATGACCGTCCCGGGCGCGGCGCTCGATGACGTGCTCGCCGGTATCGTGCTCGACGCCTTGAAGAAGCTGCCGATTCCGAAGCTGATGCGCTGGTCCGACTGCGACTTCCAGTTCGTGCGTCCGGTGCACGGGCTGGTCATGCTGCATGGCGATCGCATCGTGCCGGGCATGGCGTTCGGGCATGCGTCGGGCCGCAGCACCCGCGGTCACCGCTTCATGGGCGAGGGCGAGGTGACGCTGGCCAGCGCTGACGAGTACGCCCGCACGCTGTACGAGCGCGGTTCGGTCATGGCCTCATTCGAGGCGCGTCGCGCGCTCATCACGCAGAAGCTGGCCCAGGCCTGCACCGCGCTGGGCGATGGCGTGCACCATGTCGATGACGCTGCGCTGGTCGACGAAGTGACGGCGCTCGTCGAATTCCCGGTCGTGTATGTCGCGCAGTTCGAACCGGAATTCCTGGCCGTGCCGCAGGAGTGCCTCATCCTGACGATGAAGGCGAACCAGAAGTACTTCCCGCTGCTCGACGCCTCGGGCAAGCTGCTACATCGCTTCCTTGTCGTGTCCAACATGCAGGTGGCCGATGCGCACAACATCGTGTCCGGCAACGAACGCGTAGTGCGCGCCCGCCTGTCCGATGCGCGCTTCTTCTTCGAGCAGGACAAGAAAACACCGCTGGCCGGACGCATCACGAAGATGGAATCGGTGGTCTATCACAACCGCCTCGGCAGCCAGTTCGACCGCGTCATGCGCATCCAGCGGCTGGCGACGGAAATCGCGCATCTGCTCGATGCGGATGTACTGGCGACGGCGCGCGCGGCGCTGCTGGCCAAGGCCGACCTGATGACCGACATGGTGGGCGAGTTTCCGGAGCTGCAGGGCGTCATGGGGCGCTACTACGCGCAGCATGACGGCGAGACCGATGTCGTGGCGGCGGCGGTCGAACAGCACTATCGTCCGCGCTTTGCCGGCGATGCGCTGCCGCAGGGCGATGTCGCCTGCGCGGTATCGCTGGCCGACAAGATCGACGCGCTGGTCGGCTTCTTCGGCATCGGCCAGATTCCGACCGGCGACAAGGATCCATTCGCGCTGCGACGCGCCGCACTCGGCGTGCTGCGCATCCTGATGGAAGCGTCGCTTCCGCTCGATCTCGGTCAACTGGTGCAGATCGCCGCCGGTGGTTTTCGCGCCGGCCAGATCGGTGCCGGCGAAACCGCAGGGTTCGCCGCACAACTGCTCGATTTCATGCAGGAGCGCCTGCGCAACCTGCTGAAGGATGGCGGTTCCGACGCGCGCGCGATCGACGCCGTGCTGGCGCTCGGGCCCGTGCGCGTCGATCTGGTGCCGGCCAAGCTCGCAGCCGTGGTCGCGTTCTCCGAACTGGCCGAGGCGCAGTCGCTTGCTGCGGCCAACAAGCGCATCGTGAACATCCTGAAGAAGGCGGGTGAAGTCGGCGACGTCATCGATCCCGCGTTGTTCGCGGAAGATGCGGAGGTCGAACTGAACCACGCGCTGAGCACCGCAAACATGATGACGCATCAGCATATCGAACGCGGCAACTATGCCGGCGCACTGAGCGCTCTTGCCATGCTGCGCGCGCCGGTTGATCGCTTTTTCGACGACGTCATGGTGAACGCCGACGATGCGGCCGTGCGTGCCAACCGGCTGGCGCTGCTTGGTCAGCTGGCCGCAGCGATGAATGCCGTGGCGGATATTTCGCGGCTCGAACTGAAAGACTGACGGATGAAACTGATCATCCTCGACCGCGACGGCGTCATCAATTACGACTCCGACCAGTTCATCAAGTCGCCGCAGGAGTGGCGACCGATAGAAGGGTCGCTCGAAGCGATCGCGCTGCTGAACCAGTTCGGCTGGCGCGTCGTGGTGGCGACCAACCAATCGGGCGTCGGTCGCGGACTGTTCGACATGGACACGCTGGCCGCGATCCACGACAAGATGCACCGCTCGCTTGCCCAGACCGGCGGGCGCATCGACGCCATCTTCTTCTGTCCGCATGCGGCCGATTCGAAATGCGCCTGCCGCAAGCCCAAGCCGGGCATGCTGCTGGAGATCGCGAGTCGCTTCAACGTCGATCTGGCGGACGTGCCGGTGGTCGGCGACAGTCTGCGCGACCTGCAGGCGGCCGATGCGGCGGGCGCGCAGCCTGTGCTGGTGCGTACCGGCAAGGGCGCGAAGACCGAAGCCGATCCGGCGCTGCCGCGCGGCGCCCGGATCTATGACAACCTGGCCGCCATGGTGCGCGCACTTACGGTGACTTCCGACTGATGACCTTCATTCGCTCCGTTCTGTTCTTCCTGTTCCTCGCCGTCATCACGCCGCCGTTCTCGCTGATCGCCATTCTCGTGCGGCCGCTGCCGCCGCGCGTACGCTACCGCATCATCGGCGTCTGGACGCGGCTTGCGATGCTCGCGCTGCGTTTCATCGTCGGCCTGCATTTCCGCGTCATCGGCCGTGAGAACCTGCCGTCGCACAGTGCGGTCGTGCTGTGCAAGCACCAGTCGGCGTGGGAGACATTGAGCCTGCAGGTGATCCTGCCGCGCGTCGCCTTCGTGTTCAAGAAAGAGCTGCTGCGCATTCCTTTCTTCGGCTGGGGACTGGGCTGCATGCCGATGATCGCGATCGATCGTTCGGCCGGGAAGGACGCGCTGGTGCAGGTGGAAGAGCAGGGCCGCATATTGCTCGAACAGGGTTTCTGGGTGACCGTGTTTCCGGAGGGCACGCGCATGCCACCCGGGCAGACGCGACGCTACAAGGTCGGCGGCGCGCGGCTCGCGCAGGTGACCGGTGCGCCCGTGGTGCCGATCGCGCACAACGCAGGTGACTACTGGAAGCGCAACGCCTTCCTGAAGTATCCGGGCGAGATCGTCGTGAGTATCGGCCCCCCGATTGCGACACAGGGCTTGACGACCGAACAGATCAACGGGCACGCTCAGGCCTGGATCGAAAGTGAAATGCGTCGACTTTTTCCGCATCACTATGAAGCCGAACACCTGTCCGCAGCAGCTTGAGTTGGCCCTCGATACGCCGGAACACACCGCGCCGCCGCCGCTGCGCGGGCGTCACATCGTGCTTGGGCAGCAGATCGTCGAGTACGCGCTGCGTCGTTCGCGCCGCCGCTCGATCGGTTTCTCGATCGGCGAATCAGGGCTGCGCGTCACCGCGCCGCACTGGGTGACGCTGCCGCAGATCGAGGAGGCGCTGCGCGAGAAGCAGCGCTGGATCTTCACCAAGCTGGGCGAAGTCCGCGCGCGCCGTGCGCCGGTGCGCACCGACTGGCGCGATGGCGCCCGACTGCCCTGGCTGGGCGGCCACGTGACGCTGCGGCTCGGCGACACCTGCGCGCGGCCGATGATTGACGATGACATGCTGCGCCTGCCACTGCCGGCCGATGCCGACCACGACCGCGTGCGCGATGCGGTGTGCGCCTTCCTGCAGCGCGAGGCGCTCACGCGCTTCACGCATCGTGCGACCGAACTGGGCGAGCGTATCGGCGTGTCGCCGTCGCGCGTCATGCTCAGTTCGGCCAATACGCTGTGGGGCACCTGCACTGCGCAGGGCGTGATCCGGCTCAACTGGCGACTGATCCACTTCTCGCAGGCGATGATCGACTATGTGATCGCCCACGAGCTGGCGCACCTGAAGGAACTGAATCACTCGCGCGCCTTCTGGGATACCGTGGCGTTGATCCTGCCCGGCTTCGAAGCCGCGCGACGCGAGTTGCGCACCCAGCATCCGGGTCGCATCGTCGCCCACTGAATCCACCACACTGCGAGGTCACACCGTGAGAATCCTGCACACCATGCTGCGCGTCGGCCAGCTCGACCGCTCGATCGAGTTCTATACCAAAGTACTCGGGATGCGCCTGCTGCGCCGGCAAGACTATCCGGACGGCAAGTTCACGCTCGCTTTCATCGGCTATCAGGACGAATCGGAAGGCGCCGTGCTCGAACTGACGCACAACTGGGACACCGACGCCTATGAAATGGGCAATGCCTACGGCCACATCGCGCTGGAAGTCGATGACGCCTACGCAACCTGTGATCAGGTCCGGGCGCTGGGTGGTCGCGTGGTGCGCGACGCCGGTCCGATGAAACACGGCACGACCGTCATTGCTTTCGTCGAAGATCCGGACGGCTACAAGATCGAATTCATCCAGCGCGGCACGTCGGGCGCCAGTTGACCGCAAGCGTCGCTCACGCGACCTTGCGCGCTGCCTGCTGCGCGGCACGCAGCTCGGTCGCCAGCGCCTCGGTCTCGTCGACCAGCTGCTCCACCCAGGCGGCGCACTGCGGGTCTTCCGTCGGCGTACCGCCGCCCCCGCGTTCCAGTTGCGCTGCAATGCCGGCGCCCCGGCTGGCGCCGAAGTTGCGCACAATTCCCTTCAGCGTGTGCGCCTGCGTCGCCAGTTCTTCCCGCGTGCCGCCGGCAAAGGCCTGCACCAGCGCGTCCAGCGTGCTGCGGTAGTCGCGCAGGAACAGTGTGATGATGTCGTGCATCAGCACCTCGTCGCCGCCAAGGTTGCCGAGCATGAACTGGCGGTCGAACCTTGCCTCGACCGCTGGCGTGTCGGGCGGGCGGCTGACCGGCGGGGCGACGGACGGACCGAGTGCCTCGTCCAGTGCGCGCAGCAGCGCCGGTACCTGCACCGGTTTCGATACATAGCCGTCCATGCCCGCCTCGATGCATTTCTCGCGGTCGCCGGCCATCGCGTGAGCAGTCATCGCGACGATGGGCGTGTGCCGCTGGCCGTCCTGGGCGCGGATGCGCCGCGTCGCCTCGAAGCCGCCCATCTGCGGCATCTGCACATCCATCAGGATCACGTCGAAGCGCTGCCGGGCTGCCAGCGCCACCGCTTCGATGCCATTGCTGGCCAGTTCGACGTGATGGCCGAGTCGTTCCAGCAGACGCAGCGCGAGCGTCTGGTTGATCGGGTTGTCTTCGGCCAGCAGGATGTTCAGCGGTCGGTTGTCGCGCAGCGGGGACTGCGTATCGGACGGCGATCCTGCGGACGCATCGGGGTGCATGCCGAGCGCGGCCATCAGTGCATCGAGCAGCTGCGCGGACTGAACCGGCCGCGCGATCAGGCCGCTCACGCCGGCCGGCACGGTCTTCGCTTCGGGCGCTGTGCCGTCGTGCAGCACGATGATCGGCAGGTCCGGGCTGTATTCACTGCCCAGCGTATGCACCAGCGCCCATTCGTCACGACGGGCGATGTCCAGGTCGACCAGCAGTGCCTGGAAGCAGCGCGCCTCGGTTTCCGCCGACACGATGGCGCCGATGCCGGCGTCGAGGTCGGCGCACAGCTTCGGCACGACATGCCAGTGCGCCAGTCTGGTCGCCAGATCGTCGCGCGCTGCTGCGTCCGGTTCGATCACCAGCACGGCCATGTTGTCGAGCGAGCGGGTGTCGGATTGCGCCAGCTCGCTGCCGACGGCGCGCGGGAAGCGCACGGTGAAATGGAAGGTCGAGCCTTCGCCGGGCGTGCTCGTGACGCTGATCATTCCATCCATGCACTGCACCAGGCGCGTGCAGATGGCGAGCCCGAGGCCGGTGCCGCCGAACCGGCGTGTCGTCGAGGTATCGGCCTGCGAGAACACGTCGAATATCAGCGTCTGCTTGTCGAGAGGAATGCCGATGCCGGTGTCGCGAACGGCAAAGCGCAGGCCCTGTGCGTCGGGCGTCAGCTCGTCCAGCGTGACGGAGACCTCTACGTGTCCGCGTTCGGTGAACTTCAGCGCGTTCGACAGCAGGTTGGTCAGCACCTGACGCAGCCGCATCGGGTCGCCCAGCACGGCGTCAGCCACCGCAGGATCGATATGGCAGCGCAATTCGACCGGCTTGCCAGCTTTCGGTCGCAGCGTGCGCACAACGCCGCCGATGACGTCGCGCAGGCTGAACGGTATGTGTTCGAAGTCCAGATGGCCGGCTTCGATCTTCGAAAAGTCGAGGATGTCGTCGATCAGCGTCAGCAATGCGTCCGAGGACTGTTTCACCAGGCCGAGGTATTCCCGCTGTTCGGCGGTCAGGTCGGTGTCGAGCGCCAGTTCCGTCATGCCCATGATGGCGTTCATCGGCGTGCGGATTTCGTGGCTCATGTTTGCGAGGAAGTCGCTTTTGGCGCGGTTGGCCGCTTCTGCGGCGTCGCGCGCGTGCATGATCTGTTCCTGGATTGCCTTGCGTTCGCTGATGTCGCACACGAAAGCGGTGTACAGCGCGCGCCCCTTCATCTGCGTTGCGGTGATCGCCAGCTCGGCTGGAAACTGGCTGCCGTCCCTACGGCACAGATCAATCTGGAGGTGATGTCCGATGACGGCATCGAAGCGCCGACCCAGCCACTGCAACAGGTCCGTCTCATCGCGATCGCGCTGGCTGCGTTTGACCAGCAGCTCGATCACAGGTCGCTGCATCGCGGCAGCGGCCGTCCAGCCGAACATGCGCTCTGCCGCCGGGTTGTACTCGATGACGTTGCCGAAGGTGTCGAAGGTGATCACCGCGTCGATCGCGGCACTCATGATGGCGCCGGTGTGTGCCTCGCTTTCGGCCAGCGCGCTGCGCTGGTCGTACAGGCTCAGCGATGCCCAGTTCAGCGCCTGTGCCAGCCGGTCGGTTTCGTGCGAACCCGTGCCTGTCGGCAGAGTTTCACCCGTCGAACGGTCGAGTCGCTCGGCAAAGTCGGTGCACTGCTGCAATGCGGCCAGCGGGCGGCGCAGCAGCGCGTACAGTGCAACGATGCCGATCAGCATGGCGATCAGGCCGTGCAGCAGGCTGTCGGCCAGAATATGCTCCCACACCTCATGTGCTTCAGCGTTGTCCGTTTCCGTGCGCAGCCAGCGCAGCCCGCCTTCGCCAGCCAGTGGAACCCAGCTGACAACGCGCGTCTGGCGGCCAGCACCGGTGCGGCTTCCGCTGACCGACAGGGTGCGGACTTCGGGTTGCCGTGTCGCCGGTGGCGCTTCGAACTGGATCGGAGCGGTTTGCACCCAGCCGGGTCCGGCGTCATGCCGGAATGCCGCCAGCGTGGTGCCATCCTTGCCGATCAGTGCCGTGCCCTGCAGGCGGGTGTCGCCGGGCAGCAGCCGCCGCAGGTTGTCCTGATCGAGACGGGTGGCCTGATGGATCCTTTCGCCGATCACGCGTGTTTCGGCCAGCGCATTGCGGTGTAACTGCTCCAGTGTGTGTTGGGACTGTTCGTAAGCGGTGTACAGGGCATTGCCCACGACGCTGATGCAGAACACCAGCGCGAACAGCCCGGCGATGCGCTGCAGCAGACGTCCGCCGCCCGGAGTCAGAGCGTCGTCCACGGCTCAGGGCTCGTCCTGAAATCGGGCGCGAATGCCCAGTACCTGATCCCACTGGCCAAGCAGCGCATCCACGCAGACGGAATCGAAATGGCTGTTGCGGCCCTCGACCAGGAAGGCCTGCGCCTGATCAAGGCCCCAGGCTGGTTTGTAGGGGCGCGGCGAGGTCAGCGCGTCGAACACGTCGGCCACGGCCACGATGCGGCCGACCAGTGGAATGTTCTCCCCGGCCAGTCCGTTCGGATAGCCGCTGCCGTCGAACTTTTCGTGATGGGTCAGGGCGATTGTCGCCGCGAGCTGCATGTAGGGGGATGCCGAATCCTTGAGGATTTCATGGCCGATCGATGCGTGCCTGCGCATGATCACCAGTTCGTCCGGATCGAGCCGGCCTGGCTTGAGCAGGATGTGATCAGGTGTGCCGAGCTTGCCGACGTCGTGCATCGGCGCTGCGATCAACAGCGATTCTTCCATGTCGGCATCCAGCCCCATGGCGCGCGCAATCAGTGCCGAGTAGTGCGCCATGCGCAGGATGTGGGCGCCGGTTTCCGGGTCGCGGAACTCGGCCGCGCGCGCCAGCTTGTTCAGCGTTTCGCGCTCGCGCCCGTAAATTTCGGCGGTGGCGCGGCGCACCTCGTCGGCCAGCGTGCGCGCGTGGTTTGCCAGCGCCACCTGGCTGCGTCGCAGGAACAGCATGTTCTTCACACGCGAGGTGAATTCGATGCGATCCAGCGGCTTGTTCAGAAAATCGTTGGCGCCCGATTCGAGTGCCCGGTAGCGCACCTCGCGTTCGTGATCGGCGGTCACCATCAGCAGCGGTGTTTGCGAGCGGGCAGGGTGGCTGCGGAAGCGGCGGATGAACTCGATGCCATCCATGTCAGGCATCATGTAATCGACTATCACCAGATCGGGATCTTCGCGCATGGAGTGCTCGAGCGCCTCGGCGGGCGACAGGAAGCAGGTCGCCGTGCAGTCGGGCAGCTTGCCCAGCAGCGCGGCCATGAGCACCAGGTTCACCTGGGCATCGTCGATCACCACAACATTCATCGGACAAACCTCTGGTCAGTGTCTTTTGTGGCAGCTTGCGGCTCGCCCATACATTCAATATGTTTCAACGTGTTCGATTAACGGGCGCACCCGTCGCACACTTGAGCCCGCCGCAACCTTCGCCGTGATCCTATCCGCATGACTTCGCCACCCCCGCCCTACACCTTGCGCGCATCCGCGCTGCGCAACTGGCTGCGCCAGCTGTCCTTCCGGGACATGTTCGTGCTCGTCCTGCCGGCGCTGCTCATTGTCAGCGCCGGCTTCTGGTTCGCCGGGCGCTATATCAAGCCTGCACCACCTGATTTCACGACGGTCTCGTGTGGCGCCGAAGGCTCAGCCTACGAAACCTACTGCGCACGCTACAAACCGCTGATCGAGCCGTTCGGCGTGCGCGTCGTTGTCCGGCAGAGCGCCGGATCGATCGAGAACCTGCAGCGGCTGATGGACGCGGGGCAGTCGGTTGATTTTGCCTTCGTCCAGGGTGGTAGCGCGGAAGACCATCCGCCCGGCTTGCTGTCGCTCGGTGCTGCGTATTACGAGCCGGTATGGGTGTTCTATCGAGGCCGGCCGGGGCTGGACCGGCTTGATCAGTTGAAGGGGCTACGCATCGGCGTCGGCGCCGAGGGCAGTGGCACGCGTCATCTGGCGCTGCAATTGCTGGAGGCGCATGCACTCGTCGGTGATGCAAAGCTGCTGCAGCCGCTCGGCGGGACTGCCGGCGTGGCCGCGCTGCTGACGCGCAAGATTGATGCGCTGATCGTGGTCGGCGCGGTCAATTCGGCCAGCGTATGGTCGCTGTTGTACGCCGACGGTATCTCGCTCATGAGCATGGCGCAGGCGCCGGCTTACGCGCGTCGCTTTCCCCACCTGAATGAATTGACATTGCCGCGCGGTGCGATCGACTTCGTGCGCGACATTCCGTCGCGCGACATTTCGATGGTGGCGACCCGCGCCTACGTCGTGGCGCGCGAGGACACGCATCCGGCGCTTATCGACCTGATGCTGGGTGCCCTGAAGCCGGCGCACGCCGAGGCCACAGTTTTTCAGCATCCAGGCGAGTTTCCGCAGTCCGACGGCGGCGACTTCGAACTGCATCCGCGCGCGGCGCGCTTCTACGAGGTCGGCCCGCCTTTCCTGCAGCGCTACCTGCCGTTTTCGATCGCCAATCTGCTCGACCGGATGATCGTGCTGCTGGTACCGCTGCTCGCCCTGGCCGTGCCGCTGTTCCGCATCCTGCCGCAACTGTATGTCTGGCGCGTGCGCAGCAAGCTGTACCGCTGGTACGGCGAGCTGAAGGATCTGGAACGCCAGGCGCTGCAGGAAGACACCACACGCCCGCGCGCCGAATGGCTGCACGACCTCGACCGCATTGAAACGGCCGTCGCGCGCATCGGCGTGCCGCTGTCGCACGCCGACTATCACTATCAGCTGCGCGCGCACATCCACATGGTGCGCCGTCGCATACAGGGGCTGGCGGAGAACGTCGTGCCGGCAGACCTGTCGACCTCCGGTGCTGCTGCCGGCGACCCCGCCACCCTGCAGGCCTGACCTTTGCGGGCCGTCCAGCGGCGTGACCAACCCCATGTAATTTACAAACATTCGTGCGTGTATATAATTGCAGGCCGAGATCTGGAGAGCATTGATGCCCGCCCGCCCCGCAGTTCCGTCCGCCGCCATGTCGCCGGCGCTCCTGCCTCGTTCTCCCGCCGCCCTGCGTTTTTCCCTGTTCATCGTACCGCTGCTGATTGCGGCGACCTTCCTGAGCGCATGTTCCGGTGATCAGCCCGCCGCGGCCGCCGCACCCAGACCGCTGCCGGTATCCATCGTGGTGGCCGAGAGCACGCGAGCGCCGCTGCTGATCGAATCGGTCGCGCAGGCGGAAGGGGCACGCGAGGTTGAAGTCAGGGCGCGCGTGACCGGCATCATCGAAAAGCGGCTGTATGGCGAAGGTGAAGCGGTGAAGGCGGGTCAGCCGCTGTTCCGCATCGAGCGCGCGCCATTCGAAATCGCGCTTGCCCAGGCACGCGCTCAGCTGGCCGAAGCGCAGGCGCTTGATGAACAGACTGCGCGCGAGCTGCAGCGTCTGCAGGGCCTGGTGGCCGAGCGGGCGATCAGCCAGAAGGAATTCGACGATACGAAATCGGCCAGTGCGGTGTCGAAGGCGGCGATGAAATCGGCCGAAGCGGCGGTGCGCCAGGCCGAACTGAACCTCTCCTATACGAATGTGACGGCGCCGGTGTCCGGCATGTCCGGCCGGGCGCAGCGTTCCGAAGGGTCGCTGGTCAATGCCGGCACCGACAGCCTGCTCACCTCGATTTCGCAGATCAATCCGATCTGGATCCGCTTCAGCCTGTCCGATGGCGACCTGCAGAAGCTGCCGGGTGGCCGCGCCGCCGCACGCAACCTGCGCGACGTCGAACTGCAGCTGCCCGATGGCAGCATCTACCCGCTGCGCGGGCAGATCAACTTTTCGGCCAGCCGCATCGATGCGTTGCTCGGCACGATGGAAATGCGCGCCGAGTTCGCCAACGCCGACGCCCGCATCCTGCCCGGCCAGTTCGTGCGCGCCCGCGTGATCGTCGGCGAACAGGACAACGTGTTCCTGGTACCGCAGGCTGCCGTGACGCAGACGGAGAACGGTCCGGTGCTCATGCTGGTGGGGGCCGATGACAAGGTGGAGCCACGCCCGGTCAAGCTGGGTGACTGGCAGGGCAAGAACTGGGTGGTCACCGACGGACTGAAGTCCGGCGAGCGCGTCATCGTCGACAACCTGATCAAGCTGCGCCCGGGCGCACCGGTTGCCCCGCGTGCGCCCGGCGAGGGGCCGGCCACTGCGCCGCCGGTTGCCGCCGCGCAGCCCAAGACCTGACGGAGCGCACAGCCATGGCCCGCTTCTTCATCACGCGCCCGATCTTTTCGGGCGTCATTTCGATCGTGATCATGATTGCCGGTCTGGTGGCGTCGCTGTCGCTGCCGGTCGCGCAATACCCGGAAATCTCCCCGCCGACGGTCATCGTCACGGCGACCTATCCGGGTGCCAATGCCGAAACGCTGTCGCGCACGGTTGCGGCACCGATCGAGGAACAGTTATCCGGCGTCGAGGGCCTGCTGTACTTCAACTCGACGTCGACGTCGAATGGCACGGTCAGCATCACGCTCACCTTCGAGGTCGGCACCGACCCCGACACCGCGCTGATCGCGGTGAACAACCGCATTTCGGTGGCCGAATCACGCTTGCCGGAAGACGTGCGGCGCAATGGTCTGGTGGTGCGCAAGCGTTCGAACAATCTATTGATGATCGCTGCGCTGAAGTCGACCGATGGGCAGCGCGATACCCTGTTCCTGACCAATTACGTCGCGGTGAACGTGCTCGACGAACTGCGTCGCCTGCGTGGCGTCGGCGACGCGATCGCCTTCGACGCGCCGTACGCGATGCGCGTGTGGCTCAAGCCGGACGTGATGGCGCGGCTGGGTATCGCCACCTCCGATGTAGCGGCGGCGATCCGCGTGCAGAACGCGCAGAACGCGGCCGGTCGCATCGGCCAGGAGCCGGTGCTCAACGGTCAGCAGCTCACTTACACGGTCAGTGCCAAGGGTCGTTTGCTGAGCATCGAGGAGTTCGAGAACATCCTGCTGCGCGCCGATGGCCCGGGCGGTGTGGTGCGGCTGAAGGATGTCGCGCGCATCGAGCTGGGCGCGGAAAACTATGACCGCACGACCAAGGTGAATGGCACGCCGGTGTCCGGCATGGGCATCTACCTGCAGTCCGGCGCCAATGCACTGGAGGCGGCGAATATGGTGCGCGCCAAGCTGGACGAACTGTCGGTGCGGCTGCCGGACGGGCTCGAATTCATCATTCCGAACGACACCACGCGCTTCATCCGCGAATCGATCAAGGCGGTGGCGACGACGCTGCTCGAAGCCACCGTGCTGGTCGTGCTGGTGGTGTTCGTTTTCCTGCAGAACTGGCGCGCCACGCTGATCCCGCTGATTGCGGTGCCGGTGTCGCTGGTCGGTACCTTCGCCGGGCTGTGGATGTTCGGCTTTTCGATCAATACGCTGACGCTGTTCGCCATGGTGCTGTCGATCGGCATCGTCGTGGACGATGCCATCGTGGTGCTGGAGAACGTCGAACGGCAGATGCGTGAATTCGGCCGTACGCCGAAGGACGCAGCACTGGAAGCGATGCGCGAGGTGTCCGGCGCGCTGGTCGCCATGGTGCTGGTGCTGGTCGCGGTATTCGTGCCGGTCGCCTTCCTGGGCGGCATCGCCGGCAAGCTTTACCAGCAGTTCGCCGCCACCGTGGCGGTGTCGGTCACCATTTCCGGCATCGTCGCGCTGACGCTGACGCCTGCCCTGTGCGCGCTGATGCTCAAGCCGCACGAGGGTGAATCGAAATTGTTCCGGCCGTTCAACCGCGGCTTTGACTGGCTCACCCGGGTCTACACCGGCACGGTGGCGCTAACGCTGCGTCACGGCCTGATCAGCGTGCTGGTGGTCGGCCTGCTGTTCGCCGGCGCGGGGTTCATGTTCCGCGTCGTGCCGGGCGCCTTCGTGCCGTCGGAAGACCAGGGCTATCTGTTCGGTTTCGTCACGCTGCCCGACGGCGCGTCGGCCGAGCGCACCGAACAGTCGTTTGAAAAGCTGCGCAAGGTGATCAACGACGAGCCGGCGGTGGAAAACCTGTTCATGGTGCGCGGCATCGATTTCATCACCGGCAACAACCGGTCGAGCGTCGCCATGATGTTCGTCGTGCTGCGTCCGTGGGACCAGCGCACCGAAACCGCCGACGACCTGCAGAAAAAGATTGCCGCAGCAGGCATGAAACTCAGCGACGGCATGGGACTGATCTTCAATCCTCCGCCGATCCAGGGCCTGGGTACGGCGGGTGGCTTCGAAGCCTACGTCCAGGCGCGCGAAGAAGCCGACCCGCGCAAGCTTGCAGCCATCACCACGCAGTTGCTCGATGCTCTGAAGGCGCGCTCCGAACTGACCGGCATGAACAGCTTCTTTCGCGTGTCCTCGCCGCAGCTGAGCGTCGAGGTGGACGAGGCCAAGGCGATCGCACTCGGCATTCCGATCGACGCGCTGTATTCGACGCTGCAGGCGACGATGGGCACGCTGTACGTGAATGACTTCAATCGCTCGGGCAAGACCTACAAGGTGCAGCTCGGCGCCGATGCCGCCTACCGCATGAAACCGGAAGATCTGGGCAAACCGTATGTGCGGGCGAGTACCGGCGCAATGATCCCGCTGTCTGCGGTGATCACCGTGAAGTCTGTCGTCGGTCCGGAAATGGTCGAGCGCTTCAATGGCTTCATCGCCGCCAAGATCCTCGGCAATTCGGCGCCGGGCCGCAGTTCGGGCGAGGCGATCCAGATCGTCGAAGAGGTGGCGCGCGACGTCCTGCCGGCGGGCTACTCACTCGAGTGGACCGGTCAGGCGTATCAGGAAAAGCGCACCGGCCTGACCTCGGTCATTGCAATGGGCTTCGGCATCATCATGGTGTTCCTGATCCTCGCTGCGCAGTACGAGCGCTGGTCGCTGCCGCTGGCGGTCATCCTCGCGATTCCGTTCGCCATCCTGGGGGCGCTGCTGGCGGTGTGGGTGCGCGGCATGCCGAACGACATCTACTTCCAGATCGGTCTCGTGGTGCTGGTCGGACTGGCGGCGAAGAACGCCATCCTGATCGTCGAATTCGCTGCGCAGAAGCAGGCCGAGGGCATGAGCGCCATCGAGGCCTCACTCGAGGCTGCGCGGCTGCGCTTCCGCCCGATCTGCATGACTGCGCTCGCTTTCATCCTCGGCGTGGTGCCGCTGGTGATCGCCACGGGCGCCGGTGCGTCGGCGCGCCGTTCGATGGGTACCGGCGTGTTCGGCGGCATGCTGGCCGCAACGTTCGTCGCGACGATCTTCATTCCACTGTTCTACAGCTGGCTGAGCGGCCGCAAGGCGGCAACACGCAACACAGTCACCCCGGAGGCGACGCAATGAAGCCTGCATTCCGCATGCCGGCCCTGACTGCGCTCGCAGCGTTGCTGCTGTCCGGCTGCATGGTGGGCCCGGACTATGTACGTCCCGAACTGCCGTTGCCCGTGCGTTTTGCGGCGTCGGCCGACGGTCAGTCCCAGGTTGCGGTGGCGCGCGGCTGGTGGAAGCTGTTCAACGACGACACGCTGAACGCGCTGGTCGACCGTGCGCTGACCGACAACAGCGACGTGCAGCGTGCTGTCGCGCGCATCGAACAGGCTGACGCGGTGCTGCGCGAAGTCGGTGCGGCGCTGTTTCCCGACGTGGGTGTGGGTGCGAACGCGAGCCGCTCACGCATCAGCGGCGTGGCGACACCGATCCCTGCCGGGGCACCGCTGTACCGCAACAACTTCCAGACGGCGATCTCGACCTCTTTCGAAATCGACTTCTGGGGCAAGCTGCGCCGCGCCAGCGAGGCGGCGCGCGCGCAGGCGCTCGGCACCCGCTACGCAAAGGACACGGTGGAGCTGACACTGGTGAGCCAGCTGGTCGGCAGCTACCTGAACCTGCGTGCGCTCGATGCCCAGCTCGCGCTGTCGCGCGACACGCTGACGACGCGGCGCGACAACGCCGCCATCCTGCGCACGCGCGCCGAGCGCGGGCTGACCAATGATCTCGAACTGCAGCAGGCGCTCGGCGCGGTGTCGGCCATCGATGCGCAGATCGCCGATCTGACGCGCAGTCGTGCGATTGCTGAAAACCAGCTCGGTCTGCTCAGCGGTCAGCTCGATCTGAGGATTGCACCGGGTGACCTGCGCACGCTGCCCCTGCCGCTGCAGCCGCCGGCCGGACTGCCGTCGTCGCTGCTCGACGCGCGGCCGGACATCCGTCAGGCCGAAGCCGAACTGGCCGCAGCCAATGCGCAGATCGGCGTGGCGAAGGCGGCGCTGTACCCGTCGATTTCGCTGACCGGCAACTATGGCTCTCAAAGCCGGGAACTGTCCGACCTGTTCAGCGGCCCGGCCAATATCTGGTCGCTCGGCGTCGGGCTGGATCTGCCGCTGTTCGACGCCGGTCGCCGCAGCGCGCGCGTCGATCAGGCCAGTGCGCAGCAGAAGCAGGCGCTGGCCAGCTATGTGTCGGCGGTGCGCAGTGCCTTCACCGATGTGCGCGATGCGCTGGTGGCGGGCGAGCAGTACGCGCAGAGCGTGGTTGCGCTGCAAGCACAGTTCGACGCCGCCGCACGCAGCCTCGAACTGGCCCAGAAGCGCTACGACGCGGGCTATTCGCGCTATCTCGAAGTGCTCGACGCGCAGCGTGGCGCGAACGACGCTTCGCTCGCGCTGGTGCGGGCGCGCCAGTCGCAGCTGGCCGAAGTGGTGAACCTGTATGTCGCGCTCGGAGGCGGATGGGCCGACGCGGCTGCGGGGCAGGGCGCGGGCGCAGCGGCCGCGCCCTGATCTCCAGCCAGTCCCGCGAGCCGTTTCAGCTGGCGAGCGCGCTCAGTACACGACGCTCGTCCGCCGGCTGTTCCTTCGCCGGCCGCGAGGCGTCCTTGCCTGCGGCGGTCAGCGACTTCACGTCGCCCGATATCTCTCCGCCCTCCTCGATCAGGATGGAGCCGTAGCGGATCTTGCCGCTGACCCGGCCGGTCGCATGGACGATGAGCCGCTGGCGTGCGGTCAGTTCGCCATCGAAGTGACCGCGGATCTCCGCGATGTCGATGCCCACCGTACCGGAGTACGCGCCATGCTCGGCGATGCGGATGACCCGGCTGTCCATGGTTGCCTCGACGCGGCCTTCCACCACCAGCGTGTCGCAGTCGAGAATTTCCGCGCCCTTGAGCTTCACGTCCGGTCCCACGATGAGGCGGCTGCCCTGTTCGGTCGAACCCGCACTCGCCGCATCACGGGCGGCCGGCGTGGTGGTGAGTGAGGGCGGTGTGTCGCCGGAGAGCGACACCGGTGGTGTGCTGGGCGGTTGCGCGGCCGGCAAGCCACCTGGGAGGGAAGATTGACCACCTGGCCGCAAGGTACGGCCAGTCTGGTTTTCGGCGGGTTTCGGAAACGGACCGGGTTTGCTGTTGAACATGCGTTCTCCTTGAATGATCGGGCCATCGAAGCGGTGCCCGACAGCATTCAGCAATGCTTGTGCCCGAAGCTATAAACCTTTTTCTTTCATTGGCTTGCAAGGATTCATGGATGACGGAAGTCCGGAACCATCATCCGGATGTCGCTCAGGCACGACATGCCTGTGTTGAACCGGATGTCGATCCATGCGTTTGACATTTACTTTATTTTGCATTTGCTTACGACGGCTTACCGCGCGGACTTTGCACCCTCCCTAGACTCGCGACTCCATCTTGGCCGTACTCCGCCCGCGCATGCCGCACCTTTCCTTCCGCAGCACCCTTCTCATTACCGTACTGCTGATCGCCGGTGCGCTCGGCGCAGCGGCCGGCAGCGGTTGGGTGATGCTGCAGGACTTCGCGCTCGCAAGCCGGCAGGCCGGTGCCAGTGCGCTCAAGCTATCGGCAGCGATGCAGCAGATCGACGAACGCAGCGCCGACATGGAGCGCAGTGCGCGTCAGTACGCGGTGCTGCAGGCACCGGCGCTGCGCGAACGCTTCGATGAGGCCTACGAGCAGGCGCAGATCGCCCTGGTCGATATCGAAGCCGAATTGCCGGGTGCAGCCGCCACGACGCAGTGGCGCGAACGTGCCACCCTGCTCGCACCCGGATTCAATCTATCGGCCCCCCCTGCGGACGTGGTCGACGCCGAACCGGATCTGGCCAGCTTCAACGACAGGCTGGCGGCCGCAGTCCGCAGCCACATCGACCAGCGCAACACCACGCTGCTCGATACGCTGGAACGCAGTCGCGACCGGCTCGCGCTGCAGGTGCTGGCTGCCGTGGTGCTCGCGGTGCTGCTGGCGCTGGCCATCGGCTGGTGGATATTGCGACCGCTCAAACACGTCGAACGGGCGATCACGCGACTGGGCGAAGGCAGCTTTGCGCTACCGGTGGCGGTCGGTGGACCGGCCGACCTGCGTCAGCTCGGAGACCGGCTGGAATGGCTGCGCCAGCGCATGGCCGAGCTCGAAACGCACCGCAACCGGGTACTGCGCCATGTCTCTCACGAACTGAAGACGCCGCTCGCATCGCTGCGCGAGGGCATCGCACTGATGCAGGACGGCGTACTCGGCGGTCTGAACGTGGAACAGCTGGAAGTGAGCCGCATCCTCGACACCAATGCGCGCGCGCTGCAGGAACGCATCGAGCAGCTGATCGGCTACAACGCCACGCAATTCGATGCGCAGCACCTCGACCTGCGGCCAACCGCATTGCGTGCGCTGGTGCGCGACGTCACCGCCGACCTGAAATTGCAGGCCAAGGTGAAGGACGTGCAGATCAACGTGTCGGGCTATGCGCCGCCGGTGCGCGGCGACGCCGCCAAGCTGCGCATCGCGCTGAGCAACCTGGTCAGCAACGGCATCGCGTTCAGCCCGCATGGCGGTACGGTTCGCCTTGAGTTGAGCGCCGATGAACGGACCGCCCGCATCGACTGCATTGATGAAGGGCCGGGTGTCGCGCCGGACGAGGTCGATCGCATCTTTGAACCGTTTTTCCGCGGCACCCGCCGCGCACCGCGACCGGACAAGGGCAACGGCCTCGGCCTGGCCATCGTGCGCGAGTTCATCGCCGCCCACGGCGGCACGGCGCGCGTAATGCCGGCCGAACGTGGCGCCCATTTCAGGATAGAACTGCCTCATGCACCTCAAGCCGTCTGACCCCGCCCGCGGTTCCGCGTTTCCATGTGCATACCTGCTGATACTCGCCGCGCTGCTGGGCGGTTGTGCGGCGACACGGTCACCGCCCATCACCGAAGTAACCGACCCGGCGCCGGCATCGCCTGAAGTGGTCGTGAACCCGGTCGAGCCGTCTCCGCTGCAGCAGGCCATGAAAGCGGCGCACCCGCGCACCGGCAACGTGGCGCGCGCGAAGGCGCTGCTCGAAACGCTGCTCGCGACCACCGACGATGCGTCGCGCGCGCAGCATCCGTATGCGCGCAGCCTGCTCGACCAGATCAACGAGCGGCAGCGACTCGTCCAGCAGGCGGAGCGCACGAGCCAGCAGCTGAAGGACAGCCAGCTGCGCAACGACGAGCTGCAGCGCAAGATCGACGCGCTGGCCGACATTGAGCGCATGCCGCCGGTCCGCACACCGAAGCGAGCGCTGGCCCGATGAGCGGCGCGCACCGCTTGCTGCTGGTCGACGACGATACGGATCTGCTGCGGCTGTTGTCGATGCGGCTCAAGGCCAGCGGCTACGCGGTCAGCTCCGCGGAAACCGCAGAGTCTGCGCTGTTGCGGCTGGCGGTCGAACGCTTCAGTCTCGTGGTGTGCGATGTGCGTCTGCCGGACCGCGATGGCCTGTCGCTGTTCGGCGACATCCGCCAGCAGCATCCGGCGCTGCCGGTCATCCTGCTGACCGCGCACGGTACGATCCCGGATGCGGTCGAAGCGACCTCGCAAGGCGTCGCCGGCTATCTGACCAAACCTTTCGACAGCGCGGTGCTGCTGGCGCAGATTTCGCGCGCACTCGAGCATGCGGCGCCGCCCGGCGCGGGCGCTACCATCGACGAGGCATGGCGCGCCGATCTGATCAGCCACAGCGCGCGCATGAACACGCTGCTCGACGAAGCACGTCTGATCGCGGCGTCCGACGCCAGCGTGCTGATCCGCGGTCAGAGCGGGACCGGCAAGGAGTTGCTGGCACGCGCCATCCATCGCGCCAGCCCGCGTGCGGCCGCGCCCTTCGTCGCGATCAACTGTGGCGCGATTCCGGAGGCGCTGCTCGAATCCGAACTGTTCGGCCACGAGCGGGGCGCCTTCACCGGCGCAACCATGCGCCATACCGGCCTGTTCCGTGCGGCGCACGGCGGCACGCTGTTTCTCGACGAAATCGGCGACATGCCACTTGCGCTGCAGGTGAAGCTGCTGCGCGTGTTGCAGGAGCGCGCGGTGCGCCCGGTCGGCGCCACGCTGGCCGAGCCGATCGACGTGCGCATCGTGTCGGCCACCCATTGCGACCTCGATACCGCGCTCGATCGGGGCCAGTTCCGCGAAGATCTGTATTACCGCATCAACGTCGTCAGCCTTGTGCTGCCGTCACTGGACGAGCGTCGGGAAGACATTCCGCTGCTGGCCGATCACTTTCTGCGCACGCTGGCGAAGAAGTACGGCAAGCATCTGACCGGCTTTGCACCCGATGCGCTCGAAGCGCTGGCCACCGCGAGCTGGGCCGGCAACGTGCGTCAGCTGCAGAACGTCGTCGAACAGGCGTGCGCACTGACCACCACGGCACTTGTGCCGCGCGCGCTGGTCGACCGGGCGTTGCGTGTGAAGCCGATGGAAGCGCTTGGCTACGCCGAAGCCAAACAACGGTTCGAACGCAACTATCTCGTGCAGTTGCTCAAGCTCACGGCCGGCAACGTGAGCGATGCGGCGCGCATCGCCGGGCGCAACCGTACCGAGTTCTACCGGCTGTTGCAGCGCTGCGGCCTCGACCCGGTGCTGTTCAGGGGCGATGCAACGGATGCGGGAGTCAGCCGGCAGACCTGACCGGGCCGGCGTTTCGCCGCTGGGGTGTTGCTGCGGCACGACACGCAGCCTGCGGAAACTTTGAGCAGGTTATTGATTATCAAGAAAAAGGCGTTCTGGCACGACACCTGCAAAGGTAATCTGACCAGCGCGACCCGATCACCCGGAGGAGACAACCCATGATTTGCAGACAGCGCATTGTTACCGTGTTGACCACGACCGCCATTGCCTATTCCATCTGCTCGCCGACCCAGGCCGCCAATCTGGTCGGCGTCGCGCAGTCCAAATCGCGCGAGCCGGTCGCAAACGACCTCGACCACAGCCTGCAGAACGACATCGGGGCCGCTCTGGGTGCTGACCCGGCACTGGACGGCTGCTCCGTCGCGGTGTCTTCGCGCAGTGGGCAAGTCACGCTGTCGGGGAGCGTGCGCGACGCCGTACAACTGGCCCGCGTGCTGCAGACGGCGATGTCCGTGTCGGGCGTTCGGCACATCGACAATGCGCTTGAAGTCGGCGATCCATCTATATTGTCGGCCTCGGTTCACGGCACCCGATAGCTGGCCTGCGTCATCAGGTCGGTGCCGCACGGCAGGTCCTCAATCCAGTCCACAAACCGTTTCACCATGGCTGGCCCCTCGAAGCGCGCCCCGTGCTGCGGAACGATCATGTCGATTTCCAATGTACGCACCATGTTCGCCCAGTAGCGACAGACCTTGTTGGCGACCATGTAGCGGCGATGAAAGCCGACCATATGCGGTACATGCGCGTCGAAATCGCTGACCGCATGCAGCGCCTCGCGATGGTCGAGCATCGAGGCGCCCATGTCACCCGAGAACAGGATTTTCGATACTGGATCGTAGAACTGGAAGTTGCCTTCCGAGTGCAGGAAGTGCGCTGGCAGCGCGATCAGTCTGCAGTCGCCGAGTGCGATGTGCATGCCTGCATCCGGAATCGGAATGATGCGCGACGTATAGTCGCGACCGCTCGTGAAGTGCGGCAGAAAACGCGCCCAGATGCTTGAAATCATCACCTTGCATGAAGTGCTGACCATCCACTTGTTCATCGACGCAATGATGTCCGGGTCGGCATGCGAAGCGAGGATGAGATCCAGATCCTTAGACGGAAAATAGCGCTGCATCGCCATGATCAGGCCGCTGTAGGTCATGTTGCCGCCGGGATCGATCAGCGCACCGTGCCCGTTGTTCGCGATCAGGAACTGGTTGCACTGGACAGCGTGGTCTGCGTCCTCATCGACCAGGTCGTAAAAGGCAAGGCAGACATGCTTTCCATCGTTGTAGAGTTCGACGGCCATTGGTTACCTTCGTCTGGAGCTTCGTCATCCGAAGCTCCACCATTTTGCCGCAACAGCGACCAACGCTTCGCATTTGATCGAACAAGCCTGACGACGATCGTGTCACGTTCGCCCGCGTGCGGACAGGTCCGATTAGCTGCGGCGTGGCGCTTGCGGGATCAGGAAAATGATTGCGGGTCGACACCGCGCAAGAAGAATCTGCCGCGACCGGTGCAGGCGGCATTCGGGTGTTCCAGGACGGCAGACAGGGCAGAGTTCGAGGCGTTTGCCAGGGCTTCACTGGCATCGAATGCGTCTGATCGGGGCTCAGTCGTCGACGAAACCCATGGGCCCGGGCGGCCCAG
Organism: Methyloversatilis sp.; assembly: GCF_030696805.1. Classification (GTDB taxonomy): domain Bacteria; phylum Pseudomonadota; class Gammaproteobacteria; order Burkholderiales; family Rhodocyclaceae; genus Methyloversatilis. The sequence goes on along the minus strand of NZ_JAUYRO010000029.1, from coordinate 15,609 downwards.
CCGGCAGCAGACGGTTGCAGTCGATGCGGGTAGACGAAAGCGGGGTTTGCTATCCGCTGCCCACATGAAAAGCCCCAGCCGTCGGCGGCTGGGGCTGTGTTCTGGTGGGCCCCCCGAGAGTCGAACTCGGCACCAACGGATTATGAGTCCGCTGCTCTAACCAAGCATGAGCTAGAGGCCCGGCAAGGGCGCGTACTATAACAAAGCACTGCGCGGTTCGGTCATCGGGACCGGCCGGTCAGCCGGGGAGTCAGCGCGGGATGTGGCCGGATTTTGATGGCGGATCGATTGTCGATCTGATGGACAGCGTGCTGCGCTCGCGTGGCGGGCATGCAGCGGGTGCGGGGCTGTGCGATGTGGACGTGTCGGGCTGGCACGAGGCGCGCACCGTGGTGCTTCTGGTGCTCGACGGTGTCGGCATGGCGCAGCTTGACCTGTTACCAGAAGACAGTTTTCTGCGGCGCCATTGCGCGCACGTACTGACGTCGGTTTTCCCGTCCACCACCGCCGCTGCAATCACCACCTTCATGACGGCGCGCGCGCCGGCGGTGCATGGATTGACCGGCTGGCACGTGCGTTTCGATGAACCCGGGCTCGATGGCCGGGTGCTGGCCATCCTGCCGGTCACGCCACGCGGTTTGCGTGACGCGTCGGAACTGACGCTGGCGCCCGACGACGTGCTGGAAAGGGTGTGCCGCACACCCTCGATGTTCGCGTCGCTGCCGGGCGACAGTTACGTCGTTTCCCCGATCGACATCGTCGATTCGCCGTTCAACCTGCGGCACAGCGCGGGGGCACGCCGCATCGGCCACGACGGTTTGCCTGACATGCTGGACCAGATCGGCCGCGCACTGCGAGCGCCGTCCCCGCCGTCCTACCTTTATGGCTACTGGCCGGATTTCGATCATTGCGCCCATCAGCGAGGCGCGGCGTCTGACGAAGCACGGGCACTGCTGCGTGCAGCCGATGTTGCACTGGGCTGCTGGGTACAGGCGCAGTCACGACGCGACACCTTGCTGCTGGTGACCGCCGACCACGGCTTCATCGACGGGCCGCCGCAGCGCCTGATCGAAATGGAAGATTTTCCGCTGCTCGCAGATTGTCTCGCCGGTCCGCTGTCCGGCGAGCGAAGGGCGGTGTTCTGTCACGTGAAGCCCGGACGCGTGCGCGATTTCGAGCGGGCGTTGCAGACACTCGACCACGCCTGCACCGTGTGGCGATCGGCCGATCTGCAGGCGGCCGGGCGGTTCGGACCAGGCACGCCGCATCCGAAGCTGCTGTCGCGCATTGGCGACTTCACGCTGGAAATGCGTGACAACTGGACCTTGCGCGATACGATGCCGGGCGAGCGTGGGCACCGCCTCGTCGGCGTCCACGGCGGGACGCACGCCGACGAAATGCGGGTGCCGCTGGTTCAGCTGGTGATATAGCTTTCGAGCTGCCGGATCAGGAACTGCTGGTAGGCGATGGTTTCCTTGACCATGTCGCCAATGGAGACGACGCCGACCAGTGCGCCGGTTTCATCAAGCACCGGCAGGTGGCGGATGCGCTTGTCTGTCATCAGCTGCATGGCGTCATCCACCGTATTGGCCGGCGTCACATGGATGAGCTTGCTTGTCATCACCTCGCGCAGCGGTGTCGACGACGAACTCTTGCCTTCCAGAACCACACGTCTGGCGTAGTCGCGTTCCGAAAAGATGCCGGCAAGCTTGCCGGCATCGGTCACCAGCACGGCGCCGATGCCGTGCTCCGCAAGAAGGCGCAGTGCGTCCAGCACTGTGCAATCCGCCTCCATCTTTGCGATCGGGGCGGTCTTGCCTTCGAGTACCTGGGCTATCGTTTTCATGGTGCATCCTCCCTGTTGTCTATCAAGACTCCGGATGAGGATTCAACCCGAAATCAGGTCTCCGTGTCGAGGAAGCTGCGCAGCTTCTCCGAACGCGACGGATGGCGCAACTTGCGCAGCGCCTTGGCTTCGATCTGGCGGATGCGTTCGCGCGTTACGTCGAACTGCTTGCCAACCTCTTCCAGAGTATGGTCGGTATTCATTTCGATGCCGAAGCGCATGCGCAGTACCTTGGCTTCGCGCGGTGTCAGGCTGTCCAGCACTTCCTTCGTGATGTCGCGCAGGCTGGCGAAGAGTGCAGCGTCGGTCGGTGCCAGCGTCGCAGTGTCTTCGATGAAGTCGCCCAGATGGGAATCGTCGTCGTCGCCGATCGGCGTTTCCATCGAGATCGGTTCCTTGCTGATCTTCAGGATTTTCCGGATCTTCTCTTCCGGCATTTCCATGCGGATGGCCAGCGTCGCCGGGTCCGGCTCGGCGCCGGTTTCCTGCAGGATCTGGCGCGAAATGCGGTTCATCTTGTTGATCGTTTCGATCATGTGCACCGGAATGCGGATGGTGCGCGCCTGATCGGCGATGGAACGCGTGATGGCCTGACGGATCCACCAGGTCGCATAGGTCGAGAATTTGTAGCCGCGACGATACTCGAACTTGTCCACCGCTTTCATCAGGCCGATGTTGCCTTCCTGGATCAGATCGAGGAACTGCAGGCCGCGGTTGGTGTACTTCTTCGCGATCGAAATGACCAGACGCAGGTTGGCTTCTGTCATTTCGCGCTTGGCACGGCGCATCTTCGCTTCGCCGGTGGACATCTGCTTGTTGATGTCCTTCAGTTCCTTCAGCGGCAGACCGATGCGGTCCTGGATGTCGATCAGCTTGCCCTGTTCCTCGATGATGGCAGGCGCAGCGCGCAGCAACTGCGCGCCATTCGACTTGGCAGCGGTGATCTCTCCCTTGAGCCAGTCGATATTCACCTCGTTGCCCGGGAACACCTTGATGAAGTGCGAACGCGGCATATTGCCCTTGTCCACGCACAGTTCCAGGATCTTGCGTTCGTGCTTGCGCGCCGACTCGACCATGCCACGCACCGAATCGCACAGCTTTTCGATCATGCGGGCAGTGAAGCGGATGTTCATCAGCTCGTCGGACAACTGCTTCTGCAGCTTCAGATAGATCTTGTCCTGCGAGCCCTTCTTGTCCAGCGTCGCCTGCATCTTGGTATAGAAGGCGCGGATGTTCTCGAAGCGTTCGAGCGCGTCGGCCTTGAGCTGGATAAGCGAGGCGCTCATCGCACCGGCTTCGTCTTCCTCTTCCTCATCGTCTTCGTCGCTGTCTTCATCAACAGTCGGCTCCGGTGCCGCAGCCGCTTCTTCCTCGACCGCGTTCGGGTCGATCAGGCCGTCGATCAGCTCGTCAATGCGCATTTCCTCGCGTGCCACCTTGTCGGCCATGTCGAGGATTTCGGCAATCGTCGTCGGGCAGGCGGAGATGGCCTGAATCATGTGACGCAGGCCGTCTTCGATGCGCTTGGCGATTTCGATCTCGCCCTCGCGCGTCAGCAGTTCGACCGTACCCATTTCGCGCATGTACATGCGCACCGGGTCGGTCGTGCGGCCGAATTCCGATTCGACCGTAGACAGCGCCTGTTCGGCTTCTTCCTCGACTTCCGACGCATCGACCACGGCCGGGGCGTTCTCGCCCATCAGCAGGTCTTCCGATGCGGGGGCTTCGTCGAAGACACGGATGCCCATGTCGTTGAAGGTCGAAATGATCGACTCAATCTGCTCGGCGTCGACAATGTCGTCCGGCAGGTGGTCGTTGATTTCGGCGTAGGTCAGGTAACCACGCTCCTTGCCGAGCGCAATCAGCGTCTTCAGGCGGAGGCGGCGCTGGTCGGCGTCCATCGGCAGTGCATTTGCGACGGCGCCGGCTGCCTTGGCAGCTTTAAGCTCCTTCGCCTTGCTGGCGGCCGTGGCGGCCTTCGTAGGCTTGGCGCGTGCTGTGGCGGGCTTCGATGCGGCTGCTTCAGTCGGGTTGGGGGCGGCAACAGGTGTTTCTTCGACCGCTTCCTGCTTGCGTGTATCCTTCGACTTGTCCTTGGCGACCATGTAATTCCTCAGATCTGCGTGTTACCGACAGCCTTCCGACTATCGGAAGACCGTCCGCCGGCATCGATGTGACACCCCGCGATGTGGCGGCCCGGAATGCTGCAAAGGCATCCGGCTAACGTTTTACGATTCGTTCTACGATTCGCGTATGTTGCGTCCGACGAGTTCGGCAGTGCCCGAGAGGCAGCAGCGCAGCCGGCCGAACGTTCAATAGGGGAACCCATCATTATACGTGTTTTAGGGTGCGTATCGGCCTGTTTCAAGTGCCGGCCTTCTCCTTCAACAGGCGGTGCAGCTCTTCCTGCTGTGCGGGGGTCAGCCCGGATTGCCGGCTCAGCTCGGTCAAGCGCTTGATCGAATTCGATATTCCGGCACGCCGCAGATGCTGGATGGTGTCGTCGAACATATGCGGCAGTGCGCCTTCATCCGCTATATCTTCCAGCGAGCTGGCTGCGGCTTCGGTCATCAGCGCCCCGTGCGGGCTCTCCCGGAAAAATTCCATCAGTGCAGCGGCATTCGGTGATTCGATGTCGCCATGTTCCAGGCAGTCGGCCACGGCCTGCACCGCCTGCAACCAACCGTCGTCCTCCGCGAATTCCAGATGGCCCAGCCGAAGGCTCAGGTCGGGGCGCTGCATCACGATGCACAGCAGCTTGCGGGCGGGCGACGACGGCGCGGTGCGCGGTGCCGCTGCCGGCGCGCGCGCCGGATAGCTACCGCGGCGCGGCATGCGCAGCCCGCAGGCCTCGGCCAGTTCGGCCGCCGAGAGGCCGACCGCCGGCGCCAGCAGATGGAGCAACTGGGTGCGCAGTGCGCCGGCCGGCACCTGAGTCACCAGCGGTTTCGCCTCCGTCACGAGCTGCGCGCGTCCTTCGGCGCTGCGCGTGTCGCAGCGCGCCGCGAGTTCGTGCAGCAGATATTCGCTCAGCGGCTGTGCCGACAGCGCAAGCTGGCGGAAGCGGTCGGCTCCCTGTTCGCGCACGAAGCTGTCCGGATCGTGCTCCGGCGGCAGGAACAGAAAGGATGCGGATCGACCGTCGGCGAGTTCGGTCAGCGCTGATTCGAGCGCACGCCAGGCGGCCTTGCGACCGGCGCGATCACCATCGAAGCAGAACACGATGCGATCGGTCTGGCGGAACAGCTTGTGGATATGGTCGGCTGTGGTGGCGGTACCGAGCGTGGCAACCGCATTGCCGACGCCGAACTGCGCCAGCGCCACCACATCCATATAGCCCTCGACCACCAGCACGAAGCCGTCGTCGCGAATCGCCGTGCGCGCCTGCGTCAGGCCGTACAACTCGCGGCCTTTCGAGAACAGGGGGGTTTCCGGGGAATTCAGGTACTTCGGATCCCCCTTGTCGAGCACGCGGCCGCCGAAGCCGATGACGTTGTTGCGCGCGTCGAAGATGGGAAACATGATGCGGTCGCGGAAGCGGTCGTAGCGCCGTCCCTTTTCCTGACCGTCGGACGCCTCGGCGTCGATGACCAGACCGCATTCGTTCAGCCCGGGCGCCTCGTAATCATCGAAGGCGTCGCGCAGACCTTGCCAGCCATCCGGTGCGTAACCGATGCCGAAACGTGCAGCGACCTCGCCCGACAGGCCGCGTCGCTTCAGGTATTCGATGGCGCGCGGCGTCTTCTTGAGCTGCTGCTTGTAGTGATTCGCGGCACGTGACATCAGTTCTGTCAGCGAAGCGGCTTGCTGACGGCGCTGCGCCATCTCCGGGGTGAAATCCTCGCGCGGCACGGCCATGCCGGCCTGGCGCGCCAGTTCCTCTATCGCTTCCGGATAGGGCAGGCCGGAATACTCCATCAGGAAACCGATGGCACTGCCGTGCGCACCGCAGCCGAAGCAGTGATAGAACTGCTTGGTCGGGCTGACCGTGAATGACGGCGACTTTTCGCTGTGGAAGGGGCAGCAGGCCTGGTAGTTGGCACCAGCCTTCTTCAGCGGCACATGGCGCTCCACCACATCGACAATGTCGACCCGGTTGAGCAGTTCCTGGATGAAGGACTGCGGGATCATGCCCGCGCCCGGTCAGTCGCCGGCGCCGCCGAGTGCGGCTTTCACGAGCGCCGACGCAGCGGCCATGTCGGTTTTGCCGGCGAGCTTCGCCTTCAGCGGACCCATGACCTTGCCCATGTCTGCCGGACCGATCGCGCCGACAGCGGCGATTACTTCGGCGATGACTGCGCGAACCTCGTCGGCGCCGAGTTGCTGCGGCATGTAGGCGGTCAGGATTTCGAGCTCGGCCTTTTCCGCGTCGACCAGATCCTGGCGGCCTGCGCTTTCAAACTGGTTGATCGAGTCGCGTCGCTGTTTGAGCATCTTGTCGATGACTGCGGTGACCTGCGCGTCGTCGAGGACGATCCGTTCATCGACTTCCTTCTGCTTGATTGCCGCGAGCAGCAGGCGAATCGTGCCCAGACGCGCACTTTCCTTCGCGCGCATCGCCGATTTCATGTCTTCGGTGATCAGGTCCTTCAGGCTCATGGTCGGGTGCTCACGGCAAAAAAGGTGGATAGGGCGCAACAAACACAAAAAGCCGAAGGCGCTGTGGAGCGCATCCGGCTTTTCGGTTCAAGCCCTGCAGCCTTGCAGGGCGCGGCGATCAGTACAACTTCGGCGGCAGGGTCTGGCTGCGCAGCCGCTTGTGATGGCGCTTGACCGCGGCAGCCAGCTTGCGCTTGCGCTCGGCGGTGGGCTTCTCGTAGAACTCGCGTGAGCGCAGTTCGGTCAGCGTGCCTGCTTTTTCGATGGTGCGCTTGAAGCGACGGATTGCCACTTCGAACGGTTCGTTTTCCTTGACGCGAATACCCGGCATGCAACAGCCCTCAATGGCGCGCCCACTTCTCTGGATGAAAGCGAACGCATAACGGAAAGCCGATGAGTATATCGCCTAGTTGGCGGTGTGCCAAGCATGACCCACGTTACGCCCCGTACAATATTGGTCATGTGGATACTTGGCATCGAATCGTCGTGCGACGAAACCGGTCTGGCGCTCTACCACGACGTGCGCGGGCTGGCGGCGCACGCCGTGCATTCGCAGATCGACCTGCATCAGGCCTATGGCGGCGTGGTGCCCGAACTGGCGTCACGCGACCACGTGCGGCGCATTGTGCCGCTGTACCGTCAGGTGCTCGCCGAGGCGGGGATCGCCGCAGGTGACATCGATGCGGTGGCCTACACCGCCGGACCGGGACTGGCCGGGGCATTGCTGGTCGGTGCGGCATTTGCGGAGTCGCTTGCGCTGTCGCTCGGGCGGCCCGCGATCCCCATCCATCACCTTGAAGGACATCTGCTGTCGCCACTGCTGTCGGCCGACCCGCCGGCGTTTCCGTTCGTTGCACTGCTGGTGTCGGGCGGCCATACGCAGCTGATGCGGGTGACCGGTGTCGGTGCGTATGAGTTGCTTGGCGAAACGCTGGACGACGCGGCAGGTGAGGCGTTCGACAAAACCGCGAAGCTGCTCGGCCTGCCCTACCCGGGTGGTCCGGCACTCGCTGCACTGGCTGAAGGAGGGGTAGCTGGCCGGATCAAGCTGCCGCGTCCGATGCTGGGCAGCGGGGATCTCGATTTCAGCTTTTCAGGCTTGAAGACAGCGGTTCTCAACACGGTCAACAAGGGTGTCGAAGACGCTGCCCGGGCAGACCTCGCGGCCGAATTCCAGGAGGCGGTGGTCGACGTGCTGGTCGCAAAATGTCTTGCCGCGCTGCGCCACACCCGCCTGAACCAGCTGGTCGTGGCCGGCGGCGTCGGTGCAAACCGGCGCCTGCGCAGCCGGCTCGATGTCGAGCTCGCGCAACGTCGCGGCCGCGTGTTCTACCCGGAACTGGAGTTATGTACCGACAACGGCGCGATGATTGCCTTCGCAGGCGCGTTGCGGTTGGCAGCCGGCCTCACGCAAACCCCAGCGAGCGGCGAAATCGCCGTTCGGCCGCGCTGGGCGCTCGACACGATCTGATCGCATCGCATCGCATCGCATCAGCCGGCGGCGGTTTTCTTCCGACCGATGCGGCTTTCGCTGCCATTCATCAGGCGACGGATGTTTTCGGCGTGGCGCCAGATCAGCAGCCCGGCCATCGCGGCGAATGCACCGCACACCACGGCCGAGCTTGTGTAGAGCAGGCCGGTGATGGGTGCGCTGCACGCGGCGAGCAGTGCGGCGAGTGACGAGTAGCGGGTAATTGCGACGACCGATATCCAGATGCCGAGCGCGATCAGCCCTGCAGGGGGTACGGCTACCAGCATGACTCCGGCCGCCGTCGCGACGCCCTTGCCGCCGCGAAAACCCAGCGTGATGGGAAAGACATGGCCGACGAAGGCCGCGACGCCGGCCAGCAGAGCCATGGTGTCGCCCATGCCCAGCGCGCGCACCACCCATACGGCAACGCACCCCTTCAGCGCGTCACCGAGCAGGGTGAGGGCTGCCGCTTGCTTGTTGCCGGAGCGCAGTACGTTGGTGGCACCGGGATTGCCCGAGCCGTAGGTGCGCGGATCGGCGAGTCCGAAAATCCTGCTGGTGATGACGGCGAAGGGGATGCACCCGAATGCGTATCCGATGACGAGAGCGAGGGCGATGCTTGAAGCGGTATTCACGATATGCGACGGGCCCGACGTAGAATCCAACCATTCTAGTTCGACACGGGCAGCGCGCGAGACATGGACTGCATATTCATCGAAGGCATGAAGGTGACCGCTTCGGTCGGCATCTACGCGCGCGAAAAGGCGCACACGCAGCAGCTGGAAATCAGCATGACCTTTGGCGTGCCGGATGCCGCGGCCGAAAACGACGACATCAACGACACCATCGACTACGCCGAAGTGGTCAATCGCATCCGTGCCGAACTGGGCCAGCGCCACTTCAACCTGCTGGAAACGCTGGGCGAATTCGTCATCCACATGATGCTCGAAGACTTCAAGGCTCCATGGGTGAAGATATCGATCGCCAAGACCGGCATCATGAAAGACGTGCGTCAGGTCGGCGTGACAATTGAGCGGGGCCGTTCGCCGACAGCCTGAAGCCACCCGCCGCGGCCTCGTGCGCAAGAAGCCAGCGTTTGATGCCGGGCAGGAAGCCGGCGGTCGAATGCGCGAAGCCACCCAGCCTGCCGCCGGTCGCAACGATGCGGTGGCAGGGAATCACGATGGGAAACGGGTTTGCGCCGCAAGCACCGCCGATCGCCCGCGGCGAACTGCCGATCTGTGCAGCGACTTCACCATAGGTCAGTGTGCAGCCCGGCGCGATCGTCCGCATCAGCTGCCATACCGCGCGCTGGTGTGCCGTGCCGGCGGCGGCGAGCGGCAGATCGAATGGGGTCAGCGGATCGCGCAGATAGGCGGTGAGCTGGGCATCGGCCTCGCGGCCGAGGGCGCTGCGCGCACCGCGCGCCGACCCTGCGGGAAGAAATTCGATGCCGGCGACTGTATCGGCTGCCAGACGCACACCCAGTGCGAAGCCGGGTGCGCCAACAATGACGTCCCAGTCGTCGACGGTCGAGCTCATGGTGCGGAACGGCCCGCCAGAAGCTGTACCTTCAGATCGTCCTGCGTGGGCACCGGGCCGATCCACACTGCGAGGAGGCCGCGATAGAAATCTTCGCCTTTGATCAGCGTGGTCGAAGGCTGACCATCGACCACGATGCGCGTGCCGCGCCCGGGTATCCAGTCCAGCGCCAGCCGGCTGCCCGATTTCACCGACCCGATCGCCAGCACCTGTTCCGAAAACGCTTTGATGCGCGGCTGCATCGCTTCGTACTCGTCGCGCGGCAGATTTTTCTTGATGCCGCGGATCAGCGGCTTGTTGAAATGCTCGGCCGGCACATCGACCATCGACACGATTTCGATCCGCTTGGCACCCGGCGCCGCCATGGCACTGTCGAGACTGTCTGCGGGTCCGCCCAGGTAGAGCCCGATGGCGTAGGCCTTGAGCGAATAGAGGCTGCGAATGCCTTCGCCATTGAGCTTCAGTGGCGCATCGGCGACGCGGGTGACCGGTTCGAAGCGCTGCGTCGCGGGCTCTGCGGCATGCAGCGGAACAGACAGGCACAACAGGAAAATGACCAGCGCGAGGACGCGTGACGGCATGCGGAACTCCGTTTTGGCGAGCAGCCGATTATCCCGCGCAGCCGGGCGATGGCAACGCTGAAATGGCGAAGATGACATATCGGTTAGGGAAAAAACCTTAAAAATCATGCGCAACATATTGTTTTTCCTGTCATGAGGTGCAAAAATCGAGGGCCTGAATATTCAGTTGCCGCATGTTTCGGCGGCCGGGAGAGCACATGAGAACAACGAAGAGGTCAGCGTGGCGTACCCGTCGGACGTCCGCTTCGGGTCTGCGACGATGGCTGTACCTTCCGGCTGTCGTGTTGTGGCTGGGTAGCCAGGCGCATGCGCAATCGGTGACCGAGCAAGCGGCGGCACACATCGAAGCAGGGCGTCACGCGGCGGCCTACGCCCTGCTGGCGCCACAGGAAAGCGAGCGTGCCGGCGATCCGCAGTTCGATCTGCTGCTCGGCGTCGCGGCGGTTGAGACCGGACGTCATACGCTGGCGGTGTTCGCACTCGAACGCGTGCTGGCGCTGCAGCCGGACAACGCGCGTGCCCGCGCTGAAATCGGCCGCGCCTATCTCGCGCTCGGCGAATCGGCGAGCGCGAGGCGCGAACTGCAAGCCGTGCGCGGACAGAATGTGCCGCCGGAGGTCGCCCGCTCGCTCGACCGTCTGCTGTCGGCAATCGACCGCGCGCCGGCCGAGCCCAGGCCGTCGTTCGCCGGCTTCATCGAAGCGGCAGTCGGACGCGATACCAACGTCAACAGTGCCACGTCGGCTGGCTCGATCGCGATTCCGGGACTGATCGGCGACTTCACGCTGACCGGCGACAGCCGCAGCCGCGACGCCTGGTTCTCGTCGCTTGCTGGCGGCTTCAATGCGCGCATTCCGGTCGGTCGCGAGTGGGCGGTGGTGGGTGGCGTGTCCGGGGCCGGTCGATTCAATGGTGGTGAATCGCGCTTTGACACGACGGCCGTCGACGGCAATGCAGGCGTCGCCTGGACGCGTGGCGCCAACCGCGTCACCGCTGCGTTGCAGGGCGGCATCTTCGAGGTCGACAACGACAAGCTGCGCGACTACACCGGCCTGAGCCTGCAGTGGCAGCACACGCACAATGCGCGCAACCAGACGACCGCATTCATGCAGCATGTACGCCTGCGCTACGATGACAGCAACGACGTGCGCGACGTCAATCGCAACATCTATGGCGTCGGCCACGCCCATGTGCTGCAGGGTGGCAAGACGATGCTGTTCGGCAGTTTCTATCTGGGCAGCGAGAACGGTCGCAACGATCTGCCTTCCGGCGTCAATATCGCCGGCAATGATGTCATCGGCTTCCGGGTCGGCGCCCAGCACACGCTCGATCCGCGCTGGCTGCTGTTCGGTGCGCTCGCTCACGAAGCACGTGATTACGAGAATGCCGATCCACTGTTCCTGCGCGTGCGCGACGACAACTTGACCACGCTGTCGCTCGGCGCGACCTACGCGCTGACCGAGCGCTGGCTGCTGACGCCGTCGGTCACACTGATGCGCAACGATTCCAGTTTCAGTGTCAATGATTATCGCCGCGGCGTTGCGCAGTTCGCCGTGCGCCGTACGTTCTAGGAGATCGCCATGAACCGGATTTTCAGGCCAGTCCCGCTGGTGCTCGCCATGGCGGCCGCATTTCCGCTCACCGTGAATGCCGACAGTGCGGCGCGCGTCGAATTCACCGCCGGCGAAGTCCGCGCGGTCGCAGCCGATGGACGCAGCCGCGCGCTGACGCGCGGGGCGCAGGTGGGCAGCGGCGACACCATCGACACCGGCAGCGGGCGTGCCCAGATGCGCTTCACCGACGGTGCGCTGGTATCGCTGCAGCCGCAGACACAGTTCCGTATCGACCAGTACGCATTCGCCGGCAAGCCAGAGGAGGACCGCGGCTTCTTCAATCTGCTCAAGGGCGGTCTGCGCACCATCACCGGGCTGGTCGGCAAGGCGAATCGCAGCAATTACAAGCTCACCACCTCGGTAGCCACCATCGGCATCCGCGGCACCGAATTCTCCGTCGCCTACGGCAACAGCATCAATGTCACGACCGGCGATGGCGCCGTCGATGTCTGCAACGGAGCCGGATGCCTGACGGTCGAAGACGGCCAGAGCGCTTACGTGGCCGACCAGAACACGATGCCGATCATCATCGAGGTCAAGACAGACCTGCCGCCGGCGCCGCCGTCGAACGCGTCGGGCGGCGTCGAGCCGCCGGTGAGCAACGACGTGTTTCTCGTCGGCGAAGAACGCGACGACGACGGTGATCTGGTCACGCTGGACGGGCTGGATCCGCAGGGCGACCTGCAGTCGGGAGACGGTTATTACGTGTATGGGCAATACACCGAACAGTACGGCGGCTATGGCGGCCTGGTCACACTGACCGGTGTCGCCACGGTCATCGAAGGAAGCGCACTCAAGTCAGCCGACAGCGGTGAGGGCGGCGTGCTGACTGCGGGTACCGTCGCGCAGTCAGCACAGGACGGCATCATCGGATGGGGCCGCTGGGCCAGCGCGTCATGCGACGGTTTCTCGTGCGATGGCGACACCATCGTCGACCTGCATTACGTCACCGGTCGTGCCACGCCGGATCTGGCAGCACTCGGCGGCATCAGCGCGACCTACAGCCTCAGTGGTGCAACGACGCCGACTGCTTCGGGAGGCGCGCCGGGTGGCGCGGTCAGCGGTACGCTGCTCGCCAACTTCACCAGCTACACGGCTGATCTGGATCTCGGCGTCACCGTCAGCGCGGTCACGTTCAATGTTTCCGGCTCAGGGTCCATCAATTCAGGTACGGCAGCCTTCGCCGGCTCCTTCGACAGCTGCAGCGGCTGCGGCAGCACACCGAACGGCAGCTTCCATGGTTTCTTCGCCGGGCCTGCAGCCGAGCGGGCCGGGGTGGTGTACACCTTCGACAGTGCCATCAACGGTATCGACAAGGTGACGGGCGCCGCGGTGTTCGCCAGGGGCGGTTCGGGGCTCGACAACTGACGGCGCGCATCGCGGCATTTTTTTTGGCGGCCTGTCGCACCCGGGTCGCGTCGCCTTAGCGTTTTGCGTTTGGTTCCAACGCTGCGCGAACGATCCATGCGCAGCGCGGTCATGATCCGTCGGCAGATAAACAACGGACACCACGCAAAATGCCCCATCACACCCCGCTGATAACGACCATCGTCGGAGGTCTCGTACTGGCGTTCATCTTCGGCTCGCTGGCGCACCGCTTTCGCATGCCGCCGCTGGTCGGCTACCTCGTCGCCGGCATCGCGGTCGGTCCATTCACTCCCGGGTTTGTCGCCGATGTGGCGCTGGCGCAGGAGCTGGCGGAAATCGGCGTCATCCTGCTGATGTTCGGGGTCGGTCTGCATTTTTCGCTGAAGGACCTGATGTCGGTGAAGGGCATCGCCATTCCGGGGGCGATCGCGCAGATCGGCATCGCCACGCTGCTCGGCATGGCACTGGCCTGGGCAATGGACTGGACCGTCGGGGCCGGCATCGTGTTCGGGCTGGCCCTGTCGGTCGCCAGCACGGTTGTGCTGCTGACTGCGCTGCAGGAGCGTCGGCTCGAAACCACACGTCGCGGGCGCATCGCCATTGGCTGGCTCATTGTCGAAGACATCGCGATGGTGCTGGCCCTGGTGCTGATCCCCGCGTTCAGTGGCCTGCTCGGCGGCCAGGGTGATGCGTTGAGCGGCGATGCGCTGCTGAAGACGCTCGTCATCACGCTGGGCAAGGTGGTCGCTTTCGTCGTCGTCATGCTGGTGGTCGGACGCCGGGTGATTCCGTGGACGCTGGAACGCATCGCCGATACCGGCTCGCGCGAGTTGTTCCGGCTCGGTGTGCTGGCCATTGCACTTGGCTTCGCACTTGGCTCGGCCTATGTGTTCGGCGTGTCGTTCGCGCTCGGAGCCTTCTTTGCCGGCATGATCCTCAGCGAATCCGAACTGTCGCATCGCGCGGCCGAGGAGTCGCTACCGCTGCGCGACGCGTTCGCCGTGCTGTTCTTCGTGTCGGTCGGCATGCTGTTCGATCCGTCCATCATCGTGCGCGAACCGCTGCTGGTGCTCGCCACCGTTTTCATCATCGTCATCGGCAAGTCGATTGCCGCGGCGGCCATCGTGCGAGCCTTCGGCCATCCGCTGAGCACGGCGCTGACCGTGTCGGCCAGTCTGGCCCAGATCGGCGAGTTTTCGTTCATCCTCGCCACGCTGGGTCTGTCACTCGGACTGCTGCCGGAAACCGGGCGCGACCTGATTCTGGGCGGCGCGATCATCTCCATCCTGCTCAATCCTCTGCTGTTCGTTGCGCTTGACAGGCTCAAGCCGTGGCTGGAAGCGCGCGAAGGCACCGCGAGCGCGGTCGCGCCGGACATCCCCGCTGCGACCGCAATCGAAGGTCATGTCGTGCTGGTCGGCTTCGGCAAGGTCGGTCACCGCATCGTGATGGCGCTTCTGGAAAGCGGGCACAAGGTGGTCGTCATCGAAGACCATGCGGAAGTGGTCGAGGCGTTGAACGGTGACGGCATTCCGGCGCTGTACGGCAATGGTGCGGCTCCAGGAATGATGGAGGCGGCGCACATCGAAAGCGCGCGTTTCCTGCTGGTGGCCATTCCGGGGGCGTTGGAAGCCGGCCAGATCATCGAGCACGCACGGCGCATCAACCCGGACATCGAGGTGATCGCGCGTGCCTACACCGACGCAGAACTGGCGCACCTCGAAAAGCACGGCGCGACCCACACTGTCATCGGTGAAACCGAAATCGCGCGCGGCATGGCACAGCGCGTGATCGATGCGATGGTCTGAGACGCAGGGCGTCTCAAAGAGTGTCGATGAAGTTGCGGATGCCGGCCAGCAGCATTTCGATCGAAATCGCGCACAGCAGCAGCCCCATCAGACGTTCCAGCGCGGCCGTGCCGCGCTCGCCGAGCCGGCGGATCAGCGGACCTGCGGCCAGCAGCACGACCGTGGTGATGGCCATTGCCGCGCTCATCGCGCCCAGCCACGTGTAGAAGCGCTCCGGCTCGCGCGACACCAGCAGCATCACCATGGCCATCGCCGACGGGCCGGCGATCAGCGGAATCGCCAGCGGCACGATGAAGGGCTCGCCACCCGACCACTCGCCGAACACCCCATCCGGCTGGTGAAAGATCATGCGCAGCGCGATCAGGAACAGCAGCACGCCTCCGGCGATGCCGAGCGAAGTTTCCGACAGCTGCAGCACGCGCATGACCGATTCGCCGGCATACATGAACAGCACCAGCGCCAGCCAGGCCGCGAAGCACTCGCGCAGGATGACCCGCCGTCGACGCTCCGGCGGCACGTCCTTCATCAGCACCGTCATCACCGGTGCGTTGCCGAACGGATCGAACAGCAGCAGGAGCAGGATGCTGGCGGACAGGAAGCTATCGGACATTTTCGGGAGTCAGTGCGTGGGTGGATGTTGGGCATCGCTACGCTCACCCCAACCTACGGCGATGCCGGGTGAGACGGTGCTGTCGGGCAACGCTACGCTCACCCCAACCTACGGCGATGCCGGGTGACACGGTGCTGTCGGGCATCGCTACGCTCACCCCAACCTACGGCG
>NZ_JAUYRO010000098.1 GCF_030696805.1 Methyloversatilis sp. | reverse complement strand
GAAATCTGACCCGGCCAGCGACCCGCTGGCCACACTCGAACACCTCAACGCGCTGATCCAGACCGAAGGCCAGATCACCTTGGGCCTCATGCGCCCGGTCGGCTGTGTGGCCATCGCCAACGACGATCACACCTGTCTGGCGATGCTGCGCAAGCGCAAGGACGAAACCCTGCATCAACTGCTCATCCGTCTGGATGCCGCCATCGGCAAGGCATGGGACGAGGGCGAATTCGCCGACGAGATCAACTCGCCGCGCTGAGCACTCAAACGCAAGACGGGGGCGGTCGGACGCTTACGATCAATCTGGCCGACGTCATGCCATTTCAGATCGCTGTCCGCCACAGCTGGCTCTGCCAGGCACCCATGGTTGCATTCGACGATCCAGCGTTTCTGAAGCACCGTCCGACAATAGTTGTAATTCAGTATATTCGGGTCACAGCCGACCGCCAGCGCCAGTGTGCGACACACACACCGATCGCCGTGCTCTGCCGGTTTGCGGATATCCATGGCTGAAATGATGAGGCCCCGATTCCGGGGCCTTTGCTGGACGCTTACTTCCCATCTCGCGGATGGAAATGCTTGCTCTGATCCTTGGCTGCATTGGGCTTATCGGCCTTGGCATCCGGCATGCTTTGCGGCATGCCGGTTTTTTCCTGGACATGGGAATGCGGCTTGCTCGCGGTCTTGTCCATTTGGGCCTCGGCGGCCTTCGGGGCGGCGGCCTTTTCGTCGGCGAAGACGACGCCGGTCATCGTGGTGCCAGCAAACAGAACGGCGGCAATGAGGGAGGAAACTTTCATGATCTTGGCTCCTGAGTTTTGGGGATTTAAACGGTCCGAATCGAGTGAACAGTTGCAGTTTGTGCTTCCGTCACTGTCAACAAGGTGACTTGCTGATTACATTGCTGTCAGGAAACGAGACTGAATATGGATTCACCAAATGCCCGACTGCTTCCGCAAGCGCATCACGCAATTGCCGTTCGCTACACCCCATCAGAATTCCGTCTTCCAGCGCATCCTGGGCCACCTGACGAAGTTCATCCAGGTTCTCGTTGAGCACCTTGATTTTTTCCGTACAGGCAATGAGCTTCCCGGATGAGTCTTGCCAAAGCACCGGCCTTGACGACATCATCAAGTTCACTTTGCCGAATGTCGGGCCAGCGTCTGCAATACTCGATGTTGGTAATCCAAGCTATCGAGGGTGCATGCCTTCCAATACTCGATGGATGAAAAGCCGACGGCAGCCCACCATGCCCCTGTTTGCCCAGGCTCACCCAGAGAAAACGACGGTGTTCGCTCAAGGAGTTCCTTGAGCGGGGAAATCTGTGTGGAAAGCATCTTTTCCAAACAGTCGAGATTCACGCCAACCAACCGGGCAACCAAATCCAAATGGAAGTCGGAAGGTGCATTGAAGATGGCGAACGCATTGTGTACGGACATGATTTTCTCCCTGCTGCACGATCAAGGCCCATTGCCTCGTAGGGAGAGTTTGCCTGTGGGTAGCTGTCACGCCCATAACGGGCGCATTACAACCCGGTCACTGTTTCGTCAGCTTGTTGCCGTGCTGCTCGCAGAGAGCGATTATTTCTTGGTCTGGGCGCTTAGCCCCAGAAAGACTTGTTGCCTCCGCCTCTCGAATTCGGCTGCGGAAACTCGCCACTGTGGGTCATGTGGGCAGTTCAGTTCGGCAGCAACAAGCCGACGCACATAAGCCAGCGCGGATGCCTTGCCTCGCGTAAGCAGCAACAAATCTGCCTTTGCCGCATCAAAGCCATCGCGATGATGGTCTCTCAATCCGGTGGTGAGCACCACAAGAATGGCAACTGCATCCTCAAACGGTCGCATTGAATCATCTTCGTTGGACAATTTTTCCCCCATATAGTGCTTTGTTCGAACCATCCGCTATTGGATGCCAACCTTCCGCTGCTCAGCCCGCACATAGGCGGTGACGTGGGCGACGTCGTCGGGCGTTACCCCTTTCACCGGAGCCATGTCGCCAAATTTCCAGTGATGGGCCCGCACACCGTTGGCCACGGCCAACTGGAATGCCGCATCGGCATGATGTGACGGCTCATAAATCTTGTGCAGCAGGGGCGGTCCCTTTTCCGATCCCTTCAAGTCGCCGCCATGACAGCCTGCACAGTGATTGGCGAACAGCGCCTTGCCCATGACGGGATTGGGCATTAGGCCGGGGCCGGGTTTGGGAATGCTCCAGCCTTGAGCCAGGGCAAGGCTGGGCAGCAGCGCCACAAGAAACGATGCAGGAATCCAAAACAAACGCTTACGCCTCATTGTTCCATCCCCCGTTTCATTCGCCACTGCTTGACCAGCGCGTAGATAGCCGGGATGACCGCGAGCGTAAGTACCGTCGAGGAAATCATCCCGCCGACCATCGGTGCCGCAATGCGGCTCATCACCTCGGAACCGGTCCCTGTCCCCCACATGATTGGTAGCAGGCCAGCCATGATTGCCACCACCGTCATCATTTTCGGGCGAACCCGTTCCACGGCGCCTTCCATGATGGCCTCGTAGAGATCGTGCAGCGTTGGCTCCTGATTTTCCGTCCGGCGTTTGGCCTTCAATTCTTCCCAAGCATGATCGAGGTAAATCAGCATGATGACCCCGGTTTCCGCCGCAACCCCGGCCAAGGCGATGAAGCCCACGGCGACGGCGACGGACAGGTTATAACCGAGCAACCACATCAGCCAGACCCCGCCGACCAGCGCAAACGGCACCGACAGCATGACAATCAAGGTTTCTGTCAGTCGCTTGAAGTTCAGGTAAAGCAGCAGGAAGATGATCAACAACGTCACAGGGATGACAATCTTCATTTTCTCGATAGCCCGTTCCATATACTCGAACTGGCCGCTCCAGGTGACGTAGTAGCCGGGTGGGAACTTGACCTGTTCGGCGACCGCTTTCTTGGCGTCGGCCACGTAGCTGCCAATGTCGCGGTCGCGGATGTCGACATAAATATAGGCGGAGAGCAGGGCGTTTTCGGTACGGATGCTGGGTGCGCCCTTGGCGACAACGACCTTGGCCAGTTGCCCGAGCGGAATCATCGCCCCGTCCATGGTCGGGATCAGCACTTCGCGGGCGATCTGCTGCGGATCGGAGCGCAATTCGCGCGGGTAGCGCACGGTGACACCGAAACGTTCCCGCCCCTCGACCGTGGTGGTCACCATCTCACCGCCCAGCGCCGTGCCGATCACATCCTGCAGGTCGCCGATGGCCAGGCCGTAGCGCGCCAGTTGCTCGCGGTCCGGTTCGATATTGAGATAGAAACCGCCCGTGATGCGCTCGGCGAAGGCACTGGTCGTGCCGGGCACGGCTTTGACCACGGCCTCGATTTCCTTGGCCACTTTTTCCATCTCACCGAGATCCTTGCCGAAGACCTTGATGCCGATCGGCGTGCGAATGCCGGTGGACAGCATGTCGATGCGGGCCTTGATCGGCATCGTCCAGGAGTTGGCGACGCCGGGGAATTGCAGGGCCTTGTCGAGTTCGGCAATCAACTTGTCGGTGGTCAGGCCCGGGCGCCATTCGGATTCCGGCTTCAGGTTGATCACCGTCTCGAACATCTCGGTCGGCGCCGGATCGGTCGCCGTATTGGCGCGCCCGGCCTTGCCATAGACCGAAGCGACCTCGGGGAAGCTCTTGATGATCTTGTTCTGCGTCTGCATCAACTCGGCAGCCTTGGTGATCGACATGCCGGGCAGCGAAGCCGGCATGTAGAGCAAGGTGCCTTCGTTGAGCGTCGGCATGAACTCCGAGCCGAGTTGAGAGGCTGGGTAAATAGAGGCCACCAAGGCAACGACGGCAGCAACGATGGTCATTTTCTTCCAGCGCATGACGCCGACGATGATCGGCCGATAGGCCCAGATCAGGAAACGATTCACCGGATTTTTCGCTTCCGGCATGACCTTGCCTTGGATGAACAGCATCATCAGGACAGGCACCAGTGTCACCGAAAGCAGCGCGGCGCCGGCCATCGAGAAGGTCTTGGTGAAGGCGAGCGGCGAGAAAAGCCGCCCTTCCTGGCCTTCCAGCGCGAACACCGGGAGGAAGGAAACCGTGATGATGAGCAGCGAGAAGAACAGCGCTGGGCCGACTTCCTTACAGGCGGCGAGCATGGCGTCGGCGCGCTCGGCCTTGGTGTGCTCCTCGGGCAGGCGCTCCAGGTGCTTATGGGCGTTCTCGATCATCACGATGGCAGCATCGATCATTGCGCCGATGGCGATGGCGATGCCTCCCAGACTCATCAGATTGGAGTTCATGCCTAACGAGCGCATGGCGATGAAAGCGATCAGCACGCCGACCGGCAACATCAGGATGGCGACCAGAGCGCTACGAACGTGCATTAGGAAGACGATGCAGACCAGTGCAACGATGATCGCTTCCTCAATCAGCGTCCGTTTCAACGTGTCGATGGCGTTGTGTATCAGTTCGGAACGGTCGTACACCGTCTGTACCGTGACGCCCTCAGGCAAGCCGGGACCGATTTCGGCTATCCGGGTTTTTAGATTGTGGATGACTTCCAGCGCGTTGGCACCATATCGCGCCATGGCGATGCCCGACACAACTTCGCCTTCACCGTTGAGTTCGGTCAGGCCACGCCGTTCGTCGGGCGTCAATTCGACGCGAGCGATGTCACGGATCAGCACTGGCGTGCCCTTGTCGCTTTTGAGGACCAGCGTTTCGAGGTCGCTCTTACCGCGCAGGTAGCCCTTGCCGCGTACCATGTACTCGGTTTCGGCCATCTCGACGACGCGTCCGCCGACATCGCGGTTCGAGTCGCGGATCACCTGCGCCACCTTCATCAGCGGAATGCCGTAGGAACGCAGTTTCACCGGGTCGACGGTGACCTGATAGGTCTGAACGAAGCCGCCGATCGATGCGACTTCGGCGACGCCGTGCGCCTTGGTCAGTTGGTAGCGCAAATACCAGTCCTGCAGCGTGCGCAGTTCGGCCAGCGTCTTGTCCTTGGCGATCACCACGTACTGATAGACCCAGCCGACCCCGGTGGC
>NZ_JAUYRO010000035.1 GCF_030696805.1 Methyloversatilis sp. | reverse complement strand
CGCAGCGATGCCCAACACCCACACTCCGCCAACCCGTCACCCCGCTCGCGCTGCAAAGGCATCCATCACCTGCACGACTGCGTCTGCGCGGCAACAATCGATGCGCTGGTCGATGGACATCGAACGCAGCCACGTAATCTGGCGTTTGGCGAGCTGGCGGGTGGCGTAGATGCCGGTGTCGCGCATCGCTGCGGCGTCGATGTCGCCTTGGAGGTAATTCCACACCTGCCGGTAGCCGACGCACCGCATCGACGGCATACCGGCGTCGAGCGCGTACTTTTCGCGCAGCCTGCGCACTTCATCCACCAGCCCTTGCGCCAGCATTGCGTCGAAGCGCGCCTCGACGCGCCGGTGCAGCCAGGCGCGATCCGATGGTTCGAGCGACAGCACGGTCATCTGCGGCAGCGGCGCATCGACTTCACGCCGCGCGTAGCTTTCGGCCAGCGGCCGGCCGGTCAGCGTGACGATTTCCAGCGCGCGCTGGATGCGCTGCGCATCGGTCGGCTTGAGACGGGCGGCGGCGTCCGGGTCGAGCGCGGCGAGTTCAGCGTGCAGAGCAGGCCAGCCCTGCTCTGCCGCACGGCGGTCGATATCGGCGCGCAGATCGGCATCGGCTTCGGGCAGGTCGGACAGGCCGTCGCGCAGCGCCTTGATGTACAGCATGGTGCCGCCAGCCAGCAGCGGGATGTTGCCGCGACCCTGGATGGCGGCGATCAGCGTGCGCGCGTCGGCGGCAAAGCGCGCGGCCGAATAGGCTTCCTGCGGCGACACGATGTCGATCAGATGGTGCGGGCACAGCGCACGCTCGTCCGGCGTCGGCTTGGCGGTGCCGATGTCCATGTCGCGAAACACCAGCGCCGAATCGACGCTGACCAGTTCGATCGGCAGCACGCGCGCGATGCGCGCGACCGCTGCGGTCTTGCCGCTGGCCGTGGGGCCGAGCAGCACCAGCACCGGCGAGGCGGAAGCGGCCGACACGGAGAAGGGCTGCACGTCAGCGGCCGCGCATGAACAGGCGGTCCAGTTCGCTCATGGTGAGCTGCACCCAGGTCGGCCGGCCGTGATTGCACTGGTCGGCGCGCTCGCAGGCTTCCATGTTGCGCAGCAGCGCATTCATTTCCGGCAGCGCCAGCAGACGGTTGGCGCGCACCGCGCCGTGGCAGGCCATCGTGGCCAGGAGTTCGTTGCGCCGGCGCTCGACCACCTGGCTGGCTGGCGCCTCGCGCAATTCTTCCAGCAGTGCGCGCAACAGCGCCGCGGTGTCGGCGCGCGCGAGAAGCGCCGGCACGGCACGCACCATCAACTCGTTCGGCCCGGCCTGACCGATGTCGAAGCCCAACTTATCCAGCACGTCGGCGTATTCGAAGGCGGTCGCCACTTCGCGTGCGCTCATCGACAGCACGGCCGGAATGAGCAGCCGCTGCACCGCCGGCGCGCCTTCGAGCACCTTCTTCAACTGTTCGTACAGGATGCGTTCGTGCGCCGCGTGCATGTCCACCAGCACGAGGCCAGCGCTGTTCTGCGCCAGCACATACACGCCCTGCAGTTGGGCAATCGCGAAACCGAGTGGCGGACCGGCTTCCGACGAAGGGTCCGGCAGACCGCCGGCGACCGGGTGTGCAGCGGCCGGCGTCGCATCGTGGCGCACGAAATCGAAGTAGCGTGCCAGCGGCTGTTCGACACCCATGCCCTGCTGCATCGGCCAGCCGGACTGCGACGACAACTGTCTGGAGACGTCGGGCAAATCGGCCTGCGCGGACGCGTGGACGGCTTCAGTCGCCTGCGTTGACAACGCCAGCGCGCGCTCGACCGCATGGAACACAAACTGGTGAATGCCGCGCGCGTCGCGAAAGCGCACTTCGGTCTTGGCCGGGTGCACGTTCACATCGACGGCGCGCGGGTCGAGTTCGATGAACACGACGTAAGCCGGGTGACGCGCGCCGTGCAGCACGTCGGCGTAGGCCTCGCGCAGTGCATGCGCGAGCAGGCGGTCGCGCACGAAACGGCCATTGACGAAGCTGTACTGGGCGTCGCGCCCGGCACGCGAAAAAGCGGGCTGCGCGACGAAGCCCACAATGCGCACCGGGCCGGCAACCGCCTCGACCGGGCGAGCGTGCTGCATGAATTCGTCCCCAAGCAGCGCGCGCACGCGGCTCGCCATGTCGGACGCGGGCAGCCGCTGCGTGACGCGACCGTTGTGCTGCAGCTGGAAGGCGACCTGCGGTACCGACAGCGCAATGCGCCGGAATACGTCGTCGCAGTGACCATATTCGGTCTGTTCGGTGCGCAGGAATTTGCGCCGCGCCGGGGTGTTGTAATAGAGGTCGGCCACATCGACCACGGTGCCGTTGTCCAGTGCGGCCGGTTCCGGCGCGCCACCGGCATCGATGCGCCAAGCGTGCGCAGCGCCGGTCTGCCGGCTGGTGATCCCCACGCGCGCCACGCTCGCAATCGACGCCAACGCCTCGCCGCGGAAGCCCATGGTGGCGACCGCTTCGAGATCGTCCAGCGAAGCGATTTTCGATGTGGCATGGCGGGCGAGGGCAAGCGGAAGGTCTTCGGGCGGCATGCCGCAGCCGTCGTCGGCCACCCGCAGGCGCTTCACGCCGCCGGCTTCCAGCTGCACACGGATGTCGCGGCTGCCGGCGTCGAGGCTGTTCTCCAGCAATTCCTTCAGCACCGACGCGGGGCGCTCGACCACTTCGCCGGCGGCAATCTGGCTGATCAAGAGGTCGGGCAGCAGCTGGATCAAAGGCATGCGCAGGCAGAAAACAGGGTCGGGCGACGATTTTACGGGCCGTCACAGGCATCCGCTATCATCCGGGCTCGATTTCAGCGCGACGCACCATGGAACTGCTCACCACCTTCATCGACATCATGTTGCACCTGGACAAGTATCTGGCCATGCTGGTCACCCAGTACGGCGCCTGGGTGTACGCCATCCTCTTCCTGATCGTGTTCTGCGAAACCGGTCTGGTGGTGACGCCCTTCCTGCCCGGCGATTCGCTGCTGTTCGTCGCCGGCGCGATCGCAGCAGCAGGCGGCATGCACATCGGCCTGCTGATCGTGCTGCTGATCATTGCGGCCGTGCTGGGCGACGCGGTGAATTACGCGGTGGGCGCCTGGTGCGGCCCGCGGGTATTCAAGTGGGAAAATTCGCGTTTTTTCAACCGCACGGCGTTCGACCGCACGCATGCGTTCTACGAAAGGCACGGCGGCAAAACCATCATCATCGCGCGCTTCATGCCGCTGATCCGCACCTTTGCGCCGTTTGTGGCCGGTGTGGCGCAGATGAGCTACCCGCGCTTCGCGATGTTCAACGTCACGGGCGCCATCATCTGGGTGGTGTCGCTGACGCTGGCCGGCTACTGGTTCGGCAACCTGCCGTGGGTGAAGGAAAACCTGACGCTGGTGATTCTGGCAATCATCGCGATATCGCTTGCACCCCTGGTAGTCGCATGGGTGCGCGCAAAGTTCGGGCCGGCTTCGGGAAATCCAGTCTGATGCGCGGCCAGCACGCTTCAAGCGCGAAACTGTAGCGTTCGGCGCCGGCCACGATGACCACGACACCGGCACGCTGCACATCGGCCAGCAGCCGCTCGGCGCGCAGGCTGGCCACCCCGCCGCTTGCCCGGCCGAACGCGCCCTCGGCGCCATCGCCCAGATGAAGATAGAGCAGCGCAGCCTGCCGACGCGCCTGCTGCAGCGACGGACGCCACTGTTCGGCGCTGATCGGCTCGTCGTTGGCCGCCTCGAGCTCGACGCGCATCAACGGCTGATCGCGCAGACGGGCGAGCGCCATCGCCAGTGCATCGCACTGCACGTCGCGCCCACCACAGAGCAGCACGCCGCCGTGGTCGGCCCGCATCAGGGTGCGCAGCAACCGGCCGAAACGACGACTGCCTGCCTTGACGCCCGGAGCGCGCACGCGCTCGAGTTGTTCCATCTTCATGGCTGATTTGCGGAGGTTCTGGGTCTTGCTCGTCCGCGCACCACGGCTGCGGCGCGCGCCCAAACCGGGCCCGGGTTGTCGTACGCTGTCGGTCATGAATGCCAGGGTCTGTTCTCGTTTGATTCGTGCGTCACGTTGCCCTTGGGCTGGCCGCGAACAAGGCGCGCGACGCAGTCGAGACCTGCCGTCTCGACAAGGAGTGCAACGCAGTGCGCGGGCAGCCCGAGGACAACCCTCAGGGCGCGCAGCCAGCGCGCCATATGTCCGCGTTGCACCACCTGGCCTGACGGCCAGTCAGGCGGCGTTGGTGCGCCTTGCCCTGCGACGCGCTGGCTGCACGCGTAACGTACGAATCAAATGAGAACAGACCCTGCGACAGCCTGCAAAACGATTGTGCGCGTGCTGTGTTGCGCCGCGATAGCCAACTGGATCACGGGCTGTGGCAGTACCGGCCAGAAACCGGCGCCAGTGGCCGATTCCATGCATCCTAAACAGATTGTTAAAAGTGATATCGACCGGGTACTCGAAGCGCATCACCGGGAAATATTTGCCAGCCTGGAACGGCTGGCCGACAAGTTGTACCGGCGCAACCCGCGCGAATGGCGGCGCGCCGGGCTGAACAGTCGTGAAGAAGCACTGGCCAGACTGTTCAACGCCGACCGCGGCTGGGCGTTGGCGGAATTCGACGGCAAGCGCGACATCGAGGTGATGCGGCTGGCCTTTTCGGCCGATTTTGCGGGCGACCGGGTGGCGGCGCTTATCGTCGGCATGGGCGGCATGATCCAGACCGCGTGGGCCGACCGGACCGAACTGTTCATCATGGATGAACTCGAT
Organism: Methyloversatilis sp.; assembly: GCF_030696805.1. Classification (GTDB taxonomy): domain Bacteria; phylum Pseudomonadota; class Gammaproteobacteria; order Burkholderiales; family Rhodocyclaceae; genus Methyloversatilis. The sequence goes on along the minus strand of NZ_JAUYRO010000035.1, from coordinate 11,919 downwards.
CCGCAGGCGCTGTCGAACTGCGCGCGCAACGTCGAGATTTCGGCGTGGAAGCTTGCGCAATCGCGTGATGCCGCCGGCGAATTGCTGTTGCTGTCGAACGAAATCGGCGCCGACGGTGTGCGCAATCTCAGTTTCGAGCGCGAAATGGGCAAGATGATCGGCTGGCTGGACATGAGTTCGCAGATCGTTGCCGACAAGAACCGGCGCGTGGTGACGCGCATCCTGCAATCGCTCGCAACTGCGGTATTCCTGCCGGTCAGATAGGCAGTCACCCGGCCGGGCGGCGATAATCCGTCACCGACCCCCTCCTACCGACAGCCCCGAATGACATCCGTCGTCATCCTCATTTCCGGACGCGGCAGCAATATGCGGTCCATCATCGACGCCGGCCTGCCGGCGGACATCCGTGCGGTGATCAGCAACCGGCCTGACGCGGCCGGCCTCGCCTATGCGCGCGACCGCGGCATCGCGACCGAGGTGGTCGATCACACCGCCTACGCCGACCGCGCCGCGTTCGACGCGGCGCTGGCCGCCTGCATCGATCGCCATGCCCCCGATCTGGTCGTGCTCGCCGGCTTCATGCGCATCCTGACGCCCGGCTTCGTCGAGCACTATCGCGGCCGCATGATCAACATCCACCCGTCGCTGCTGCCCGCCTTCACCGGGCTGCACACGCACCGGCGCGCCATCGAGGCTGGGTGCCGGGTGGCCGGCGCCACGGTGCATTTCGTGACCGGCGAACTCGACGGCGGACCGATCATCGCGCAGGCGGCGGTGCCGGTGCTGGCCGGCGATACCGAACTCACGCTGGCCGCACGTGTGCTGGTGCAGGAGCACCGGCTGTACCCGCAGGTGGTGCGCTGGTTTGTCGACGGCCGGCTCGCCCTGCACGACGGCCGTGCCGTGCTGCGCGGCGACGCCGCGCCGGACAGCGCCGCGCTGTGCGTTCCGAGCGCGGATGTCTGAACCGCTGAACCGATCCCGGCTGCTTTTCGCACTGGCCGTTTCGGTGCTGCTGCACCTTCTGCTGGCCGGCGGGCTGCGCAGCTTCGATCACGAGCGCCTGCCGGACGAGCGCCGCACGATACGCGCGGCGCTGATTGCACCGCCCGCCCCGCCGCCTCCGAAAGTTGTGCCGACGCCATCACCGGTAGCCGATGCGACGCCTGCCCCGGTGCCAGCCCCGAAGCGCCCACCAAGGCCGCGCAGCCCGAACCCCGAGCCGGTGGCGCTGCCCGAGCCTGAGCCCGAGGTGCCACCGCAACCCGTGCCGAGCGACGATCCGTTTACGGCTGACGGGGAAAGGACGGACGCCATTGGCGATCGCGAACTGCTGGACCGGGCGATCGCCGAAGGCGCCCTGCCCGACCGCGACGAGACGGCCAGCCTGACGCCGCAGCGCGCCGTAGTGAGCGAGGCGAAACTGGAATTCGAGGTGTTCCGGGGCGAACTGGCCATTGGCGAAACCCGCTATCACTGGGTGCACGACGGCAGTGACTACCAGATGGATCAGGTCACCGAAACGACCGGTCTGGCCGGCCTGCTCAAGCCGCTGCGCGTTGAACAGCGCAGCATCGGCGAAGTGACGGCGGAAGGTCTGAAGCCGCTGCGCTATGTGTCGCGAGCGACACAGGGCAAGGCGACCGAGGAGGAGGTGGTGTTCGACTGGGACGGCAATCGGGTTATGCTGCGCGCCGGCACCAAGCAGTCGGACCATGCGCTGTCGGCCGGTGCGCAGGACATGCTGAGCCTGTGGCTGGAAATCATCTGGCGGGCACAATACGGTGGCGACTTCGATTTCACGCTGGCCACCGGCAAGCGCTTCACGCCGCGCTGGTTCGTGGCCGACCCGGAGCTCGGCAGCCTCGATACCGCCGTCGGACGGCAGTTGGTCAAGCGGCTGCAGGCGCGCGCCCAGGCCGGCGACAACCAGATTGAAGTCTGGCTGGCACCGAATCTGCGCTGGCTGCCGGTATTGATCCGCTTCACCGATCGCAAGGGCGATGTGTACGACCAGCGCGTGCGCCTGATCGAGTATGAAAACCTGAGCCTGCGTGCCGGCACTGCCGGCGCCGCCGCCGGAACGACTGCGCCCTTCGGCGATCCGGTCGTTCCGCCACCCCGATATGAGCCGGCGAAAGAACCCGCCAACCCCTACCTGCGATGAAACCGACCGAAAAACTGATAGACAGTACCGCCGACGTCCTGAGCCGGATGTTGCGCTTTGAACACACCGCCGACAGCGTGCTGTCTGCGCACTTTCGCGATCAGCGCGCGCTGCAGTCGCGCGAGCGCGCCTTTGTCGCCGAGCACGCCTATCTGGTGCTGCGCCGGCTGCGCTGGCTGCGGGCCGTGGCGGGCGAAAACGCAGGTGCGCGCAAGCTGCTGATCACCGCGCTGGCCCGCATCGAAGGTCTCGGACACAAGTTTCTCGCGCCGCTGATTTCGCGCAACGAAGCGCAATGGCTGGAAACGCTGGCGCCGACCGCCGACACCGAACTGTCGCTGGGCGAGCGCACCGACCTGCCGGACTGGGTGATCGAGCGCCTGCTGACGCAGATGGACGAAGCGTCGCTGCTGTCGCTGGCGCGTGCGCTGAACACGCAGGCGCCGCTCGACCTGCGCGTGAATCTGATGAAAAGCGACATCGACGCGGTCACCGCGACGCTCACCAACAACGGTCTGACGGTGACGCCGGGGCGCTTTTCGCCCTGGGCGCTGCGTCTGGGCGAACGTCCTTCTCTGACGAAGAACCCGCTGTACGAGAAGGGCATCATCGAGGTGCAGGACGAAGGCAGTCAGCTGCTGGCGCTGCTGCTCGCGCCCAAGCGCGGCGAAATGGTGGTCGATTTCTGTGCCGGCGCCGGCGGCAAGACGCTGGCGCTGGGCGCGATGATGCGTTCGACCGGTCGGCTGTACGCCTTCGATGTGTCGGAAAAGCGGCTGATCAAGATGCGCCCGCGGGTCGCGCGTTCCGGCCTGTCCAACATCCACCCGGTGCTGATCGACAGCGAGAACGACATCAAGGTGAAGCGACTGGCCGGCAAGATCGACCGTGTACTGGTCGATGCGCCCTGCTCCGGTCTGGGCACGCTGCGCCGCAATCCGGATCTGAAATGGCGGCAGACGCCGACCGCAGTCGAGGAGCTGGTGGTCAAGCAGGGTGCCATTCTGGCCGGCGCGGCGCGGCTGGTGAAATCCGGCGGTCGTCTCGTCTATGCGACCTGCAGCCTGCTCGACGCGGAAAACCGCGGCGTGATCGACACCTTCCTGGCCAGCCATCCGGACTTCGTACGCTTGCCGGCAAACGAAATCCTCGCCGCCGGCCGGATCGATCTGGACACCGGCATGGATCTCGAACTGCGCCCCGACGTCCATGGCACCGACGGCTTCTACGCCGCGGTGATGGAGCGGCGCGCTCCGGACAGCGCAGCCACCACCCCGGAGACGGTCGATGAAGCCTGAACTGCGCGCGCCCACTCTGGTCGCTGCCCTGCTGGTCGTTGGACTGCTGGCAGGCGGCACCGTGCAGGCGGGTCCTGCGCTGCCGGCCGAAGGCAAGGTCGAAGTCGGTTTCGCACCGTGGGACGACGTCGAACGGCTGGTCATGGACCAGATCGACGGTGCCAAACAGGCCGTTTACGTGCAGGCCTACATGCTGACCAGCCGGCAGATCGCCAAGACGCTGATCGCGGCACACGAACGCGGCATCAAGGTCGAAGTGATCGCCGATCGCGAAAAGGTGCTGAAGGACGAATACAGCGCGCTGCCCCGGGTCGCCGGCCACGGCGTGCCGCTGTGGCTGGATGGTGCCTACAGCGCGGCGCACAGCAAGGTGATGATCATCGACCCGGACGGCAAGGAGCCGGTGGTGGTGACCGGCTCTTACAACTTCAGCGTTGCGGGCAAGTCGAAGAACGCTGAGAACGTGCTGGTGCTGAGCGGCCAGCGCGCGCTCGCTGCTTCATATATGCAGAACTGGAAGCGCCACCGCGCCCAGTCGGTCAGCTTTGCCGATGCGGTGCAGGAAACCCTGCGCGGTGAAGCCGTAACCCCCTGACCCTCATGAACAACCTGTCATTCGACGCACTGATGGCGTTGCTGGCGCTCGACAGCACGCGACTGGAGCTGGGGGTTATTGCAGCCTGTCTCGTGCTGGCCGGCCTGTTCGCGCGTCACATGATCCGGCGCCAGCGTGCCGAAACGCTTGCCAACGGCAACGAGGTACTGAGCAACGCGGCGCGGCTGGGCCGGGCCGGGCTGCAGCGGCTGATGTTCCCGCTGGCCGGCATCCTGCTGCTTGCGCTGGCGCGCGGTGCGTTCGCCCTGCTGCACCAGACGCCGGTGTTGATGCATCTGGTGATCGCGATGCTGGTGGCGATGGGCGTGATCCGGCTCATTGTGTATGCACTGCGCCAGGTGTTTTCGCCCGCCGGCTGGCTGAGCACGTTCGAGGTCTTGATCGTGCTGGCCATCTGGACCGCCTGGGCGATGCACGCGCTGGAAATCCTGCCCGAAGTCATCGATTGGCTGGACAGCCAGAAGATCACGCTGGGCAAGCAGAAGCTGACCATGTGGACGCTGCTGCAGGGCAGCGCCTGGGTGCTGATGACGCTGATCGCGTCGGTCTGGCTGTCGGGTTCGGTCGAGCGCAAGCTGATGCGTGCGCCGATCGACAGCAATCTGCGCATCGTGCTGGCGCGGGTGGCCAAGGTCGTGCTGGTGTTTCTCGGGCTGATCATCACGTTGCCGCTGGTCGGCATCGACCTCACCGCGTTGTCGGTGTTCGGCGGCGCGCTCGGCGTGGGTCTGGGCTTCGGTCTGCAGAAGATCATGGCCAATTACGTATCGGGCTTCATCCTGCTGCTCGACCGGTCGATCCGCATCGGCGACCTGATTTCGGTCGGTACCGACCGTGGCCAGGTCACCCAGATCACCACGCGCTACACCGTCGTGCGCAGCCTGTCGGGTGTCGAATCCATCATCCCGAACGAACTGCTGATCAGTTCGGTGGTGCAGAACGAAGGCCTTTCTGACCGGCAGGTACGCATCGCCATCGCGGTACAGGTCAGTTACAGCGATGATGTACCGAGCGCACTGGCCATTCTGCAGGACGCCGCACTGACCCAGGAGCGGGTGTTGAAGTCGCCCGCCCCGGCGGCCTTTCTCCATTCCTTCGGCGACTCGGGCATCAATCTCGAGCTGGGTATCTGGATCGCCGATCCGGAAGGGGGTGCGCTCGGACTGCGCTCGGCCATCCAGCTCGAAATACTGCAACGATTCCGTGCTGCAGGCATTGAAATACCGTTCCCGCAACGCGAACTTAGGATCATGGGTGATCCGAACCCGTCGGCCCCGCCGGTCGATGTCACAAACACTTGACGCGGCGCAAATTGACCGCGGGCCCGGCTCGCGTAGAATCCGGGGCTTGACCTTTGCTTTACCGAGAAAGACCTGAATGTTAAATGGCTTGATTGATCTGCCCTGGTGGGGTTACATCGTTGTGGCGCTGGCGTTTACCCACCTCACGATCGCGGGCGTCACGATCTACCTGCACCGCCACCAGGCGCACCGTGCGCTTGAAATGCATCCGCTGCCCAGCCACATCTTCCGTTTCTGGCTGTGGATGACGACCGGCATGGTGACCAAGGAGTGGGCGGCCATCCACCGCAAGCACCACGCCAAGTGCGAAACCCCCGAAGATCCGCACAGCCCGGTGGTTCTGGGCATCAAGAAGGTGCTGACCGAAGGCGCCGAGCTGTACCGCCTCGAGGCGAAGAACAAGGAAACCATGGCGCGCTACGGCCAGGGCACGCCGGACGACTGGATCGAGCGCAACCTGTACACGCGCCACTCCGGGCTGGGTATCCGCCTGATGCTGATCACCAACGTGATCCTGTTCGGCCCGCTCGGCCTGACCATCTGGGCCGTGCAGATGGCCTGGATCCCGATCTGGGCGGCTGGCGTCGTGAATGGTCTCGGCCATTACTGGGGCTATCGCAATTATGACTGCAGCGACGCGGCGACCAACATTTCGCCCTGGGGCATCCTGATCGGTGGCGAGGAACTGCACAACAATCACCACGCCTTCGCCACGTCGGCCAAGCTGTCGTCGAAGTGGTACGAGTTCGATATCGGCTGGATGTACATCCGCATCCTCGAAATCATGGGGCTGGCCAAGGCCAAGAAAACCATTCCGCAGCCACGCTTCCAGGCCCGCGACGTGGTGGATACCCAGACGCTTGAAGCCATCATCACGCATCGTTACGATGTGATGACCCGCTACATGAAGTCGCTGCGTTCGATCTACGCCGAAGAGGTGGAAAAGCTGCGTACCTCGCATGCGGCATTGGCCGATGGTGACCGCTATCACCGCTTCAAGCGCTGGCTCAGTCGCGGTGAAAACGCGCAGCCGGCAAGCGACGACGCCGAAATGGCATCCGTGCTTGCACACAGCAGCCGACTGGAAACGGTGCACACGATGCGTCAGGAACTGATTGCGCTTTGGGCACGTTCCACTGCGTCGAGCGAACAGCTGTTGAAGCAGTTGCAGGATTGGTGTGCTCGCGCAGAGTCCAGCGGCATCAAGCAGCTGCAGGACTTTTCGAGGCGCCTGAAGACCTACGCGGTCTGACGCACTTCCCGCGCGGGCGAAAGCCGGAGGTGCTTGATTGCACGTCCGGCTTTTTCTTTGTGGTACTGCGTTCCGGTACCCGATCAGCGCGTCGACGGAACGCAACGGCCCGCAGAGGCCGTGCGTTCAAACCGACCGGGTGCCGTGGCGGTAGCCGGTCAAACAATACTCAGAGGAGTCATCCAGGATGTTTCGCCACATACTCGTGCCGGTCGATGGTTCAGACCTTTCAAAGGCTACGGTGACGCACGCCATCTGCTTTGCCAGAGATGTATCGGGCCAGGTCACCTTCCTGTACGTGATGAAGGATTACCCGGTATCGCTGCTGCACAGCGAGGCGGACGAGGAGAGCATCGATCCGATCGCGCCGAACGACTTCACCGACGCCATGCGCACGCACGCCGACCGCATCCTGCAATCGGCGCGAGCCGAGGCTGAAGCCGCCGGCGTCACCGTCGACAGCATTGCGGTGACGCAGGACGAGCCGCACAAGGCGATCATCGAGGTCGGTCTGTCGCGCAAGGCCGACGTGATCTTCATGGGTTCGCACAGCCGGCGCGGGCTGGCCAGCCTGCTGCTGGGCAGTGTCACGCAGAAGGTGCTGTCGAATTCGAAGATACCGGTGCTGGTCTATCGCTGAGCGCAGCAGTGGCGGGCGGCGACGCCCGCTTCCTGCAGCACGCGATCAGCGCGCCGGCAGCTTTTCCGCCAGCCAGGCCGTCATCAGGCTGGATGCGCCGGTGACCGCCCAGAAGCCGAAGAACCCGATCGAATAGGTCGCTACCGGCGAGAAGCCGACCGGCTCGCCGAGAAGGTAAAGTTCCTGCGGATTGATGACGCTGAAGAACACCAGTTCGGCGACCGCGGCGACCAGAAACGAGGGCCAGGACACCAGCGCGAACAACCGCGCTGCACCGCCCGGCGTGCGGTGGGTGTCGTGCGGATCGTCGTCGTTGATCGCATCAGCCACGGTTCTTCCCCGCGTCGAGCAGGAGCGAATCCTGACGCCGCCAGTCGCGTACATCGTCTTCGATCACCAGCTTCCAGTGCGTCGGTGCAAGATCCTGCACGACACCCGAGTAGAGGCCACCCACGCCGTCAAACAGCAGTTCGCGATCCAGTTCGATGCGCGTGGGGTGCGCAAGAAAGATCCGCAGGCGACCGGGCAGCTTCGCAGGATCGTCCATCGACAACTGGATGTCGAGCCGCATCGTTCCATCACCCTTGGGCGTTACGGCGATCGCCACCTTCACGCCGAGTTCGTCGGCACGCCGCTCGCGTTCCAGCGTGCGGTTGATCGTCAGGCCCTGCTTGTAGTAATCGTCCGCGACCAGCGCGGTATTGCCGGTGGCCGCCAGCCAGGTCGTGATGACGCCGGCCACGATCACGGTGACAGGTCCGAGCATCAGCAGCCAGGGCCAGCGGTGGCGATACCAGGGAAGCGGCAGTGTCGAATTGTCTGACATGGTCACCTCGGTTGCAGAAAGGACGACTTTTCATGCACCCGTACATCGGGGGCATCGACCGCCTGCAGATTGAAATAAACGGTATGCGAACCCGGCGCGAGCGAATCGGCATCGACCTGCACGCGCAGCGCAACATCGCGCGATCCAGCCGCTTCGACTTCGATCTCGCGCAGCCCGGGCAGGGTGGCGCCCGGCAGGCCTTCGACGTCAAGTACAAAACGACGCGGCGATTCCGAAGTGTTCATCACCCGCAATTGGTACACGTTTTCGATTTTGCCACCTTCGACTTCGCGCGCAAGCGACGCGCGGTCACGCATCACGTTCATCTTGACCGGTGTGCGGGTCAGCAGCGCCCACGCGAAGCCGGACACGATGAACAGCAGCAGACTGGTGTACAGGATGACGCGCGGACGGAGGACATGTGCAAGCACTTCGCGCCAGCCTTCATGCGCAGGCTTGCCGGCCAGTTGGGCGCGTTCGGTCGAATAGGCGATGAGCCCGCGCGGCCTGCCGACCTTGTCCATCACCTGATCGCACGCATCGATGCACAGCGCGCAGCCGATGCACTCGTACTGGAGGCCGTTGCGGATGTCGATGCCGGTCGGACAGACCTGCACGCACCAGTCGCAATCGACGCAGTCGCCGACCGGCTGGCCTTCCTTCGCCTTCTTCTTGCTGCCGCGCGGCTCGCCGCGGTTAGCGTCGTAGCTGACGATCAGTGTGTCCGGGTCGAACATGACACCCTGGAAGCGCGCATAAGGACACATGTACTTGCACACCTGTTCGCGCATGTGGCCCGCGAACAGATAGGTGAAGGCCGCGTAGAACAGCATCCAGAAGGCTTCCCAGGGGCCCAGTCCGAAGCTGCCGACTTCGGCCGCCAGTTCCTGGATGGGCGAGAAGAAGCCGACAAACGTGAAGCCGGTCCACAGCGCCAGCGCCGCCCAGATGCCGTGTTTGGCGAGCCGGCGGCCGAACTTGGACAGGCTCATCGACGCGGCGTCCAGCTTCATGCGCGCCGATCGGTCGCCTTCGACGTGACGTTCTATCCACATGAAGATTTCGGTGTAGACCGATTGCGGACAGGCGTAGCCGCACCACACGCGACCCGCCACGGCGGTGACCAGGAACAATCCGAGCGCGCTGATGATAAGCAGCAGCGTCAGATACACCACGTCCTGCGGCCACAGTACCAGCCCGAAGATGTAGAACTTGCGTTCCACCAGATCGAACAGCACCGCCTGGCGACCGTTCCATGGCAGCCAGGGCAGGCCGTAGAACACCAGCTGGGTGATCCATACCATGGCCCAGCGCAGCGAATTGAAACGCCCCTTGATGCTGCGCGGCTGGATCTTCTTGCGCGCCGCGTACAGGTCTGATTCGTCAGCCGGCACTTCGGTGATCGGAATCACCCGCGCCGGCCGACCCGCGGTCGAAGATCGCGGTTCCATCACTGTGTCGTGCTTCTGTCGGCCGTTGCGGCCTTGGCGGAACTGTTGGACAAGCCCCACACGTAGGCGGTCAGCAGATGGATCTTGTGCTCGCCGAGCAATTCACCGTGCGCCGGCATGTGACCATTTCGACCCCGTGCGACGCTCTGCGCAACGATGGCTTCGGTGCTGCCGTACAGCCACACCCCGTCGGCCAGGTTGGGCGCACCTATGGCCTGATTGCCGCGCCCTTCCGCGCCGTGGCAGGCCGCGCAGTTGGTGGCATACACCGGTTTGCCTCGCTGCACCCGCAGGTTGTCGGCAGTCAGCCCCGACAGTGAGCGCACGTAATGCACCACGTCACGCTGCGCTTCCGAATCGAGTACGGCGGAGAAAGCCGGCATCATCGCGTTGCGGCCATTGATCAGCGTCGCCTTGATGGCTTCCGGATCCCCGCCGTATTGCCAGTCGCTGTCGACCAGGTTCGGGAAGCCGCGCGAACCGCGCGCATCGGTACCGTGACACTGCGCACAGTTGTTCAGGTAGAGGCGCTCGCCCATGGCGCGCGCCTCCGGATCGGCGGCAACCTGCATGGCGTCCATCTTCGAATAACGCTCGAACAGCGGCGCCACCTTTGCGTCAGCCACGCTCACTTCACGCTCGTAGGCATTGACCGAGGTCCATCCCAGCTGGCCGCCGAAACGGCCCAGGCCCGGGTAGGCGATCAGATAGACGATGGCGAAGACAATGGTGATCCAGAACAGCCACACCCACCAGCGCGGCAGCGGGTTATTCCACTCGGCCAGTGTTTCGTCCCACTGGTGACCATGCAACTCGACCGTACCGGTCGGCCGCGCGCCGCGATTGGACAGGATGATGAAGGCACAGAACACCAGGCTGGCGATGACGAGCACCACCACATAGACGTTCCAGAAATCGCTGATGAAGTCGCTCACTTTGTTTCTCCGCTATCGAGGTGCACGCGGTCGTCGTCGGCGAAGGGCAGCATCGCCGCCTCTTGGTGGGCGCGTTGTGCGCCCGGCCGCCAGGCCATGATGACGATGACGATGAAGCAGGCAAATCCGGCAACCGTCACGGCCGCCCGCAGGGTGTTGATGTCGTAGTCCATGATGGAATCCCTCAGTTGACGCGCTTGATCGCGGTACCCAGACCCTGCAGGTAGGCAATAAGCGCCTCCATTTCGGTCTTGCCCTTCAGCGATTCGGCGGCACCCGCCATCTGTTCTTCGGTGTAAGGCACACCGACGCGGGTGAGCGCACGCATGTGCTGCTCAATGGTCGATGCCTTGACCGGACGCTCGAGGAAGGCGAAGGCCGGCATGTTCGACTCGGGCACCACGTCGCGCGGGTTGATCAGGTGTACGCGGTGCCATTCGTCGGAGTAGCGGCCACCGACGCGTGCCAGATCCGGGCCGGTGCGCTTGGAGCCCCACTGGAACGGACGGTCATAGACGAATTCGCCGGCCACCGAGTAGTGACCATAGCGTTCGGTCTCGGCGCGGAACGGGCGGATCATCTGCGAGTGGCAGTTGTAGCAACCTTCCCGCACGTAGATGTCGCGGCCGGCCAGTTGCAGCGGCTCATAAGGCTTGACGCCCTCGACCGGTTCGGTCGTCGAGTGCTGGAAGAACAGCGGCACGATTTCGACCAGACCGCCGATGGAGATCACCAGCACGGTGAGTATCGCCATCAGGCCAACGTTGCGTTCAATCAGTTCGTGTTTGGATGCAGCCATGATGATTCTCCGGTAATCAGGCGTGCGCGGCAGCAGGCGCTATGACGGGGGCGTTGTAGGGCTTCTGGCCGGCGATGGTTTTCCACACGTTCCAGGCCATGACGAACATGCCCGCGAGGAAGAGTGCGCCGCCGAGGAAACGGATGAACCAGAACGGATAGGTCGCCTTCACGCTCTCGACGAAGGTGTAGGTGAGCGTGCCGTCATCGTTGATGGCGCGCCACATCAGGCCCTGCATGACACCGGCGATCCACATTGCGGCGATGTAGAGGACCACGCCGAGGGTCGACATCCAGAAGTGGATGCTGATGGCCGGCACCGAGTACATCTTTTCCTGGCCGAACAGGCGCGGGATCAGGTAGTAGATCGAGCCGATCGAAATCATCGCAACCCAGCCCAGCGCGCCCGAATGCACGTGGCCGATGGTCCAGTCCGTGTAGTGCGACAGCGCATTGACCGTCTTGATCGACATCATCGGACCTTCGAAGGTCGACATGCCGTAGAACGAGAGCGAGGTGATCAGGAACTTCAGGATCGGGTCATCGCGCAGCTTATGCCAGGCGCCCGACAGGGTCATGATGCCGTTGATCATGCCGCCCCAGGACGGTGCCAGCAGAATCAGCGAGAAGATCAT
>NZ_JAUYRO010000018.1 GCF_030696805.1 Methyloversatilis sp. | reverse complement strand
CCGATGTTGGGCATCGCTGCGCTCACCCCAACCTACAATGGCGACGTATCCGTAGGTTGGGGTGAGCGCAGCGATGCCCAAAAGCCCAGCCCCAAGATCACCGCCCCCACCCACCCGCACACGCCTGTGCGCCGCGCCATCTGTACCGCAGCGCGATTCGCCGCCATCATGCGCAGGCTGGCCGCTTCACAAGGCGTGAACGCAGCCGGCGCCCTCTTCAACGGAGCCCCATCATGAACAGACTGATCGCCGCCCTCGCCACCTCGCTGTGCGCCCTGCTCGCCACCGGCAACGCCCTCGCCGCCGATGCGCAGGGGGCCGACCAAGCCGCCGCCGATTCGAAGTGCCAGGCCGCCGCCATCGACAAGAACGGCAAGCCGCTGGCCGGCGCCGCGAAGTCGTCCTTCATGCGCAAGTGCCACGCCGACGCGATGAAATCCAGCTGCGAAGCGCGGGCGCTGAGCAAGGATGGAAAGCCGCTGTCAGGCGCCGCCAAAAACTCCTTCATGCGCAAGTGCGAAGAGGGCGCGAAGACGGCGGAATAGATCTGCAACGTCGGCGCCGTAACGCTCGCCGGGCGGAGTTCGGCGACAGCCCCGGATTGAACGCATTCAACGCCCCGCGACTACGGCCTTGAGGCGCAGATCATTGGTGCGCCGAGCGCAGGCCACCGCACCCGAAGCGCTGCGCAACGCCGGCTACGCCCTTTGGGCCAGCCCCTTGACTGGCCCAAAGGGCGCAGCACCCGGGATGCGTCCGTTGTTGGGCATCGCTGCGCTCACCCCAACCTACGAAAACGTCGCCACTGTAGGTTGGGGTGCGCGCAGCGATACTCAACAACCCCACCGCCCAACCGTAAAAACCCCAGCCCCAACGCCCCGGATGTGCCACGCCCGTCGGTTGGGGTGAGCGCAGCGATGCCCAACAGCCCCACCAAAGTCATCGCGCGATCGCCGTCATATCGGTGCCACCCGACAACTGCCTCCCCAGGGCGCAGCGATTCAATGCGCCCGCCGCGCCAGCACTTCATCCATTGGCCCCGCATCGACCACGCGCCCGGCTTCCACGACGACCACGGTATCGAAGCGCGCGAGCAGGCTGGGGCGATGCACCGACGCGACGATGCAGGCCGACGGGAACGCGGCAACGATGCGGTCGAACACGCGGCCTTCGGCCAGCGGATCGAGCGCGCTGGTGGGTTCGTCGAGCAGCAAGAGCGAACTGCCCTGCGCCGCCAGCGCGCCGCGTGACAGCGCCAGCCGCTGGCGCTGGCCGCCCGACAGATTGCCGCCCCGCGCGCGCGTTACCGCCACCGCACCCGAAGCGCTGCACCACGCCGGCTGCGCGCGGAGCGGCCAGCTCCTTGACTGGCTCAACGGGCAGCACCCGGGCAGCGCCCGTTGTTGGGCATCGCTGCGCTCACCCCAACCTACTGGGGCGACGTATCCATTGGTAGGGCTGCCCGACACCCGCACCGAACCGCCGCCCGCCAACATCCCGGTCGCAACGCACTGCCCGACAAACCACCGCCCGCGCCACACCCGTAGGTTGGGGTGAGCGCAGCGATGCCCAACATCGCCACCCAATCATCGCGCGCATCAACCTCATATCGAGGCCACCCGACAGATGCCACGCCACTGTGCAGCCATTCAATGCACCCGCCGCGCCAGCACCTCATCCCGCGGACCCCCATCGACCACGCGCCCACCTTCCACCACGACGACGGTGTCGAAACGCGCGAGCAGGCTTGGGCGATGCACTGACGCGACGATGCAGGCCGACGGGAACGCGGCGACAATGCGGTCGAACACGCGGCCCTCGGCCAGTGGGTCAAGCGCGCTGGTCGGTTCGTCCAGCAGCAAGAGCGAACTGCCCTGCGCCGTCAGCGCGCCGCGGGACAGCGCGAGCCGCTGACGCTGACCGCCCGACAAATTGCCGCCGCGCTCGCTCAGGCCGCTGTGCAGCCCGTCGGGCAGGCGTTCGAGCACCTCGTCAAACACGCCGGTATGCATGGCCGACGTGAGCGCGGCGCAGCGGCGCCATCACCGCGTCCATGCGCCGGCCGAGCAGCGTGCGCGACGCCGCCTGCAGCCGCAGGCCGATCACCGTGCCGGCATTGCCGACGAAGTCGAGCAGCGCCGCGGCATAGCGGCGCTCGGCGTCGTTCTCGGCGCGGGCGAGCTGCATCAATGTGCGGTCGAAGCGCAGGATGATGAAAGAAATGATCACGTAACCGGTGATCGCGATCGCCCCGCTGGTGCGCGACAGCAGCGCCAGCGCCACCAGCGGGCCCACGAAGTTGAACGCGCTCTGCAGATAGTCGAACTGGTTCTGCGCAAAGTCGGACAGCGCCCGGCTCGCCTGCATCACCCGGTGCTGCAGCTCACCCGAATGCCGCCCGTCGCGCCACGCCAGCGGCGCGACAGCGATGCGCGCATAAAGCTGATCCGCCAGCCGCACGCGCACCCTCACCCCCACATTGCGCTCCAGCACCGACCCGGGCCGTGCAGCAACCACGACAGCAGATAGATGCCGATCAGATAGGCAATCCACCGCCCCGCCGTCGCCATGTCGCCCTGCTGCAGCGCATTGATCGCCTGCGCCGCGAGCCAGGGCATGGAGAGGCGCATCAGTTGCGCGCCGGACAGCAGGCCGGCTGCGCCGAGCATCTGCGGCCGCACGCCCTTGGCATGCAGCCACAGCGCGCGATACAGATCGCGGGCGGCGCCGCCGAGGCCGATGGCGGGGGGCGGGGCGGCCGAAAGGCCAGGGGCGGAAGTCGATTCCGTCATGCAGTGAGGGCTCCGGTGCGGTGAGTCGCAGCGCCTGCGCCGCAAGGGGCGCGGCGAGGCAAAGCACTATTGTGCCGGGTCAGATGTGGAAATCCGGAGAGCGCGCTGCTGGGCTACCGGTGCAGACCTTTTCGGATGGATCCCAACGGGAGAACGACGCGATGGCTCACCGGGCCTTGGGGTGCTCGACGGCAAATCGCGCGCGAACCTTGCCCGCACTCATTGCTCGCGCTGACGGGTTTGCCCCGCCTTTACGTCCTCGGTCCGGCCGAGGACAAATGCCGACCGTGAGAACTTGAGGCGCCCGGCAACGGGTGGTATATACCATTGTCTATACCATATCGAGAACACCACCCATGACCACGGCGAAACTGTTCAAGAACGGCCGAAGTCAGGCGGTACGCCTGCCGGCCGAATTCCGCTTTGAAGGTGACGAGGTCTGCATTCGGCGTGACCCCGAAACCGGCGATGTCATCCTGAGCCCGTACAGACGCACATTCTCGGACTGGCTCGCATTGCGCGACGCGCTCATTGCCGAAGCCCCGCAGGAATTCGCCGACTTCGACATCCCTCGCGACAGCGCGCCGCCGCAGTTGCGCGACTGGCCATGACACCACTCGGCCCCTGCATGCTCGACACCAATGCCGCGTCGGCACTGATACGCGGCAACGCGCATCCGGTGCTGCTGGCCGCGATGGACGAACAGCGCGTGTGCCTCTCGGTCATCACCGAAGCCGAACTTCGCTACGGCGTGCGCCGCCGCCCGGAAGCCACCCGCCTTGCGCGTGCGGTCGACACCTTTTTACAAGCCCTGCCCATCGTGCCCTGGACATCTTCCACCGCCGCGACCTTCGCCGAACTGCGCACGCGGATGGAAGCCCATGGCGTGAGTCTCGCCGCGATGGACTTGTTGATCGCCACCCAGGCCGTCGCCGAGGGCTGCACCCTCATCACCGCCGACCGCGCGTTCGCGCACGTGCCGGGTCTGAGGACATTCGACTGGTCGGCCGGCAATACGCCGGCACACGAGCCCGCGAGCTGACGCCGAAACAGGCGGCCGACCTCGGCCCTCGGCCCTCGGCCCTCGGCCAGCGGGCCATGCGCACTGGTGGATTCGTCGCCATATCCTTGGGCAGGGTGATGCTCAGTTGCTGCGTGGTGCGCATCGTGGACTCCTCGGGAGGACAGGATTTAATCCTATTCCCGAGTGGTTTCAGCATCCAGCCCACACCCGAATTTGGCGATGGCAGCGCTGCGGAGGACATTTCCGGCGACCAGCCAAGCGCCCCTTACACCGGGCGGACGGCACCGCTAAAGTACGGATTCCTTACTCAGGAGCCAGCCCACGCTTGCCAGGCTCACCAGCAAGAACCCGCTCACGCTGCCCCGGTCGGTGACGGAAGCCATCGGCCCGACCGAGTAATTCGAAGTCGAAGCCGTCAACGGCCAGATCATCCTCACACCAGTGCGCATCCAGCGCGACGATGCGGTGCGGGCCAAGCTCGCCGAACTGCAGATCAACGAATCCGACGTTGCCGACGCAGTGGCCTGGGCGCGCAACGCCACCGCGCGTGACTGAGTCGGCCGTCCCGCCGAACGACGGGCGCGTGCCGCGCGTCGTGCTCGACACGAATGTCGTGCTGTCGGACTGGTGTTTCCGGGCGGCGTGGCCGGCCGCATCCGGCACGCCTGGCAGCGCGGCGACTATGTGCCGCTGGTCAGCGTCGTCACCTTCGCCGAACTTGTGTGCGTCCTCGCCTACCGCAAGTTCCGCCTGAGCATGGCCGAACAGGAAGAACTGCTCGCCGACTACCAGCCCTCGACCGAAGTCGTGCGCATCCCCGGGCCGCCGCCGGCAGCCCCGGATTATCGCGACCTCCATGACCTACCGTTCCTGCATCTCGCCGCCGCCGCCCGCTCCGATGCACTCGTTAGCGGCGACGCCGACCTGCTCGCTCTGGTCGGCCAGACCAGCTTTCACACTGTTAGCCCGGCCGTGTTCGTCGAGACGCTGCGGCATCCGTTGGAGGTCGGAGTCGTTTCGACTTCATCCTCAGGTGACAACTTCAACTCGCTTAACGTCAGCAGCGCGCCTAGATTACGAGGGCAATCAGGATCCGACGTACACCAGCTCATAGCCGTAATGTGTAACAACAGAAGAAAAAGTCTAAAAATCTGCTAAAATCGCATGGTTTTAAGTATTCCTTCCATTTGAAAAGGCAACCATCAGATGGCTTCCGTGACGAAAAACATCCTCACAGCTGATCAATTTGTTGCGTGCATTATCTCGGTGTTAGCACTGCGAAACAAAAAACATTTTGTTCTTCAAGACACGGAACTTGATGAAAAATTTCAAAAGGCGTTTGAGGTTTTGATGGCGGCAGGCGAGTCGCTTAATATTATTCCCAATTTTTCTTTCTACATTGACCCTCTCCATGGAGATTCGGTTTCTTTGAGAGAGACCCTTTTAGCCGCCAAAGAGAAAGAACTCATTGCGTTGAACAACCCGACATTCCATACGTTCGATATAAAAATCGGTGAAAACAGGGCGTTGCGCTATCTAAAAAGCACACCTATCCCGCCCGAGTTCTTCGATAGTATCGTAGATGAATGTTTCGCTGAGCAACGCTGAGCACAGAAAAATACGCTCAGCGATGCTCGAATCGCAGCCTTACAGCTTAAACTCCCTCAAAGAGCTTGCCAACTCTTTCGCGAATGATTATTTAAGCGAGTATGTCGGATGTCTTAAACAGCCTCTTCACGTATTTTCCCGAAAAGAGATTAATGACGCACTTTGGGGAACGATCGGGCTGACCGCGCCTGAAGTCGCATTGTTGGATTCACCGCTAATTCAACGTTTGCGAAACATACGCCAACTTGGCGTAATTCATTGGGTGTACCCAGGCGCAGTACACACACGGTTTGAGCATACGCTCGGCGTACTTTTTCAGGTGCAGCACCTTTGTACGGCAATTAATTCAGTCGCCATGCATGGCAGTGACGCACCAGTCATTAGCCCACACATGATTCAACTGCTGCGCCTAGCGGCGCTGCTTCATGATGTGGGTCACGCGGCCTTCTCCCACGTTTCCGAACTCGCGATGGAGAGCCTTCCTGCGCTCAATTTGTTATCCGCAGAGTTTTCACAGTCGAATCGGATAGAAAAACGACAACTCTCGGAGATTTTTGCCTACTTCATCGTCCGATCACCAGCGATGCGCTCGTTCTTTGAAGTAGTAGCGGAAAAATGCGCTCCTTTTATTTCGTTGGAAGCAGATGCACCTAGAAATATTGACCTGATTGTCGAAAAGATATCAAATGCTATCGTCGGGCAGCACATTGATGACAAACTACCACTACTCCATGAGTTGATTTCAGGTCCCTTCGACGCGGATAAATTGGACTATTTTGTTCGTGACGCGCGGCTTGCGGGCACCCCTTCGGTTCTGGACATATCGAGGCTCGTTCAAAAGCTATCGGTAAAAGCACTCGATGCCAAAGAGCTTCCGGCTGAAATTTCCCGCACCGTTAGACTAATCGACTCTAAGTACTATTTGTTTGGAGTAAAGTGGTCCGGGGTGGCCGTACTTGATGAGTTACATCTAGCACGCGTTCTTCTTTTCGCAAAGATTTACCGACACCCAAAAGTTATCGCAATTGAGCAGATGCTTCGTGCGGCAATTATCACTTTGTCGCCTCTTGTTTCTATTGAAACTCTGCTAAATTTTTTGTATCGCAATAATGATGATGCGATCTTGGGAATGGACAAGCAGCAGCTTGTGTCCACCTTAGGTATTGAGTGTGCCGAGGCAAGCGCTCGAATTGACTGCGTAGCCGCTTTGCTTAAGTCCGTAAGGGATCGTCGCCTTTGGTCCCGCGCGTTTCAAGTACAAAGACGCTATCCATCTGACCCATTGGAACGCGACGAAACTCAAAAGGAAGGTTTGATTGAATTCCTAGAGACTCTTGAGCATCCACAAAAGCGAGTTCTTTTCATGAACACCCTTTTGGATGACGTGTATGTTTTACTTAAGGACCTTGGATTTAAAGAGTTTTCGCGCGACATATTAGATTCCATGGTAATGGTACACACGTTAGGCCCGACCCCCGGAGGAACTCAGATAGCGCGTGCTTACTTAATTTCCTCAACGGGGAAGCCACTTCCCTTTCGTGAGTACACAGTAAATAGAACGGCTTGGGCGGATGGTTATCTATCCGATCAACCAAAGGGCTATTTCTTGTGCCCAAAAGAAATCGCAGACGTAGTATTCCTTGCCATCGAAAAGCTTGTAAGAATAAAGTATTCTGTGCGCCTACCAAGCACGGCTTTGGAGGTAAGCAAGCGAGACAACTCGCGGGTACATGAGCTAAAGAAGAAGTTAGGAGTATTGCGTTACTATCGGAATGCACCATTTGATATTAGGCCAGTACCTGAACGCTTAAGCATGGCAGACGTTCCCGGCAAGCTTAATGAAATTGAGCTCCTGTTAGCCACTTATCAAGCACCAGTTACTTCAAATAGCGGGGGTGCAAGGGCGGACAAGGCGCTTGCTTGGCTCCGTCAATTCGACGATGATGGGCATATCGATTGCGCACTTCATTTGCTTGGAAAGATTCGAGTAATTGGAAGAGCAGAAGCAGTAGAGGCCCTTCGTACATTCATTCAGCAAAACCCGGAGTTCAAAGGCGCTTCAGTTGTTCCATTAGGAGGTCTCAAAGACAGTGGCGCTGTTCAGACTTACTACGCCGGCGATTTATTAAAAGAATATGTTGAAAAGTGCTGCACCCTCAATGAGGCGGCCGAATCTACAACTTACCACCCGATCATATTTGTCGATGACTTTGTAGGCTCAGGGGGTCAAGCAGAAGATATCTTGGCAGCTGGCTTTGGCGACATTGACCTTAGGAAGCCGCTTGGCGAGGAGCGGTCAATATTCAACGTACAAGTTCAAGAGCATCTTAAAAACTCACCAATTGCGTTTGTTTTTACCGCCGCTTGGGATGACGGCGTGCAAGCGGTACAAAACATCTGTAAAAAACTCCAGATAAATGCCCGGGTATTCCGATTCATTAAAGAGGTGGACATTCCTTTCGCGCATGGAATATTGAAGGACATGGATTCGCACCTTGTTGATTCTTTTTTAATTCGTTGCGGCGAGATTGGCTCAGCACTACTTGATTCGGCGATAACGACCGAGCCATCGACGGGGGCTGATGAAATCTGGGAGCAGAAACGCAACGAAAGGAAATTGGGGTACGGAAACCGTGGAATGTTGCTTGCAACGACATTAAATGTACCAACACAGACACTCACCCTGATATGGGGCGAAGGCTTAGTTGACGGTGTGCCGTGGGAACCCTTGTTACGCCGCAGAAAGAAAAAATAGAAATTTTGACGTGAATTACGTCAAAAATGTCTTTTTTTGGATCACGTTGGAAATTTTTAATAAACTCGATATTGCGAGGTCCACCTCCTTCGCAGTTTTCCTGTCCGTTTTCATCACCAGCGCTGCGCGGTTCTTCAACTGCGCCAAAATATGATTCCCACGTGACATTGATGTGTAGGTCCGTGTTTTTTATTTGAGCAACGTCGTCTTCCACCGCTCGGTGCCGAAGTCGGCGATGACGTAGTGCTTGCTGACACGTGCGCGTACTTCTTTGATGTTGTACTTAAGCTTTCCATTGGCGGTTCGTTCGGCGCGTTGGCAATAACCTACAGCAGCACTACGTTACTGGCTGGAAAGATCCAGAGTTTGGCGCTCATGAAGATGAATAACAGAATTCTTGCAGAGCCCCCCTCCGGACGCGGCGCGATACTTCATCCATCGCATCTAAGAAGACGTTGAGCAAGCGACCATCGCTTGACTTAACGTCTGCTGTCGGTCGACGCAAAGCACGCGATGGCTGTTAAAACAATGCTTGCGCGCGCGTCTTTACCTGCACCCACCCCTCTCCCTTTGGCCGGACTCTCGTTCAATCCGTCCGCACCAACTCCCCCTGCGCATTGAACGCATACCGAAACGAAAACCACTTTTCCAGCTCCGATCCGGTCTCGATGCGGAAGGCCGTCATCAGCCGCTCGCCGTCGGTCTTCAGGTAGATCGCGCCGTACACCTCCACATTGCTGCGCGCCAATTCCTTCACGTCGAGCTTGATGGCGTCGAGCGCTTCGGGTGACAGCGTGGTGGCCAGGGCGTCGATGCGGTCGAGCAGTTTCTGCACCTGCGCGCGGTCTTCGAGCGGGCGCGACGAGCGCTGCAGTTCGGTGGACAGGATGACCGGTGCGTCGCCGCGGCCGTAGCGGCCGAGGCGGCCCAGCAGATCCGGGCGCGGATGGACGTGCCCTTCCTGATCGCCCGACGAAATGATGAAGGCGGCCGGATTGACGGCGGCGAGAAACGCGTCGGTCACTTTCTCGGAGCCGTGGTGACAGGATTTCATCACTTCGGAGCGGAAGGTTTTCTGCGCCTCGGCCACCATGGCGTCGTGGTCGGGCGTGCCCGCCTTCGGGAAGGTTGCGCGGCCGGTGTAGTGCTGCAGCAGAAACTTCTCGGCCGGCTCGTTCAGGTCGCCGCCGAACAGCACGGAAAACTGTCCGTACTGCAGCCTGAGCAGCACCGAATGGCCGTTCTTCGTTTCGCCGTAGCTCTTCAGCCGGCGCAGGGCGGGCTTGCCGCCCGGCCCTTTTTCGACCACCGGCCCGAGCACACGGATGGTGTAGCCGCGCCGGTTCGACGGCGCGAAGTCAGGCATCCATGCGACACCGCCTTCGCGTCTGGCATGTTCGGTCGACAGCATGCGCAGCGTGCCGATCTTCGGGTTCTGCAGCGCCGCCTGCATCAGCTTCGGAAATTCGTAGCGGGTATTCGCCGGCAGCGCGCCGAACAGGCGCGTCAGGTCGGCCTTGTCGACCGCCAGCGCGGTCACGTACGACACGCCGGTTGCGGGGTCGGCCACCGGTTCGCCGCCGAGCTTGGCCCAGGTGCCGGTGACGGCGCGTTCGACCAGACCGTTGTGATAGACCGTTTTGAAGCCGATCTTGTGGTCGCTGAACAGCGCCTGGAAGCCGAGATAGTGGTCGTTGTCGGGATGTGTCACGACCGCCGCATGGAAGTTGAAGCCGCGGTAGCTCTTGAATCGTGCATTCAGGAAGGCGCGCATATTGCCCTCCTTGCCGGCGTCGATGACGATGATGCGTTCGTCCTTGCCGGTTTCGGGCGAGATGAGCACCGCGCCGTCGCCCTGTCCCACGTCGACGAACACGATTTCGAGCGGGCGCCGCTCGACGGTGTCTTCGGCCGCGATGTACAGCGTGCGGCGCTTGTCGGGCGAACGCGCCGCCCAGTCGATCTCGAGCCGGCCGTCGTCCAGCGTGCGCTTCACTGTCAGGTAGTCGCCCCAGATGACTTCGCGCACCTTGCGGCCGGCCTCGTCATGGAGAAAGGTCTTCTTGCCGTCCTTGCGCAGCGCGACGAACCGGTGTGCCATGGCATTCCCCTGCGGAGTCAGGTGCGAGTGAAATGAAGCCGCGGCGCGCGCCCGGGAAGCGGATCGGGCGCGCAAGGCGGGTTCGTGGGGCCAAAACTAGCACAAGGACATCGGCTTGGCCTGAAGGGCGCGCGGAACGGCAAGCTTCAGCGGAGTTGTCCACACGGCAGGGTTCGCCCGCCGCTTCGTTTCAGACAGCAATCGCGAGCAAGCTCGCTCCCACAAGACCGGGCGCCCGGCCACGGCGCGTGAGCGCTGTATGCCGAGGCGTAGAGAATGACCACCTCGTCGACAACAGGAGAAGGATTGCAGCCGGGGACTGGACAATCTATACGAATCAAATGATTA
Organism: Methyloversatilis sp.; assembly: GCF_030696805.1. Classification (GTDB taxonomy): domain Bacteria; phylum Pseudomonadota; class Gammaproteobacteria; order Burkholderiales; family Rhodocyclaceae; genus Methyloversatilis. The sequence goes on along the minus strand of NZ_JAUYRO010000018.1, from coordinate 7,882 downwards.
GCTTACTCTCATGCGCCCGAACGAACGATGGACGTGATATGCACTGAGTGTTGCCTTGGCGTAATTGCCTAAAAATTAGGCAATTATCCAAATCAAGATAATTTCAGATAATTCGCGGCGCGTGCTCTGGCGGACACGCGGAACCCGGCGCGACGCAGTCCTGATCGGATCGCGCGTCTCGCGGAAATGGCTTCTCCCTGACTGAGCCTCCGCAGGGCGCGGGCTTTGGTTGCTGGCGCAATCGCGAGCAAACTCGCTCCCACGAAAGACCCGGCTGCGATTGCGGCTTGGGCGCGGAGGTCTGAGTGCGTGCCCCCGTGGCGGATATTCAAGATGTTCAGGGTGGGCACTGCAGAAAAAGCCCCGTGGATTTCAAGATATTTTTACGCGGATGCTCTTCAGGCAATTGTTCTGAAGCACGTTTTTTGTTCTTTTAAAGATATCAGTCAAGTCGGTTACAGATAATTTATGATCCGGGTTCCATTTCGACGCCCGGGTCGCTCATGCCAGCCTTTCGCCACCATGACCTGAGTTTGCTCAACCCCGCCTTCGACTCGCCGCTCGTCGATGTGGTGACCGAGCTGGAACATCTGCGCCGCCTGCGGCTGGAAGGCAGCACGCCGGCACCGGTGTTCTTCCAGCTCAAGCAGATCTTCCACATGCTGGAAAGCCTGGGTTCGGCCCGTATCGAGGGCAACCACACCACGCTGGCCGACTACGTCGAAAGCCGGCTCGAAGCAAGTGCGGCGACCGTGAGCGACACGCTGCGCGAAATGGCCAATATCGAAGAGGCCATGACCTTCATCGAAGTTCATTTCGCACCGGGTGACGACATCACCGAGCATCTTGTGCGCGAGCTCCATGCGCTGACGGTGCGCGAATTGCAGCGGGAGGGTGACGCCACGCCCGGCGCTTACCGCCACGGATCGGTGCAGATTTCGCAGTCCGACCACCTTCCGCCCGAGGCGCTGCAGGTGCCACAGTACATGAGCGAGTTGGTGGCCTTCATCAACCAGCCCGCCCCGCGCAAGTACGACCTGATCAAGGTGGCGCTCGCTCACCACCGTTTCGCGTGGATACACCCCTTCGGCAACGGCAACGGTCGGGTGGTCCGGCTGCTGACCTACACCTTGATGATCAAGTACGGTTTCGACGTCAAGGCAGGCGGACGCGTGCTGAATCCGACCGCGGTGTTCTGCAACGACCGTGATCGCTACTACGCCATGCTCAGCCAGGCGGACACCGGCACACAGGAAGGACGCGAGGCGTGGTGCACCTACGTGCTGTCCGGCGTGCTCGACGAACTGGGCAAGGTGGCCCGGCTGACCGACCAGCGCTACCTCATCGAACACATCCTGACGCCGGCGTTGCGCCACGCGCGCGAGCGCGAGTCATTGACGCACATGGAAGAGCGGGTGCTCATGGCGACGGCGCACGCGGGGATCGCCAAGGCGAGCGACCTGAAAGACGCGATGCCCGGAATGACGGAAGCCCAGCGCACCTACCAGATCCGCAAGCTCGTGGAACGCCGGATGCTCGTGCCGATCCGCGACGGTGCGCGTCAGTACACCGTGGGTTTCAGCAACAACGTGCTGCTGCGCGGCGTGATCCGTGCGTTGGCGGCGGAAGGCTTCATTCCCGACGCACTGAACCGCCCCGGATGATGGATAGCGAAGCGCGCGGTGCGCCTCACTCCACCGTCACGCTCTTCGCCAGATTGCGCGGCTTGTCCACATCGGTGCCCTTCACCAGCGCCGCGTGATAGGCCAGCAGCTGCAGCGGGATGACGTGCAGCACGGGTGACAGCAGGCCGTAGTTCTCCGGCATGTTCAGGATGTGCAGGCCTTCGCCTTCGACCATTTCGGTACCCGCGTCGGCGATGACGTACAGCTCGCCGCCGCGCGCGCGCACTTCCTGGATATTGCTTTTGAGTTTTTCGATCAGCGCGTCGTTCGGGGCGATGGCGATGACCGGCATGTCGCGGTCGACCAGCGCCAGCGGGCCGTGCTTCAGTTCGCCGGCCGGGTAGGCTTCGGCGTGGATGTAGGAAATTTCCTTCAGCTTCAATGCGCCTTCGAGCGCGATCGGGTAATGCTGGCCGCGACCGAGGAACAGCGCGTGCTGCTTCATCGCGAAGCGTTCGGCCCAGGCCTGGATCTGCGGCTCGAGCTCGAGCACGCGGGTGACCGCGCTGGGCAGGTGGCGCAGCGCCTTCAGGTATTTCTCTTCCTGTGCGTTACTGAGCGTGCCGCGGGTTTTGGCCATGGCCAGCGTGAGCAGCGCGAGTGCTGCGAGCTGGGTGGTGTAGGCCTTGGTCGACGCCACGCCGATTTCCGGGCCGGCGCGGGTGATGAAGCGAAGTGAGGACTCGCGCACGATGGCCGATTCGGGCACGTTGCAGATCGACAGCGTTTGCATCATGCCAAGCGACTTGGCGTACTTCAGCGCGGCCAGCGTGTCGGCGGTCTCACCCGACTGCGAAATGGTGACGACCAGCGTGTCCGGGTCGGCGACCGGCTTGCGGTAGCGGTATTCGCTTGCGATTTCGACGCTGCATTCGATGCCGGCGACGTCTTCGAGCCAGTAGCGGGCGACCAGACCGGCGTGGTAGCTGGTGCCGCAGGCAAGCACGAGCACGCGGCGCACCGAGCGGAACACGTTGTCGGCTTCGGCGCCGAACAGATTCGGCGTGATCGAGCGCGCCTGGGCGAGCATTTCCAGCGTGTTCGACAGCGCCGCCGGCTGTTCGAAAATCTCTTTCTGCATGTAGTGGCGGTAGTTGCCCAGCTCGACCGCGTCGGCCGACAGCTGGCTCACCTGCACTGCGCGCTCGACCGGCGTGCCGTCGAGACGGAACACGCGCATCGAGGTGCGCGTCAGCTCCGCCATGTCGCCGTCTTCCAGATAGATCATGTTGCGCGTGACCTGCAGCAGCGCCGAGGTGTCGGACGCGGCGTAATTGCCGTTGTCCGACAGGCCTAGCACCAGCGGCGAGCCGTGGCGCGACACGACGATGCGCGAATCTTCGCCCTCGGTGACGATGGCGATGGCGTAGGCGCCGATCAGTTCGTTGCAGGTGGCGCGCACCGCGTCGATCAGGTCGGGCGTGGTTTTCAGATGGTGGCGCACCAGGTGGGCGATCACTTCGGTGTCGGTTTCCGACGTGAAGGTGTAGCCCAGCCCGGTCAGGCGGGCGCGCAGCGGCTCGAAGTTTTCGATGATGCCGTTGTGCACCACGGCCAGCCCGTCGCTGATGTGCGGGTGGGCATTGCGCTCCGACGGCACGCCGTGCGTTGCCCAGCGTGTGTGCGCGATGCCGATCGACGCTTCGAGCTTCTGTTCGTCGGCCTGGGCGGCCAGTTCGGCCACGCGGCCGACCGAACGCAGGCGGCGCAGGGCGGTGCCCTGCGCGCCGTTGAGCACGGCCAGACCGGCCGAGTCGTAGCCGCGATATTCGAGCTTGCGCAGTCCTTCGAGCAGGACGGGGACGATATTCTGGCCTGAGATGGCCGCAACGATGCCGCACATGGGGACGTTCCTTTAAGCAGAGCTGCGCAAAAATTCGGATGGGGAAAAGCGTTACTTCTTCTTCACCGGCCGGGTCCAGCCGGTGATCGTGATCTGGCGGGCGCGGGCAATCGTGAGCTGGCCCGGCGGAGCGTCCTGGGTCAGCGTGGTGCCGGCGCCCAGCGTGGCGCCACGACCGACGGTGACCGGCGCCACGAGCTGGGTGTCGGAGCCGATGAACACATCGTCTTCGATCACGGTGCGGAATTTGTTTGCGCCATCGTAATTGCAGCAGATGGTGCCGGCGCCGATGTTCACGCGGCTGCCGACGGTGGCGTCGCCGACGTAGGCCAGGTGGTTGGCCTTGCTGTGGGCGGCGATGTCGCTGTTTTTCACTTCGACGAAATTGCCGATGTGTACGTCTTCAGCCAGTCTGGCGCCGGGGCGCAGGCGGGCGTACGGGCCGAGCTGGCAGCCGACGCCGACGGTGGCGTCGTCGAAATGGCAGAACGGCGCGATGCGCGTGCCGGCGGCGATGGTGACGTTGCGCAGCACCGAGTGGGCGCCGACAACGACGCCGTCGCCCAGCTCGACGCGGCCTTCGAAGATGCAGCCGATGTCGATCTCGACATCGCGACCGCAGATGAGCTCGCCGCGCACGTCGATGCGCGCCGGGTCGCGCAGCGTGACGCCCTCATTCAACAGGCGTTCGGCGTTCTCGCGTTGATGGGTGCGCTCGAGGTCGGCCAGTTGCGCCTTGTCGTTCACGCCGAGCGTTTCCGAAACACGCGCCGGTTGCGTGCTCACCACCGGCACGCCGTCGCGCACCGCGGCGGCGACCACGTCGGTCAGGTAGTACTCGCGCTGCGCGTTGTCGTTCGACAGATGGGTGAGCCAGCCGGCCAGCCGTGCGCCGGGCACCACCATGATTCCGGTGTTCACTTCGTGGATCTTGCGTTCGCCCTCGGTCGCGTCCTTTTGTTCGACGATGCGCACGATGCGCCCGGCGGCGTCGCGAACGATGCGGCCGTAACCGGTCGGGTCGTCGAGCGTGACGGTCAGGATGCCGAGTTTGTCGTCGCCGGCCGCTTCGGCCAGCTTGACCAGCGTATCGGCGCGCAGCAGGGGCACGTCGCCGTAGAGGATGAGTACCGGTTCTTCGCGCGACAGCGCGGGCAGCGCCTGCATCACGGCATGGCCGGTGCCCAGTTGTTCGGCCTGCAGCGCCCAGTCAACCTGCAGATCAGAGAAGGCGGCACGCACAGCGTCGCCGCCATGGCCATACACCACACAGGTGCGCGAGGGCTTCAATGAAGCTGCGGTACGCAAAACATGCCCGAGCAGCGGGCGGTCGGACAAGGGTTGCAACACCTTGGGCAGCGCGGAACGCATGCGCTTGCCCTGACCGGCGGCGAGGATAACAATCTGCATCGGACACCCTGTAGCGGAAAACCGCATCAACTCTAGCATTGGGGGACATTGGCCTGCTGCGCAGCAGTTCTCGCACAGCCGGGAAAGTGCTTCGGCAATGCAACCTGCGCCCGCGTATGCGGACCAATGAAGGCTATGGCTTCGAGTACTTACGACATGAGATACGGATCGCTTTACATCGCTGCACTGATTTCTTTCAGCACAATCGCGACCGCCGACACGGTGCATCGCTGGAAGGACGAAAACGGGGTGATCAACTACGGGCACACGCCGCCGGCCGGCGTGCGCTCGACGCCGGTACCGACGGTGGATCCGCTGAAGGTGACGCGACCGCCCGGCGCGACGGTCGATGAACCGGCAGGGTCACGACCATCGGAAAATCTGGATCGAAACGCAGTACGCGATGAGGTCGAACAGGCGCTGCGCCAGCAGTCGGCCAACCAGGCCGCCGAAGCCCGCGAACAGGAAGAAAACGCCCGCCTCGCGGCGAGAAAGCGCTGTGAAGCGCAGCGCCGGGTGGATTGCGACGACCCGGCCGTGCTCGATGACAGCCTGTATGGTGTGCCACCGCGCATCGTGCGGCGCCATTTCCCGACCCAGCCCCTGTACCCGCCGATCCGCCCACCCGCACAGCCGGCCGAGCGGCCGATGTTGATGCGCAAGTTACCGTAGCGCAACGTCGGCTCACACTGAGGTTTTCGTAAGAGGCACCCACGGCTGGCCCTGCATGGCAGGCGGCTCTGCGGGCGATTGCACGCTCCGACCACGCAGCGGCGCTTGAACAACGTTCCCATCGCGGACGGGGTCCGCTCCTACGAAAGACGGCGCAGTGGCTGATGAGCCGACGCTTTTTTCGTAGGAGCCTCTCACGGCTGGCCTTGCATGGCCAGCCGGCTCTGCGGGCGGCGAGCAATGCTCGCCGAAACCCCCGCTCCGCCCCCGCATGCAATTGCGCACTCACGACCCGCTCCACGCCGGCCGGTCGGCCGGCGTCCCTTTTCGCCCGCAGGGTGATCAGAGAGGGGCGAGCGATCAGCGCGGCAGGGTCGACTCGCCCATGAGGAAGGCATCAACTTCGCGAGCGCACTGACGCCCCTCCCGGATCGCCCACACGACGAGCGACTGGCCGCGACGCATGTCGCCGGCGGCGAACACCTTGGGCACGCTGGTGGCGTAGCAGCCGTCACCGTCGGTCGTGGCCCGTGCGTTGCCGCGGGTGTCCTTCTCGACGCCGAAGCTGTCGAGGATGCTGGCGGCCGGGCTGACGAAACCCATGGCGAGCAGCACGAGGTCGGCGTCCATCAGGGTTTCGGAGCCGGGCACTTCCTGCATGCGACCGTCTTTCCACTCGACGCGCACGGCCTTGAGCTGTTTGACCTTGCCATCCTCACCGATGAATTCCTTGGTCGCGACGGCCCAGTCGCGCTCGCAGCCTTCTTCATGGCTGGACGAAGTGCGCAGCTTGACCGGCCAGTACGGCCACACCAGCGGCTTGTTCTCTGTTTCCGGCGGCTGCGGCAGCAGTTCGAACTGACTCACGCTGGCTGCACCGTGGCGATTCGACGTGCCCACGCAGTCCGAACCGGTGTCGCCGCCGCCGATCACGACGACGTGCTTGCCGGTCGCCATGATCTGGTTCGGTACGGTGTCGCCGGCCACCACGCGGTTCTGCAGCGGCAGGAAATCCATCGCGAAATGCACGCCGTCGAGGTCGCGGCCGGGCACCGGCAGGTCGCGCGGCTGTTCGGCGCCGCCCGCCAGCACGACGGCGTCGAACTCGGCGTTCAACTGTGCCGGGCTGATGACCGTTTCGGCGTCGCTGTGCACCGGCGAACCTTCGGGCAGGTCACCAATGCGCACGCCGGTGCGGAAGCTGACACCTTCGGCTTCCATCTGCGCGACTCGGCGGTCGATGTGCGACTTTTCCATCTTGAAATCGGGGATGCCGTAACGCAGCAGGCCGCCGACGCGGCTGTTCTTCTCGAACACGGTTACGTCGTGTCCGACGCGCGCCAGTTGCTGCGCCACCGCCAGACCCGCCGGGCCGGAGCCGACGACGGCCACCTTCTTGCCGGTCTTCACGGCCGGCGGCTGCGGCACCACCCAGCCCATTTCCCAGGCCTTGTCGATGATGGCGTGCTCGATCGACTTGATGCCCACCGCGTCGCTGTTGATGGTCAGCGTACAGGCGGCTTCGCACGGCGCCGGGCAGATGCGGCCGGTGAATTCCGGGAAGTTGTTGGTCGAGTGCAGCACATCGATCGCCTGCTTCCAGTCCTGGCGGTAAACCAGATCGTTGAAGTCGGGAATGATGTTGTTGACCGGGCAGCCGCTGGTGCAAAACGGCGTGCCGCAGTCCATGCAGCGCGCCGCCTGCTTGCCGGCCTGCGCGTCATTCAGACCGATGACAAATTCCTTGTAGTTCTTCAGGCGCTCGGTGACGGGCTTGTAGCCCTCTTCGATGCGCTCGTATTCCATGAAGCCGGTGGTTTTTCCCATGACGATGTCCTTGTCTGTGAATGCTGTGCGGATGTCTGCGGCGTCGCCTTACTTGGCGGTCGTCGCTTGCTTTTTGATAGCTGCTACTGCTGGCGTAGCGGGCTCTTCAAGCACTTTTCGTTCATTAATTTCAGACAATGCACGCTTGTACTCGGTCGGGAACACCTTGACAAACTTGCTGCGCGAAGTGGCCCAGTTGTCCAGCAACTCGCGGGCGCGCTTGCTGCCCGTCCAGCGGTTGTGGTCTTCGAGCAGCTTCTTGAGCTGGGCTTCGTCGGTCTGGCCACCATGCCAGATGGCACGCGGCACGGTCACCTCCTGTTCGGCCGAGGGGAGGATGCGCTCCAGTGTCACCATGGCCATGTTGCAGCGGGTGTCGAACTGGCCATCCTCGTCGTACACATAGGCCACACCGCCGCTCATGCCCGCAGCAAAATTGCGCCCG
>NZ_JAUYRO010000116.1 GCF_030696805.1 Methyloversatilis sp. | reverse complement strand
CCGTACGTTGATCATGCGCTGCCGCGTGTCCGAAGACCGGATCGCCTGCAGGGCAGGCTCCTACGAAAACCGCGACGGCCTCGCAACGGGCGACGTTTTTCGTAGGAGCGGACCCCGTCCGCGATCCGTACGTTGATCATGCGCTGCCGCGTGTCCGAAGACCGGATCGCCTGCAGGGCAGGCTCCTACGAAAACCGCGACGGCCTCGCAACGGGCGACGTTTTTCGTAGGAGCGGACCCCGTCCGCGATACGCGTTCTGATCAAATGACACGAGGTGTTCAGAAACCGCAGCTGCCTCCGGGGACAGAACGGGGGTTTCGGCGAGCACCGCTCATCGCCCGCCGATCCGGTCGTCCGGGTCGCCCGCGGAAGTCGTCTACGAAAGTTCGACCGATCCGCGCTTCGCCCCGCTGACGTGCGCCCCGCCTGCCATGCTCAGCGCCACGGCCTCTGCCACCTCGATACCGTCGATCGCTGCCGACAGGATACCGCCGGCGTAGCTCGCCCCTTCACCGGCCGGATACAGCCCGACCGTATTCAGACTTTGGTAGCTCACCGGATCACGCTTGATGCGGATCGGCGAAGACGTGCGCGTTTCCACGCCGGTCAGCACTGCGTCATGCATCGCGAAGCCCTTGATCTGCCGGTCGAACGCCGGCAGCGCCTCGCGAATGGCACTGATCGCGTACGCGGGCAACGCCATATCGAGTTCGCCAAGGCGGACGCCCGGCGTGTAGGACGGCGTGACCACACCGAGTTGCGTCGACGGCCGCGCGGCGATGAAATCCCCGACCAACTGACCGGGCGCGCTGTAGTCGCCGCCACCCAGTTCGAAAGCGCGCGATTCCCACTGGCGCTGGAACGCGATGCCGGCCAGCGGATGACCCGGATAGTCTTCCGGCGAAATGCCGACCACGATGCCGGCGTTGGCGTTGCGTTCGTTACGGGAATACTGGCTCATGCCGTTGGTGACCACCCGGCCCGCTTCCGAGGTCGCCGCGACCACGGTGCCCCCCGGACACATGCAGAAGCTGTACACCGAACGGCCGTTGGATGCGTGGTGCACCAGCTTGTAGTCGGCCGCGCCCAGCAGTGCGTGGCCGGCGTAGTCGCCGAAGCGGCAGCGGTCGATCAGCGCCTGCGGATGTTCGATACGGAAACCGACCGAAAACGGCTTCGCTTCCATATAGACACCGCGCTCGTGCAGCATTTCGAAGGTATCGCGGGCGCTGTGGCCCACCGCCAGCACGACGTGATCGGCGGCAATGACTTCTCCGCCGGCAAGTATCACGCCCCGCACGTTGCGGTCTTCGACGATCAGGTCTTCGACGCGCGACCTGAAGCGGATTTCGCCACCGAGCGCCTCGATTTCGGCGCGCATCTTCTCGACCATGCCGACCAGCCGGAAGGTGCCGATGTGCGGCTTGCTGACATACAGAATTTCTTCCGGCGCACCGGCCTTGACGAATTCCTTCAACACCTTGCGCCCGTAGTGCTTCGGATCCTTGATCTGGCTGTACAGCTTGCCGTCGGAAAAGGTGCCGGCGCCGCCTTCGCCGAACTGCACGTTTGATTCCGGATCCAGCACGTGCTTGCGCCACAGGCCCCAGGTGTCTTTCGTGCGCTCGCGCACCGCCTTGCCACGCTCCAGCACGATCGGGCGGAATCCCATCTGCGCCAGCACCAGCGCGGCCAGAATCCCGCACGGCCCCATGCCGATGATGACCGGGCGCTGTGCCAGGCCGGCAGGCGCCCGGGCAACGAAGCGGTAGTCCATGTCGGGTGTGGGATGTACGTTCGGAACACCCTTCAGGCGTGCCAGCACGGCGGCTTCATCCACCAGCTCCACATCGAGCGAATAGATCAGGAAGATGTTCGAGCGCTTGCGCGCGTCGTAGCTGCGCTTGAACACCGTACACGACAGCAGTTCGCCGGGCGCGATGCGCAGCCGTTCGAGCACGGCGGAACGCAGCGCCTCGTCCGCGTGATCGAGTGGCAGCTTGACTTCGGTTAATCGCAACATGCAGGGCTGGGGCGTTGCCGCCGGGCTGGGTATCGTTCAACCCGCAAGTCTAGCGTCAGGGCGACCGCAATACGCAGCATCGGTGGCCGGCCGGGCGACGATGGCGCGCCGACCGGGCCGCCTCGCCGCGGCCGGCATTCAGCCGGTGATCTGCTTGAGCAGTTCCGCCTTGGCGGCGGTGTAGTCGGCGTCGGTGATCAAACCGCCATCAAGCAGGGATTTCAGCTTGCCCAGCCTGGCTTCCGGCGTTTCGGCCGCCGCCGGGGTTGCCGGGGTTGACGCTGCAGGCAGTACCGAACCGCGCATCGCTTCGGTCATCACCTGCCCCATGCTCAGACCGGCGCCCAGGCTGGCGCCGATGCCGGCCAGCCCGCCTTCATTCTGCGCCGCCATCGGAATGGCCGTGGCGGTCTGGTACTGGGTGAAGGCGGCCAGATTGCCGGCCATGCCCATCGATACGCGGGTATCGAAGGCCTTCTGCAGCTCCTCCGGCAGCGACACGCTTTCTACCGCGAAATTGTCCAGCGCAACACCGTAGCGTTCGAACACCGGCGCCATCGCACCCTTCATGCGTTCGCCCAGCAGGCCGAAATTGGTCGCCATGTCGAGGAAGGGCAGTTCGGACGCGCCGAGCGTGTTGCTCATTGCCGACACGATCAGGTTGCGTAACTGCATCTCGAGATCATCGACCGTATAGATATCGCGCGTACCGCTGATCTCCGCAAAGAACCGCTTCGGGTCGGCAAGCCGGTAGGAGTACACGCCGAACGCGCGCAGCCTGACCATTCCGAAATCCTTGTCGCGCACCGTGACCGGTTGTGCGGTGCCCCACTTGCGGCCCAGTTGCAGCCGGGTGCTGAAGAAATAGACGTCACTCTTGAAGGGCGATTCGAACAGCTTGTCCCAGTTCTGAAGATAAGTCAGCACCGGCAGCGTATTGGTCTTGAGCACGTGGCGACCTGGACCGAGCACATCGGCGATGCGCCCTTCATTGACGAACAGTGCCGTCTGCGACTCACGCACCGTCAGCTGCGCACCGTACTGGATTTCGGCGTCCTGCATCGGATGCCGCCAGGCCAGCGTGCCATCGCCGTCCTCCTGCCACTGCAGTACGTCGATGAACTGCTTCTTGATGAAGTCGCCGATACCCATTTCACATCCTTTCCGGAAAGACCTGCCGTGCAACCACTGCGCAATCTAGCGCCTCGTCCCGGGCACCGCAACGCGTCCCGGGCGGGCGACTCAAGTTGTTGTTTCCATCTCGATTTGCTTCGATTCACTCGAATTCTCGTCCAGCTCGCGGGCCGCCAGCCAGATTTCGATGCAGGCGCCGCAGCCATCCCGGTTCGCCACCCGTATCCAGCCACCGTGGAGATTGACGATCTCGCGACAGATGGCGAGTCCGAGCCCGGTACCGCCTTCGGCGCCGCGCAGGCGCGCGGCCTGCTCGAACTGATCGAAGATGCGCTCGCGATCTTCTTCAGCGATGCCCGGCCCATGGTCGGACACGCGCAGCAGTACGCCAGCCGTGCCCTCGTGATCGTGCCGCTCGAGCGACAGCAGCACTTCCGCAGAGGGTGGCGAAAAGCGGATCGCATTGTCGAGCAGCGTGCGCAGCACCTGTGCCATCCGTTGCGCGTCGGCCTGCAACGGAACCTGCGGAAACAATCCGGTCATCCGCATATGCACGCCACGCTCGACCGCAACGGCCTGCATCTGCGCAATCGCCTCGGCCACCAGCGCTTCCAGATCGCAGCTCGACGCGTTCAGCTTGATCGCTCCGCCTTCCAGGCGCGACAGGTCGAGCAGATCGTCGACCAGCGCAAGCAGCCGGTCGCCGTGTTCGCGGATCACCTCGAAGCGCCTGCGCGTGACGTCGGCCAGCGGCGGTCGATCGCGCAGCGCCAGACGGGAAAACGCGAGGATGGCGTGGATGGGCGTGCGAAGTTCGTGCGACATGCTGGCCATGAAGCGGCTCTTGGCGCGATTGGCATTTTCCGCCATGCGCCGCGCCGACATGCTGTCGGACAGCTGCTCTTCGATCAATTCACTCAGGCGGTCGCGATGCCGTTTCAGTTCGGTCTCGGCGCGCTGTCGGTCACGGTCGCGAATGCCCGCCTGCAGAATCAGGCCGAAAGTGCTGATCGCCGCCTGAACGCCGGTCCGGCACGCTTCGGGTAAAGCGTGGGGCAGGTCAAGGCCGACCAGACCGACCAGACGCCGGTCACTCATGACCGCGAAACACACCCGTTCCCTCGGCGGTTCATCGAACGCAGCCAAGGCAACGATGGCACCGGATTCCCGCGCGCTGCGATCGGCGGCCAGGGCTTCATCGATCAGCCCGGGATGCGCGCCAAGCCAGTCGGTGTCGCGGCAGGCCAGCAGATTCACTTGCGGCTCATGTCGCGGTTCGTGCATGACTTCGGCGATGAAGCCGTCGCTTGCGCCGGCCAGGTCGAGCAGGATATCGAGCATGGCGGCAAACAGTGCTTCACCCGATTCACCGCGGATGAAGCGCGCCTGCAGGCGCCCCAGCATGGCCAGTTGCTCGCGGCTGCGCTCGAGCGCCTGTTCGCCGCGCTTGCGCTCGCTGATGTCGCGCGCAAAGCCGACCGTGCCCAGCAGTTCTCCGTTCTCGTCGAGCACCGGAGCCTTCCACACTTCAAGGCAGATCGATCCCGTACCGGACGCAACGAAGGATTCCGAACAGCGTGGCTGGCGGCTTTCGAGCACTTCGAGATCATCGGCGCGGTAGGCATCGGCGCAGTCGTTCGGCCACAGGTCGTGATCCTGCAGGCCACAGGCCTCGTCCGGATCGTTCAGCCCGCCGGCCCGCGCGAGCGGCTTGTTGACCGCCAGAAAGCGCAGATCGCGGTCCTTCAGCCAAACCATGAACGGGAAATTGTCGAGCAGCGCGCGCTGGTAGCGCATCGCGCAGTGCAGTTCGCGCTCCATGCGCCATCGGTCGGTCATGTCCTGCACGATGCCGGCCAGCACCGGCAGGTCGGTGACCGAACCGCCTGCGGCCGCACCGGCGGACTCGACGCGACCTTCGAACAGCACGCGCCGTTCGCCATCAGGGTGGCTGACGCAGAACTCTGTGCGGTAGTGCGCACCGGCCTGCGCAGCGCGCAAGGCGCGTTCGAGTGGCAGACGATCGTCTGCCGCAACGTGGGCGAGCAGCTGTTCGAAAGACGCTGGCGCAGCGCCTTCGATGCCGAGTATTCGCCGCGCGCGCGACGACCAGTCGAACACGCCGTTCGCGTACGACCAGTTGCCGGTGCGGCCCAGCGTCTGCGCCCGTTCGAGTTCGACGTGCAAGTGCTCAAGCTCGCCCCGCGCGGCATCAAGCTGCACACCGACCGCCCAGAGCGCCAGACAGACGATCAGCACCGGCACCAGCAGGGGCGTCAGACCGAGGCGGGACACGCGCCCCACACCGGCCAGTCCGGTCGCGCCGGCGAGTTCGGCCACCAGCAGACCGATCACCAGCGCGGCCAGCAAGTAGGCCAGCCAGTAACGGGCAAGATGTCGGGCAGACTGCAGCGACAGGTTCATGAGCGGGAAGGCGGCCTTCAGGGTCGGAGTTCTGAACCTTCTGAACGGCCGGCGGCGCGGGTTCTTGAGTGCGGCAGACGATGTTTCCGGCGCCCGGCCGACGAACGGGTAGAATTCGCGCCGGAAGTCCGCCGGGCAACCGCGGCGCGCAAGCGCGGAGGAAAGTCCGGGCCCCGCAGAGCAGGATGCCGGCTAACGGCCGGGCGCAGCAAGCCGTGCGAAAGCGCGGCCCAAGGCGACGGAAAGTGGAACAGAAAACATACCGCCGATGGCCGCAAGGATCAGGCAAGGTTGAAATGGTGCGCCTGCGGGCGGGCGGCAACGCCGGGTAAGAGCCCACCGCGTGCGCGGCAACGCGCACGGCACGCAAAACCCCATCCGGGGCAAGGCCAAATAGGGAAGCCATGACGCGGCTCGCGTCGCTTCCGGGTAGGCTGCTCGAGCGACGTGGCAACACGTCGCCCAGATGAATGGTTGCCGGTGCGTTCGCGCACAACAGAACCCGGCTTACAGGCGGACTTCCACTCCTTCCCTGCTTGTCCTCTCTTTCCCTGCTTGTCCTCTCTTTCCCGCCTCCCGCTCGATTCCCTGCTCCTTCCTGCTGTTTCCCAAAGCGGTTTGCATCGGCTGGCGTTGTATTCCTCTCCACTTCCGCCCCACTTTGCCCCACCGCGTTCAAGTCGGGATGCAGCTTCTCATCAAGCACATTCAATTCATTTTCTATCCCATTAAAAACAAAAGGTTTTTGCCTGAAACCGCGTGAAAAATTCACGCTAAGTCATTGTTGCGACAACATTTTTGCTTGCATCCGTCTATTGACCCTGGCGCAGTCGAAAGCTAAAGTGGAGCAATATTGGATATATAGTGGATTGAAAGTGGGAATACGGTGATTCCCGGGCCAAGCCGCATTCCCGAATCACTCCACAATCAACTGTATATATCCACAGTATTTGATTCACTTTCTCGGGCATACGAATGTTCTACGGGACAACCCGGCTCACGATGGATGACAAGCACCGGCTTGTCGTCCCCGCTCGTCCGCGCAAGAAGTTGCTGGATCTGTGCGGCGGCGAGGTCGTGATGACGGCGCGTACCCGTGAGTTCGTGCTGCTCTACCCCGAGCCTGAATTCCTGGCCCTGATGAGCCGGCTCGAAGTCATGCCCGATCTCAACCAGGCCAGTGACGATTTCAAACGCAGCTTCACCGCTAATGCGCGCAACGAAACCATCGATCGCGCCGGTCGGCTTTTGCTGTGCAGCGACCTGCGCGAGCGCGCCGGCCTGAACAAGAGCGTGATGCTGGTGGGCCGCGGCAACCGCTTTGAAATCTGGGACGAGGCGCGCTGGAACGAAGAGGCCCGGGCGCGCGACGAGCGCGAACAGGCGGCGGAACTGCCACCCGACGTCGTCGGCAACTTCAGGTTCTGACATGGCGCACATCCCGGTACTGCTCACCGAAGCACTCGATGCGCTGGCGGTGCGCCCCGACGGCGTCTACGTCGACGGCACCTTCGGCCGCGGCGGCCACAGCCGCGGGCTGCTCGCCCGACTTGGCGCACACGGCCGGCTGATCGCGCTGGATCGCGACCCGAGCGCCATCGCAGCCGGGCAAGCCATCACCGATGCGCGCTTCACGCTGGTGCACGCACGCTTTGCCGAACTGGCCGACGTGCTGGACGAGCTCGGCGTGACCGCGGTCGACGGCGTGCTGCTGGACATCGGCGTTTCATCGCCGCAGCTCGACGACGCTGAACGAGGCATGAGTTTCAGGCAGGACGCCCCGCTGGACATGCGCATGGACACCAGCCGGGGCGAAACAGTGGCGCAGTGGTTGGCGCGGGCAGACGAAGCAGACATCAGGGAGGTCATCAGGGACTATGGCGAAGAACGGTTTGCTTCAGCGATTGCAAAGGCGATTGTTGCTGCTCGGAGCGAGCGGCCTGTCGACACCACATACCAGCTTGCCCAGATCGTGGCGTCCGCTGTCCGTACGCGGGAGGCGGGCCAGCATCCGGCGACGCGGAGCTTTCAAGCTCTACGGATTTTCATCAATAAGGAGCTTGAAGAGCTTTCGCTAGTACTGCCGCAGGCGCTCGATGTGCTGAAGCCCTCCGGCCGGCTGGCGGTGATCTGCTTCCATTCGCTGGAAGACCGCATCGTCAAGCGCTTCATGGCCGATCAGGCCAATCCGCCGCAGCCGCCGCGCGGCCTGCCGCTGCGCGCAGACCAGCTGCCCCGGCCGACGATGACCCTGATCGCACGCATCCGCGCCGGCAGCGACGAAGTGGCGGCGAACCCGCGCGCGCGCAGTGCCACGCTGCGCGTGGCCGAGAAGGCGGCCTGACATGCTGCGCCTTCATGTCGTCCTGATCCTGCTGCTGCTCGCCAGCGCCATTTCACTGGTGTCGGCGCAGCACCGCTCGCGCAGCCTGCACACGCAGCTCGAACGCGAGCACCAGCGCATGCGCATGCTGGAAACCGAGTGGGGGCAGCTGCAGATCGAACAGGGCACGCTGGCCGCTCACGCGCGGATTTCCGATCTCGCGGAAACAAAGCTGAAAATGCGCGCACCGGCACGCAATCAGGTCATCGTGCTCGACAGCCCGGAGGCCGTGCAATGAAATTTGCGCACAATCCGCTGCTGGCCGAACTGCTGCCTGCCTGGCGCGCGCGCGCCATGCTGATCATCATGATGGTGCTGTTCGGCGGTCTGTTCGTGCGCGCCTTCTGGCTGCAGGCGATCGACAACGAGTTCTACCAGCGCAAGGGTGAAGAGCGCTTTTCGAAGGTGCTGCCGACGCCGGCATCGCGCGGCCGCGTACTCGACCGCAATGAACAGGTGCTGGCCATGAGCACCCAGGTGTCGGCGATCGTGGCCGAAGCGCGTCCGAGTCGCACGGAAGCCAAGGCCCGGGCCAATCCGCGCGACATCGGTGCGGAAAAGCTGTCGCCGGCACAGATCCGCCAGCTGGCTGACCTGCTCGACATGGACCATCGCGAGGTCGCGCGCAAGATTCCCGAGCAGCGGGGTCGCGGCTACCTGAAGCGTCAGGTCGCACCCGACGTCGCCGAGCGCATCCTGGCCCTGAAGCTGCCGGGCATCCGCGCCGAACCGGAGTACCGCCGCTATTACCCGCATGGCGAGGTCAGCGCGCACGTCGTCGGCTTCACCGGCATGGACGACAACGGACTCGAGGGCATCGAACTGGCGATGAACCGGCCGCTGACCGGGCAGGAAGGCTCGCGCCGCGTCATCACGGACGCGCGCCGCAACGTGGTCGAAGACGTCGAAACGCTCAAGCCGCCGCGCGACGGCGGCGATGTGCGCCTGTCCATCGACACCCGGCTGCAGTTTCTTGCCCACAGCCGCCTGAAGCAGGCGGTGGCCGAGCACAAGGCGCGGGCCGGCAGCGCCGTGGTACTCGACTCGCGTACCGGCGAGGTGCTGGCGCTGGCCAACTGGCCGACCTACAACCCGAACAACCGCGCCCAGCTGTCCGGCCCGCCGCTGCGCAACCGCGCATTTACCGACACCTACGAGCCGGGCTCGACGATCAAGCCCTTCGTCGCAGCCATGGCGCTGGACGCCGGACGCTACAGCTTCGACACGCCGATCGACTGCACCGGCAAGCTGCACTTCGGCCGTTACGCGATCGGCGACGCACACCCTCACGGTGTGCTGAGCGTGGCCGAGGTGATCCAGAAATCGTCGAACGTAGGCGTGGCCAAGATCGCCGCGCAATTCACGCCGGAAGAAATGTGGCGCGTCTATGACCAGCTCGGGTTCGGCAGCCCGCTCAAACTGGGCTTCCCGGGCGAAGCTGCCGGTCGCCTGCGCAACCCGGCCGGCTGGAAGCCGGTCGAGCAGGCCACCATGTCCTACGGCCACGGCATGTCGGTCACACTGATGCAGATGGCGCGTGCCTATATGGTGCTGGCCCGCGACGGCGACCTGATTCCGCTGTCGCTCACCCGCGTCGACACGCCGCCGATCAACGGCCTGCAGGTGTTCTCGGCACAGACCGCGCGCGAAGTGCGCCGCATGCTCGAACTGGCCGCCGGCCCGGGCGGCACCGCACCGAAGGCGCAGATTCCGGGCTACCGGGTCGCCGGCAAGACCGGTACCGCGCACAAGCTCGAAGGCGGCACCTACGCGAACAAGTACATCGCATCGTTCGTCGGCTTCGCACCGGTGTCCGACCCGCGCTACATCGTCGCGGTGATGATCGACGAACCGTCGAACGGCGTCTACTACGGCGGTCAGGTTGCTGCGCCGGTGTTTTCGGACATCATGAACGCCACATTGCGCGCAACCGGCGTGGCGCCCGACGCCGCCATGCCGCCGCTGCAGATGGCGCGCGTCAGCGTTCCGGTGAAGGGCGTCCAGTGAGCTCGGCCGTGATCGCACAGGTCCGCACCGCGCTGTCCAGGTACGGCGTCGAGCCGCGCACGCTGCGCGCCGACTCACGCCACGTCGCGCCCGGCGACATTTTTTTCGCGCTGCCCGGCGAGCGCACCGACGGCCGTCGTTTCATCGACGCCGCGATCGAACGCGGCGCGGCTGCCGTGCTTTGCGAGGCCGGAACTACCGCGTCGAGAAACGGCCCCGTTCCGGTGATCGAAATCGACGACCTGCGCCGCCATGCCGGCGCGCTCGCCGATGCGCTGCTCGATCAGCCGTCGGCGCATCTGCACGTGATCGGCATCACCGGCACCAATGGCAAGACCTCGGTCAGCCAGTGGATCGCCCAGGCGCTGCGCGCACTCGGCCGTGAATGCGGCGTCATCGGCACCCTGGGCAACGGCCTGCCGGGCCGACTGACCGAATCCGCCAACACCACGCCCGACGTGGTGAGCGTGCATCAGACCCTGGCCGACCTGCGGCGCGCCGGCGCCACCGCCTGTGCGATGGAGGTTTCGTCGATCGGCCTGCATCAGCATCGCATCGACGGCGTACGACTGCACACCGCAGTATTCACCAATCTGACGCGCGACCATCTCGACTACCACAAAGACATGCAGCACTACGCCGATGCCAAGGCTGCGCTGTTCGCCCAGCCGGGGCTGCAGGCCGCGGTGATCAATACTGATGACGCCTTCGGTCGCACGCTGGCGCAGCAGTGCGCCGGGCAGCTCGACGTGACGACCTGCGCCTTCGACCACGCGCCCCCGGCGGGCACGACCGGACTGCGCGCGCGCGGCGCCGACCTGTCGCACGGCGTGTCGTTCGACCTCGTGCATGGCCTGGACCAGCATTTGGCGCATATCAGCACCGCGCTGATCGGGCGTTTCAATGTGCAGAACCTGATGGCGGTGGCCGGCAGCCTGCTGCATGCCGGTGTGTCGCTGAAGGATGCGGCGCACGCGCTCGCCGGCCTGTCGCCGCCTCCCGGGCGCATGCAGGGCATCGGCGGTCAGGGCGCGCCGCTGGTCGTGGTCGACTACGCACACACCCCGGACGCGCTCGAACAGGCCTTGATCGCGCTGCAGCCGGTCGCCGCGGCCCGCGGCGGCAAGCTGGTGTGCATCTTCGGCTGCGGCGGCGAACGCGACGCCGGCAAGCGACCGCTGATGGGCACCGTGGCATGCGAACAGGCACACCAGGTGTGGCTCACCTCGGACAATCCGCGCGGCGAAGACCCCGACGCCATCCTCAATGACATCGCCCGCGGCACGGTTGAAGGACGACGCGTCCATCGCATCACCGACCGCGCACAAGCGATCAGGCAAGCGGTCGCCGAAGCGGTCGCGGCCGATGTCGTGCTGCTGGCCGGAAAAGGTCACGAGAGCTATCAGGAACGCAACGGCCGGCGCACGCCGTGGTCGGACATCGAACAGGCACATGCCGCGCTGGCCGCCTGGGGAGTCTCCGCATGATTGCGTTATGGACAGCGTCGGACGTGGCTCGCGCCTGTGCCGGCACGCTGATCGGGCCTGACGTCGCACTGGGCGGCTTTTCGACCGACAGCCGCGCCGTGACGGCGGGTGACCTGTTCGTCGCGCTGCGCGGCGAACGCTTCGACGCCCATGATTTCATCGCCGACGTGCAGACGGCAGGCGCTGCCGCCGTCGTCATCGCGAACGACTGCCCACATGCGGGCGGCACCCTGATCCGCGTCGCCGACACGCGCATCGCGCTGGGCGACATCGCACGCGCCTGGCGCAGCCGCTTCACGCTGCCGCTGATCGGCGTCACCGGCAGCAACGGCAAGACGACAGTGAAGGAAATGATTGCTGCCATCCTGCGCGCGCATGCGCTGAGCGTCGGCTGGCCGACCGGATCGGTGCTGGCGACGCGCGGCAACCTGAACAACGACATCGGTGTGCCGCTGATGCTGTTTGGCCTGCGCGACACGCACCGGCTGGCAGTCATCGAAATGGGCATGAACCACCCGGGCGAAATCGCCTGGCTGGCCGGCATCGCGAAGCCGACCGTCGCACTGGTGAACAACGCCCAGCGCGAACACCTCGAATTCATGAACAGCGTGGCCGAAGTGGCCAGCGAGAACGGCGATGTGTTCGACGCGCTCGGCGCCGACGGGGTCGCCGTCATCAACGCCGATGACGACTTCGGCGATTACTGGGCCGGCCGCAACACGGCTCGCCACACACTGCGTTTCGGTCTTTCGCCGGACGCCGACGTCGGCGCGACCGCAACGCCGGCCGGGCTCGGTTACCGGCTCGACCTGCACGGCGTATTCGGCACCGCGCAGATCATGCTGCGCGTGCCCGGCCTGCACAACGCGCGCAACGCGCTGTGCGCCGCCACCGCCAGCCTCGCCGCCGGTGCCGACATGGCGGCCGTGGTGTGGGCGCTGAATCACTTCGAAGGCGTCAAGGGACGCCAGCAGGTCAAGCAGGGTGCGTCGGGCAGCACGGTCATCGACGACAGCTACAACGCGAATCCGGATTCGGTGCGTGCCGCCATCGACGTGCTTGCCACGGCCACCGGCCGGCGCATTCTCGTGCTCGGCGACATGGGCGAGGTCGGTAACCAGGGCCCGGCGTTCCATCGCGAAGCGGGCGCCTACGCACGCGAACAGGGCATCCATGCGCTGCATGCGCTGGGTGAAGCCAGTATCGACGCGGTCGCCGCCTTTGGTCCGGGCGCCCTGCACTACACCGACCACGCGGCCATCGCCGCCGCGCTGCGTCCGCAACTCGATGTCACCACGACGGTGCTGGTGAAAGGCTCGCGCTTCATGCGCATGGAGCGCATCGCCGAAGCGCTCGTCGACCCTTCCGGACAGGATTCCCATGCTTCTTGAACTGACCCGCTGGCTGGCCCAGGACACACGCGCCTTCAACGTGTTCAACTACATCACGTTGCGCGCCGTGCTGGCCATGATGACCTCGCTGGCGATCTGCTGGACTTTCGGTCCGCTGCTCATCCGCAAGTTGACCGAATACAAGATCGGCCAGTCGGTGCGCGACGACGGACCGAAATCGCACCTGACCAAGGCCGGCACGCCCACCATGGGCGGCGCACTCATCCTGATTTCGCTCGGCCTGACCACGCTGCTGTGGGCCGACCTGTCGAACCGCTACATCTGGGTGGTACTCATCGTCACGCTGGGCTTCGGCGCAGTGGGCTGGGTGGACGACTGGCGCAAGGTGGTGCATCGCAATCCGAAGGGCCTGTCGGCGCGCGCCAAATTCTTCTGGTCGTCGATCTTCGCCGCCGGCGCCGCCGTCTACCTCGGGCTGACGCCTCAGGTGCCGGCCCAGCTCGATCTCATCGTGCCGTTCTTCAAGTCGGTCGCCTATCCGCTGGGGGCCTTCGGCTTCATGATATTGACTTATTTCGTCATTGTCGGCACCAGCCATGCAGTGAATCTGACCGACGGCCTGGACGGGCTGGCCACGATGCCGGCCGTCATGGTCAGCGGCGCGCTCGCCATTTTCGCCTACGTCGCAGGCAATGCGGTGTTTTCGCGCTACCTCGGCGTGCCCTTCATCCCGGGGGCCGGCGAACTGGCCATCTTCTGCGGCGCATTGTGCGGCGCCGGTCTGGGCTTCCTGTGGTTCAACGCCTACCCGGCAGAAGTGTTCATGGGCGACGTCGGCGCACTGGCGCTCGGCGCTGCACTGGGCACCGTCGCCGTGGTCGTGCGGCAGGAAATCGTGCTGTTCATCATGGGTGGCCTGTTCGTCGCCGAAACGCTGTCGGTGATGATCCAGGTGCTGTACTTCAAATGGTCCGGCGGCAAGCGCATTTTCCGCATGGCGCCGCTGCACCACCACTACGAACTGGGCGGATGGAAGGAAACGCAGGTGGTCGTGCGCTTCTGGATCATCACGCTGATGCTCGTGCTGTTCGGTCTGTCCACCTTGAAGCTCCGCTAATGCGTCTTTCCGGAACCCACGTCCTCGTGCTCGGCCTCGGCGAATCCGGGCTGGAAATGACGACCCCCACGCTCTCTTCGTTCGCGGCCCCCCAAGGGGGCTGCGCTCGCCCTTGGGGCGGCCCGGCGGGCGGCGCGGCGGAGGAACGGAAGTGAATCTCTCCGGAACCCACATCCTCGTACTCGGCCTCGGTGAATCCGGGCTGGCCATGGCGCGCTGGTGCGGGCGCCAGGGTGCCGTGCTGCGCGTAGCCGACAGTCGTGCCGCGCCGCCCGGACTCGATGCACTGGCACGTGACATCCCGGGCGCCAAGCTGCGTTGCGGTCCGTTCGATGACAGCCTGCTCGACGGCATCGCGCTACTCGCGCTGTCACCCGGGCTGGCGCCGCACGAGCCGCTGGTGCAGGAAGCAACGCGCCGCGGCATCAAGGTGGTCGGCGAGATCGAATTGTTCGCGCGCGCGCTGCGCGCGCTCGGCTGGCGCGAACGCTCTAAGGTGATCGCCATCACCGGCACCAACGGCAAAACCACCACCACCGCGCTGACTGGCGCGCTGTGTCGCGCCTGCGGCCTGCGCACCGAAGTGGCCGGCAACATTTCTCCGGCAGCGCTCGACGCGCTGATGCATGTGCTTGACCAGGGTGTCGTGCCCGACGTGTGGGTGCTGGAGCTGTCGAGCTTCCAGCTCGAAACCACCGACACGCTGGATGCCGACACGGCCACCGTGCTGAACGTGACGCAGGACCACCTCGATCGTCACCCGGGCGGCCTGGCGGCTTACGCTGCGGCCAAGGCACGCATCTTCGGCGCGCACACGGTGCAGGTGCTGAATCGCGATGACAGCCAGGTCGGCGCGATGCAACGCCCGGGCGTGCAATCGATCCGCTTCGGCGACGGCGCCCCGTCGGGCAACGACTACGGGCTGGCCGAAGTCGGCGGCCGGCTGCAGCTGGTGCGCGGCACACAGACGCTGCTGGCGCTCGACGACATGCAACTCGCCGGTCGCCACAACGCACTCAACGCACTGGCCGCACTGGCGCTGTGCGAAGCGATCGGCCTGCCGCAGGATCGCTGCATCGCAGCGCTGAAGGACTTTTCCGGCCTGCCGCACCGCGTCGAAACGGTGCTGGACATCGACGGCATCCGCTTCATCGACGATTCCAAGGGCACCAATGTCGGCGCCACGGTCGCTGCGATCGAAGGTCTCGGCCGGCCGCTGAACATCATTCTCGGCGGCGACGGCAAAGGTCAGGACTTCGCGCCGCTCGGGCCGGTATGCGCGCGCCACGCAAGGTTCTGCGCGCTGATCGGCCGCGACGCGCCCGCCATCGCATCGGTGCTGGCGGCACACGCTGTGGCGCACCGCGCTTTCGCCACGCTGGAGGAAGCCACCCGCGCCGCCTTCGACGCTGCACAACCCGGCGATGCCGTGCTGCTGTCGCCGGCCTGCGCCAGCCTCGACATGTTCCGCCACTACGCGCACCGCGCCGAGGTATTCGTCGCCGAAGCGCGCCGCCTCGCAACCCTTCCGGGCGCGCACTCATGAGCAGCAGCATGCGCCTCGACGGACCTCGCCTGCCGGGCAGCAGTCCGCGTCCGGCCGAACTCGACCCCTGGCTGCTGTGGCCGGCTGTTGCACTGCTGCTGATCGGACTGGTGATGGTGTACTCGGCGTCGATCGCGGTGGCCGACAGCAGCCGCTTCACCGGCAACCGGTCTGACTTCTTCCTGATCCGCCAGGCGGTGTTCCTCGCCATCGGCGGCGTGGCCGCGCTGATGGCCTTCCAGGTCCCGGTGCGCACCTGGCAGGCGTGGTCGATGTGGCTGTTCCTCGGCGGCATCGTGCTGCTGGTACTGGTACTGATCCCCGGCATCGGCAGCGTGGTGAACAACTCGCGCCGCTGGATCAATCTCGGCCCGGTGAACATTCAGCCG
Organism: Methyloversatilis sp.; assembly: GCF_030696805.1. GTDB lineage: Bacteria > Pseudomonadota > Gammaproteobacteria > Burkholderiales > Rhodocyclaceae > Methyloversatilis. The sequence continues at coordinate 15,829 of NZ_JAUYRO010000116.1, read as the reverse complement.
TCGGAACTGGTGAAGCTGTTCACCGTGCTGTACGCCGCCAGCTACATCGTGCGCCGGCTGCCTGAAATGGGCTCGTTCCGGCGCGCCTTCGTGCCGATGGCGCTGGTCATCCTGCTGGTTGGCGCGCTGCTGGTCGCCGAGCCGGATTACGGCGCCTTCGTGGTCATCGTGCTGATCGCCTTCGGCATGCTTTTCCTTGGCGGCATCAACGGCAAGCTGTTCTTTTCACTCGGGCTGGTGGCGATCATCGGCTTCGCGACGCTGATCCGCTTCAATGAACTGCGCTGGGGGCGCTTCATCGCATTCCTCGATCCGTTCAACAACGATCCGCTGGGCAAGGGCTATCAGCTGACGCACTCGCTGATCGCGTTCGGCCGCGGCGAATGGTTCGGCGTCGGGCTGGGCGGCAGCGTCGAGAAATTGTTCTACCTGCCCGAGGCGCACACCGACTTCCTGCTGGCGGTGATCGGCGAGGAACTGGGGCTGATCGGCGTCGCCACGGTCATCGCACTGTTCGCCCTGGTGGTGCATCGCGCGTTCGCCATCGGCCGGCGCGCGTTGTTGCTCGAGCGCGCCTACGCCGGCCTGGTCGCGCAAGGCGTGGGCATCTGGTTCGGCGTGCAGGCTTTCATCAACATGGGCGTGAACGTCGGCATCCTGCCGACCAAGGGCCTCACGCTGCCGCTGATGAGCTACGGCGGCTCGGGCATCCTGGTCAATTGCATCGCACTGGCCATCCTGCTGCGCATCGACTGGGAGAACCGGCGATGAGCGGAACGGCACTCATCATGGCGGGCGGCACCGGTGGCCACATCTACCCGGGGCTCGCGGTGGCGGACGAACTGCGCAGCCGCGGCTGGCGCGTGGTGTGGCTCGGCAACGCTGACGGCATGGAAGCCCGCATCGTGCCGCCACGCGGCTATGAGCTGCAGTCGATCCGCTTCAGCGCACTTCGCGGCAAGGGCGTGCTGCGCAAGTTGCTGCTGCCGCTCAACCTGCTGCGCGGGTTCTGGCAGGCGCTCGGCGTGCTCGGTCGCGTCAGGCCCCAGGTGGTGCTGGGCCTCGGCGGATACGTCACCTTTCCGGGCGGCATGATGGCCGTACTGCGTGGCACGCCGCTGGTGCTGCACGAGCAGAATTCGGTCGCCGGCCTGGCCAACCGCGTGCTCGCGAAAGTGGCCGACCGCGTGCTCGCCGGTTTTCCGGAGGCGCTGTCCGGCGCCGAATGGACCGGCAACCCGGTGCGCGCCGACATCGCCGCGCTGCCCGACCCGACCGCGCGATTCGCCACGCGTTGCGGTCCGCTCAAGCTGCTGGTGGTCGGCGGCAGTCTGGGTGCGCAGGCACTGAACGACGCCGTGCCGCAGGCGCTGGCGCTGATGCCGGAAGCCGGGCGACCGCAGGTCGTGCATCAGGCGGGCGAAAGGAATATGCCGGCGCTGGAAGCCGCCTACGCGAAGGCCGGCGTGACCGGCACCCTCGCCCCCTTCATCCAGGACATGGCCACCGCCTACGCTGGCGCCGACCTGGTCATCTGCCGTGCCGGCGCATTGACCGTGGCCGAACTGGCTGCGGCCGGCGTTGCGTCGGTGCTGGTGCCTTTCCCGCACGCGGTGGATGACCACCAGACCGGCAATGCCCGTTTTCTCGCCGACGCGGGCGCTGCGCTGCTGCTGCCCCAGACCGAACTCAGCGGGACAGCACTGGCCGCCCTGCTCGGCTCGCTCGATCGCGCGCGACTGCTCGACATGGCGCAACACGCACGCGCGCTGGCGCGACCCGGCGCTGCGGCCGAAGTGGCCGACATCTGCGCCGCCATCGCGCGCAAGGACCCGACATGAAACACAAGATCAGTCACATCCATTTCATCGGCATCGGTGGGTCCGGCATGAGCGGCATCGCCGAGGTGCTCCTCAACCAGGGTTATGTCGTCAGTGGCTCCGACCTCGCCGACAACGCGGTGACACGCCGGCTGGCCAGTCTCGGTGCCCGCGTGGTGCAGGGCCATGCGGCGCACCACATCGCCGGTGCCGACGCGGTGGTCACTTCGACCGCGGTCAGCGCCGACAATCCGGAAGTGGTCAGCGCGCGCGAAGGGCGCATTCCGGTGGTGCCGCGTGCGCAGATGCTGGCCGAACTGATGCGCATCAAGCAGGGCGTCGCGGTGGCCGGCACGCACGGCAAGACGACCACCACATCGCTCATTGCGAGCTGTCTGGCCGAAGGCGGCCTGGATCCGACCTTCGTCATCGGCGGTCGCCTGAATTCGGCCGGCGCCAACGCGCGGCTCGGTACCGGCGAATTCCTGGTGGCGGAGGCCGACGAATCGGACGCGTCCTTCCTGTTCCTGTCGCCGGTGGTGTCGGTGGTCACCAATATCGACGCCGATCACATGGACACCTATGGCCACGACTTCTCGAAACTGAAGCAGGCCTTCGTCGACTTCCTGAACCGGCTGCCCTTCTACGGCGTGGCGGTGCTGTGCGTGGACGATGCGAACGTGCGCGAAATCATGCCGCAGGTGCCCAAGCAGATCATCCGCTACGGCCTCGATCCGGACGCACAGGTGCGCGCCGAAAACGTGCGCGCCGACGGCACGCGGATGCTGTTCGACGCGGTGCGCGTCAATGGCACCACAGCGCGCATCCCGGTCGAGCTGAACCTGCCCGGCCTGCACAACGTGCGCAACGCGCTCGCGGCCATCGCCGTGGCGAACGAGGTCGGCGTGCCGGATGAGGCCATCGCGCGCGCGCTGTCGGAATTCAAGGGCGTAGGCCGTCGCTTCACGCGGCATGGCGACATCGCACTGCCGGCCGGCGGCCACTTCACGCTGGTCGATGACTACGGCCATCACCCGGTCGAAATGGCCGCCACGCTCGAGGCGGCCCGCGGCGCCTATCCCGGCCGGCGCATCGTGCTGGCTTTCCAGCCGCATCGCTATACACGCACCCGCGACTGCTTCGAGGATTTCGTGCGCGTGCTGTCGGGCGCCGACGCAGTCGTGCTGACTGAAGTCTATGCGGCGGGCGAAGCGCCCATCGTCGCTGCCGACGGCCGCGCACTGGCGCGCGCGCTGCGCGTCGCCGGCAAGGTCGAGCCGATATTCGTCGAGGACATCGCTGAACTGCCGCAAACGCTGCTCGACACGGTGCGAGACGGCGACATCGTGGTCGGCATGGGTGCCGGCTCCATCGGCCAGTTGCCATCGAAATTTGCACAGGATCAGGACCGCTCATGAGCACACCCACTCCACAGTCACTCGGCAAGGTCGCCGTACTGTTCGGCGGACGCTCCGCCGAGCGCGAAATTTCCATCATGTCGGGCAGTGCCGTACTCGCCGCACTGTGCGAGCAAGGCGTGGACGCGCACGCCTTCGACCCCTCCGAACGCGATCTTTGGGAACTGAAGCGCGACGGCTTCGAGCGCGCCTTCATCGCGCTGCATGGACGCGGCGGTGAAGATGGCACGATCCAGGGCGCGCTCGAATGCCTCGGCATTCCCTACACCGGCAGCGGCGTGATGGCGTCAGCCATCGGCATGGACAAGTGGCGCACCAAGATGGTGTGGCTGTCGGCCGGCCTGCCGACGCCGCGCTACAAGCTGCTGCACGCCGGCAGCGACTTCGCCGCCGTGGCATCGGACCTGGGACTGCCGCTGTTCGTCAAGCCGGCGCGCGAAGGATCAAGCGTCGGCGCGACACGCGTGAATACGCTTGAAGAACTGCCCGCCGCCTATGAAACCGCCGCGCGCTGCGACCCGCTGGTGCTGGCCGAACAGTTCATCGCCGGCCAGGAACTGACCGCACCCTTCCTCGGTGAAATGGCGCTGCCACTGATCCGCATCGAAGCGCCGCGCGGCAACTACGACTACCAGAACAAGTACTTCACCGACGAAGTGAAGTACCACTGCCCGAGCGGACTGAACGAAGATCTCGAACAGGAAATACAGGCGCTGGTGATGCGCGCCGCGCGCCTGATCGACTGCCGCGGCTGGGGTCGTGCCGACCTGATGCTGGGACAGGACGGCAAGCCCTGGCTGCTCGAAATCAACACCTCGCCCGGCATGACCTCGCATTCGCTGGTACCGATGGCTGCGCGGGCAGTCGGCATCGAATTCGGCGAACTGTGCCTGCGCATCCTGGAGTCGGCCCGCCTTGGCTAGGAGACCCCCCGCGCGACGCAAACCCGGCGGCCTGGCCGATGAGGGCGGGCTGTGGGACAGTCCGCGCGCGCTCACGATGATTGCCGACTGCATCCTGCTGCTGGCCGGTGCGGCGCTGATCTACGCGCTGGTGCTCGGCGTCACGCGCCTGCCGCTGCTGCCGCTGCAGGCCGTCACCCTGGACCGTGCGCCCGCTCACCTGACATCCGCCCAGATCGAGGACGCGGCGCGGCGTGCGGTGAATGGCAATTTTCTGACCACCGACATCGAGCGCGCGCGAGAGGTGTTCGAACAGCTGCCCTGGGTGCGCAATGCAGCGGTGCGACGCGTCTGGCCCGGTTTCATCGAAGTCGAGCTCGAAGAGCACCAGGCGGTCGCGCGCTGGTGGGTGCCGGACAACACGCTGGCGCGCATGGTGAATACGCAGGGTGAGTTGTTCGCCGCCGATCACGATCGCACGCTTCCCCTGTTCATCGGCCCGGACGAACAGGCAGCGACGATGCTGCAGCGGCACCTCGAATGGAGCGCAACGTTGTCGCCGCTGCAGCGCCGGATCGAAAAGATGGCCCTGACCCGCCGCGAAGCCTGGCAGCTGCTGCTCGACGACGGCTCGCGCATCGAGCTGGGTCGCGACGACGACAAGACACCGATCGCTGCGCGCCTCACGCGCTACGTCACGACCCAGCCGGCCGTGTCGCGCGAAGGCGCACAGAAAATCCTATACGCCGACCTGCGTTACCCCAACGGCTACGCGATACGTACCGGCAGCACAGCCACCCAGGAAAGACCATGACACGAGACAGCAAGGACCTCATCGTCGGACTCGACATCGGCACGTCGAAGATTACGGCCGTCATCGCCCAGTTGGGGCCCGATGGCCGACTCGACATCCTCGGCCTGGCCTCGCAGGAATCACAGGGACTGAAGAAGGGTGTCGTGGTCAATATCGAAGCCACCGTGGACTCGATATCGCGCGTCATCCAGGAAGTCGAACTGATGGCCGAATGCAAGGTGCGCGAAGTGTTCACCGGCATTGCCGGCAGCCACATCCGCAGCTTCAATTCGAACGGCGTCGTGGCGATCAAGGACAAGGAAGTGACCCGGCTGGATCTGGAGCGGGTGGTCGAAACCGCGCGTGCCATGCCGATTCCGGCGGATCAGGAAATCCTGCATACGCTGACGCAGGAATTCATCATCGACGGCCAGGACGGTGTGCGCGAGCCGATAGGCATGAGCGGCAAGCGACTCGAAGTGCGCGTGCACATCGTGACCGGTGCCGTGTCGGCAGCGCAGAACATCATCAAGTGCGTGCGCCGCTGCGGCCTCGAGGTCGTCGATCTGGTGCTGCAACCGCTGGCTTCGAGCCAGGCCACGCTGTCGGAGGACGAAAAGGATCTGGGCGTCTGTCTGGTCGACATCGGCGGCGGCACCACCGATATCGCCATCTTCACGCAGGGCGCGATCCGCCACACGGCGGTGATTCCGATCGCCGGCGATCAGATCACCAACGACATCGCAATGGCCATGCGCACGCCGACGGCCGAGGCTGAAGACATCAAGCTGCACTTCGGCGTCGCGATGTCGGCGCTGGCCGACGCGGAAGACATGATCGAAGTGCCGGGCATCGGCGACCGCGGCCCGCGCCGCATGTCGCGACAGGCGCTGGCCGACGTGATCGAGCCGCGCGTATCCGAGTTGTTCGAACTTGTGCAGGCCGAACTGCGGCGCAGCGGCTACGAGGAATTGCTGTCATCCGGCATCGTGCTGACCGGCGGCAGCGCGACCATGCGCGGCATGGCGGATCTGGCTGAAGACGTGTTCCACCTGCCGGCTCGCGTCGGGGTGCCCGAATACAACGGAAACCTCGCCGACGTGGTGCGCCACCCGCGTTACGCGACGGCGATCGGGCTGGTCATGGAAGGGGCTGCACAGCGTCGCCGCGGACAGGTTGCACGCGACGGCCGCAATGTTCGCCAGGTGCTGGCCAACATGCGTTCATGGTTCGAAAGAAATTTCTGAAAATGCGACTCAAACGGCATCTACGTCATGCGTTGCACTAAGTTTAGTCGTATACTTGCGAAAAATCACTAAATGTAGTGGTTCACAGCAGGCATTCGACTTTTCGCTGCTCGCGAGCCTTCGGGCTTCGAGGCATCTTTGTATAGACAGGAGGCGGTATGTTCGAGATTCTCGACAAGGAACCCGTGGGGGCAGTGATCAAGGTCATCGGCGTCGGCGGAGCAGGCGGCAATGCGGTCGATCACATGATCCGCGAAGGTGTGAATGGCGTTGAGTTCATTGCCGCCAACACCGACGGCATGGCACTGAACCGCAGCCTCGCCCCGATCAAGATCCAGCTCGGCAAGAACGGGCGCGGCGCCGGCGCCAAGCCGGAAGTGGGCCGCAGCGCTGCTGACGAATACCGCGAATACATTGCCGACCAGCTGCGTGGCGCCGAAATGGTGTTCATCACCGCCGGCATGGGCGGCGGCACGGGCACCGGCGCGGCACCCATCGTGGCCGAAGTCGCCAAGGAAATGGGCATCCTGACGGTCGCCGTCGTGACCAAGCCTTTCGATTACGAAAACCGCATGCGTGCGGCCGAAACCGGCATCGACGAACTGGCGAAGAGCGTCGATTCGCTGATCGTCGTGCTGAACGAGAAACTGATGGAAGTGCTCGGCGAAGATGCCAGCCTCGAAGACGGCTTCAAGGCGGCCGACAACGTGCTGCGCAATGCCGTCGGCGGCATCGCTGAAATCATCAACATTCCGGGTCTCGTCAACGTCGACTTCCAGGACGTGCGTACCGTGATGGGCGAAATGGGTCGCGCCATGATGGGTTCGGCCGAAGCGGCCGGCATGGACCGTGCGCGCATCGCCGCCGAACAGGCCGTCGCCAGCCCGCTGCTCGAAGGCGTCGAGCTGTCGGGCGCACGCGGTGTGCTGGTCAACATCACCGCCAGCCGCTCGCTGAAGATGAAGGAAGTGAAGGACGCGATGGAAACCGTGCGCGCCTTCGCGGCCGAGGGTGCACACGTGATCTTCGGCACTGTGTTCGACGAAACGATGGAAGACCGCCTGCGCGTCACCGTCGTGGCAACCGGGCTCGGCGCACCGCGAGCGATGAGCAGCAAGCCGCCGATGACCATCATCCGCACCGGCACCGACGACATGGCCATGACGTCAGGCAACGGCACCGACTACTCGCACCTCGACATCCCGGCCGTGATGCGCGGACGCGGCGGTCGCACGGCATCCAGCGCCGTCGAGGCGATGCGCGCCAACGGTGTCGAAACGCTCGACATCCCGGCCTTCCTGCGCAAGCAGGCAGACTGAACCGACGACTTCAGTCCGGGCTCAGCGTTGCTGCGGCCCGGAAACGTCGTGTTACACGGGTATTACACCGAGCTGGGATAAAATCCGGTTTTCGAATCGGTCATCCCCACACGCCATGATCAGGCAACGCACGCTCCGCTCAATCAGCCACGCGACCGGCGTAGGCCTGCATTCGGGACTGAAGGTGAATCTCGACCTGCGCCCGGCGCCCGTCGATACAGGCATCGTCTTTCGCCGCACCGACCTTGAACCGCCGGTTGAAATACGCGCCGATGCACGCGCCGTGGGTGACACGCGCCTCGCGTCCTGCCTGAGCAGCGGCGGCGCGACGATATCGACCGTCGAGCACCTGATGTCGGCCCTGGCCGGCCTCGGCGTCGACAACGTATTCGTCGATGTCGACGCCTCCGAGCTGCCCATCATGGATGGTTCGGCATCCACTTTCGTCTATCTGATCCAGCAGGCCGGCGTGGTCGAACAGGCCGCTCCGAAGAAATTCATCCGTGTGCTCGACACCATCGAAGTCAGCGACGGCGACAAGTGGGCGAAGCTCGAACCCTATGAAGGGTTCAGCCTCGAATTCTCGATCGAGTTCCGGCATCCGGCGATCGAGCGCACCGGCACGAAGGTCAAGATCGATTTCGCGCACCAGTCCTATGTCAACGACGTGGCGCGTGCGCGCACCTTCGGCTTCATGCACGAAGTCGAATATCTGCGCCAGCACGGGCTTGCCCAGGGCGGCAGTCTCGACAACGCCATCGTGATGGACGAGTACCGCGTACTGAACAGCGACGGCCTCCGCTACGCCGACGAGTTCGTCAAGCACAAGGTGCTCGACGCGATCGGCGACCTGTACATCATCGGCCATCCGCTGCTGGCTGCCTTCAGCGCGCACAAGTCGGGACATGCGTTGAACAACCAGTTGCTGCATGCACTGCTGGCGCGGCAGGACGCCTGGGAATGGGCGGATTTCGCCGCCTCGCACCCTGCCCCCGCTGCGGTGTCGAACCAGTTCATGCCGCTGCCCGACGACGGCCCGTCTCTGCCGGCCTTTGCCTGAGACCCGCCCGTGCTCATCCTGCGCCTGATCGGCGTCCTGCTGATCATTTCGATCGCCGCCTGCTTCATCACCTACGTCATTACGCGCAACCGGCGCTACCTGACACTGGCCGGGCTGCTGCTGAAGTATTCGATCATCGCGGCACTGCTGATCGGTGCGCTGCTCGTGCTGGAACGGGTGCTCGTCATATAGGGCCTGCCAACCCTGACTGTGCCTGCGCGCACCACGTCAGCTGCGATCGATCAGCTTCTGCAATGCGCGACGCAACTCGCTGTCCGGTGCGAGCACGGCGTTGCCTTCGGCGAGCCTTGCACGCGCCTGCTGGCTGACCTCTCGACGGGGCGCGGATGCCGGAAGCTGTTGTCCTTCATGGGCTTGCACCTTGACCCTGACTTCGGTAACCTCGCTACAACTTTCCCGGAGGGTTGTCAGTACGCTCGGTAACAATTGCCTGAGTCGATTGGCGACGGCACCCGAAGGCGCACTGACCACTACCACTCCCTGCTTCACGTTCAACACGCGGCTGATGTTTGTCAGTTCCGGTGGCAGGAATTTTTCATAAGCCCGCTGTACGCGCCCGATAGTTCTGGCGTGCAGGGCAAGTTGAGCCAGGCTGTCCTGCGTTGTTAGATGGTCGTGCAGGCGGCGGGCTGACATAGACAAGAACTCGGGAGCGAGCGTGCAGATTATTCTTGTTTCCAGTCGCCTGACAACAGCAAAGGCCATCACGGTCCAGCCCTGGCACCTTGTCAGCGCGCTCGTTGCCTTCACGGTGCTGGTCTTTTCCCTCGCGTCGGCCTTCTCCTTCATCACCCTGAAGCACGCCAATGAATGGAAATTGCCGTTGGTCGACGACATGATCGCGACCGCCCGCAATGAGGAAATCCAGCGCAGCGAACTTTTCGTGCGCGAGAACCTGAACACCATGGCGGTCAAGCTGGGGCAGATGCAGGCGCAGCTTATCCAGCTCGACACACTCGGTTCCCGCCTTGCGAAATTCGCCGGCATCAAGGCGCCCGAACCGGTGCGCACTGCGCCACCGCCGGGCCAGGGTGGTCCGCTGGTGAGTGAAAATGCTTTGTCTGCGATCGAACTCGAAGCACAGATGAAGCACTTTGCCGATCTGCTGTCGCAGCAGGACGACTACCTCGGGGTGATCGAATCCGAACTGCTGCTTGACCAGGCCAGCCTTTCGCTCGTGCCGTCCACATTGCCGGTCATCGGCGGAGCCTGGAATGCGTCGGGCTTCGGCTGGCGCATTGATCCTTTCAATGGCTCGCGCGCCATGCACGAGGGGGTCGATTTCGTTGCGGATGTGGGCACGCCCATCATCGCCGCCGCAGCAGGCGTGGTCACCTCCGCGTCCTACCACCCGCAGTACGGCAACATGATCGAAATCGACCATGGACGCGACCTGACCACGCGTTACGCGCATGCGAGCAAGCTCACGGTGAGCGCCGGCATGATCGTGAAGCGCGGTCAAAAGATTGCCGAAGTGGGCAGTACAGGGCGTTCCACCGGACCGCATCTGCATTTTGAAGTCCGGGTGAAGGACGTGGCGCAGAACCCGAACCGCTTCCTTGAGCTGGCGCGCAAGGCACAGCCGGCCGGACTGCAGCAGGCTAAAGCCGGCAGCCACTCACACTGAGAGCGCCGTCCGGCGCCCGGTTCTCCTCGCTTGCGCATGCACGGCTGCCCCCGCTGGAGGCTGCGCGGCCGCATGCTAGAATCGCACCCTTTTCCGCCTTCGGTTTGCCCGAAACGGGCCCCAGTCTTCGATGATTGCTTCCCTGTTCACCAAGATTTTCGGCAGCCGCAACGATCGGTTGCTGCGCAAATTCCGCTCGGTCGTCAATCGAATCAATGCACTCGAATCCGAATTGTCGGCTTTGAGCGATGAAGCACTTGCGGGCAAGACCGTCAGCCTCCGGCAGCAACTGGCCGACGGCAAGACGCTCGATGACATCCTGCCGGAAGCTTTCGCGGTCGTGCGCGAGGCGAGCAAGCGCGTGCTGGGCCTGCGCCATTTCGACGTCCAGCTGCTGGGCGGCATCATGCTGCATACCGGCCGCATCGCAGAAATGCGAACCGGTGAAGGCAAGACGTTGACCGCGACGCTGGCGGTATATCTGAATGCGCTGTCCGGCAAGGGCGTGCATGTCGTCACGGTGAATGACTACCTGGCCAGCCGCGACGCCGAAATGATGGGTCGCCTGTACGGTTTTCTGGGCATGACCACAGGGGTCAACCTGTCGCGCATGCCGACCGACCGCAAGCGCGTTGCCTACGCATCCGACATCACCTACGGCACAAACAACGAATTCGGTTTCGACTACCTGCGCGACAACATGGTGTATTCGCTGGATGAACGCGTCCAGCGCGGGCTCAACTACGCCATCGTCGACGAGGTCGACTCCATCCTGATCGACGAAGCGCGCACGCCGCTGATCATTTCCGGGCAAGCCGACGACCACACCGACCTTTACCTGCGCCTCAATGTCGTGGCACCACGCTTGGCGCGCTGCGAGAAGGAAGACGGTCCGGGCGACTACTGGGTCGACGAAAAGGCACACACGGTGCTGCTGACCGAAGCCGGTCACGAACATGCCGAGGAAATCCTCAGCAGCGAAGGCCTGCTCGAAGCCGGCAGGAGCCTCTACGAGCCGACCAACATCACGCTGGTTCACTTCCTGTACGCCAGCCTGCGCGCGCACAACCTGTACTTCCGCGATCAGCAATACGTGGTGCAGAACGGCGAAATCATCATCGTCGACGAATTCACCGGCCGCCTCATGCCGGGCCGCCGCTGGTCGGACGGGCTGCATCAGGCCGTCGAGGCGAAGGAAGGGGTGCAGATCCAGTCCGAGAATCAGACCCTCGCATCCATCACCTTCCAGAACTACTTCCGCATGTACGGCAAGCTGGCCGGCATGACCGGTACGGCAGATACCGAAGCCTACGAATTCCACCAGATCTACGGCCTCGAAACGGTCGTGATTCCGACGCATCGTCCGATGGTCCGCAAGGACATGAACGATTTGGTCTACCGCACGGCACCCGAAAAGTATGCGGCCGTGATTGCCGACATCAAGGATTGCCACGAGCGTGGCCAGCCGGTGCTGGTCGGCACGACCTCGATCGAAAGTTCGGAACTGCTGTCCGGCCTGCTGAACAAGGACAAGCTGCCGCACCAGGTGCTGAACGCCAAGCAGCACGAACGCGAAGCGGAAATCATTGCTCAGGCCGGTAGTCCGGGTGTAATCACGATCGCGACCAACATGGCCGGTCGCGGTACCGACATCGTGCTCGGCGGCAATGTCGAAAAGTCCATCCAGGCGCTGCGCGCCGACAGCAGCATCGACGAGGCCGATCGCGTGGGGCGCATCGAAAAGCTTCGCTCTGAGTGGACATCGCTGCACGAGAAGGTCATTTCGGCCGGCGGCCTGCACATCATCGGCACCGAACGCCACGAGTCTCGCCGCATAGACAACCAGCTGCGCGGCCGATCCGGTCGTCAGGGCGACCCGGGTTCGTCGCGCTTCTACCTGTCGCTGGAAGATTCGCTGATGCGCATCTTCGGCGGCGAACGCCTGAATGCCATCATGCTCCGGTTGAAGATGCCGGAAGGCGAGGCGATCGAGCATGCCATGGTCAACCGATCGCTCGAATCCGCGCAGCGCAAGGTCGAACAGCGCAACTTCGACATCCGCAAGCAGTTGCTCGAATACGACGACGTGGCCAACGACCAGCGCCGCGTCATCTACGAACAACGCAACGCACTGCTGGAAGCCGGCAACATCGCCGAAACGATCACTGCCATGCGCCACAGCGTGCTCGAAGCCACCTTCCGTCAGTACCTGCCGGCGGAGACGGTCGAAGAGCAATGGGACCTTCCGGGTGCCACGTCGGCCTTCCTGTCCGAGTACCGCATTGACGCGCCGCTAGCCGACTGGCTCGCTGCGGAACCGAATCTGGCCGATGATGACCTGCTCAAGCGCATCACCGGCATGTCGGACGACCTGTACGCAGTGAAGGTTGCGCTGGTCGGCGCGGATTCGTTCGGCCAGTTCGAGCACAACGTGATGCTGCAGAGCCTGGACAGCCACTGGCGCGAACACCTGGCTGCGCTCGACCACCTGCGTCAGGGCATCCATCTGCGCGGCTATGCGCAGAAGAACCCGAAGCAGGAATACAAGCGCGAGGCGTTCGAACTGTTCGAAGGCCTGCTCGATTCGGTGCGTGCAGACGTCACGCGCGTGCTGATGAACGTCGAAATCCGCTCACCCGAGCAGATACAGGAAAGCGAACCGGTGGCACCCGATCTCGAGAACGTGCGCTATACGCACGCCGAATTCGATCCGTCGATGGCGGGCGAAGGCGTCGATCCGATGGCGCCGCCGGCCGGTGGCAATGCGGCGGCGACGCCGGCGGCAGCCGGTCCGAAGATTGGTCGCAACGACCCCTGCCACTGCGGCTCGGGCAAGAAGTACAAGCAGTGCCACGGCAAGCTGGTCTGAACGGCGGCCGGCAGTAGTCAAAAGGGCGACCCGGCGAGGTCGCCCTTTTTCATGGTGCGGCCCGCCAGCGTGGTGCGGGTCTGAACTGGCGCGTGTCGTCGAAGTAGGTGGCGCAAGTGTTGTCCGCCGTCATGCCCGGCAGACCGAGCACCGGCAGCGGCTGCAGATCGCGCGGCGAACGGGGCCACACGCCATCGTCGATCTGGCCCGCCAGCCAGGCATCGACCCGTGCAGCCGACACGTCGGCCGCCGCCGCACCCAGCTGCCCGCTGCACACCAGATGCGCGCGGGCGCACAGGCCAATGTGCGGCGCGCGCGCCTTGTCCAACAGCGCATGTCCAATCACGAATACCCGGGCGGATTCAAGCGCACTCCGGCGATCGAACATCGCCTCGCGCCAGCGGTGATGACGGATGGCCTCCAGCAGCGCGCTGTCGTCCGACACCAGCACCAGACCGTCCTCGTCGAACTGGGTCAGCGCATCGCGCACCGGCCCGCGGGCTCCCGCGCCATCTGCCCTGTGCGCGCGCTGCGCGACGTGGCACTGATTCATCGCCGCCTTGGTCCGCGGAAAGGTCAGCCACACCAGCGCGTTGAAGGTGTCATGCCAGTTGTGATCGCGTGTCGGCACGCAGCCGGTGCCGGCGATTGTCGACTCGTATGGCTGATCGCCGGGTGGCGCCGCGGAAAAAGTCAGCGCGTGTCCAGTGCTCGTTCGCGGACGGCCGATGCGCGCTGCCTGCGCGTCCAGCCAGGCCGCGTCGGGAGCCGTCAGGCCAGGCATCAGCGCATCCAGCAGCGGCCGCAAGCCTGCTTGCAGCGGACCGGCCAGCCAGGCCGCGGGAAGGCTCAGCGCTGCTCCGCCTCGGCCGTCGTGCTCTTGACGAAGGTAAGCACGTCGTCCTTGCGACGGAATACACCGATCGCTTCCGGCACTTCAGCCGGCTTTTCGACCACTGCGAAAGCACAGTCAGTGGTGTTCACGGCATACCAGCGACTGCCCTGCCGCAACAGGTAGCGGTTCGGCTCGCCACCGTCGAACACGCTGACATTGGCCGCTGTCGTTCGCGCCGGCTTCATCACGTAACGGCGCTGGCAGGTCGGCATGCGCGACACGATGATGGCCAGCTTGTATTCGCCGCTCCAGAAATAGGACTTTTCACGATTGAGGATCAAGGCATGTTCCTTGTTCTCGATCATGTAGGCGGCGTTGTCGATCTCGCATCCGGCCAGCAGGGCGGCGAGCGGCAGCATAAGCAAGGTCAGTCGTGTCATGGGATCACTCATTCAACCTTTTCAGCTTCGATGCGCCAGGCTACGCGCTCTCCCGCGCGCAGCGGCACCAGCACATCACCATCGGCAAATTGCTGCTCGGCCTTGACCTCCCACGACTCGCGCAGCAGCGTGATGCGCGACGTGTTGCGCGGCAGACCGTACCAGTCCGGGCCGTTGAAGCTGGCGAAGGCTTCGAGCCGGTCCAGCGCCCCGACCGAATCGAAGGCCTCGGCATACAGTTCGATGCCGGCGTGCGAGGTGTAGCAGCCGGCGCAGCCGCACGACGTCTCCTTCGTGCCTTTCGCGTGCGGCGCCGAATCGGTGCCGAGAAAGAAGCGCCGGTTGCCCGACGTTGCGGCAGCGACCAGTGCAACGCGATGCACCTCGCGCTTCAGTACCGGCAGGCAGTAGTGATGCGGCCGCACGCCACCGGCAAAGATCGCATTGCGGTTCAACAGCAGATGATGGGCCGTGATCGTGGCAGCAATGTTGTCGCCGGCTGCCACCACGAATTCCGCCGCGTCCCGGGTCGTGATGTGTTCGAACACGACGCGCAGCGTCGGGTGGCGCGCCAGCAGCGGGCGCAGCACGCGCTCGATGAACACTGCTTCGCGATCGAACACGTCCACCTCGGCGTCGGTCACCTCGCCGTGGATCAAAAGCGGCAGGCCGCGCGCGGCCATGCGTGCCAGCGCCGCATCGCAGCGCGCCACATCGGTCACGCCCGAGTCGGAATTGGTGGTGGCCCCGGCCGGATAAAGCTTCACCGCCTTGACGAAGCCGCTGTCGCAGGCGCGGTCGATTTCATCGGCTGGCGTGTTGTCGGTCAGGTAAAGCACCATCAGCGGCTCGAAGGGCGGCAGGCCCGGTGTAGCGGCGTGGGCCGCCATGATGCGGTCGCGGTAGGCCGCAGCCAGCGCCACCGTGGTGACCGGCGGACGCAGGTTGGGCATGACGATGGCGCGCGCGAAACGGCGCGCCGTATCGGGCAGTACCGCCTTGAGTGCCGCGCCGTCGCGCAGGTGCAGATGCCAGTCGTCGGGGCGGGTGAGCGTCAGTCTGTTCAAAGGGGTGTCCCATTCATTGTCGGAGCCCGCGCGCGACACGCGCACGCTGACTGCACGATTATCCCGCATAGTCGCTTCGCAGCCCATCAGCGCGGAATCGGGCGCCTATCGCGGACAGGGTCCGCTCCTGCGAAAAACGCCGCCAGTTGCGAAGCCTTCACGGTTTTCGTAGGAGCCTGACTCTCCGAACACGCGACGGCGCTCGATCAACATGCGTATCGCGGACGGGGTCCGCTCCTGCGAAAAACGCCGCCAGTTGCGAAGCCTTCGCGGTTTTCGTAGGAGCCGTCCCACGGTCGGCCCTGCATGGCCGACCGGCTCTGCGGGCGGCGAGCAATGCTCGCCGAAACCCCCGCTCCGCCCCCGCAGGCGATCCCGGTCTCCGAACACGCGACGGCGCTCGATCAACGT
>NZ_JAUYRO010000091.1 GCF_030696805.1 Methyloversatilis sp. | reverse complement strand
AGTTTTCGTAGGAGCCTGCCCCGCAGGCGATCCCGGTCTTCGAACACGTGACGGTGCATGAGCCACGCTCGCATCGCGGACAGGGTCCGCTCCTACGAAAAGCAACACCGTCGCAGTTTTCGTAGGAGCCTGCCCTGCAGGCGATTCCGGTCTTCGAACACGTGACGGTGCATGAGCCACGCTCGCATCGCGGACAGGGTCCGCTCCTACGAAGGGCTACACCCGTCGCGGTTTTCGCAGGAGCCTTCCACGGCCGGCCGTGCATGGCCGGCCGGCTTCGCGGGCGATTCCCGTCTCCGGACAAGTGATATCGCATGATCAACGTGCCCATCGCGGACGGGGTGCGCTCCTACTTCGACGATCTCAACCGCGCCAGGACGCGCCAGTCGCGCCCCACGGCCCGGATGTCGCGGATATCGACATCGAGGCGCTGATCCAGCGTGTCGAACGGGCCGAGGTTGAACAAACCCATACCGCGGCCGAGTACGGTCGGCGCGACATACATCAGCAATTCATCGACGCAGCCTTCGCGCATCAGCGACCCGTTGAGCTTGTGACCGGATTCGGCGTGCAGTTCGTTGATGCCACGCGCGCCGAGGGCCTGCAGCAGGGCTGGCAGATCGACCTTGCCGCCGTCGTTCGGCAGCGCAAGCAGCTCGGCACCGGCATTGCGAAGCGCGCGGGCGTTCGGCACATCATCGGATGCGCACACCACCAGCAGGGGCGCGCGGTCGATGTCGGCGAACAGCTTCGCCGCGGGTGACAGCGCCAGCCGGGCGTCGACGATGACACGCAGCGGCTGACGCTCCGCAGGCACCTCGCGCACGGTCAGCGACGGGTTGTCTTCCTGCACGGTGCCGATACCGGACAAAACGGCACAGGCGCGGGCGCGCCAGCGGTGGCCGTCGCGCCGCGCCGCCGGGCCGGTGATCCACTGGCTGATGCCGTTGTCGAGTGCGGTGACGCCATCAAGTGTGGAGGCCGTTTTCAGCCTGACCCAGGGGCGGCCGCGTGTCATGCGCGACACGAAGCCGATATTCAGTTCGCGCGCCTCCTGCTCCAGTACGCCACAGGTCGTCGCGATGCCGGCGGCGGCCAGCCGGGCCAGCCCCTGACCGGCGACCAGCGGATTCGGGTCCGGCATGGCGGCCACCACGCGCGCCACACCGGCCCTGATCAGCGCGTCGGCGCACGGTGGCGTACGGCCGTGATGGCTGCACGGCTCGAGCGTTACGTAGGCCGTGGCACCGCGCGCCGCATTACCGGCGGATTGCAACGCGTGCACTTCGGCGTGCGGCTCGCCCGCCCTGACATGCCAGCCCTCGCCGACGACCTGTCCGTCGCGCGCGATGACGCAGCCGACGCGCGGGTTCGGCGTCGTCGTGTTCAGGCCGCGCGCCGCCAGCTGCAGCGCACGCGCCATGTGGTGTGCGTCGCCCGCCATTCAGGTCGCCGCCTTGCGCGGCGCTCGGGTCGGTTTGGTGACTTCGCGCACCACTTCCGAAAACTCGTCGACGTCCTCGAAATTGCGATACACGCTGGCGAAACGGATGTAGCCGATCTTGTCGAGCTTCTTCAGTTCGCGCATCACCAGTTCGCCCAGCCGGTCGGTCGCCAGTTCGCGCACGCCCATGGTGAGCAGGCGCTCCTCGATGCGATCCATCGCCAGATCGACCGATTCGGTGGTGACCGGTCGCTTGCGCAGCGCCAGCATCATGCTGGCGCGCAGCTTTTCGCGGTCGTACTCGGCGCGCCGGCCGTCCTTCTTCACCACCTGCGGCATCTTCAGGTCGACCCGCTCATAGGTCGTGAAGCGCTTGTCACAGGCGGCACAGCGACGGCGGCGGCGGATGATGTCGCCGTCCTCGCTTTCACGGGTTTCGACGACCTGGGTGTCGGGCGAACTGCAGAAGGGACATTTCATCGGAGTGCTCCGTGCTTGATCCGCGGCGATGGTACGCCTGACAGGACGCTACGGCACCCTGCACGAAGCCATGCGACCCCTGCTGATCAGCTGCCTTCGCTGAGCGCGATGATCCTGTTGTAGACGAAAGCCGTCAGCGCCAGCCGGTCCTGCTCGGGAATATCGGTGAATTCAACGCCGTGGTTCAGGATGGCCTGCTCTCCTTCCGGGTCGCTGGCGTGCGTGACCGAACGGATGACGCCGCCTATCTGCACGAATTGGTCGATGTCGTCGAACTGCAGGCGAAACTTGCAGGTGAATGGGCTGCCGGTTGCGCCCAGCGCCGACTTGCCTGCCAGCAGCGCGCCACCCTTGCTGATGTCGATCAGCGTCGCCGCGTGCGCAGTGCCGGTGGCGTCGGTTACCGCGGCAATGATCCGGACCGCTGCCCGCTGCGCCTGACGCACACGCATGCCGCTGACCTTCTTCGGATAGCTCAGGTGCAGGTAGGGGAAAGGGGTGTTCGCCATCTTCAGTACATGCGCTGAAAAGGCGTACACGCTCTTGCCGGAAAACAGCCGGACGACAAACGCGGCGTCCTGCTTCACGATCGCATAGCTGCCCTCGACCATCGGTGCAGTCACCATGACGCTGCGGCCCTTGGAATAGCCGAGCAGCCGGACCGTGTAGCGCTGCGCGTCGTCGCCGGTACCCTGAAGCTGGAAGATGTCGCCGATCTGCAGGCGGATGTCTTCCAGTTCGAGCTGTACGCCGGCTTTCTCGCCCTCTCGTCTGGACTCGTTTTCCTGGCCGGCGCGCGCCGTGACCGACGGCAGGCTGGTGTTGACCTTGTCCCGGTAAAGGCCGCGTTCGCTCAGCACGTCAAGCTGGTTCTGCGTCTGCACGATCACGCCGGCTTTCAGCAGCAGCTTGTTGTTCTGGTCGTACAGTGAATACGGCAATGGTCTGCCGATCGCGACGTCTGACTTTCGAACAGGAATCATCTGTCACTCCGGAAATGGATGGTCTGCAAACCTATCGACACCTCGCAGCAAAACTTGATGTCACCGGGAAGCATTCCTGACGCGCCTTGTTCCCGGTGTGGCGTTTCGGTTATCCACGACTGGTCGCGGGTCCCGGGCGTGTCCCATAATGCGGGCACGCTGACGCGGGCGATCCCTGCGTACGGCGCTGCCATGGCAGCCACCCGCTGCCGCTTCAGAGCTGTCGACACTTGCATCACCCATGCGCAGACGGACAGGCGCCCCGGACGAGCCTCTCTTCGCCCGGCACGCTGACCACCCCGGACGGGCTCCATGCCCCGGTCGGGTTGTGCATCGGCAGTGCATTTGATCGAACGGTCGATCAAACAAGAGGAGAAGTTCTGTGTCTGCACTGCCCCACCCCCTGCTGGTCTCGGACCCGGATGCTGTCGAAACCCAGGAATGGCTTGACGCGCTTGAAGGCGTGATCGAGCACGCGGGCGAACACCGCGCGCATTACCTGATCGAACGGCTGACCGAACAGGCGCGACGCGCCGGCATCAATCTGCCGTACTCGGCGACCACCGCGTACATCAACTCCATCCCGGCCGGCAAGCAGGTGCAGGCACCCGGCGACTACGAAATCGAACACCGCATCCGCAACTACATCCGCTGGAATGCGATGGCGATGGTGCTGCGTGCCAACAAGCACACCAACGTCGGCGGCCACATCGCCAGCTTCGCGTCGAGCGCGACGCTGTATGACGTGGGTTTCAACTGGTTCTGGCGTGCGCCGAGCCCGACCCATGGCGGCGACCTGATCTACTTCCAGGGCCATTCGGCGCCTGGCGTGTACGCCCGCGCCTTCCTGCTCGATCGCATCAGCGAGTCACAGCTCGACAACTACCGCCAGGAAGTCGGCGGCGAAGGCCTGTCGAGCTACCCGCATCCGTGGCTGATGCCCGATTTCTGGCAGTTCCCGACGGTGTCGATGGGCCTCGGGCCGCTGCAGGCCATCTATCAGGCCCGTTTCATGAAGTATCTGCAGGACCGCGGCATCGCCAACACCGAAGGCCGCAAGGTGTGGTGCTTCATCGGCGACGGCGAAACCGACGAACCGGAAACGCTGGGCGAAATCGCCATGGCGGCGCGCGAGAAGCTCGACAACCTGGTGTTCGTCGTCAATTGCAATCTGCAGCGCCTGGACGGCCCGGTGCGCGGCAACGGCAAGATCATCCAGGAACTGGAAGGCGATTTCCGCGGCGCCGGCTGGAACGTGATCAAGCTGCTGTGGGGCGGCTACTGGGATCCTCTGCTGGCACAGGACAGGAACGGCCTGCTGGCCCAGCGCATGATGGAAGTGGTCGACGGCGAGTACCAGACCATGAAGGCGCGCGACGGCGCCTACGTGCGCGAGCAGTTCTTCGGCAAGTACCCGGAATTGGCAGCGATGGTCGCCAACTGGAGCAACGAAGACATTTTCCGCCTGAACCGCGGCGGGCATGATCCGCACAAGGTGTACGCCGCCTACGACGCGGCGGTCAAGCACCCCGGCCAGCCGACGGTCATTCTGGCCAAGACCATCAAGGGCTACGGCATGGGCGGCTCGGGCGAGGCGCAGAACATTTCGCACCAGCAGAAGAAGGTCGACCTGGAATCGCTGCGCGGCTTCCGCGACCGCTTCGACCTGCCGATCAGCGACGCCGACATCGAAAACCTGCCCTACCTGAAGTTCGCGGAAGGTTCGAAGGAACTGCAATACATGCGCGAACGGCGCATGGCGCTCGGCGGCTACCTGCCGAGCCGCCGCAGCAAGGCCGAGCCGCTCGAGGTGCCGCCGCTGTCGGCCTTCGACGCCTTGCTCAAGGCGTCCGGCGACGGGCGCGAACTGTCGACCACGATGGCTTTCGTGCGCATCATGAACATCCTGCTGCGCGACCCGCACGTCGGCAAGCGAGTGGTGCCCATCGTGCCCGATGAATCGCGCACCTTCGGCATGGAAGGCATGTTCCGGCAGATCGGTATCTGGAATCAGGAGGGCCAGAAGTACGTGCCGCAGGACGCCGACCAGCTGATGTTCTACAAGGAGTCGAAAACCGGCCAGATCCTGCAGGAAGGCATCAACGAAGCGGGCGGCATGAGCGACTGGATCGCCGCTGCGACCAGCTACTCGGTGCACGGCGTGGCCACGATACCGATCTATCTGTTCTATTCGATGTTCGGCTTCCAGCGCGTCGGCGACCTGATCTGGGCGGCCGGCGACCAGCGCTCGCGCGGCTTCCTGATCGGCGGCACGGCCGGGCGCACGACGCTCAACGGCGAGGGCCTGCAGCATGAAGACGGCCACTCGCATTTGTTGTCCGCGGCCATTCCGAACTGCGTCAGCTACGACCCGACCTTCTCGTACGAAGTCGCCGTCATCGTGCAGGACGGCCTGCGCCGCATGATGGCCGAACAGGAAGACGTGTTCTATTACCTGACGGTGATGAACGAGAACTACGAGCATCCGGCGATGCCCGACGGCGCCGAAGCGGACATCCTGAAAGGCATGTACCTGTTCCGCCGCGGTGCGGCATCGAACGGCCCGCGCGTACAGCTGACCGGCAGCGGCACCATCCTCCGCGAGGTGATCGCCGCGGCGGAACTGCTGCGCAGCGACTGGGGCGTCGAAGCTGATCTGTGGTCGTGCCCCAGCTTCACCGAGCTGGCGCGCAACGGCACCGACTGCGCGCGCTGGAATTTGCTCAATCCGCTCGAAGCACCGCGCATGTCGCACGTCGAGCACTGCCTGCGCGACACCCGCGGCCCGGTGATCGCCGCAACCGACTACGTGCGCCTGTTCGCCGAGCAGATCCGCGGCTTTGTGCCGCGCCGCTACGTGGTGCTGGGTACCGACGGTTTCGGGCGTTCCGACACGCGTGAGGCGCTGCGCGCGCATTTCGAGGTGGACAAACACTGGGTGACGGTCGCGGCGCTGAAGGCGCTGGCGGACGATGGCGCGCTGGACCGCGCAAAGGTGGCCGAGGCCATCGCGCGCTACGACCTGGACGTGACCAAGCCCAACCCGCTGTATGTCTGAGCGAAGAAAGGGCCTGCCCGAGATGAACGCGGTGGACGGGTCGCGACCTTGACCGCCAGCAACCGATTTTTCGGTGCTTGTCAGCGTCAGGGCCCTTCCCGAACACCTCCCGCCCGGACAGGGCGGCTGCACCCGAATGCGAGGCATGAATGAGCACGATCAATATAGAAGTACCTGATATCGGCGACTTCGCCGATGTGCCGGTCATCGAAGTCCTGGTGAAGCCGGGCGACCGCGTCGCACTGGACGCACCGCTGGTGACGCTGGAATCCGACAAGGCCACGATGGACATTCCGGCGCCGGCCGCCGGCGTGATCGGCCAGATCACCGTCAAGGTCGGCGACCGCGTGTCGCAGGGCGCGACCATCGGCACGATGGAAGCGGGCGCGCCGGAGGCGGCCACTGCGTCGGTGACCGCTCCAACGGCCGGCGTGGCAGCGCAGCCGGTTGCGCCACCACCGGTGATGGCGGTCGCGACCGCCGCCCCGGCCGCGACCGGCCAGTCAACGCCCGGCGATTCCAAGCCAGCTGCCGCCGACGCCGCAGCACAACGGCTCGGCGGCAGCAAGGCACATGCCAGTCCGTCGATACGCGCCTACGCCCGCGAACTGGGAGTTGATCTTTCCCGCGTCGCGGCGAGCGGTCCGAAGAACCGGATCATGCGCGAGGACATCAACGCCTTCGTCAAGGGTGCGCTGCAAGCGCCGGCCGCCGCGCCGGCAGCGACCGGTGGCGGCAGCGGGCTGGATCTGCTGCCCTGGCCCAAGGTTGATTTCACGAAGTTCGGCGACATCGAACGCAAGCCACTGTCGCGCATCCGCAAACTGAGCGCGGCGAACCTGTCGCGCAACTGGGTCATGATCCCGGCAGTGACCTATCACGAAGACGCCGACGTCACCGACCTCGAAGCCTTCCGCCAGCAGATCAACGCGGAACAGGCCAAGGGCGGCGTCAAGCTGACCATGCTTGCGTTCATCATCAAGGCGGTGTGTTCGGCGTTGAAGAAGTTTCCTGACTTCAACAGTTCGATTGACCTGCAGGCCGAAGAACCGGCGCTCATCCTGAAACAGTACTGCCACATCGGTTTCGCTGCCGACACGCCGGGCGGGCTGATGGTGCCGGTCATCCGCGACGCCGACAAAAAGGGCGCGGCCCAACTGGCGGCGGAATGCGGCGAACTGGCGGCCAAAGCGCGCGACGGAAAGCTGTCTGCTGCGGAAATGCAGGGCGCCTGCTTCACCATTTCCAGCGTCGGCGGTCTGGGCGGCACCGGATTCGCGCCCATCATCAACGCGCCGGAAGTCGCCATCCTGGGCGTCAGCCGCACCACGATGAAGCCGGTGTGGGACGGCTCGGCCTTCCAGCCGCGCTTGATACTTCCCCTGTCTCTGACGGCTGATCACCGCGTGGTCGACGGCGCGGCGGCCACCCGCTTCAATGCCCATGTCGCGGCGCTGCTCGCCGACATGCGCCGCGCGCTGATGTAAGGAGACCGACATGAGCACACTGACTGTAAAAATCCCCGACATCGGCGACTTCAACGACGTACCCATCATTGAAATCATGGTGAAGCCGGGCGACACCGTAGAGGCCGACGCGCCGCTGATGTCGCTCGAGTCCGACAAGGCGACGATGGACATCCCCGCGCCTCAGGCCGGCCGCATCGTGGAACTGAATGTGAAGGTGGGCGACCGCGTGTCAGAAGGCAGCGTCGTGTTGACGATGGAGGCCGCGGCGTCCGCTGGAGCGATGCCGGAAGCGGCCCCTGTGGGGGCAGCTCCTGTGGGGGAAGCTCCTGTGGGGGAAGCTCCTGTGGGAGCGGCGTCCTCGCCGCGATCGGTCGCTGATCCCGCCCCCGCCCCCGCCTCCGCCCCGCTTGCCGCCACCGGCAGCGCTCCAGCCAGAGCCGACGAAAGCTGCGCCGTTCTGGTGCTCGGCGGTGGCCCCGGTGGCTATTCGGCCGCCTTCCGCGCCGCCGACCTCGGTCTGGACGTGATCATCGTCGAGCGCTACGCCACGCTGGGCGGCGTCTGCCTGAACGTGGGCTGCATCCCGTCCAAGGCGCTGCTGCACGTCGCGGCAGTGGCCGACGAAGCCGAAGCTCTCGCTGCCCACGGCATCAAGTTCGGCCCGCGCGAGGTGGACCTCGGCGCCCTGCTCGGCTGGAAGGACAAGGTGGTCGGCAAACTGACCGGCGGTCTGTCCGGGATGGCCAAGGCGCGCAAGGTGAAGGTGGTGCGCGGCACCGCCCGCTTCATCGATGCGAACCATGTCGAGGTCGCCCTCACCTCCGGTGACGGCAGGGCGGAAACCGGCGAGAAAAAGGTGCTGAAGTTCGGCCACTGCATCGTCGCCGCCGGCAGTCAGGCCGTGAAACTGCCTTTCATGCCGGATGACCCGCGCGTGGTCGATTCGACCGGTGCGCTGCTGCTGGCCGACATCCCGAAGCGCATGCTGGTGATCGGCGGCGGCATCATCGGGCTGGAAATGGCCACCGTGTATTCGACGCTGGGTGCCCGCATCGATGTGGTCGAAATGACCGGCGGCCTGATGCAGGGCGCTGACCGCGACCTGGCCAAGGTGTGGGAGAAGAAGAACAACCACCGCTTCGACGCCGTCATGCTGAATACCCGCGTCACCGGCGCCGAAGCCACCGTCGGCGGCATCCGGGTGACGTTCGAAGGTGCAAAGGCTCCGGCGGAGCCGCAGGTTTACGATCGCGTGCTGGTCGCGGTCGGCCGCTCGCCGAACGGGAGAAAGCTGAACGCCGAAGCGGCCGGCCTGCGCGTGGACGAGCGCGGCTTCGTCCCGGTCGACAGCCAGATGCGCACCAACGTCGCGCACATCCATGCCATCGGCGACATCGTCGGTCAGCCCATGCTGGCGCACAAGGCGGTGCATGAAGGCCATGTCGCGGCGGAGGTGATTGCCGGCCACAAGCGCCAATTCGACGCCACGGTGATTCCGTCGGTCGCCTACACCGACCCCGAAGTCGCCTGGGTCGGTCTGACCGAGGACGAGGCCAAGGCACAGGGCCGCAAGGTGACCGTCGGCAAGTTTCCCTGGGCCGCCAGCGGCCGCGCCATCGCCAACGGTCGCGACGAGGGCTTCACCAAGCTGATATTCGACGCGGAAACCGGTCGCATCGCTGGCGGCGGCATCGTGGGTGTGTCGGCCGGCGACATGATCGGAGAGATCACGCTGGCGATCGAAATGGGCGCCGACGCGGTGGACATCGGCCACACGATCCATCCGCACCCGACGCTCGGCGAATCCATCGGGCTGGCGGCTGAAGTGGCGGAGGGAAGCTGCACCGATTTACCCCGATCGACCCGATGACTACAGCGCGCGCTTGTCGACTTTTCTTACAAAACCCAGGGAAAAAGGGACGAAGATTAAATTAAGTTTTCAAAAACAGAGTGTTGGCAAAGCGCCATTCGACGGCCTGTTTCTTGCATACCCTCTGTTCGATACCGTAGCGTTACGTGATCGTCGGCACAGGCATGAGTCCCATGTTTGACGATAGACTCCGGCACGCATGGCGGTTACAACATATTGGGCAACGAACAAATGGAAAATAAATCGGAAATCGATCGCACTCGCGACGCTTCGTTACCGACACCGCAGGAGACGGCACTGCGCCGCAGCCTGCTCAAGGCCGGGTTCGCGGTAGGCGGCGTGCTGATGGCGCGGCAGGCGAAATCCACGTTCGAAACGCCCTACCAATGCACGCTGTCCGGGCAGATGTCGGGCAACGTAAGCCGGAACGATGGAACGACACCGAACTGCAAGATCGGCTTGTCACCCGGCTTCTGGCAACAGTGCAGTCGCTTCACGAGCGAGTGGCCGGTGCCGGCGCCGAAAATCTGCCAAAAGGTCGGTAGCCGCTGGAGCATCTACACAAGCACCAACCCGCCGCCCTTCCCCGAAATCAAGGACACCTCGAAGTGGAAGGTGTCCGGCACGGTCACGGTCAATGGCTCGACTGTCGCGTGTTCGCTCGGCACAACGCTCTCTTCTGCGTTGGGTACGACGGTCGGTCTGACCGGCATACCGGGTCTCGGCGGCAACGGAACCCGTCAGGCGAGTCTTTGGGAACTGGTTGCCTACGGCAATAACGCGGCTGCCTTTCCACAACCGATCGGACAGTTCGCCCGCCATATTGCAGCGGCGGTGTTGAATGCAAAGGCCTACCCGACGACCTACCCGATCACGCTCCCCCAGCTTCGTGCGATCTGGGATGCGATCACGGGTGGAGGCACGAGCACCTCAGGGCAATACCAGTTGATGGGAACAGGTCTCGATGCAGGTCAGATCCAGGACTACCTGACCACCACGTGGGGATAAGCGACAACCGGCCCGGTCAGGTAGAGTTCATCGAAACTGAAGGTCTTCTTGTAGCCCGGTTTGCCGATGAAGCGGAAGCCGTGGTCTATGACGCGGCGCATTGCACACTCGCTGTCGTGGAAGTACTGCAGCAGTAAGCAGCGGGCGTCGCAAGCCGTTAAGCTGCGTGGACCGACCACCTATCCACGCCGCAGGTTGTTCCCCTGAAACACTCCCAGATCAGAATCGGAAGCTTTTCGGTACGCGTGCAATGTGATTTGCCCGCGTTCTGGCATGCTTTCGATTTTTTTTATGCGGACAACCCTCCTGAGCCGGCCGACGGGTTTTGTGATTTTTCCGTAAGGCTCATCCCGCCGGGATTTCTCCGCAGACCGATCCATCCGCAGATCACGTTCGATCTCGATGGTGTGCGTCCGTTCAAGCCACTGCCGGAACATCAGGCCTTTCCGCTTTTCGAGTGGGGCCTCAACTGGTGCATCGCGATGCACATGCATCGTTGCGTACTGATTCATGCTGCGGTGGTCGAGCGCAACGGCTTCGCCCTCATTCTTCCGGCACCGCCGGGTTCCGGCAAAAGTACACTGTGCGCCGGCCTGACTGCGCGCGGCTGGCGACTGCTGTCCGATGAGCTCGCCATGATCACCCCGGACACCCTGGAACTGATTCCTCTTCCGCGCCCGATCAGCCTGAAGAACCGGTCGATCGACGTCATGCGTGAATATGCGGGCGCCGACGTCATCGGGCCTGTTTTTGCCGATACCCACAAGGGCGACGTGGCGCACATGAAGGTACCGTCATCGGCACTCGCTGATACACACGTCCGGGCGCGCCCCGGCTGGATCGCGTTCCCGAAGTACCGGGCGGGCAGTGCGCTGCGTCTGTCACCGATGGCCCGTGCGCGCACCGTGATTGCGCTTGCCGACAACTCGTTCAACAGCGACCGTCTCGGCGAGCAGGCCTTCCGCACACTGGCGAGCACCGCAGCCGCAAGCGGATGTTTCGAGTTCGAGTACAGCATCCTTGACGAAGCGATAGCCTGCTTCGATGCGCTCGCCGACATGCGCGCGACGCGATGACCGCCATAAAACTGCCGCTCTGCATATTGCTCGTGGCCCCTGCGCGTGCCGCTGACATGTCCTTGCGGCAGTGGGAGACCGTCATCGTGCAAGCCCGAAAGTCGAAGTTGCTCGGGCTTTTGCATCATGTCATTTCCCGAAGCGGACATACGCATCACGTGCCGGAACGGGTGTGGCTCCACCTCGCCTCGGCCGCGCAGCTGGTGGCGGAGCAGCATCTGTCGCTGGGTCATGAAATACGTCAGATACTGGACGCACTGAAATCCGTCGATAGCCGGATCGTGGTGCTGAAGGGCGGCGCGTACGTCCTGCGCGGTCTCGAGGCCGGTCATGGACGGACCTTTTCCGACATCGATATCCTGGTGCCCCGCGAAAAGCTGGGAGAAGTCGAAGCAGGGCTCATGCTGGATGGTTGGGTCAGTCAGCATCGTGACGCCTACGACCAGCGTTACTATCGGCAGTGGATGCATGAGATTCCGCCGATGTCGCACATTCGTCGCGGCACCACGCTCGATATCCATCACGCGCTGACGCCGCTGACGTCGCGAATTCTTGCTGATTCGTCGGCGATGCTCGCGGCAGCCGAACCGCTTGCATCCGACAGCCGGCTGATGACACTCTCACCGCAGGACATGGTGTTGCACAGTGCGACACACCTGTTTCTGGAAAGCGAGTTTCACAGCGGATTGCGTGATCTTTTCGACCTCTACTCGCTGATCACGGAATTCCGCAGCCGCGACGCATGCTTCGACCAAAAGCTGCTTGCGCGCGCAGCCGGCGTCGGCCTGACGCGCCCCATCTATCTTGCCTTCCGTTATCTGGAGCGGATACTTTCGCTCGAGATACTGCCCGTGACAGCGTCGGCGCTACAGGGCATGGCTCCGGGTCCGTTGCATCTGAAGGTACTGGACACTTTGTTCACACGTGCGCTATCACCCCAGCACGAGAGTGCCATGGATGCCCTGACACCCGTCAGCCAGTTCCTGCTTTATCTGCGCGGTCACTGGCTGCGTATGCCGGCCCATCTGCTGGTCGTTCACCTGAGCCGCAAAGCCGTCATGAAACTGACTAAAAAGACCGATAATGAAGCCGAAACCGATTCCGCAAGATGAGCGATGAACAACGATGATCTGAAGAAGGCTGTGGCCCGTTCGGCACTGGCGCATGTGGTGGAAGGCGAACTGCTTGGCGTGGGCACCGGTTCGACCGCCAATCACTTCATCGACCTGCTGGCATCCGAAGGCGTCAATGTCGCCGGGGCAATCGCCAGTTCGGAAGCGTCGGCAGCCCGGCTGCGCGGTCATGGTGTCACCGTACTGTCGCTCGACGAGGCGATCGCCTCGGGACGGCGCATTCCGGTCTATGTCGACGGTGCGGACGAGATTGATCCCGGCCTGCACCTGATCAAGGGTGGCGGCGGCGCGCTGACGCGCGAGAAGATCGTGGCCGCGGCATCGGACTGCTTCGTATGCATCGCCGACGCGTCGAAGTGCGTCGACGTGATGGGACGCTTCCCGCTGCCGATCGAAGTCATTCCGATGGCCGTTGCGCTGGTGTCGCGGGAGCTGCTCCGTCTGGGCGGTGTGCCGAAGGTGCGCGAAGGCTTCGTGACCGATAACGGCAACCTGATCATCGACGTATCCGGCCTGTCCATCACCGATCCGATCGCGCTCGAAACCGAGCTGGACCACCTGACCGGCACGGTGACCAATGGCTTGTTCGCCCGTCGCCGCGCCGACATTGCACTGATATCCTCGCCCGATGGCGTGAAAACGCTGCGCGGCTGAACACTCTGGCTCACAGGCAGTCTCATCCTCAAACCACCTTCCGGAACGCACCGACATGAGCGAGCACATTTCCAAGCGCTACGACCACGAACTGGAAGGCCTGCGTACCGGCTTGCTGCAGATGGGCGGTTTGATCGAACAGCAGATCGAGCACGCGATGCGCGGCGTGATCGAACGCAACCTGCCGCTGCTTGAAGAGGTCATCGCGACCGAAAAAAGGGTCAATGCGATGGAGATCGAGCTGGATGAGGCCTGCAATCAGCTGATTGCCAAGCGTCAGCCGGCCGCCAGCGACCTGCGGGTGATCATGTCGATGGTCAAGACCATCACCGATCTGGAACGCGTGGGCGACGAAGCGAAGAAGATAGCCAAGATGGGGCGGCACATTCTCGAGTCCGACGCGATTTTCGTGCCGCGCGTCGAACTGCGCCACGCCGCATCGATGGCGGTCGACATGCTCCGCCGCACCCTGGATGCGCTGGCCCGCCAGGATCTGGCCAGCGCCACCGAAGTCGTGCGCCAGGACAAGGAAGTCGACGCGGAATTCAAGTCGATCATGCGCCAGCTGATCACGTTCATGATGGAAGACCCGCGCACGATTTCATGCGGGCTGGACATGCTGTTCATCGCCAAGGCGATCGAGCGCATCGGCGACCACTCCAAGAACATGGCGCAGTACGTCGTATTCATGGTCAAGGGGACGGACGTACGACATGCCGGGCTGGCTGCCATGGAAGCAGCAGCGGCGGCGGACTGAGTGTGTGCGCCGGCGCCTGCCGCGCCGCACGCCCTGAATCCGGGCTGACGGGCTACTCCTTCTGCATCGACGCAACGGCAAAACACGCTGACCTTTAATCTTGGGTCTGTGCTTATTTGATTCGTACCTCACGCGTGCAGCCAGTGCGCCACATGGCTACGTTGCACCTCCCTGCCTGAGGGCCAGTCAGGCTGCGTCGGCGCGCCTTGTTCGCGACCAGCCCGAGGGCAACGTGACGCACGAATCAAATGAGAACAGCCCTAGGCTGTTCGGCTGGGTGTAAATCCGCCGCAAACCCTCTAAACTCCGCCAGATACAAGAACTTAAGATGGACGGGGGTCGTCAGTGTCGATTGTCAAGGCGGGACTTGCATTCGCGATCGCAGGCGGGGCGGTGTTCGCATCGGCGGATGTGCGCGCGGAAGAATCCTCCGATGGTCCGCGATTCGAGGTCCGGAACTACGCGATCGCTGGCGGTACGGTTTTCCGGTCGCCTGAAATCGATGCACTGCTCACACCCTATGTCGGCAAGGCCGTCGGATTTGCCGAGATCGAAGCGGCGCGCACCGCGCTGCAGTCCGCCTACCACGAGCGCGGCTTCGGCGCAGCGCAGGTCAGTATTCCCGAACAGGAACTGAGCAGCGGTACGGTCACCCTTGAGGTGCTCGAGCCGAAGCTCGAAGCGCTGACGCTGCAGGGCGCGACGCATCACGACGACGAGAACATCCGGCGCAGCTTGCCCGCCCTTTCAGAAGGCAGCATGCCGAATACAGAGGCCGTCGCGCACCAGTTGGCGCTGGCCAATGAAAATGCATCGAAGCGGACCGACGTGACGTTCCGCTCGGCGCGCAAACCGGGCGAAATCGCGGCAACCGTATCGGTCACGGACAACAATCCGCTGCGCAGATTCGTGACCGTGGACAACAGCGGCACGCCCTCGACCGGTACGCACCGCATATCGGTCGGTCTGCAGCACAACAACCTGTTCAACCGCGACCACGTCGCAACGGTGCAATACACGACCTCGATCGAACAGCCGTCCGACGTGACCATCGTCGGGCTCGGTTACCGCATTCCGTTATACCAAAGCGGTAACTCGATCGATCTGGTGGCGGGCTTTTCCAGCGTCAGTTCAGGTCAGGTACAGGTACTGAATTCGACCGCGACCGTGTCGGGCAGTGGCCGCATCTTTTCCGCGCGCCACAACTGGCATCTGCCGCGCATCGGCGAATTGTCGCAGCGCATCAGCCTGGCCGCCGACTGGCGCGACTTCGACAGCAGTTTCCTGCTCGACAACACTCCCGGCAATCTCGTGCCGCGCGTCATCACGCATCCTATTTCCCTTTCGTGGAGCGGCAACTGGCTCGGCGAAACGCGGGAAGCCGGCGTGCAGATCAGCGTCGCACGCAACCTGCAGGGCGGCGAACATGGTCGCGACACAGACTTTAACGCTCTGCGCGCCGGTGCCAACGCGCGCTTTGCAGTGATGCGCGCGAGCGCTTCGTGGTTCCAGTTGTTGCCGCGTGACTGGCGCGTGCGGCTGCAGGCGCAGGGTCAGTACACACGCGATGAGTTGGTGTCCGGCGAACAGTTCGGCATTGGCGGAGCCGAGTCTGTACGCGGCTTGCGCGAGCGCGTGCTGGCCAACGATCGGGGCTGGCGGATCAGCGCCGACCTCGATACACCGGCCTGGACGGAGGACATCTGGGTCATGCGCGGCGTGCTGTTCGGCGACGTTGCACATCTTTACAGAGTCAATCCGCAGCCGGGTGAAACTGCAGGAGACGGCGTGCTCTCGGCCGGCGTGGGCCTGCGCGTCAATTATTCCACATGGCTCTCGGGGCGGATCGACTACGCTCGTCTGATCGACGGCGCAGACCGCTACGCGTCCGGCAGCCACCGGGTTCACGCGTCGTTCAGCCTGAGTTTCTAGGCAGCAGCATCAAAAGGGGCGGAAGCGGTATCGCTCACTCCAGACATTACGACATGCGGGGATGCAGTCGGAATTTTTGCGTTGGCCCGCACGGGCCTGAACCGGATTACCTGAAGCAGCGGTAATCGTGTTCACGGCCTCGCGGAGAAGAACTTGAGGCCGAAATGAACAAGGGTCGCTACAGACTGGTTTTTTCCGAAGAGAAGGGCGGCTACGTCCCGGTGCCGGAAGAAACGAAGGCATGCGGCAAGGGCGGCGGCGCCCGTGCGCTGCGTCGTGTCGTTGCTGCCATGGCGGCCGCTTTGCCCGGCCTTGCGATCGCCAACCCGACCGGTCATCAGGTGGTCCACGGCAATGTGGGCGTTCAAGTCCAGGGCAGCACGCTGAACATCACGGCCAGCGACAAGGCCATCATCAACTGGCAGCAGTTTTCGATTCAGCCGGGCGAAACCACCCGCTTCATCCAGCCGAATTCGACCGCCAGCGTGCTCAACCGCGTGGTCGGTCAGGATCCGTCGAAAATCCTCGGCAACCTGATCGCCAATGGCCGCGTTTTCCTGATCAATCCGAATGGTGTGCTGTTCGGTGCCGGCGCGAAGGTCGATACCGCCGGCTTGGTCGCGTCGACGCTGAACATCCGGAATGAGGATTTCCTCGCCGGCAGGATGAAGTTCGATGCCGACGGCACTGCCGGCAAGCTGCGCAACGACGGCACGCTGAAGACGACCGGCGGCCCGCTGATCCTGATCGCCACCGATGTCGAAAACACCGGTCTGATCACCGCCGAGAACGGCGACATCGTGCTGGCAGCCGGCAAAAGCGTCGAGATTGCCGATCCGCATCAGCCGTCGCTGCGCGTCAAGATCGAAGCCGGTGGCGAAGCGATCAATCTCGGTCAGCTGATTTCCCGCGGCGGCAGTGTCGGTATGTTCGGTGCAGCGCTCACGCAGGCGGGCAAGATTTCGGCCACCGGTGCCCACCGGACGGAAGACGGCCGCATCGTGCTGCGCGGCTCGAAATCCGTCACGCTCACCGCACAGTCGGAAACGGTTGCGCACACCGCCGACGGTGCCGGCGGCTCGATCGAAATCAGCGCCCCCGAAGTGCGCGTCGATGCGGGCGCGCGGGTGGATGCAAGCGGCACCGAAGGCGGCCGGATCGAAGTCAGCGCCGAACAGCGCGCGACGGTAGAAGGTACGCTGCGTGCGGTCGGCCGAGTGGATGCGCCCACGGCTGCAGGCACGCCCGTACCCGTCGCCGCGCCCGCTCCAACAACCGTCGCCGGCGACGACCTCGATCTGCCGGCCACCGCTGCCGGCCCCGCTCCCGCGGCACCGGTCAGCGCATCAGCCGGTCAGGGCGGCGTCATCGTCGTCACGGCCGACACGGTCGTGCTCGACGGCGATGCTGTGCTCGATGCATCGGGCGATACCGGCGGCGGTTCCATCCTCGTCGGTGGCGACTGGCAAGGCGCCAATGCGGAGGTCCGCAACGCGCGCATCAGCTGGGTCGGACATGGCGTGAGCCTGCTGTCCGATGCGCTGCTGAACGGCGATGGCGGCAAGGTCGTCGTATGGGCCGACGAAGCCACCGCCTTCGCCGGCAGCATCTGGGCACGCGGCGGTCGCGACGGCGGCGACGGCGGTCAGGTCGAAGTGTCCGGAAAGGTGGCCCTGCTCTACCGCGGCCGCACCGATACCCGCGCCGCGCGCGGCCGCAATGGCGAGTTGTTGCTCGACCCGCTGGCCATCATCATCCAGGGCGGCAGTGGTGACGGCAGCAACGACGGCTCGCAGCTGTTCAGGAGTGGCGCGACCCCGGGCACCATCACCGCCGACGCGCTCGGTCCGACGCTGCTGTTCGAGAGCGAGATAGAGGAACAGAGCAAGACGACCGACATCATCCTGCGTGCGCAACGTTCGGTGACGGTCGGCGGCAGTGCGTTCAGCCATACGGCGAGCGGAAACCTCGCAGGTGAAACGAGCGGCACCCTGGCTCTGGCTGCCGGCAGCAACCTGCTGATCGAAACGCGCAATCTCGGTGGCGAAGAAGGCGGCCCGAGTGCCGGCATCGATCTGGTGACCGGCGGCGCGCACGGCGCAAACCTGCGCATCATCACGCAGGGCACCGGCAGCATCACGATGCAGACCGGCTACAGCAACGGCACCGCGGTCGGCGATCAACGCGCTGACATCATCGTGCCGTTGCTCACGGCCGGCGAAGGCAGCATCCTGCTGCGTACGGTTCGGGGCACCGGCTCGACCATACAGTTCCGCAATGCCGTCACCACCGACGGCGTGCTGCAAAGCTCGGCCGACATGCATGTCGGCGGCCAACGCCTGCAGGGCAGCGGCGGGGTGGCGATCGATGGCGACTACACGGTGGACAGCGGCACGCTGGACATCGACGGCGCCAGCGCAGCGATCTCCGGCACGCTCTACCTCGCCGGCACGCTGGACGGCAGCGCGCCCCTGACGCTCGGCGGGCTGGTCTGGTACAGCGGCATCATGACCGGCACCGGCGCGGTCACGCTGACCGGTGCCGGCGAGTTGCCACCGAATTTCAACTACCGCTATCTCGACCGCAGGCTGAACATCGCCGGCTCGCTCGATCTGCAGAACAATCTTCAGCTCTACGTCCGCAATGGCGGCACGCTGCACCTCACGTCGACCGGCGTGCTGCAGTCGACAACGCATGACGGCAACATCTACTTCAACAGTGGCGCGACGGGCACGGCGCTGTTCAGCGCCGATGCCGGCGCACAGGTCAATGTCGCCGCCGGGCGGCAGCTCAGCCTGTATTCCGACAGCCAGGTCGGCAACCTGATTTCGGCCAGTTTCACGACCGGCGGCGCAGGAACGCTTGCGCTGACCGGCGGGCGCTTCACCCTGACAGGCAATTCGGTGATCACCGGCAGCGGCAACCTCGCGATGGCGGGTGCCGATCTGTACGGCAGCGGCAACCTGACCCTCGGCAACAACTTCCGCTGGCTGAACGGCGGCATGTATGGCGATGGTGTCACCCGCATCACCGGGCAGGCCCAGTTGCCGCAGGCAACAGGCAACCGGTTCATCCAGCGCAGACTGGAGGTGTCCGGCACGCTCGACGCCAACAACAACCAGTGGTTGTACGTGCAGAACGGCGGCGTGCTGCACATCACTTCGACCGGCACGCTGCGCTCGGTTACGCACGACGGCAACATCTATCTGCAGGCCGGCGGCAGCGGCAGTGCTGCATTCAGCGCTGCCCAGGGCGCCCGGATCGATGTCGGTGCCTCACGTAACCTGTATCTGTTCACCGACGGCAATGCCGGCAACACCTTCTCGGCCGATGTGAATCTGACCGGAGCAGGCACCTTTGCATTCAGCGGCGGCCTGATCACGCTGACCGGTGAGTCTTCGGTTGGCGGCACCGGCCTGTTTGCGATGAATGGCGGCAACGTCGCCGGCAACGGCGATCTCGACATCGACAGCCGCTTCGTATGGACGTCCGGTTCAATGGGTGGCAGCGGCGTCACGCGCATCGGCGGACTCGCTTCGCTGCCACAATCGAACGCCAACAAATTCCTGCAGCGCCGGCTCGAAGTCAGCGGCACGCTCGACGCGGACAACAACAACCTGCTGTATGTGCAGGCGGGTGGCACCCTGCACCTGACGGCAAGCGGCCGGCTGCGCACCACGACGAACGACGGCAGCATCTACCTGCAGGCGGGTACCACGGGCACGTCGCGCTTCACTGCGGCGGCCGGCGCCGAAATCGATGTCGCAGACGGGCGCACGTTGAGCCTGTTTTCGGACAACAACCTCGGCAACGAAATGTCGGTCGATGTCGATCTGACCGGCGCCGGCACCTTTGCCCTGACCAGCGGCAACATCACGCTCACCGGAGACTCGGTCATCGGGGGTGACGGCCTGCTCGCGCTGAGAGGCGCCAATCTCAGCGGCAGCGGCAATCTCGATATCGACAGTCGCTTCGTGTGGGCCGGCGGCGGCATGTTCGGCACCGGCACGACCTACCTCAGCGGCCCCGCCTCGATGCCGCAGGTGGTCGCGAACAAGGTCCTGCAGCGGCGGCTGGAAATCTCCGGCATCTTCGACGCCGACAACAACTACTGGCTGTACGTCCAGAACGGTGGCTCGCTGCACCTGACGTCGACCGCCATCCTGCGTTCGACCACGAATGACGGCCATTTCTACTTCGATGCAGGCGCCAGCGGCGTCACGTTGTTCAGCGCCGAGGCGGGGGCCACCGTCGACGTGGCTGATGGCCTGACGCTGAGCCTGTTTAGCGACAGCAATCTCGGCAATCAGTTTTCGGCGCGCCTGAACGTGACCGGCGCGGGCCTGTTCGCGTTGACCGGCGGTCGCTTCACGCTTGAGGGCGATTCGGTCATCGGTGGTACTGGAACCTACACCCTGTCGAACACGAATCTGCTGGGCAGCGGCAATCTGACACTGCGCGACAACTTCAACTGGCTCAGCGGCAACATGGGCGGCACCGGCCGCACCGTGCTCGATACCTCGATCACGCTGAGCGGCACGCGCACCATCGATCGCGAACTGGTCATTGCCGAAGGTCGCACGCTGCTGCTGAGCGACAACGCTGTGCTGCGCGGGTCCAGTTCCACGACCGGAGGTGGCCGACTGACCGCCCTGGGCACGCTGGCCAAGGGTGAAGGCAGCGGCAACGCCTACCTGCAGTATCTGGACATCAGCGGCAACATCCAGAGCCGCGGCGGGCTGTTGCGCCTGCACGGTTACAGCGATGGCCAGGGCGCGTCGATCGGTGGAATGGTCGCGTCGTCGCTGAATGGCGGCGGCGTGCTGATGGAATCCAGCACCTTCAACATTGCCGGCCAGCCGCTGCAGATCGCCGCTGACTCGACGCTGCAGATGTCGGCCGGCACGATCCATCTCGACGGCGCACAGATCACCGGTGCAGGCACGTTCCTCGTGTCGGGGGGCACGCTGCTCGTCAATGCCGATTCGGCCATCACGAGCCGCTTCACGCTGTCAGGCGGTACGCTGGCCGGGGCGGCGGACTTCACGATCGGCAACGCCTTCGACTGGTCGGGCGGCACGATGTCGGGCGACGGGCGCACCGTGTTGGCGGCCGGCACCATGGCGACCATCGGTTCTGCAAGTGCCTACAAATTCCTGCATCGCCGGCTTGACGTCGCCGGAACGCTGACGTTCAGCAACAGCACGAACTACGATCTGTACATCCGTGACGGCGGCACGCTGCACATCGCGAGCACCGGCACGCTGGCGACTTCGGCCAACGGCTACATCTATCTGAATGAGAGCAGCAACGGCGCCAATAACGGCAGCGTGGTCATCAGCGCCGATACCGGCGGGCGCATTGCCGTCGCCGACGGCACCACGCTGGTCCTGACGGCCGACGGCGCAGCCAGCAATCACCTGCGCGGCGACTTTGCGCTGAGCGGGCCGGGTGCCGTGCAGGTCAACAGCGGCCTGTTCACGATCGATCAGACGAGCGCGTTCGCCGGTGCCGGCCTGCTGCGGCTCAATGGCGGCACGCTGTTCGCCGGAGCGGCGACCAGCATCGCCAATCTGGAACTGACCGGTTCGGGCACGCTCGACGGCTCGGGCACGATCACGCTGAACCAGTTCGACTGGCGTTCCGGCACGATGATCGGCAGCGGTACCACGGTCCTCGCCGGCACCGGCACGATCAACAACGCATCGGCCTACAAGTTCCTGCATCGCCGACTTGATGTTGCCGGCACGCTGACTTTGGGCAACAACACGAACTACGACCTGTATATCCGCGACGGCGGCACGCTGCACATCGCGTCCACCGGCACGCTGGCCACCTCGTCGAATGCCTACATCTATTTCAACGAGAGCAGCAACGGCAGCAACAATGGCGTTGCTGCGCTCACATCGGCAGCGGGCGGGCGAATTGCGGTGGCCGATGGCACGACGCTGTTCCTGACGGCGGACGGCGCAGCGAGCAACCTGATGAGCGGCAATTTCACGCTGACCGGCCCGGGCGCCGTACAGATGAATTCCGGCCTGCTCACGGTCGATCAGGCGAGCGCATTCACCGGCGCCGGAGTGCTGCGGCTCACGGGCGGCACGCTGTTCGCAGGCGCGGCAACCGGCATCGCCAATCTGGAACTGACCGGCGGTACGCTCGACGGCGCCGGCACGTTCACGCTGAACCAGCTCGACTGGCGTTCCGGCACGATGGCCGGTACCGGTACAACGGTGCTGGCCGGCAGTGGCGCGCTGACCCAGCTCAACACGATCAAGTACCTGCAGCGTCGCCTCGAAGTGGCGGGCACGCTGACACTGTCGAATTCCGCCAGTTCGGACCTGTACATCCGCGACGGCGGCACGCTGCACGTTGGCGCGACGGGCACGCTGGCCACTGCCGGCAACGGCTACCTCTACATGAACGAGAGCTTCAACAGCGCGGGCAACGGACTTGCCCAGCTCTCGTCTGCAGCGGGCGGGCGCATCGTCGTGACCGAGGGCAACACC
This sequence comes from Methyloversatilis sp., assembly GCF_030696805.1. Classification (GTDB taxonomy): domain Bacteria; phylum Pseudomonadota; class Gammaproteobacteria; order Burkholderiales; family Rhodocyclaceae; genus Methyloversatilis. The sequence goes on along the minus strand of NZ_JAUYRO010000091.1, from coordinate 17,204 downwards.
TTGTTCGTCTCGGCAGACGGATCTTCGAACAACGTCATCGGCGGCAGCTTCCTGCTCGCCGGGCCGGGCGTCGTACAGCAGACTGGCGGCACCCTCACCGCCGATCTCGCCACGCAGATCACCGGACCCGGTTTGCTGCGCCTGAGCGGCGGCACCTTTGCCGCGACCGCGGCGACCGGCATCGCCAATCTCGAACTGAGCGGTGGTTCGCTCGGCGGCAGCGCCGACATCACCATCGGCAACCGGTTCACGTGGAATAGTGGTTCGCTGACAGGCAGTGGCGTGGTCACGCTGGCAGGGGCGTCGACGATCGCCTCGGGCAGCGCGAGCAAGGACACCTCGCGCGAAATCCGTGTCACCGGCAACCTGAGCATTGCTGACCAGACTGGCAACGGGTTGCGCCTGAACGGCGCACGACTTGCGATTGCCTCGGGCGGCAGCGTCGTGCTCGAGAACGGTGCGAGCATCACGCACACCACCAGCGGTCGCATCGACAACGCCGGACTGCTGGTCAAGCGCGGGCCGACCGGGCTCACGCTGGCGATGCCGCTGACCAATACCGGCGTGCTGCGCATCGAGGAGGGCGTGCTCACAGCCAGTGCGTTCCCGATCAACAATGGTCGCGTGACGCTGTTGAACAATGCGTCGCTGGTCACCGGCAACACCAACCTGCTGAACAACGGCAGCATCGACGGCGTCGGTACGATCAACGTCGGCACCGGCACGCTGACCAATGCAGGCCTGCTTCAGCCGGGCAGCAGCGGCAGCGCGGGCTTGCTGAGCGTTCAGGGCAATCTGGTGCAGACGGCAGCAGGCACGCTTGAAGTGGATCTGCTGGGCACGTCGGTTGCGCAGCAGGACAGACTGCAGGTCAGCGGCACGATATCGCTGGGTGGCGATCTGGTCATCACGCCGGCGAATGGCGTCGTGCTTGGTGCGCAGGACCGTTACACCGTGCTGTCCTGTGCGAACCTCGACTGTCTGACCGGCAGCTTCGCCAGCATCGATGCCAACGGGCTGACCGCGACCGCCACCACCTTCTCGAATGCGCTGAGCTTTGCCACCGGCACGCTCGCCAGCACCTGGATTTCCCAGGCATCGGGCTTCTGGGACATCGCATCGAACTGGGCCGGTAGCCTGCTGCCGACCGCCACCACCGACGTGGTGATCGATCAGGCCGGCGATCTCACGATCACGGTGCGCAGCATCGGCGGGCCCATCACGATCAACAGCCTGTTCTCGAACGAGAACATTTCCGTCATCAGCGGCGCCCTGACGCTGACCGACGATTCCACGATCAACGGCACGCTGTCGGTGTCGGGTGGCACGCTGACCGTGGGTACTCAGCTCGACCTGAATCGCCTCGCGCTCAGTGGCGGCGTCGTTTCGGGCGGCGTGCTGAGCCTGCTCGGCGCCCAGTCCACGCTGACCGGCGGTGGCGCCCTGAACAACACCACCCTGGTCATCGGCGAAACCGGACTGCAGGTCGGCGGCGTCTACATGACCAATGGCACGCTGCGCAAGCGTACCGGCCTCGCATCGAACGCACTGGTGACCGTCGTCAACAACGGTTTCCTCGAAGGACGCAGCACGCTCACGCTCGACGATGTCACCGTCCGTCTGGCAAGTACTGGCACTGCCACCTATCTGCGCGGCAACACCGCCGCCGGCCTGACCACGCTGAACATCGCCGGCAACGGCAGCATCGACTTCGCCGGCGCCGACAACGCCAACAACGATGTCACCGCCTGGCACGGCAACAGCACGCTCAACATCGGCGCCGGCATCGCCCTCACCGGCTCTCAGTCCGGCGCCATCAACATGGGCGTCGGCGGCACCTTCTCCGGTACGGCCATCGCCAGCACCCCCGGCAAGACGATTGCCTTCAGCGGCGCCAACTGGAACAACGCCGGCACCCTGCGCGCCGCTGGCGGCACCGTCTCGCTCACCTCCAGCAACAACACCACCTGGGCCTCTTCCGGCACCCTGGATCTGGACAGCGGCACGCTCAACCTCGGCGGCGCCTTCAACACCGCCTCGTTCAATTCGCTCGATCGCGACGGTGTCGCCGCCGGCACCCTCGCCATCACCGGCGCGCTCAACAACACCGGCGCCACCCTGCTGCTCGACGATTCCACCGGTGCCGTGCTGCTCAGCGGCTCGATCACCGGCGGCACCATCCGCGCCCACAACCCGGCCGGCGGTGCGCTCGTCATGAACAGCGTCGGCTACCTGATCGACACCACGCTCGCCGGCGTACAGGGTGTCGACGGCTCCGGCCTGTATGTCGTCGGCAACGGCCAGAGCATGGAGGCGCGCGGCACGCTCACGCTCGACGGCGCCACCGTGCGGCTCGCCAGCACCGGCTCCAGCACCTATCTGCGCGGCAACACCTCCGCCGGTCTCACCACGCTCAACATCGCCGGCAACGGCAGCATCGATTTCGCCGGCGCCGACAACGCCAACAACGACATCACTGCCTGGCACAGCAACAACACTCTGAACGTCGGCGCCGGCATCAGCCTTACCGGCTCTCAGTCCGGCGGCATCAACATGGGCGCTGGCGGCACCTTCTCCGGGACCGCCATCGCCGGCACTGCCGGCAAGACCTTCGCTTTCAGCGGCGCCAACTGGAGCAATGCCGGCACCCTGCGCCTCGAAGGCGGCGTGATCACCTCATCAACCAGTTTCACCAGTTCCGGTGTCATCCGCGGTTTCGGCAGCCTGAATCTGGGTGCGAACACCCTCACGAACAATGGCGTGCTGCGCCCGGACGGTTTGCTCACCGTGACCGGAAATCTGGTGCTGGGTGCCGCCAGCACACTTGAGGTCGGGATCGCCGGCAGCGAACGCGGCACGCAGTACGACGCACTGGACGTCACCGGCACGGTCACCTTCGGCGGCACGCTGCGCGCGACGCATGAAGGCGGCTATACGCCGGGCGCAAACACCGGCTTCCGGCTGGTGCGCTACAACGCCCGCATCGCCGGCCGGGAATTCGCAACGCTCGATGTGCCGGCAGGCTTCGGCTATGGCAGCTACTACGGCGCGGCCAATCACGTTCTGGGCAATGGCAGCGCGCTGACCGGCATCAACGAATGGGTCAGCAATGTCGATGGCAACTGGTCGGTCGGCAGCAACTGGTCACTCGGCGCGGCACCGAATTCCGCGACGCAGACAGTGCTGATCGATCGCGTTGGCTTCACGCCGACTGTCACCATCAGCACAGGCGCATGGACCGTTGGCTCGCTGTCGTCGGAAGAATCGCTGACGATCAGCGGCGGCAGCCTGACCGTTAATGGCGCGACGCGCGTCGGCCGCACGCTGACAGTCAACGGCGGCCGTTTTGAAGCGCTGGGTACGCTCGACCTGAACGGCGTTTCGGTCAGCGCTGCCGCCAGCCAGTTCATTGCCAACGGCGGCGGCACGATCGCCGATTTCGATCAGGCCAATGGCACCTCGACATTCAATGCGGGCGGTCTGGCATTCGCAGCGCTGACGCCCCGCGGCGGCACCGTGAATTTCAACGCGGCCGTCACGCTGCCGTCGTCAACGCTGCGCGTTGCGGGCTACGTGGCCAACATCAATGCCGACCTCGGCCTTGCAACGCTGGACATCGATTCGGGTACCGCCAACCTGAACGTGGCCAGCAGCGCAGCCAGCATCGACCTGTCGGGCGGCACGTTGAACGTTGCGGGCAATACCGCGATGTCGGGCAACCTGACCTGGACCGGCGGCACGATCGCTGGTGGCGGCGTACTTTCGCTGGCGGGCGTGCTTGACCAGACCAGCAACACGACGGTCTATCTGCGCCAGACCACGCTGGTGCATTCGAACAGCAGCGGCAACAGCCGCATCGCCAATACCTCGGGCAGCGGCTTCAACATCGAGAACGGCGCGCTGCTGCGCAATACCGGCTCGCTGACGCTGTCGGTCGAAGCGCCGAACGGCATTCTGTACATCGACCACGACACCGGCCCGCTCGGCGGCCGCTTCGAGAACACCGGCACGCTGACCAAGATCGGTGCCGGACGTGCCGATATCGGCAACTTCGGCACGATGACCTTCGTGCAGGACGGCACGCTCAATGTCGAAGCGGGCAGCCTGACACTGGGCAACACGGTCAGCCTGTCCGGCACGCAGAACGTTTCGGCCGGCGCGTTCCTGCAGATACTCGGGGGCACGACCACCGTCGCGGCAGGTGGCGCATTCAACGGCGCGGGTACGCTGGCTCAAAGTGGCGGTACGCTCATCCTGGGTGACGGCGTGCGGATTGCTTCGATCTACGCCCTGAGCAGCAGCGGCACACTGAATGTCGCGACGGGCACTTCGGTCGACATCGACGGTCGCTTCAACTGGACCGGCGGCACGATAACGGGCGGCGGCGTGCTCGACGCGAACGGCGTGTTCGACCAGAGCGGCAACACGACGGTCCGTATCGTCGCCACGACGCTGCAGCATCACGACACGAGCGGCGAAAGCCGCATCGCCAACACGTCAGGCAGCGGTTTCAACATCGAGAACGGCGGACTGTTCCGCAATACCGGCGCGCTCGCGCTGATCGTGGAAGCCCCGAACGGCAACCTCTACATCGATCATGACAGCGGCGCCGCGAGTCGCTTCGAGAACACCGGTGCCCTGACCAAGCGCGGCGCCGGCAACGTCGATTTCGGCAGCTTCGGCAACGTGAGCTTCGATCAGCTCGGTGGCTTCGTGGTGAGCGAAGGCACCGCCTCGCTGAACAATGCGGTGCTGCTGGGCGGTACGCAACAGATCGCGGAAGGTGCCACGCTGCAGGTTGTCGGCGGCACGACGACGCTGTCGGCGGGTGGCCGGATAGACGGCGCCGGCCAGTTCCGACTGAACAACGGCACCCTCGCGCTGGGCGACAACGCGTCGATCAACGCGCGTTTCGCGCAATCGGCCGGCACCCTGCTGCTCTCGCCGGGCATCGATGCACTGATCAGCAACCGCTACGACTGGAGCGCCGGCACCGTCAGCGGCGGCAACACGCTGGTCAGCAACCTACTCGTGCCCGGTGGCACGCTCACGGTCTCGGGCGAACTGCAACTGGTCGGCACCAGCAACGTGACGCTGGACAACGCGACGCTGGTGCACACCCACACGGGCAGCGGCAGCCGGATCGGCACGAACAACGGCCGCAGCATGCTGATCAACAACGGCGCTGTGTTCAGGAACGCCGCAGGTGCGTTGCTGACGCTTGACACGCCGGACAGCGGCAACACGCTGTATATCTACCAGAGCGGCGGTACCGGCAGCCGGTTCGAAAACTTCGGCTCGCTTGTGAAATCGGGGATCGGCACGCTGGACCTCGGCTACAACGGCAACCTCATCGTCCAGCAGTCCGGCACCCTGCTGATCAACGAGGGGACGCTTTCGAACAACGCGGTCAGCACTTTTGCCGGCACGCATCAGATCGCAGCCGATGCGCTGCTGTTGCTGAACAGCAGCACCAGCACGCTGGCCGCCGGATCAAGTTTCAGCGGTGACGGACGCGTGCAGCAAAGCAGCGGCACCACGACGCTGGGCGATGGCGCTTCGATCACCGCCGATGTGCTGCTGAGCGGCGGCACCCTGAATGTTGCGACGGGCGCTTCGGTCATCGTCGATGGCGACCTGCAATGGACCGGCGGCACGCTCGGCGGCGCAGGCACGCTGACCCTCAACGGTGTGCTGACCCAGGTCAGCGCCAACACGGTCACGTTGAACGCGACACAACTGATACACGCGAATGCCTCCGGCAACAGTCGCATCGGCAACAACAACGGTCGCAGCATCCTGCTGAACAACGGCGCGCTGCTGCAGAACGCCGCCGGTGCGTTGCTGACGCTGGAAACCGGAAACAACAACAACACGCTGTACATCTATCAGAGCACCGGTTCCGGCAGCCGCTTTGAAAATCTCGGCACCTTGACCAAGACCGGCACGGGCACGCTCGACCTGGGTTACAACGGCAGTCTGCAGATCGACCAGCGCGGCGTGTTGAATGTCCAGCAGGGCTTGCTGAGCCTCAATGGCGTGGCATTGCTGAGCGGCGCACAGCAACTCGCCGCGGGCGCCACGCTGGACATCCGGGGTGCCACGACGACGCTGGCGGCGGCGGGCAGCGTCACCGGAGCCGGCAACCTCTCGCTGAGCGGCGGCACGCTGAGTCTGGCCGACGGCGCAACCATCGCATCGACACTGATCCACAGCGGCGGCACATTGCTGGGCACCGGCGCCAATACGATCAGCGGGCGTTATGACTGGACTGCCGGCACGATCGCCGGTGACGGAACGCTGACGGTCAGCGGGCCGCTGCAGATCACCGGCGGCAACACGCAGTTCCTGGATGCCCGCACGCTCGTCCATACCAACGCGAGCGGCAGCAGCCGGATCTTCAAGACCAGCGGCGCGGTGAACCTGAACAATGGTGGCGTGCTGCGCAACGCCAGTGGCGCCCGCCTGCTTTTCGACAGCGGCAACGGCAACTTCAACCTGAATTCGAGCGGTGGTGGTTCGCTGGTGAATGAAGGCACGATCACCAAAGTGGGCGGTGGTTCGACATCGATCACGTCGAACGTCGGCTTCAGTCAGTCGGGCCTTGTCACGATAGGCCAGGGAACGCTGAGCGTAGCGAACGCCTTCACCAATGCCGGCACGATCGAATTGCTCACGTCAGCGACCTTCGGCAACACCAGCGCGACCACGACCAATACCGGTACCGTCAGCGGCTTCGGCACGCTGGCACTGGGTGCGCAAACCTTCACCAACCGCGGCGTCGTGCGCCCGGGCGGCGCCGGAGCAGTCGGCACACTGAGCATCACCGGCCGTTACGTTCAGGACGCCGCAGGCACGCTGCAGATCGAACGCGGCAGCGCCGGCACCGATGCGCTGGTCGTCAGCAGCACGGCCGCGCTGGGCGGCACGCTGGTGGTCAGCGAATTGCCGGGCTACATCTCGACCGGCGGCACCTCGGATGTCGTGACCGCCAGCGCGTTGAGCGGCAGCTTCTCGACCGTCACGCTGCCGAGCGGCTACAGCACGCAGGCTGTCGGCAATCGTCAGGTGCTCAGTTACGCAGGCGCGATCTGCGGCGGCGTGTGCTGGGACGGCGGCGCCGGTTCGCTGCTGTGGACCGATGCGGCCAACTGGACCGGCGACCTGCTGCCCGGCACGAACGACCTCGTGTTCATCGACCTGGGTACGATCAGTGTCGAGCTGAGCAACGGCAATCACACGATACGCAGTCTGAATACCGCTGCCGGCAACACGCTGGTCGTGTCGGGCGGCAGTCTCACGGTGACGGACGTGGCCACATTGGCCGGCGATCTGGTCATCAGCGGCGGCACGGCAAACTTCAACGGTGCGGCCCAACTTGCGCGACTGATGCTGTCATCGGGCATCTTCGGCGGCAGCGGAACAGCCACCTTCACCCAGTCGGGTTCAACCTGGACCGGCGGCGATGTGAGCGGTACCGGGCGTCTCGTTCTTGCCGCTGGATCGACACTCAGCTACGGAGCCGGCACGCGCACGATCGCACGACGTCTGGATATCGAACAGGGCGGCCGGCTATCGCTGGACAGCGGCTCACTCACCACGACAGGCGGCGCCAGCAATGCCGGCGTGGTCAATGTGGCTTTCGGCGCCACGGGCCGCTACGGCGGCAGCGCGACCTACCTGCTCGACGCGACCGGTCAGTTCGACGGCGGCGGGCGGATCGAATTCATCAATTCCGCCCAGGTGACGAGCCAGACCACCGCCCCGCCCATCGCCGACAACACCTTCACCGTGCGTGTACAGGATTCGGCCCGCTTCACGCTGACCACACCGGGCGCGATCGCCAACCTCGAACTGGCCGGCAGCGGTCAGGTCATCGCGCAGGCGGGCCTGCAGGCGGGTTCGCTGACCCAGACCGGCGGCACGCTGACGCTGAACGCGGCGTCCGGCGCCGGCACCTACAACTGGAATGGCGGCACGCTGGCCGGCAGCTCGACGTTCAGCATCGTCGGCGGGGGCAGCTGGACGCGCGGCACGCTGACCGGCAACCTCGTCATCGCCAATGGCGCATCGCTCACCCTGAGCGGTACCGGCAGCGACGACGTGCAGTCGACCAGCTACAAGCGCTTCGGCGCCGGCTCGCTGACCAACTTCGGCACGTTGAACTGGCTGGAAGGTCATATCGACGTCATCGGAGCCGGGCGCGTGGACAACCACGGCTTGATCGATCTGGCAGCCGACTTCAGTTTCGGCGACCGCTCGACCGGCACGGGCACCTTCACGATGGTCAATCACAACAGCGGCGTCATCTCGAAAACGGCCGGGACCGGGGAATTCGCGATCGGCACGCTGGGCATTCCGGGCGGCACGGCGAATTACGCAAACTTCACCAACAACGGCCGGATCAACGTCTTCAGCGGCCGGCTGCGCTTCAACATCGGGTATGCGGGCGCACCGGGCGGTGGCACGTTCATCCACAACAGCTTCATCGAGATCGGCGCGAGCTCGACTCTGGAAATCGGTGGCGCACTGACCTATAACGGCGATGCCGACCTCGGCGCCGGTGGCGTGCTGCGCCGCCTCGGCGGCTTCACGATCAACAATGGCGCCGACATCTTCGGCAACGGCACGATCGACGTCGGCGCGAGCGGCACGCTGACCAACGCCGGCGCCCTGGGTACCCTCGAGTACGGCACGCTGAGCGTGACCGGCAACTTCGTGCAGACCGACACCGGCATCCTCGACCTGTGGATCGGCGGCACCAGTGCAGGCACTTACGATCAGTTGGCCGTCAGCGGTTCGGTCACGCTCGGCGGCACGCTCGTGGTCACCGAAGATCCCGCCTACACGCGCAGTCCGCTGTCGCTCGCCCTGATCACCGCGGGCAACGGCATCAGCGGCACGTTTGCAACAATCGATACCCCTGCCGCCGGCTACACGACGGCGGTAGACGGCAATGCCTTCCGCATCGGTTTCGGCAGCATCGTCTGCGGCGGCATCTGCTGGGACGGCGGCGCCGGTACCGCCCTCTGGACGGACGCTGCCAACTGGTCCGGCGACGCCCTGCCCGGTCTGAACGACCTCGTGTTCATCGCGCTCGACAATGGCAGCAGCGTCGTGCTGAACAGCGGCAGCCATTCCATCGCCAGCCTGACGACGGCTGCCGGGAACTCGCTTTCGATCAGCGCCGGCTCGCTGACACTCACTGGCATGTCGGCACTGGCCGGCGACCTGACGCTGAGCGGCAGCGGCACACTGGTGACCAACGGCCGGCTTGACGCCACACGCTTCACGCAGAACGGTGGCACCTTCAGTGGCTCGGGCGACCTGTTCGTGTCGGCTGCGTTCAGTCACACCGGTGGCAGCCACATCGGCAGTGGCCGCAGCGTGCTCGGCAGTGCCGTGACCTTTGCACCGGGCAGTTACACGTTCAACCGCGACTTCGACATCGAGGGCACGCTGACGCACACAAGCGGTACGCTCACCGTCGCGGCGCAACGCACGCTGACCATCAGTGGCGAACTTGACTGGACTGCGGGCTCGATCATCAGCGGCCCGGGTGCGCTTGACGTCGCTGACGGAGCGAACGTCCTGATCAACGACAGCATGGGTGGCGGGTTCCACACGCTCAGCGCGATCACGGTCAATAACGCCGGCACCGTCAATTACGCCGTCGCCGGCGGCAACAGCCGCGAACTGCTGCTCAACGACGGCACCGTGTTCAACAACACCGGCCGCTTCAACTTCGCCGGCGACAACGTCGTCTCCGAGAACGTCGGCAACGGCGGCACCTTCAACAACTCCGGCACACTGGCCAAGACCGGTGGCACCGGCAGCAGTGGCTTCGCCAATCAGGCACGATTCAACAACCTCGACGGCGGCACCGTCGATTCGGGCACCGGCACGCTGCTGATCCAGACCGAGGGCAGCCACGCCGGCGTGTTCAACCTCGCCGGCAACAACGTGCGCTTCAATGGCAGCACGCAGACCTTTGCCGACGGCTCCGTGTTGCGCGGCACTTCGAACTTCAATGGCGCAACCATCCGTGCCGACGGCAACCTGATCATCGACGGCACACTGAACTGGAGCAGCGGCAGCACGGTGACCCACGCCGGCGGCACCGGCACGCTCAATGTGCTCGGTACCAGCACGCTCAACATCAACGACAGCCAGGGCAGCGGCTTCCACACGCTGAGCGCGATCACGGTCAACAACGCCGGCACCGTCAATTACGCCGTCGCCGGCGGCAACAGCCGCGAACTGCTGCTCAACGACGGCACCGTGTTCAACAACACCGGCCGCTTCAACTTCGCCGGCGACAACGTCGTCTCCGAGAACGCCGGCAACGGCGGCAGCTTCAACAACTCCGGCACGCTGGCCAAGACCGGTGGCACCGGCAGCAGTGGCTTCGATAATCTGGCGCGCCTCGTGGATCAGGGCGGCAGCTACCGTGGCGAAACCGGCACGCTGCAGCTCGCATCGCTCGGGACGGTAAGCGGCGTCATGCACATTGCTGCGGGCGCCACCCTCACCACGGCCCCGGCGCTGACGAATACTGGCGTCATCGAAGGCAGCGGCACGCTGAATGTCGGTGGCGGCACACTCACCAACAGCGGCATCGTGCGCCCGGGCGGCGACGACCAGATCGGCCGTCTGACCGTGCTCGGCAACTTCACGCAGAGCGCCGCGGGCCGAATCGAAGCGGAATTTTCGGGCACCTCGACCAATCAGTTCGATGTGCTCGATGTGCGCGGGGATACGCTCCTGGATGGCGTGCTCGAGGTGCAATCGCTCGGCTCGGCGGTACCGGTTGAAGGCATGCAGTTGCCCGTGGTGACCGCAAGCGGCGCGCTCGACGCAGGCGCACTTCAGTTGGTGGCACCGACCGGTTTCACGACACGCACGCTCGGCAGCTCGCTGAGCCTCGGCTACACCGCCTGCACCACCGGCATCTGCTGGGACGGCGGTGCAGGCAGCCAGTTGTGGACCGATGCTGCAAACTGGACCGGCGATGTGCTGCCCGGCGTGAATGATCTCGTGTTCATCACGCTCGCTGGTGGCGCCGACGTCATACTGAATGCACTTCCGACCGTCACCGTGGCCGGCCTGACCATCGGCAACGCGAATTCGTTGACGCTCACGGGCGGCGTGCTCAACGCACCGACCACCGTGCAGCAGGGCGGCACACTCAACCTCGATGGCGGCAATCTGAACTTCGGCAATGCCCTGCTCAACAACGGCACCCTCAACTACGCCGGCGGCACGATGAACGGCAACGTGTTCGCCAACAACGGCGCGCTGAACGTGCTGTCCGGCAGTGCCGGAAACTTGACGACCAACCGCCTGAACAACAACGGCAGCGTCATTGTCGACAGCGGTGCGACATTCGAGTTCGGCAGCGGCGGCGGCATGATCTTCGCCAACAATGGCTCGGTCGCTGTCGAGAGCGGCACACTGTCGGTGCTGGCGCATGACGCCGACGCTTCCGGACCGGGTGCCGACAGCGGTGCCTATTCGGTCGATTCAGGGGCCACGCTGCGCTTCCGCGACGCCTTCCGCGACTTCGGGCCCGGCTCGTCGATCACCGGTTCGGGTGACGTCGAATTCACCGCTTTCTCGGGCGGCGTGTTCAATGTCAATGGCGGCTACAACGTTGGCGGCGAAACGCGCGTCAGCGGCAACACCCTGGTCAATTTCAACAGCAACGCCACTTTCGGCGACCTGCGCGTCGCCGGCAACATCGGCGGCAACGGTACGCTGACGGTGACCGACGACCTGACGTGGACGGCCGGCTCGATCGGCGGCAATGGACGCGTCATCGCGGTGCGCGGTGACACGGTACTCGATGGCAGCAACCTGGCACTCAACGGCGCCGTGCTGAACGTCGGCGGTTCCGGCCTGCTCAACTCCGGCACGCAACTCGCGCTGAATGGTGGCTCGCAGCTCATCGTCAGTGACGGGGCCTCGCTCGGACTGGGCAGCAATACCCGCGTCGGCGGCACCGGCAGCCTGGTCAATCGCGGCACGCTAGAAGGCACGCTCGGCGGCGGCACGTCGAACGTCGCAGTGCGCCTCGTCAATGATGGCAACGTACAGGCCAGCTCGGGCAATCTCGGGCTGACCGGCGGCATCGGCGGTGGTGGTCTGTTCGTCATCGGCGACAACGCAACGATGGAACTGGGTGGCGACCTGCCGCCGGACATTTTCAACCGCATCGGCGGCAACGGCACGCTGAGCTTCTCGCCCACGTCGGCGCCGGTCATCAACCAGTCGTTTGTCGTCACCGGGGGTACACCGCTGCTGTTCGGCCTGCGCAGCGGTGCGGTGCTGTCAAGTGGTCCGAACAATGGCGTACTGGACGGTCAGCAGTCGGCATGGCAATACACGGCGAACGCCGGCTTCAACGGCAACGACTCGGCGCGCTTCACGCTCAGTCTGGGCAGTGGCACGGCCGTTATCAACCTTTCGTTTAACGTGAATTCGGCTGCGGAACCGCCGCCGCCGCCTCCGCCTCCTGCGCCTCCGCCCGAGCCATTACCAGGGCCGGTGTCGGTGACGGTTCTGCCGTTGCTCCGTGAAACGGTACAACCCCCGAAATTTAAGATCCCGGAACTGGCTACGCCGAAGCCGCAGGTACAGATTGCATCGATCGACGCACTGAGCGAAATCGTCACCGCTTCGGGTCCGTCGTTCGAGCAACCGCTGCGCGAATTCAGCGCCAGCCGCCTGCAGTGCAGATAAGGAGTCCTGTCATGTCTTACGCACGTCATTTCAGCGCCATTGCGGCGGCACTCGTCATGGTGCCGCTGGCCCAGGCCGAAGACCCGCAGGCCACGCCTGTGCCCACCGCAGGGCGCGTCAGTTATGTGTCGGGCACGATGTACGTGCAGACGCCCGACAACAAGACGCGCATCCTCGGACGCGATTCGTCGATCTACAACGGCGACGTGATCACGACCGAAAAGAGCACGGTGGCGCGCATCGAATTCGGTGATGGCTCGTCGCTGGCGCTGCGCCCGCGCAGCAAGGTGAAGATCGACGGCTTCGCTTTCGATGAAGCCAGGCCGGAAAAGGACACCCTGCTTTACAGCCTGCTCAAGGGCGGCCTGCGCGCCGTGACGGGACTGATCGGCAAACGCAACCGCGAGGGCTACCGCGCCAGCACGGTCACGGCAACCATTGGCATCCGCGGCACGCGCTTCGGCATGCTGCTGTGTGACGAAGCCGAGAAGGAAGATCCGGCCTGCATCAAGGCGCTGGAAGAGGCCAAGGACCGCAAGCCGGGCGAGCCGGCGCTGGTGTTTGACGTCGAGGAAGGCAGCATCGAAGTGAAGAACGATGCCGGATCGAAAACGTTCGAAGTCGGTCAGGCTGGCGTCGTGTCGAGCAAGGACAGCGCACCGGCAACGCTGTCGGAAAACCCCGGGCTGGACAAGGCACTGCCGTCGTCTACCGCCGCGCGTCCCGGGCCGGGCGGGCTCGGCGGCAGCACCGGTCTGGGCAGCGACGCCGACGCCTCTTGCACGGTGCAGTGAGGCATCGGCGCGATCGCCTGCGGTGAGCTGAGCGTCACGTCGAAAGCGAACGATGAGACGGTGCCGTCTCATCGGCAGTCGGCGGGTTAAGAGCCTCGACAACGATGCTGCCGACGATGTCACCTTCGACATTCACCGTCGTGCGCACCGCGTCGAGCAGGCGGTCGATCGGCAGCAGGATGGCGATCGCCTCGACCGGCAGCCCGACCGACTGCAGCACCATGGCCATCGTCACCATGCCGGCGCTTGGAATGCCGGGGGCACCGACTGCCGCCATCATCGACATGAAACACACGATGACCTGCTGGCCCAGACTCAACTCGATGCCGACCAGATTGGCGATGAAAAGCGCCGCCGCCGCTTCGTACAGCGCCGTTCCATCCATATTCATCGTGGTGCCGATCGGCACCACAAAACCCGCCGTGGCCGGACGCACGCCGAAATTCTTCTCGACCACACGCAGCGTGATCGGCATGGTTGCGGCACTGGAACTGGTCGCGAAGGCGGTGATCAGTGATTCGCGGGCGCCGCGCCACAAGGCCAGCGGACTGACGCGGGCGATCAGCCACAGCAGGCCGGGCAGCACGACAACACCGTGGAACAGCGTGGTGCCGAGCACGACCAGCACGAAGGTCAGCATGGTGCCGAGCAGCGCCACATCCTGCGTGGCGATCAGGCGCGCGAGCAGCGCAGCGACCCCGTATGGCGCCAGCACCATCACCCAGCCGACGAGCTTCAGCGACAGGTCGAGCATTTCTTCCATCAGCCGGTTGATCGTCGCGTAGCGTTCGCCGCCCTGCACCAGCGCCACACCGAGGATCAGCGCAAACACCACCAGCGGCACAATGGCCCCCTGCGCCAGCGAGGCGAACGGATTCTGGAACAGGCCGGTGACGAATTGGGTCAGAAACTCCGGGAAGGGCAGGCGCTTGGCTTCGAAGGCTGCCATCGCATCGGCAAACATTTCGACCTGCATGTCTGCGCCGGGCCGGAAGATATTGGCGGCCAGCAGCCCGAGCAACACAGCTATGGCAAGTGTCGCCCCATAGAACAGCAGGGTGGTCACCCACACGCGCTGCATGTTCTGCTGTCTTCGCAGGCCGGCAATGCCGACCACGATGGACGCGAACACCAGCGGTACCAGCACCATCTTCAGCAATGCAATGAACAGCCCGCCGACGAGCGACGCAACGTACAGCCCCTGCACGCGCAGCGCCGCATCCGCAGGAAGTGCACCCAGCAGCATGCCAAGAGCCACGCCTGCCGCTGCGCCAACCAGAATCTGGACATTCATGGACATCCGCATGCCTGCTCTCCCGAACTGAAATCCGCTTCGACCATACCATTCTGTACGGTACAGAATGCCGCCCTGGTGCAACCAAGCGCAGTGCGTCAAGTCCGAGACACACCGAATCCAGCGGAGTTGCCATGAAGAATCTCATCGTCCTTCTCGCCTGCCTGACCTGCAGCACGGGTGCTTTCGCCCAGGGAATTGCCACGGCCATCCAGACCACGATGCGCATATTGGCCACTCAGCCCGACGGGTCCGTGTCGGTCGGCAGCGGCGTCGTGCTGCCGGGGGAACGCGTCGCGACCGCCTGCCATGTTGTCGAGGGCGCGACCGAAATCAAGGTCAGCTACAAATACGTCGCCTCACCGGCCACGCTCGCCCGGCAGGACCGCGCGCGCGACCTTTGCGTACTGGGCGCGCCCGGCCTTGCTGCACCGGCGGCGAAACTCGCGCGCAGCACCGACCTGAAGACCGGTGACCGCCTGCTCGCGTTCAGCGGCGCCTACGGCAACGATGTCCGGCTGATGATCGGTGAGGTGAACGCAGTGCACCCGATGGACGGCGGCGCGGTGATCGAAACCAGCGTGCCCTTCGTGGTTGGCGACAGCGGCGGCGGACTGTTCAACAACGATGGCGAGCTGATCGGCCTGCTCGCCTTCATTTCCAGCGCATCGGGCGAGAAGCGCTACGCGATTCCGGTCGAATGGCTGGACGCAGACATCGAAGCGGCGAAAAACGTGCCGTTCTGGAAAGGTGACGCGGACCGTCTGCCGGTTTTCCTGCGGCCGTGAACGCCTGATGCCGTCACGACGCGGCGGCTGTCCCACCCCGGGCGCTGATACCCTTCAACCTCGAAACCTCTTCCGTCAGACCGCCCGCCCGTGACGCACCGAACCTATCGACCTGCCGGCCTCGCGCCGACCGACGCCATCCGCCTGCGTGGCGTGCGGCAGAACAACCTGAAGAATATCGACGTCGATTTCCCGCTCGGCCTGCTGACCGTGGTGACCGGCGTGTCCGGTTCCGGCAAGTCCTCGCTGGTGTTCGACACGCTGTACGCCGAAGGCCAGCGGCGCTACGTCGAAACCTTCTCCCCGTATGCGCGGCAGTTCCTCGACCGCATGGATGCGCCGCAGGTCGATTCGATCTCCGGCGTGCCCCCGGCCATCGCCATCGACCAGAGCAATCAGGTACGCACGTCGCGCTCGACGGTCGGCACGATGACCGAACTGAACGATCACCTGAAACTGCTGTTCGCGCGCACCGCCACGCTGCACTGCCGCGGCTGCGGGCAACCGGTGCATGAACAGTCGGCCGACGACATCGCGCGTCAGATCGTCGCCCGTGCCGTCGAAGCGGGCGACCCGCGCCTGGCCGTCACCGCGCCGGTCACCGTGCCGGACAACTTCAGCGACGCCGAAATCCAGGGCTGGCTGGAGCGTCAGGGCTACACGCGCATCCACGCGCGCGACGGCAGCACGCTGCAGGTGGTGCAGGACCGCTTCCGGGCAGCCGGCGCCGAACGAGCGCGCGTGGCCGAGGCGGTCGAAGCCGCGCTTCGGCTCGGTCAGGGCGTCATGCATGTGCAGGTGCTCGATGCCGAAGGCGCGACCGCCGCGCGCTGGGCCTTTTCGAACCGGCTGCACTGCGCTGAGTGCGACATTGCCTACAGTCCGGCGCTGCCGGCTCACTTCTCGTTCAATTCACCGCTCGGCGCCTGCGAAACCTGCCGCGGTTTCGGGCGCGTCATCGGCATCGACTTCGGACTGGTCGTTCCGGACGAGCGCAAGACATTGCGCGGCGGCGCGATCAAGCCCTGGCAGACCGAGTCCTACAACGAAAGCCAGACTGACCTCGAAAAGATGGCGGCGAAACACGGCGTGCCGATGGACGTGCCATTCGCCGAACTGAGCGCTGACCATCGTCGCTGGGTGCTCGAAGGCGACGTGAAGTGGAAGAACTGGCAGAAGTCGTGGCCGGGTACCTGGTACGGCGTGCGCCACTTTTTCGAGTGGCTGGAAACCAAGGCCTACAAGATGCACATCCGGGTGCTGCTGTCGCGCTACCGCGCCTACACCCCGTGCACCGCCTGCGGCGGAAGCCGGCTCAAGCCTGATGCGGCCCTGTGGCGAATCGACTTTCCATGTTCCGGCGCATCAGCGCCGGAACATGTCAAACGTCCCCCTCTCCCCCCGGGAGAGGGCCGGGGTGAGGGCGAGCGAGGGCATCAGCACTCGCGGGATGCAGAGAGCCCTGTTCAGTCAGGCGCGATGAGCGCATCAGCGCCGGAACATGTCAAACGTCCCCCTCTCCCCCCGGGAGAGGGCCGGGGTGAGGGCGAGCGAGGGCATCAGCACTCGCGGGATGCAGAGAGCCCT
>NZ_JAUYRO010000074.1 GCF_030696805.1 Methyloversatilis sp. | reverse complement strand
CGTCGAGCTCGCGCAGCGCGGAAGCGGCTTCGCCGAAATAGCGCTCGATGACCCAGCCGCCGCGCACCAACAGGTCACCGCTGCTGCGGCCGTCCCACGACAGCGCACGGCCGTCGTCGCCGACGATGGCCGTGCGCTGCCGCAGATCGCGCGGCCCTGCTTGGTCAGCAACGCGCGCTGCGCATCCGGCGGCAGCGTTGCGTGCTGCGCCTTGAGCCGCGAAAGCGTGCCCAACGGCGACAATTCGGTCATGCCCCAGGCGTGGATGACCTGGACGCCGTAGTCCTCTTCGAGCGTCTGCCGCATGGCCGGCGGACAGGCTGCGCCGCCGATGACGGTGCGCTTGAGGCTCGACATCTTGAGCCCGGCGCACTTCAGGTGATTGATGACGCCCAGCCACACGGTCGGCACGCCGGCGCTGAAGGTGACCTGTTCCTGCTCGAACAGCTCGTGCAGCGACTTGCCGTCGAGGAAGGGGCCGGGGAACACCAGCTTGGCGCCGACCATCGGCCCGCTGTACGGCAGACCCCACGCGTTCACGTGGAACATCGGCACCACCGGCAGGATGACGTCGGCCGCCGAACAGCCCATCGCGTCGGGCAGCGCGGCGCCATAGGCATGCAGCACCGACGAGCGGTGGCTGTACAGCGCGCCTTTCGGATGTCCCGTGGTGCCCGAGGTGTAGCACAGGCTGGACGCGGTGTTCTCGTCGAATTCCGGCCAGCGGTAGTCGCCGTCCTCGGCGTCGATCAATTCCTCGTAGCACAGCAGGCCGGGCAGCGTGCTGGCGGCCGGCATGTGGGCGCGGTCAGTCATCAGCACGAAATGACGAACCTGCTGACGAACCTGCTTCAGCGCCGGTGCGATCTGCTCGACCAGCGGCAGGAAGGTGAGGTCGAAGCACAGCACCTGGTCGGCCGCGTCATTGGCGATCCACGCGATCTGGTCCGGGAACAGCCGCGGGTTGATGGTGTGGCACACCCGCTGCGAGCCGGACACGCCGTAATAGATTTCGAAGTGGCGATAGCCGTTCCAGGCCAGCGTGCCGATGCGCTCGCCCGGCTGCGTGCCGAGCCGCGCCAGCGCCTGTGCGAACTTGCGGCTGCGCAGTTCGGCTTCGCGATACGTCGTGCGATGGATGTCGCCCTCGACCCGGCGCGACACGATTTCGGTGTCGCCGTGGTGGCGCGCCGCGTGGCGGATCAGGTTCGAAATGAGCAGCGGCATCTGCATCATCTGGCCGGGTACCGGATTCATGCGCTTGCCTCCACACGACGACGGACGGATGCACCCCGGACGGCTACGACGCAGCCGCCCGGGGTGTGACGGCGGACTGCGCTCAGGCGGCCGAAGCCAGCAGTTCGCGCAGGTGCTTGTCCACCTGCTCGGTGTAGCCGGCGTCGGTGCCGAACAGGCCGAGGTGGCCGTCTATCGTGTTGAGCACACGCAGTTCGCTGTTCGGGATCAGCTTCTGCTCGGCGGCGCAGTCGGCCGGCGGAAAGAACATGTCGGTCGAAATCGGCATGACGAAGGTTTTCGCCTTGATGCGGCCGAGCGCCGCCTTCAGGTCGCCGCCCGTGTGGCGGCTCACGTCGCCGTGCTGCCATTTCCACGCCATGCACAGCAGATCGTTCGGCTCCATCACGCCGAAATAGCCGTTCATGAAGTTGGTGATGAAGTCGTCAACCGATGAAAAGCCGAGCGCCTTGATGCGCTCCTGCTGGAAGAATTCGGTACTCCAGCCCATGACCGCCCACATCTTGGCGTGACGGCGAAGACCCTGATGCACTTCGAGCGGCGAGCCGTACCAGCCGCCCTTGAACGCCGGGTCGGAGGTGATGGCTTCGATCAGCGTTTCGGCGAACAGGTAATCGTGCGGCGTGTTCTTCGCGGTGCCGGCGATCGGTGCCGCGCGGCGCACCATGTCGGGGTAGCGCACGGCCCACTCATACGTCTGCTGCGCGCCCATCGAACCGCCGACCACCAGCGCCAGTTTTTCGATGCCGAATTTTTCGGTGATCAGCTTGTGCTGCGCGCGCACGTCGTCGCCGATGCGCACGCGCGGGAAGTTGGGACCGCCACCCGGAAACGGCGTGTTGTGCGGCGAAGTCGACAGGCCGTTGCCGATCTGGTTGATGGCGATGATGAAGTACTTTGCAGGATCGAGCGCGCGACCGGCGCCGATGTACACCTGCTCCATGATCTTGGTCGTGCCCGAGTACCAGGTCGGCACGAGGATGGCGTTGTCCTTTGCTGCGTTCAGCGTGCCGAAGGTTGCGTAAGCCAGCGTGCAGCCGCGTATCGTGCCGCCCTCTTCCAGCACGTGGTCGCCGATGCTGTGGGTTTCGTAAGGGCCGTGGATGGCCTGGTTGTAATAGGCGTGCTCGGTCATGCTGTCTCCTCCTGTTGTTGTGGTGCCGGTCTCAAGTGCCTGTCCGGGACGGGCTCGCCTCGGACAGCGGGCGCAGCGATGATAGCGGACTGAGTCAGCAGCGCGCACCGTCAGCCGCGGCGGCGGTGGATGAACGAACCGGGGTGTCGACAGCCCTACTGTTGTGCAGACCCCTGACCCCACACACCGGAGGTTCGATCGATGACCACTACCGACCCCACCGCCGCGCGCGCATCGCTGCAGCGCGTGACTGCGCTGCAGCGCTGGACGCCGATGTTGTGGTCGCTGCGCATCGACCGCCCGGAAGGCTTTCGCTTTGCGCCCGGCCACTACGCCAAGCTCGGACTGGACGGCCCCGACGGGCAGACCGTATGGCGGCCCTATTCCATCGTGTCGGCCGTCGACGACCCGGAACTCGAATTCCTCATCGTGCTGATTCCGGGCGGCGCGTTCAGCGAGCCGCTGTCGCGCATCGAGGTGGGCCAGACGATCCAGCTCGCGTCGGCCCTGTTCGGCTTCTTCCTCGAACCGCAACTGGCGCCCGGGGATACGCTGTGGATGCTGGCGACCGGCACCGGGCTCGGGCCCTACGTGTCGCTGCTGCGCACTTCGGGCGCACTCGACCGCTACCAGCGCCTGATCGTGGTTCACAGCGTGCGGCTGGCGGCCGAATTGACCTACCGCGACGAACTGCAAGCGCTGGCGGCGTCCGACGCGCGGCTGAGTTATCTGCCCATCGTCACCCGCGAAGCCGGAGCAGCGCCGCTGGGCGGACGTATTCCGGCATTGATCGCCGACGGCACGCTGGCGCAGCACGCGCAGTCACCGCTTGATCCGGCAACCGGCCGCGTCATGGTGTGCGGCAATCCGGATTTCACGACCGACATGCGCGCCCTGCTGAACGCGCGCGGCTTCGTGCCGTGCCGGCGCGGCAACGCCGGCAGCATGCTGTTCGAGAAGTACTGGTAGTCCGGTGCGGTCATTTCGGTACCCGCCACAAGTACCAGCTCGCCGCCGATCGATGCGGCGCCCACGCCGCACCGAGTGCCGCGATCTGCCGCGCGGCAGGCAGCGCATCGAGCGACTTGAGCCGCCGGTAGCCGTCGCGCACGCCGAAGTCGTCGGCTGGCAGGATGTCGCCGCGTTCGAGCGTGAACATCAGCAGCATGTCGACCGTCCAGCGACCGATGCCGCGCAACGCGGTCAGACGCTTGGCCAGCACCTCGTCTTCCAGCGCGAGCGCTTCATCGCGACCGGGCACCAGGCCGCTCAGCGCCGCGTCGGCGATGCCGCGCAGCGTGTCGGCCTTGCGCGCCGAAAAGCCGCAGGCACGCAAGACATCGACATCCGTGTCGCACAGTTGCTGCGGCGTCGGGAAGTCGCCGCCGTGACGTGCCAGCAGTCGCCCCATGATGGCGTCGGCGGCGCGGCCATGCAGTTGCTGGTAGGCGACCGCCCGCACCAGCGCCTGCCAGGGCTCGCGCACCGGGCCGGGTGCCAGTCCGCACGGGCCGACGGTCGCGATCAGTCGCGCCCAGTCGTCGTCGAGGGCGGCGAGATGCCGTTCGGCGGCGTCCAGCGCGTTTGGGGTGTGCGCGGTGTACGTCATGGCGGAACAGTATCGATGCGCCGTGCGGCACCGGCAAGGTCGAATTCGAAAGCAAGGGCCGGAGTGCGCACGCCTCGAACGGCGACTACAGTGCGGCCATCGACACGCTGCAGCGAAGGATGCGCGATGAACGCACGAACCCGCCCTGCCCTGCCGGAGGCTGCTGCACCGGATGTCGCCGCGCGCGCGGCCGCCACGCTGGCCGACCCGCGCTGGGCGGCGGTCGTCGCGCGCGATGCCGCGGCGGACCGCGACTTCTTCTATTCGGTGAAAACGACCGGCGTGTACTGCCGCCCGTCGTGCGCCGCCCGCATCGCTCGCCCGGAAAACGTCGCCTTCCACGCCAGCGCGGCCGACGCCGAACGCGCCGGTTTCCGCGCCTGCAAACGCTGCCGGCCGGACCAGCCGCCGCGCACCGAACGGCAGGCCGCCCTCGTCGCCGACCTGTGCCGGCTGATCGAGCGCTCCGACTCACCCCCGGCTCTCGACGCGCTGGCAACGCACGCCGGCGTCAGCGCCTTTCATCTGCACCGCGTGTTCAAGTCGGTGACCGGTCTGACGCCACGCGCCTGGGCTGCCGCGCGCCGGGCCGAGCGCCTGCGCGACCATCTGACGCAGGGTGCGCCGGTGACCGACGCGCTGCACGACGCCGGCTACGGCTCCAGCAGCCGCCTGTACGAAACGTCAGGCGCCCTGCTCGGCATGACGCCGGGACGCTATCGCGCGGGCGGTGCCGACACCGACATCCGCTTCGCACTCGGCCAGTGTTCGCTCGGCGCCATCCTGGTCGCCGAAAGCCCGCTTGGCGTGGTCGCGATCTCGCTCGGCGACGACCCCGACGCGCTGGCGCTCGCGCTGCAGGACCGCTTTCCGCATGCGCGGCTGATCGGCGGCGACGCGGCGTTCGAGCAGCGGGTGGCGCAAGTGGTCGGTATGGTCGAAGCGCCACGCATCGGTCTGGCACTGCCGCTGGACCTGCGCGGCACCGCCTTCCAGCAGCGCGTGTGGCAGGCACTGCGCGACATTCCGGCCGGGCACACGCTGAGCTACCGCGAACTGGCGGCGCGCCTCGGCGTCCCGAAGGCGGTGCGCGCGGTCGCCGGCGCCTGTGCGGCCAACACGCTGGCGGTGGCCATCCCGTGTCACCGCGTGGTGCGCAGCGACGGCGCGCTGTCAGGCTATCGCTGGGGCATCGAGCGCAAGCGCGCGCTGATCGATCGCGAGGGGACATGAGCGGTCTGTTCGATGCGCTGGAGCGCGTGGCCGGCCCGGTCATCCTCGCACCGGGAGCCGCTCTGCTGCGCGGCTTCGCGCTCGATGACGCAGTGGCCCTGCTGGCCGCGATCGATGCGGTGGCCGCGGTTGCACCGATGCGTCACATGGTGACGCCCGGCGGTTTCACGATGTCGGTCGCCACCACAAGCTGCGGCGATCTGGGCTGGACCTCCGACGCACGCGGCTACCGCTATGCGGCGCACGATCCGCAAAGCGATCTGCCCTGGCCGGCGATGCCCGTGCTGTTCCGTGCGCTGGCCCGCGAATCGGCGGCGCAGGCCGGCTTCCCCGGTTTCGAACCGGATGCCTGCCTGATCAACCGCTACGTGCCCGGCGCGCGGCTCACGCTGCATCAGGACAGAAACGAACGCGACTTCGGTGCACCCATCGTGTCCGTGTCGCTGGGCCTGCCCGCGACCTTCCTGTTCGGCGGCATCAAGCGCACCGACCCGACGCTCAAACTGCGTCTGCTAAACGGTGATGTGGTGGTGTGGGGCGGAGCGGCGCGGTTGCGCTTTCACGGCGTGCTGCCGCTGACGCACGGCACGCACCCGATGACCGGGGCGTGCCGCATCAATCTCACGTTCCGCAAGGCGCGCTGAGCGCCGGCTGGTCGGTGGTTTCGTGCAGGGCCGCGTTGAGCGCATCGATGATCGGCGCCCAGTCGGCATCGGCCTGCAGGCCTTCACGCAGGAAGGCCGCCTGCGAGGGCGTCCAGAACGGCGCGTCGGACAGTTTCACGGTGTCGGGCAGCGGTCGGTTCTTGTCGATGAAGCGGTAGATCGATCCCGGGTCTGAAGGCAGACCGAGCTGGGCGAACAGTTGCGCAGTGCTGTGTACCGGTGCGTCCATGAGGATCTCCTGAGTGGAAGGGTGGAGCAGGATGGAATTGCGGTGCGGATAGTCGGGCAGGCCATTCGGTCGCGGGTGCGCCGACGCATGCGGTCCAGGGCTGACGCGTCACTGCATCGGGCACTCAGCGTGGCAATGGCTTCGTCGGTCTACACCCCCAGCATGCGCGTCTGCCCGCGTCCGGTCTGTTAGCCAGGGCACCAAGTTCGCCGGCAGGCGTAGCGGGTCGGTAGCATGGCGGGAACCACGTTCAGGCAGTGCGGCCGAAGCCGGGTTGAAGGTCAGGCTTTCATTCACCACTGTCCGGACGGAGCGCCGTTGCAACTGCCCCTTTCCATCGATGCGTCGTCGGCCACCACACTGCAGTCGCAGATCGTGGCGCAACTGCGCGCGCTCATCCTCGACCGTCGGCTGGCGCCGGGTGCGCCGGTGCCCGCGACACGCGACCTGGGCCGCCAGCTGCATGTGTCGCGCAATACGGTCACCGCCGCCTACGACGAACTGATCAGCGAAGGCTATCTGTACACCGAACGGGCAGTCGGCACCTTCGTCTGCAAAACGCTGCCCGACACGCTGATCGGCCACACACCGGCGCGGCCCGAACATCGCAGCGGCAGCCTGCACCGCGCGATGAACCTGCCGCTGCCCTACGGCGGCCGCGGCCTGACCGGACTGCACCGGCCCAGCTCGTCGCGCCTGATCGCCGATTTCGTTTTCGGCCGCTCGGACGCGCGCAACTTCCCGGAAAAGATCTGGCGCAAGCTCATCGTCGAATGCCTCGGCGGCGCGGCCGAGCGCATGAGCGAATACATCGACCCGGCCGGCCTGCCCGAACTGCGGCAGCTCATCACCAGCCGGCTTGGCCCGACGCGCGGCATGGTGGCGTCGGTCGAACAGGTGCTGCTGGTGGCCGGCTTCCAGCAGGGCATCGATCTGGTGGCGCATCTTTTCGTCGGCACGCACACGCCGGTGGTGATGGAGGCGCCCAGCTATCGCGGCGCGGCCTTCCTGTTCGAAAGCTATGGCGCGCACATCATTCCGGTGCCTGTCGACCAGCACGGCATCGACGTCAGCAGGCTGCCGGAAAGCCGCGTGAAACTGGTGTATGTCACGCCGTCGCACCAGTTTCCGACCGGCGTCACGATGCCGCTGCACCGCCGGCTCGCGCTGCTCGAATGGGCGGCCAAGGCCGGCGCCTACATCCTCGAAGTGGACTACGACGGCGACTACCGCTACGACGGCGCGCCGCTGCCGTCGCTGCAGTCACTCGACCGCAACGGCTGCGTCATCTACCTGAATTCCTTCTCGCGTTCGATCGGCCCCGGCCTGCGCATCGGCTACATGGTCGTGCCGCGCGACCTCATGCGCACCGCGGTCACCATCAAGTCGCTGATGGACAACGGACTCGCCTGGCTGGAACAGGCCGCCCTCGCCCAGTTCGTGCGCGACGGCAGCTTCGACACCCATCTGCGCCGCCTGCTGCACGCCAACGAAGCGCGCCGCGACGCCCTGGTCAGCGCCGTACGCAGCCGCCTGCCCAACGCGCGCATCAGCGGCGCCGACGCCGGCACGCACGTGCTGCTCACCCTGCCGCCCGAAGCACCGACGGCCGCCGCCTTGCAGCAGGCCGCGCTCGCCCTGGACGTGGGCGTGCAGCCACTGGCCGACAGCCCGGCGTGGTTCTTCGAGCACATGGACGATGCGGACCGCTGCCTGCTGCTCGGCTACACGCATCTGACCGAAGTGCAGATTGAGCAGGGGATTGCGGGGTTGGGACGGGCGGTGAAGATGGCGGAGATCTGATCGGCGGTGGCGGGTGCGGGGTCGGGTCATGAACGGTACGGCGATCGCCTCAGGTGCGGCCGCCGGGAGCACGCTCCCCATCATTCAACGGCCCTGACCACCCCTGCGCATCGACAATCCGGCGCTGCTAGATCCGCGACAGGACCGGCGCGGTGCGGGGGCATCGGTGCTCAAGTCGCGGGCGATGACGCGAGCCAGTCCTCCACCTTCAGCCGGGCAAACGCTGCATAACCGTGCCACGCGGGTCGCGGATCAGTTCGGACACTACGCTAGTGCGAGCATCCAGAACCGTTGCACCATCAGAGGTCCGCCCGCTCCTGCGGCGGAAGGTTTTCCACCTCGGGCAGCCCTCCACCAAGCGGCGCCCAGGAAGCCAGAAGGTCCAGCAGGCGGTTCTTGCGGATGGGCGTGAGGATGAGGCTGTCGCCTTCCTTGCGGATCAGCACCTCGGCACCTTCAAGTTCGAACTCGCGCGGGATGCGTACCGCCTGATTGCGGCCATTGCGGAACAGTGAGGCGTGGCGTTCGGTCATGGTCGATCCTTAAGTCCGGCTGGCATATGGCAGAACAGATGCCTTGGTTCGGCAGGGGTCAAGTCGGAGGGCTTGCGGATCACGTCTTGCCCAAAAACCCGGTAAATCGTGCTTTGGAAATGTTGTTGCGTCCCCTATTACTCTATTACTCAGGGGATTGAGGGTTTGGGGCGGGCGGTGGGGAGAGCGGAGAACTGAGCGGAGGCGGGCCACGCCCCCGCGAGACACCCTGAAGATTACGCCGCGACGTCGATGTACTCGACCTGACTCGCTGCATCCGGGATTGGCAAACCGTCTTCCCGCAGACCCTCGACGTGGAAAAAAATGGCCTCGCGGATCTCCGCCTCGACCTCGGCGAGCGTCTGACCGGTCGCAACACAACCTGGCAAATCGGGAACATAGGCGGAGTAGTTGCCCTCAGCCTTTTCAATAACGACTGCGTATCGCATAGATCCTCACGACTTGAGACCCGCCTGTTTGAGAATGCTGTTCAGGGTGCCCGAAGCCAGATCATCACTCGGTTTGCCTGGTACGGTCACGCGACCAAGCTTGCTCGCGTGCTTGTCCGGGCACCTGCACACCGTTAGTCTTGAATAATCAACGCAATACAACTAGCATCAGCCGGCGCTCAGAAGCACTTTCGATCTGACGCCTCACAGCAGAATTTGTAATTCGCCCATCCCGGGAGCATCCAGTCTTCATGATCCATTCTCACGCCGCCTCGAACGGAAGCCCTCCGCCTGAGCGGTCTGAACAGCCTTCCTACAGTGCCAGCGAGGCTGCACGAATCCTCGGGCTACCTGCAACGACCATTACGGCCTGGTGTTTCGGCAAGAAGTATCGGAGTTCGGCCGGAGACGAAAAGCGCTTTGAGCCGGTCATCACGCCGGCGGCGCCGGCAGACCGCCTGCTGTCCTTCGCCAATCTGTGCGAACTGCATGTACTGTCAGGCATCCGTCGGCTGCATCGGGTCTCCCTGCCCAAGGTTCGGACGAGCCTGCAGTACCTGCAAGTTCATCTGGGGTCGGAGCGCCCCCTGCTCGACACGCAGTTCCAGACCAACGGGATCGATCTTTTCGTCGAGCACGCTTCAAAACTGCTGAACGTGTCCCGCAGTGGGCAACAGGCGCTGCGCGGCGATTTCGAACGCGCGCTTGCACGTATCGAACGCAACGACGCGGGCAAGCCGATTCGGCTGTTTCCCTTCATCCGCCCGAACCAGCAGGACGGCTCACGCGTGGTCGCCGTCGACCCCACACTGTCCTTTGGCCGGCCGATTCTGCTCGGCGCCGGCGTCAAGACGCACGTCATTCTGAGCCGCTTTGCCGCGGGCGACTCGATTCACGAAATGGCCGAAGATTACCGGGTCACCATCGAAGACATCGAAGAAGCCCTGCGTTTTGAGCAACGCCTCTCCGCCTGAAGGAGTCGCGCTCTTCATCGATCGCGATGCGTGGAGCACGAAGCTCGATCTCGCGCTGCGGGCGGCCGAAATTCCCTTCGTCGCACACCGCGACCTGTTCGCCCACGACACACCGGACGTGACATGGCTGGCAGAAGCCGGGCGTCGCGGCTGGCTGGTGCTCACCCGCGATCAGAACATCCGCCGTCGGCCTGATGAACTGAAGGCCCTGCGCGACGCCGGCGTCCTGCTGTTCGCACTCACGTCAGGCAATCTTTCGGCGCAGGAGACAGCCGATCTGGTGATTTCCAGCTGGCCAAAAATGGTTCGCATCGCGGGAACAACAAATCGGCCGGCGATCTACTCGATCACGCGGGGCGGGGATGTTCGGCGTATTGAACGCTGAGGTGACTCCTGTGTGTACTGATTCGAAACCGAGTTCGACTTACTTGCGCGGAAGCTCTGGTTGAAACAGGCTCACCGTATTCACTCATTTGAAGACCAGAAGCTCTGCCCCTCGCGATGCAGCAAACAAAACGCCACCACTATGTTCCCAAGGCTTACCTCAAGGCGTTTTGCGATTCCAGCGGTAGGTTGCTCGTTTACCGCAAAGACGACCCGTCGGAACCGCTTCACGTGACACCAGATGCGACGCAGTTTCGGCGCTACTACTACTCGCAGCCGACGCCTGCTGGCGGAAGGGATAACAACTCGCTGGAATCAGTCTTCTCAACTATCGAAAGCCGGTGGCCTGAAACCGTGGACAGACTGCTTCGACGAGAGGATGTGAACGACCGCCTTGAAAGCATCTTCGAATTCATGTCGTTGCAGCGTGTCCGCGTTCCAGCGAGCCGTGATGCGACAGAGGCAGTGCTGGCGCAGTCCGTCAAGGACGCGATGAAGCTGATGCTAAGAAATGGGACGATTCCTCCACCGCCGTCCGGCTTCGAGGATCTACCCAACCAGATCGAGATCACAATCGATCCCCACCGGAGCATTCACGCGATGACATCCATTCTTCAAGGAATGGGGCAGCTCTACTCAAGAATTGGGATTGCAGCGGTCCATAACTGCACCGCTCGGCCTTTCCTCACCAGCGACAACCCCGTACTCTGGTTCGACCCTTCACTGCCGTTCGAAGAACAACGCCCATACGCTGTTTCCCCAAAAGTGGGCCCTGTTTTACTTGTGTTCCCAGTCAGTCCGACGCTCGTCCTCGTAGGTTCCACTGAATACAGAGAGTCATTCGGAAGGCATGGGCTGCTACACAGCGACGTACCAGACGAAGCTTGGGTTGATCAAATCAACGCACAGGTTTGCCGATTCGCATATGAAGCAGTGATTGCACAGGCCAGTGGGCAGGAAGAACTGGTTGCTTTGTTCGGCGGCGCCTCGCCCGTAGTTGAGGCTGTCTCCATTCCTGTCGCCAATGGACTGGCCACCATTCACCGGACCGTATTTGGTCAGCGTGTTCAGAAGCCGAAATGGCGCCGCGACTAACACATGCGAATTCAAGCCACGGAGGAAGGAGATCTTATTCTGCGTGCTCACGACGGGCGCCCCACCCCTCTGTTTGACACCCACCCTACTTACTGAAAAACTAGTCAGTCATCTGGTTTGTTCGAGGTAATCATGGATACATGGCCTGTTCAGGATGCAAAAGCGCGGTTCAGCGAGTTTCTGGATGCCTGCCTCGCAGAGGGGCCGCAGATGGTGACCCGGCGCGGCGTTGAAGCGGCGGTGCTGGTGCCGGTTCAGGAGTGGCGCAGGTTGCAGTCGGCCGCGCGTCCGTCGCTCAAGGAACTGCTGCTGTCCGATGACGCGCGCGCTGAGGCGATCGCGCCGCCGCGCGGGCACGGTCGGCGCCGGCCGGTCGAAGTACTTAAGTAGTCAGTTATATGTACCTGCTCGATACGAATGTCGTTTCGGAACTGCGCAGGCCCAGGCCTCATGGGGGTGTCGTGGCGTGGCTTGAATCGGTCGATGACTCAAGCCTCTTTCTTTCCGCCGTCACGATCGGCGAGATTCAGGCCGCCATCGAACTGACGCGCGAACAGGACGCAGTGAAGGCTGCCGACATTGAAGTCTGGCTGGAGCGGGTTGCTGGTGCGTACAACATGCTGCCGATGGATGGCGCAGCATTCAGGCATTGGGCAAAGCTCATGCATCGCAAGTCCGACACCTTGTACGAAGACGCAATGATTGCCGCAACAGCGAAGGCGCACGGCCTGACTGTGGTGTCGCGCAACGTGACCGACTTCAAAGCGCTGGGCATCGAAGCGTTCGATCCGTTTGCGCAGCCCGCCCCGCCGCGCGAACGATAGCCGGCACGCTCCGCGGCCTGGCACCCCTCTTATTTCGCTGACTGGCCCTGTCGCCTCAGGTGCTTCGTCTCCTATCTTCTCCCGGTGCCATCGCGCAGCCGGTGCGTCGTCGACGCGCCCGGCGGCCCTGCCTTCAACGCCACCCCGGGAGACTTCCATGTCAGTGCATCTGAGTGAAACGCGCGTCGTGCGCGGCGCCTGTCCGCAGGATTGTCCGGACACCTGTGCCTTCCTGTACCACGTGGAGGACGACAAGCTGGTGGAGGTCACCGGCGACCCGGATCACCCGATGACGCGTGGCGGGCTGTGCGTGAAGCTGAAGAATTTCGCCGAGCACCACTACAACCCGGACCGCCTGCTGTACCCGATGAAGCGCGTCGGGCCGAAGGGTTCGGGCATGTTCGAGCGCATTTCGTGGGACGCAGCACTGGCCGAAATCAAGGCGCGCTGGACCGACATCATCGACCGCCACGGCTCGCAGGCCATCATGCCGCACGGCTACCTCGGCCATCAGGGCACGCTGAACGGCCTCACCGCGGGCGACGCCTTCTTCAACCGGCTCGGTTCGTCGGTGGCGGAAAAGACCTATTGCGAATCCGGCTCGTCGACCGCATGGATCATGACTGTAGGCCCGACCGGCGGGCTCGACGTGGAAAGCCTCACCCACTCGAAGTACATCATCGTGTGGGGCATGAACATGCTCAACACCAATCTTCATGCCTGGCCCTTCATCGTCGAGGCGAAGGCCAAGGGCGCCAAGGTGGTGGTGATCGACCCGGTGCGCACGCGCACCGCGAAGCAGGCCGACTGGCACATCCGCATCAAGCCGGGCACCGACGGCGCGCTGGCGCTGGGCATGATGAACGTGATCATCGCCGAAGGTCTGGTCGATGCCGACTACGTCGAGAAATACACCGTGGGCTACGACCAGCTGGCGGCGCGCGCGGCCGAGTTTCCGCCCGAGCGGGTGTCCGACATCACCGGCATTCCGGTGCAGGACATTCTGACGCTGGCGCGCGAATACGCCACCACGCAGCCGTCGGCCATCCGCCAGGGCGTGGCGGTGGAACGCAGCCCGGGCGGTGGCGACGCGATCCGCGCCATCACCTGTCTGCCGGCGCTGACCGGCGCCTGGCGCCATGTCGGCGGCGGCACGGTTGAAATGCCGATCTGGGAATTTCCGTTCCGCTTCGACTTCATGTGCCGGCCGGACTGGATCAAGCCGGGCACGCGCGTCATCAACGAGCTCGATCTGGGCGCCGCGCTGACCGGCGCCATGCCGCTCGACCCGCCGATCAAGTCGCTCTTCGTCTACAACTCGAATCCGGTATCGCAGGCGCCGAACGCCGGCCAGATCGTGGCCGGACTGATGCGCGAAGACCTGTTCACGGTGGCCAGCGAACTGTTCATCACCGACACCGCGAAGTACGCCGACATCCTGCTGCCGGCCACCATGCAGGCGGAACAGCTCGACCTGATGGTGACCTGGGGTCATCTGTACGTGATGCTCAATACGCCGGCGATCGCGCCGCCGGGCGAATGCGTGCCCAATGTCGAACTGTTCCGCCGGCTGGCCGGCGCGATGGGCTTCACCGACGAGCACTGGTCGCTGAGCGACGAGGAAATGATCCGCCGCTCATACGACTGGGACGCGCCGGCGATGCAGGGCATCACGCTGGAGAAGCTGAAGGACAAGGGCTGGATGCGGCTGAACGTCGGTCTGCCGGGCGAGCGCGCGCCGCATGCCGAGGGCAATTTCAAGACGCCGTCGGGCAAGTGCGAATTCGCGGCCAGCGCGGCGGCCGGCGGCAATTTCGTCGTGCCGGTGTGGCGCTCGGGCTATGAAGGCATGCAGCCGGGTACGCCGGTCGATGCGGTGCCCAATTACATCCCGTCGCACGAGAACGCGGCCTCCGAAGCGGCCAGCCGCTATCCGCTGAACCTCGTGTCGCCCAAGCCGCACGCCTTCCTGAACACGCAGTACGCCAACGAGCCGACACAGCAGCGCCGGCAGGGCGAACAGCTCATCGTGATCCACCCGGTCGATGCGGGAAAGCGGGCGATCGAGCACGGCAGTTATGTGCGCGTGTTCAACGAGCGCGGCGCCTTCGAAGCGCGCGCCGAACTGAGCGAGGACGTTTCACCCGGGCTGATGATGACCAACGTCGGCCACTGGCCGGGCCTGAACCGCAGCGGCACCGCGGTCAATTCGACCACATCGTCGCGCCACTGCAATCTGGGTCAGGCCGGCACCTACTGCGACAATCTGGTCGAAGTGCGGAAGGTGTGACGAAACCATGACCCACGTCGTCACCGAAAGCTGCCGCGGCTGCCGCTTCACCGACTGCGTGACCACCTGCCCGGTGGCCTGCTTCCATGTCAATGAGGTGCGCGTCTACATCAATCCGCAGGTGTGCATCGACTGTGGCGCCTGCATTCCGGCCTGCCCGGTGCGCGCCATCGTCGAGGAATTCGACCTGCCGGAAGACCAGTTGCACTGGATGGACATCAACGCCAGGGCCGCGGAGCGCTACCCGGTGATCCGCACCAAGCTGCCGCCGCTCGAAGGGGCCGACGACAAGCGCAGCCAGCTCGGCTTCTGATCGCGATGGCCGTGGCAGGACAGCCGCTGCGCGTCGCCATCATCGGCAGCGGACCGAGCGGCTTCTATGCCGCGGAGGCGCTGCTGGCGAGCGGGCTCGACATCGAGATCGACCTGCTGGAGCGCCTGCCGGTGCCTTACGGGCTGGTGCGCTTCGGCGTGGCGCCGGATCACGCGAAACTGAAGTCGGTCAGCGCGGTGTTCGCACAGATCGCCGCCGACCCGAAGCTGCGCTTCTTCGGCAATGTGGCGCTCGGCCGCGACGTGACCGCCGACGAGCTGGCCGCGATGTACCACGCGGTCATCGTGGCCTGCGGCGCCGGGGCGGACCGCACGCTGGGCATTCCCGGGGAAGATCTGCCGGGCGTGCATGCGGCGGGCGATTTCGTCGGCTGGTACAACGGCAGCCCGGATCACGCCCACCTCGCGTTCGACCTGTCGCAGGAGGTGGCGGTGGTCATCGGCCAGGGCAATGTGGCGATCGACGTTTGCCGCATCCTCGCCCGCCCGGTCGACGAACTGCGCCGCACCGACATTGCGCAGCACGCGCTCGACGCACTGGCCGGCTCGCGCATCCGCGACATCCACCTCGTCGGGCGGCGCGGTCCGGTGCAGGCGAAATTCACGCCGAAGGAATTGCGCGAACTGGGCACCCTGCCCGGCTGGCAACCGGTGGTCGATCCGGCGGCGCTCGAACCCGGGGAGGCCTGCCGGCAGGAACTGACGCTGCCCCATATCGTGCATGCGGCGAAGAATCTGGACATCCTGCGCGGCTTCGCCGCCCGGCCGATGGAGCCCGGACGACGCATCCATCTGCATTTCCTGCGCGCGCCAGCGGCGCTGCACGGCGAAGAGCGCGTACGCCGGCTCGCGCTGGCCGCGCAACAACTCGTCGGCGAGCCGGGTGCGCAGTCGGCCGTGGCCACGGGCGAACAGTTCGAACTGGACGCCGGTCTGGTGTTCCGCAGCGTGGGCTATCGCGGCACCGCGTTGCCCGGCCTGCCATTCGACGCACGAGCGGGCGTGATTCCGAACGCCGGTGGCCGCATCGTCGATGCAGCCGGCCAGCCGCTGCCGGGCTGGTACGTCACCGGCTGGATCAAGCGCGGCCCGACCGGCGTCATCGGCACCAACCGCGCCGACAGTCTGGACACCGTGGCCGGACTGCTGCAGGACGTGCCGGGCTTCACTGGTTCCCGACCCGGCCGGCAGGCGCTGACGGCCCTGCTCGACAGCCGGTCGCACCGGATCATTGATTTCGCCGCCTGGCAGGCCATCGAACGTGTCGAACAGGCGCGCGGCCAGGCGCGTGACAAGCCGGCGGAAAAGTTCGTGCGTATCGACGACATGCTCGCGGCAGCACGCGGCACGGCGCCGTAGGCGGGCTCGGTTGGGGCGGTAATCGACGTGGTCGCGCGGGATGACGTGGTGATGTTGGGCATCGCTTCGCTCACCCCAACCTACGGGGGCGGACTGGCGGTGCGGTCTGCGAATGCTGGCGTGATGCGGCGGGCGGGGGTGATGAACTTGGCGGGGTCGTGCGGGTTGGCGTTGGGGTGTTGGGCATCGCTGCGCTCACCCCAACCTACCGGGGCGGATTTGCGCTTCGATTGCGAATGCCGGCGTGATGCGGCGGGCGGGGGTGTTGGACTTGGCGGGGTCGTGCGGGTTGGCGTTGGGGTGTTGGGCATCGCTTCGCTCACCCCAACCTACCGG
Source organism: Methyloversatilis sp. (assembly GCF_030696805.1). Lineage (GTDB taxonomy): Bacteria > Pseudomonadota > Gammaproteobacteria > Burkholderiales > Rhodocyclaceae > Methyloversatilis. The sequence continues at coordinate 78 of NZ_JAUYRO010000074.1, read as the reverse complement.
GGCGGAGTTGCGCTGCGATGGCGAATGCCGGCGTGATGCGGCGGGCGGGGGTGTTGGACTTGGCGGGGTCGTGCGGGT
>NZ_JAUYRO010000071.1 GCF_030696805.1 Methyloversatilis sp. | reverse complement strand
TAGAATGCTCGGGTCATCCCGATACGCGCAACCGTCCAGATGAAACAGCAAGCCAGCTTCGCCGATCTTGAGTACTCGGCGCGTCGCAAGCCGACGCGGCGGGAGAAGTTTCTGACCGACCTGGATCGTCTGGTGCCGTGGTCGCAGCTGGTGGCGTTGATCGAGCCGCATTACTACCGCGGCGAGCGCGGTCGTCCGCCGGTCGGTCTGGAAACGATGCTGCGCATGTATCTGTGCCAGAACTGCCTGGGTTTGTCGGACGAAGGAATTGAAGATGCCATCGTCGACAGCATCGCGGTGCGTCGCTTCGTGGGCATCGACCTGATCGAGCGTCAGGCGCCCGATGCCACCACGCTGCTGAAGTTTCGCCGCCTGCTCGAACGTCACGAGATGCCGGTGCGCATCTTCGCGCTGATTCGCGAACAGCTCGGTCAGCAAGGGCTGATCCTGCGCGAAGGCACGATCGTCGATGCCACCTTGATCGCTGCGCCCCCCTCGACGAAGAACAAGGAGGGCGAGCGCGACCCCGACATGCACCAGACGAAGAAGGGCAAGCAGTGGTATTTCGGCATGAAAGCGCATATCGGTACGGATGCGCACACCGGCATCGTTCATTCGCTTGCCGCCACGGCGGCGAACGCTTCCGACGTGAGCCAGACGCACAAGCTGCTGCATGGTGAGGAGAAGCACGTGCATGCCGACGCTGGTTACCAGGGTGCAGGCAAGCGTCCCGAACTGAAGGAGTGCGAGGCTGAGTTTGTCATTGCACGTCGCCGCTCGACCTACAAGAAGCTGGACAAGACGGACCCGAGACGCCAACTCATCGAGAAGGCGGAGCACGCCAAGGCGAGCATCCGCTCGAAGGTCGAGCACGCGTTCCATGTGGTGAAGAACCTGTTCCGGCATCGCAAGTGCCGCTACAAGGGTCTGGCGAAGAACGCGGCGCAGTTGCATGTGCTGTTCGCGATGGCGAATCTGGTGCTGTCGCAGAGAAGTCTGTGCGCGCCCTACAGGACAGGTGCGTCCTGAGGGCGAGAAATCGGGGCGATGAACCCCGAAAGGGCCTCGGGTCGATGATTCGGGGCTGAAAAAGAGCCGAAATTCGATGTCATGACGATGCGAATTTCGGAGTTGCTGCCTCACGGACGAAAAATCCCGGAAGGGTGGCTTTGATCAGCGTTTCCCTTGCGAAATCCTGGTGCCATGTGTAGTAGGTCGGGCTGAAGCCCGAACTACAGGGGTTCCGCCAATTCGCAAGCCCTCCACCAGTGCGATGGCTGTCCATCGCTTTACGCTGTCGCGTTTCACAGGGAGATTTTATGCGACGATTCAGGCTTGCCCCCATTTTTGCCGTGCTCCTGACCATCGGTTTGGGCATGCCCGCACTGGCTCAGGAATCGGTTATCGGCGCCTCGGTTGACAGCCTGCTCGATTTCGCCAAGACGCGGAACCCCGAGTACGCGGCAATGCAGGCGGAAGCCGAGGCCTCCGGCCAACGCATCACGCCGGCCGGGGCACTGCCCGACCCGAGGCTGCGTGCGGAACTGATGGACATCACCAAGGGCGGCGAGCAGAACCCGACCTTGTCTCCCGGTCGTGTCGGTAGCACGCGCTATACCTTGATGCAGGAGGTCCCTTGGTTCGGCAAGCGCGACTTGAAGCGGGACATCGCCGAACTGGAAGCCGAAGCCGCGAAAGGGCGCGCACTGGGCACCTGGACCGAACTTTCCGCCCGCATCAAGACGGCCTATGCCCAGTTCTACTACGTGCACGGCAACGAGCGCCTGACCCGCGAGATCCTCGACCTGATGATCCGTCTGGAAAAAATAGCCCAGGTCCGCTACGCCGGCGGGCTCGCCGCTCAACAGGACGTCGTCCGCGCCCAGGTGGAGCAGACCAATCTGCGTAACGACCTGATCGCCCTGGAAAACGAGCGGCGGGGCCTGCGGGCCCGCATGAACGCGCTGCTCTCGCGCCCGGCGCCGGCCGCCCTGGCCGAACCGGCAGTATTGCGAACCCTGCCGGCGCCGGCGAAACTGGACTATGCCGCCCTGGAAGATCGCGTGCGTGCCCGCAATCCCCTGCTCTTCGTGGAAGACGCGCGGATCAAGGCGGCCGAAAAGAGCCGCGAACTGACCTACAAGAACCGCTACCCGGATTTCACCTTTGGCGTCGCCCCCAACCAATTCCAGAACTCGGTCAAGCAGTGGGACCTGATGGTCGAGATCAACATCCCCTTGCAGCAAGCCACGCGCCGCTCCCAGGAGCGCGAATCGGAAGCCATGCTGACAGCCGCTCGGAGCCGGAAGGAAGCGGCCTCCAACCAGGTGCTGTCGGAGCTTTCCGAAAACATCGCCAGCATAGAGGCGGCGCGCCGTACCGAAACCCTGGTCACCGCCAGCTTGCTGCCCCAGGCGGAGTTGACCTTTCAGGCGGCGCTGCCCGGCTATGAGACCGGCAAGGTGGATTTCGCCACCTTGATCGACGCCCTGCGCCAGATCCGGCAGGCTAAGCAGAATCTCATCAAGGCTCAGGCCGAGAGCCAAGCCCGCCTGGGCGAAATCGAACGACTTTTAGGAGAAGATCTATGAACAAGGGTGCGGGACTGACCATCGGCGTCATCACGCTTGCCGTAGCCGCCGGTGGTGGCTACTGGCTGGGCGGACGAGGCACAGCCTCCCATGGCGATGCAGCGGCTCCGGTCGCGGCCAGCGCGGCCGAGCCGGCCAAGAAAGAAAAGAAGCTGCTCTTCTACCGCAATCCGATGGGGTTGCCCGACACCTCGCCGACCCCCAAGAAAGACCCGATGGGGATGGACTACATCGCCGTCTATGAAGGCGAGGATGACGACGAACCAGCGGCCGCCAACCAAATCAAGATCAGTACCGAGAAGGTGCAGAAACTCGGCGTGCGGACCGAAGCCGCCCAACTCCGCGCGCTCGACAAGGTGGTCCGCGCATCCGGCAGGATCGAGCCGGACGAACGCCGCATGTACGCAATTTCGCCCAAGTTCGAAGGTTATGTCGAGCGCCTGCATGTCAATGTGACTGGCCAGCCGGTCGGCAAAGGCCAGCCGCTGTTCGAGGTGTACAGTCCGGAGCTGGTCTCCGCCCAGCGTGAATATGCGATTGCCGCCCAAGGCGTCGAATCGCTGAAAGAAGCCGGCGGCCCGGCGCGGGACGGCATGAAACAACTGGCCGATTCCAGCCTGCTGCGACTGAAGAACTGGGATATCTCGGAAGAACAGGTCAAGGCCCTCGCCAAATCTGGCGAGGCGAAGCGGACGATGACTTTCCGCTCGCCGGTGGCCGGCATCGTCACCGAGAAAAAAGCCGTCCAGGGCATGCGCTTCATGCCCGGCGAGGCGCTCTATCAGGTCGCGGACCTCTCCTCGGTGTGGGTCGTCGCCGACGTGTTCGAACAGGACATCGGCCTGGTCAAATCTGGCAGCAAGGCCAAGGTGACGATCAATGCCTATCCGGGCAAGACTTTCGACGGCACGATCAGTTATGTCTATCCGACCTTGAACGCCCAGACCCGTACCGTGCCGGTTCGCGTCGAACTGGCAAATCCGGGGCTGCTGCTCAAGCCGTCGATGTTCGCCCAGGTCGAACTGCCGGTGGGCGCCAAAGGCCAGGTGGTCACGGTGCCGACCTCCGCCGTCATCGACAGCGGTGCCCGCCAGATCGTACTGATCCAGCAAGGCGAAGGCCGCTTCGAGCCGCGCGATATCAAACTCGGGGCGCGCAGCGACAATCACGTCGAAGTGCTGGAGGGGGTCAAGGAAGGCGAACAGGTAGTGGTCGCCGCCAACTTCCTGATCGATGCCGAGAGCAACCTCAAGGCAGCGGTCGGCGGTTTCGGCCACGCCGCCCATGGCGCCGCCCCAAAAGAAGGGCAAGCGGCAGCACCCGGACAGCCAACTGCCAAAGGCGCCAGCCACCAGGCCGAAGGCACGGTGGATGGCGTCGACGCGGCAGCCGGCACGATCAGCCTCAATCACGGCCCGGTCGCCAGCCTCAAATGGCCGGCCATGACCATGGAGTTCAAGGCCGCCAACGCATCGCTGCTGCAAGGGATGAAACCGGGAGCCAAAGTCGCCGTCGAGTTCGTCGAGCGGCAACCCGGTGAATGGGTGATTACGGCCGTCAAGCCGCTGCCAGCAAACCAGGGAGCCGGCACGCCGGCCGCCGGGGCCAACCCGCACGCCGGTCACTGACCGAGAACCACGGAGAGTCACCCCATGTTGGCCAATATTATCGAATGGTCGGGCCGGAACCGCTTCCTGGTCTTGCTCGCCACCCTGTTCATCACCATCGCCGGCATTTATGCCGTATTGCGCACGCCGATCGATGCCTTGCCTGACCTCTCGGACGTGCAGGTCATCGTTTATACCGAATATCCCGGCCAGGCGCCGCAGGTCGTCGAGGATCAGGTCACCTATCCGCTCACCACGGCCATGTTGTCGGTGCCGAAATCAAAGGTGGTGCGCGGCTTTTCGTTCTTCGGCGCCTCCTTCGTGTACATCATTTTCGAGGATGGTACCGACATCTACTGGGCGCGCTCGCGCGTCCTTGAATATCTGAATTTCGCCTCCAGCCGCATGCCGAAGGGCGTCACGCCGTCGCTTGGACCGGACGCCACCGGCGTCGGCTGGGTTTACCAGTATGCGTTGCTCGCCAAAGACAAGACGCTGGCCGAACTGCGCACCATCCAGGACTGGTACGTCCGCTATCAACTGACCAAGGCCCATGGCGTCGCCGAAGTCGCTTCGATCGGCGGCTTCGTTCAGACCTATCAGGTCACGGTGGACCCGGTCAAGCTGCGTTCCTACGGCATCCCGCTGATGAAGGTGGCGCAGGTCATCCGCGACTCGAACCGCGATGTCGGCGGACGCGTCGTCGAGATGGCCGAAACCGAGTACATGGTTCGCGGCAAGGGCTACCTGCGCGGCAAAAGCGACCTTGAAATGCTGGTCGTCAAAAGCGACAAAGGCACGCCAGTGCTCATCCGCGACATCGCGCGCATCGAACTGGTGCCTGATGAACGGCGCGGCCTGACCGAACTCAACGGTGAAGGCGAAGTTGTGTCGGGCATCGCCATGGCGCGATATGGTGCCAACGCGCTGGAAGTCATCCACAATCTAAAAACC
>NZ_JAUYRO010000007.1 GCF_030696805.1 Methyloversatilis sp. | reverse complement strand
TGGTTCAGGCCGTTCCAGGCCAGGGCCAGCACATCCGTGCCCGCGCAGTCAGTGTCCGTACCACTGGCACTGCCACTGCAATACTTCTTCACGTTGCCGCTGCGGTCGTAGACCAGCCGGCCACTGCTCGCGCCCTGGATTTCCTTCAACTGGTGCGCGGCGTCGAACAGGTAGCTTGTCGTGCTGCTGCCTTCGGTCCGGCTCGTGCGGTTGCCGAACACGTCAAAACCGAAGCTGCGTGCCACGCCGCCCGTGGTTTCGGTCTTGAGCCGGTCGCGCGCATCGAACGTGTAGCCGCGGGTAATCGCAGTCTGGTCGTGTGTCTCGGTCGAACTGTTGCGATTGCCCCAGTCTTCGAACCCGAAGCTCTGTTCGAACAGCACCCGGCTGCCGGCCGAGTGCGACAGACTGGCCAGACTGCCTTCCGGGTGCCAGGCGTAGGTGCTGCGCGCGCCATCCGGCCAGGTCTTTTCTGTCAGGCGGCCGGTCGCATCGAGGGACATGGCGACGGTCTGCCCGTTCGGGGCCGTGATGCCGGTCAGCCGGCCCGTGCCGTCGTACTGGAAGCGCCACAGCGCGGCCTCAGTGCCTGCGCCTGCGCCGGCTCCCAGCGATATGCTCGACAGCCGCCCGCCCGGTGTCCAGCCGTACTGAATGGCGCGGCCCACCCGGCTGTCGGTGACGGATTCGAGCCGGTGAGCGACATCGAAGGTGTAGTCGTAGGCAACCAGCGTTGCACCGCTGCCGTCTTTGGTTTCGGCGCGCGTCACCTGGCCCAGCGGATTGCGTGTCCAGCTTGCCGTCTGGCCCGCCGCCCCACTGCCGGGCACCGCGCGCGATTTGAGCAGGCCGCGCAGCGAGGGGTCGTAGCCATAGGTGGTCCAGGCGCCCGTTGTGGCCTGCTCGGGTGTCTGGCTCGATTCCAGATTACCGTAGTAGTCGTACCTGAATTGCCAGACGCGCCCCAGCGCATCGGTACGGGTCAGTTCGTTACCGAAGTCATCCCAGGTGGAGGACTGCTGAAGCTTTAAAGTGCTGTCCGCAAAATTGCACTCGGCACTGCTGAAGTCCGTCGTCGGACCCGCCCACACCTCGGTCAGGTTCGACAGCCCGTCGAATCGGTAGCAGACCTGCAGACGCTGCCCGCCATCCTCCGGTTCGGACAGCGATCGGGTGATGCGCCCGATCGCATCGGTAAAGCTCACGTTCGCACGCGCCGCACCCCCCGCACTGACCCGGCGCGTTTGCGTAGGGACCCCGCCCGCGTCGTAGTCGAATTCCACCGCCCGGCCGCCCCCCTGGCCCGGAATGGCGGGCACCCGGATGCGGGCGAGCCGTCCGTCCTGATCATCGCCGTGATAGTCGTATTCGGTGACGGCACCGGTCGGGTCCGTCACGGCCAGCGGCCGGCCCATCACGTCCAGGCTGGTGATGACCATGCGGCCCTGTTCGTCCTGCGCCAGAAAGGGCCTGTTCGCCAGATCGTAGGCGAACCCGATGCGGTAGCCATCCGGGCTTTGCACATCCAGCACATTGCCCACGCCGTCGTAAGTCCAGGCCGTGCGGTTGCCCGCATTGTCCAGGCGCCGGATCATCCGGTCCTGGCCATCGAACACCGCGGTCATCGAATCGAAACGGTTGCTGCCCGACACGAGTTCAAGGGCCGTCAGGTTGCCGTTGGCGTCGAAACTGAATTCCCGCGGCTGCCCCAGCCCGTCCAGGGTTTTATGGAGCCGGTCCAGCGGATCGTAGTCGAACGTGACCGGATACCAGCGCGCATCGACACCCGAGGTCATGCGGCCCAGTGCGTCGTAACCAAAACTGGGCGTGGTTTCGCCCACCTGTTGGCCGTTGCGGTTGCCCGCGCGGGTCATTGTCAGTCGGTTGAACCGGTTGCCATCGAAGGTGGAGGTGACCAGCGGGCCCGTTCCGCTGGTAAATCCGCCAAGATTGGCGCCAGTGAAGCTGCGCAGCCGCTTCGTACCCGTGACATTGCCCGATTCGTCGCTCTGGAACTTGGTCCAGGCCAGCACATCGCCCGCAGCGGGCGCAACGCCCGCCGTCGGCGTCACACCGGCTCGCAGCCGCACCTCATCGGTCAGTGAGCCGTTGGCGGCGAAATGCTTGAGCGTCCAGTTACCGCGCGCATCCTTGAGCCGGCGCGCCTGACCGAACACCGTGTAGTCGCGCATCTCGCTCACCGCACCAGACGGCTGGACCACCGTCTCAAGGTAGCCCTCGGCGGTATAGGTGTAGCGGGTCTGGCGCCCTGCCGGATCGGTCATCGCCGTGCGCAGGTGCGGATTGGTCGGATGATCGTACGCGTACACGTAGGTCCCGCCATTACCGACGGACTGACTGACGGTGTTGCCCCGCTGGTCAAAGACAAACCGGGATTCGGACCCACGGCTGTCGACGGTCCAGGACTCCCTGCGATACGGGTTGTAGTGAAAGGTCAGCGCGGAATCCGGAATCAGACTTGCGCTGGTGTCGAAGTTCGTGTGCCGGAACACCTGGCCGCTGGCGTAATACTCGAACTCGATGCCGTTGCCGCGGGGCTTCGTGTGACGGCGTATGGCGTGAGCGAGCTTCGGGCCGTCCGCCAGGGTGTAGTAGCTATAGGTACTGGCCTCGCCCTTGGGATTTTGTACGCGCGTGAGATTGCCTTGACCGTCTTCATAGCCGAACACAACGGTGCGGTGGGTGAAGTCCCTGGCCTGGGTGATCCGACTACCCGTCCACGTAAAACTCAGTGCGGTACGGCCGAGACTGTCGGTGACGCTCGTGAGTTGGGTTCCGGTGTAGTTCAGCGTCAGCGTGTTGCCATACCGATCGGCAATCGCAAGCAATCGCGCTTTGGGCGCCGTTGCCGGCGTCTGGACGGCCGCGGGCGCGGTCACAGACTCGAACGTGTAGCTGAGCCCGCCGGTTTCCGTCACGCGGTAGCGGCCGGTGCCATCTGCAAGGCGAACGAGTTGTGCGAAGGTGCCCGCCTGTGCGGTCAATCCGGCGCCCGGATTGATGTTCCCGCCCGCGTGGCTGGTGGTCGAGTAGAACTGCTCCCTGCCCGTGCCATTGACCCAGCCCACCTTGGCGAGCCCACCTTCAACGCCATAGAACCGCATCTGGTGGTTGAACGAATGCGTCCAGCCAAAGCCAAGCGGCCCGTCCTCAGGCGTCTGCGCGTTGTACCAGCGCTCGAACACGACCGGGAGGCCACCGCGCGAGCGGATCGAAAAATCCACCTCGTTGTGAATGTAGTTCCCCGTCAGCATGTTCACCGGGTCCCCTGCCTTGCTGATCCAGCTGCTGTCGCCCTTGGTGCCGCCCGGGAGTGTCGTGAAGATGCCTTGCCCGCTGTTGAAACTCACCACAGAGCCGGGGGCGCTCGGAGCGGGCGTAAATACAAGGTTCAACGGGGTCGGATTGACCAAGGCGTAGCCGCCACCTGCCACGACTGAGCCGGCGATGATGGCGCCGTACTGCCCAGTCACGCTGTTTTCGGCCATGAAGACGGCGCCGCGCCACTTGCTTGTCGGATTCACCGGGTCGGGATACTCGATCCTTGACGCGGGGACGGTGACAACCCCGTGTTGCCCTCCGTCTGAACCGGTTACTGCGGCCTCGATGGCACCCTTGTAAGACGCCATGCTCGCGTCAGTCAGGGTGTCGTACTGGCCGATGTTGTTCTTGTCGAAGCGGCGCAACGGAATACTGGATTCCGACGCGAATTGCAGGCCACGCACGGTGGAGACGGCGTCCGTACGCATCGATTCCTGCCAGATGTGATGTTCAAGGGCCGATCCTGCATAAAT
>NZ_JAUYRO010000094.1 GCF_030696805.1 Methyloversatilis sp. | reverse complement strand
TGTGGCCGGCGGCCACCAGTTTGGAGCCCTGTTTGTAGATGGCCTGAGCCAGAACTGTTGCAGTTGTGGTGCCGTCACCGGCGACGTCGGAGGTCTTGGAAGCGACTTCCTTGACCATCTGCGCACCCATGTTCTCGAACTTGTCCTTCAGTTCGATTTCCTTGGCGACCGAAACACCGTCCTTGGTCACGGTCGGGGCGCCGAATGAACGCTCGAGCACCACATTGCGACCCTTCGGGCCCAGCGTGACCTTGACCGCATTGGCCAGGATGTTCACGCCGTTCACCATCCGCTCACGGGCGGAATCACCAAAACGTACTTCTTTTGCAGCCATGTTCAACTCCTTGAAAGTTTGAAAGATTCAGGTTGCAGGAGGCGATCAGGCCTCGACCACGCCCATGATGTCTTCTTCGCGCATGACCAGCAGTTCCTCACCATCGACCTTGACGGTCTGGCCCGAGTACTTGCCGAACAACACGCGGTCGCCTGCCTTGACTGCCAGCGGGCGGATCTTGCCGTCTTCGAGAATCTTGCCTGCGCCCACGGCGATGATTTCGCCCTGATCCGGCTTTTCTGCAGCTGCATCGGGAATCACGATGCCAGAGGCGGTCTTGCGCTCTTCTTCCAGACGCTTGACCAGCACACGGTCGTGCAACGGACGGATTTTCATGCAATGACTCCTTGAAAAATAAATCGCGACAAGGTCGCGAGATGGTCGATATCCGGGCGGCGCGCCCTGCGCACCGCTTTGTTAGCACTCACTGCCAACGAGTGCTAATGATAGGGGCTGGGTGTTGCAATTTCAAGTCCTCATCGCAGACGGCGCCACAGCGCAACGGTGTTTGCAGCCGCCTTTCACCATCGCAAACCGGCTCCACCGCCAGCGAGGCGGGACCGCGCGACCGTCCCAGGAGTGATTCAGGAAGGTCTGCGTGAGCCGCTTCTGCGGGAGGCACTGGCCGCTCCAGGAATTACAACGCCCGTGCCGGCAATCCGGCCTGTGCGTGTATTCCTGCGCATGTGTATCCGGCGGCTTCATCTGCGTCGTCCAGCCGCTGCAGCAACCGACCCGCCTCGACGCCTGCGCAGTCATCTGCGCCGAAGCTCTGCCGGGCCTAGCGCAGGAATCACAATTTGATGTCTGCAAGCCTTGCACCGCGTGCACAAGCCCGCACAGCTTGTGCATCATGTTGGTTGGCCTTTCACCCTTGCCCTTCGCGAAACCAATGCCTGCCCTTGACAGCCTGCATACGCGCCTGCCGCTTGCGGTGCGCATCCTGCTGTCGATTGCCTTAGCTGCGCTGGCCACGTTGCTGCGTTTCGTACTGCTGCCGATCGACGCAGGTCTGGTCTATCTGACTTTCTATTCGGGCGTCGTCGTCGCCTTCTACCTGTGCGGCCCGGGCCCAGGCGGGCTGAACGTGTTGCTCAGCGCCAGTTCCGGCTTTTACTTCTTCGTGCAGCCCTACTCGAGTTTCGGCCTCAGCCAGAACGGCGTCGTGTCGATTCTGGTGTTCTCGGCAACCAGCGCGCTGATCGGCCTGGTCGTGGTCAAGCTGCAGTCGGCGAGTGCAGCCGCCCGCAAGACGCTGGAAGCGCTTGCGCTGAACGAGGGCCGTTATCAGGCCATCGTCGAGGACCAGACCGACCTGATCTGCCGCTTTCTTCCAGGCGGCGAGGTGCGCTACGCGAACCATGCCTACTGCCGCTACTTCGGCAAGGCGGCCGAGCAGATCATCGGCAAAGACTGGCGTCCCGTCGTGCATCCGGATGACGTGCCGCCCATCGAACGCAAAATCGCTCGACTGACGCCGGAGTCGCCGGAGGTGATCGTCGAAAGCCGCGTGTTTGCCGCCAACGGCGCGCTGCGCTGGACGCAGTTCATCAAGCGCGCCCTCCACGATGCCGATGGCCGGCTACTGGAGGTGCAAAGCGTGGGGCGCGACATCACCGAGCGCAAACAGCTCGAGACGCGGCTCGCCGAGTCGCTGAACGAATTGCGGGACCTGTTCGAATACGCGCCCTGTGCCTACTACTCGCTGTCGGACGACGGCACCATCCTGCGCATGAACGAAACCGGGCTGAACTGGCTCGGGCGCACACGCGGCGACGTCATCGGCAAACTGAAGCTGCCCGATGTACTGACCCCGGAAGGCAAGGCGCTTTTCGCCGGGACGTTCCAGAAGTTCAAGATCGAGGGTTCGATCAGCAATCTGGACTTCGACATCGTCAGCCTCGACGGCGAGCTGCGCCGAGTCAACGTCAGCGCCACCGCCGTAACCGGGCCCGACGGAGAATTCCTGATGAGCCGGTCGGTCATGTTCGACATCACCGACCTGAGCGAGGCGCGACACGCATTGCGCCAGCTGGCGCGCGAGCAGGACGCGATGCTCGACAACGATCTGGTGGGCATCGTGAAGTTGCGCGAACGGCGGATCATCTGGGCGAACCGGGCAACGCACCGCATCTTCGGCTACGAGACAGGCGAGCTGACCGGCCGGAACACCCGGCAGCTGTATGCCGACGACGCTGCATTCGATGTGCTCGGGCATCAGGTGTATTCCCGCGCCGACGCCGGCGAAGTGTTCCGCCTGCAGTTCGAAATGGTGCGCAAGGACGGCACACGCGTATGGATCGATGCCAGCGGCACCCGCATGTCGGCCAGTCATGACGAATGGTTGTGGATCTTCGCCGACATCACGCGACTGCGGAAATCACAGGAAAATTCCGAATACCTCTCGCTGCACGACGATCTGACCGGCCTGCCCAATCGCCGGCTGCTGAACGACCGCCTGAGCCAGGCCGTCAGCCAGGCGCGACGCACGCGTCGGCCGTTGATGCTGTGCTACCTCGATCTGGATGGCTTCAAGCCGGTCAATGATCGCTGGGGACACGCCGCGGGCGACCGTCTGCTGCAGCAGGTCGCCACGCGGCTGCTCGGCTGCGTGCGCACGAACGACACGGTGTGCCGGCTCGGCGGCGACGAATTCGTGCTCATGCTGACCGACATGGAAGATGTCGATGAACACGAAGCGGTGATCGGACGGGTGTCGGCAGAGCTTGCCCGCCCCTTCTCCATCGGTGCAGACCAGCACGCGATCGTGACCGCCAGCATCGGCATCGCCACCTTCCCGGACGACGCGGACGAGGCCGAACCGCTGCTGCAGCGGGCGGATGAAGCGATGTATCAGGCCAAGGCACGGGGTCGCAACTGCACCCAGCGCTATCAACCGATGGGCCAGGCGCTGTTCCCGACGCCGGACCGCCGGGGCTGAAAGAGCTGGCGCAGCAACTGGCAGTCGTCCGCAAAAAATTCGGGCCTGTCGTGTCGATCCGGTGGCGCCTGCTTCGTCGTGATGGTGACGCGCCCCGCATGGGGGCGGCGCCCGACACCTGCCAGGAGAACCCGACCATGTCCCACGTCAAGCCGATCCCCGACGGCATGCACACCGTCACCCCGCATCTGGTGTGCGCCGATGCGGCTGCGGCCATCGCCTTCTACCAGACCGCCTTCGGTGCCGAGGAGCAGATGCGCCTTGCCGCGCCGCAGGGCAACATCATCCATGCCGCCATCCGCATCGGCGACTCGACGGTCATGCTGGTCGACGCCTTTGCCGGCTGCGGCCTGTTCGACCCCACGCACCTCGGCGGCTCACCGGTCACGCTGCACCTGCAGGTCGCCGATGTCGATGCCGTCGTCGCCCGCGCAGTAGCGGCCGGTGCAACGGTCACGATGCCGGTGGACGATGCGTTCTGGGGCGACCGCTACGGCAAGCTGAAAGACCCGTTCGGACACGAGTGGTCGGTCGCCACCCACGTGCGCGACGTCAGCCCCGATGAATTGCAGGCCGCGGTGCGGGCGCTGTGCAGCAATGATGCGAGCAACCCGGACGGCCACTGAGATAGCGCCGGCATTCGCCTGTATCCCGTTCATCGACCCGACCGGCGCCACCGGTCTCGCACAAGGAGCACACCATGCCGCACATGTTGTTGATCGTCGAACCGGTCGGCCAGCGCGCCGAACGTACCGAAGAAGAAGGACGCGCGCTGTACGACAGCATGATGCGTTTCGGCGCTGACCTGCAGGCACGCGGGCTTTTGATCGCCAGCGAATCGCTGCACTCGACGGCCACCGGCGCCCGGGTGGAAACGCGGGCAGGCCGCACCACCGTCGTCGACGGGCCGTTCGCCGAAGCCAAGGAAATGGTCGGCGGCTTCTTCCTGCTGGCCACCGACAACCGGCAGGAAGCGATCGACATCGCGCGCGCCTGCCCGGCCGCCACCTGGTCGACGGTGGAAGTGCGCGGCGTCGGGCCGTGTTTCGAAAAAGGATGAGCGACGCGCGCGACGGTGCCGGGCCGCCCGGGCACCGTCCGTCTGTTGCATGCTCAAGCAACCGCGAAGGAAGCCCGCCATGCGCTACATGATCATCGTCAAGGCCACGCACGACAGCGAAGCTGGCGTGATGCCCGAAGAACCGCTGCTGACCGCGATGGCTGGCTATCACGAGGCGCTGATGCGGGCCGGTGTGCTGCTCGACGCCTCGGGGCTGAAGCCGAGCGCGCACGGCTGGCGCATCCGCTACCGCGGCAGCACGCGCGACGTGACCGACGGCCCCTTCACCGGGGGCACGGACATGATCGCCGGCTACACGCTGATCCAGGTGAATAGCCGCGAAGAGGCGCTGGAATGGACGCGCCGCTTTCCGAACCCGGCCGGCGAAGGTGTCGAGGCGGAAATAGAAGTGCGGCAGTTGTTCGAGCTGGATGACTTCGCGCCGGGCGAGGCGATCGACCGCTTCCGCGCGATGGACGCCGGCGCCTCATGACGCACGCGCGCGGCCGATGAGCGCGCCCGACATCCACCGCACGCTCGACGCGGTGTGGCGCATCGAATCGGCGCGCATCGTCGGTGCGCTGGCGCGCCGGGTGCGCGACGTCGGCCTGGCGGAAGAGCTGGCGCAGGACGCGCTGCTCACGGCGCTCGAACAGTGGCCGGCGAAAGGCATACCCGACAATCCGGCCGCCTGGCTGATGACCACCGCTAAAAACCGCGCCATCGACCTGCTGCGGCAGCGCACGCTGCACGCGCGCAAGGCCGACGACATCGCGTTCGAACTCGAAGGGCAACTGCAGGACGGTGCACCGCCCGCGCCCGACGCCGCACTCGAAGCCGCCGTCGACAATCCGCTCGGCGACGACGTGTTGCGCCTCGTGTTCATCGCCTGCCACCCGGTGCTGTCGCTCGAAGCCCGCGTGGCGCTGACGCTTCGCCTGATCGGCGGCCTGGGCACGCAGGACATCGCGCGCGCCTTCCTGGTCCCCGAAGCGACAATCGCCCAGCGCATCGTGCGAGCCAAACGCACGCTGGCCGAGGCGCGCGTGCCGTTCGAGCTGCCGCCGCCGGCCGAACTGGCAGAACGGCTGTCGTCGGTACTGAAGGTGATCTACCTGATTTTCAATGAAGGCTATTCGGCCACTGCCGGTGACGACTGGATGCGCCCGACGCTGTGCGAAGAGGCGCTGCGGCTGGGCCGCATCCTGGCCGTGCTGGCGCCGGCCGAGCCCGAAGTGCATGGGCTGGTGGCGTTGATGGAAATCCAGTCGTCGCGGCTGCTCGCGCGCGTCGATGCAGCGGGTACGCCCATCCTGCTGCTTGAGCAGGACCGCAGCCGCTGGGACCGGCTGCTGATCCGGCGCGGCCTGGCGGCACTCGAACGCGCCGCCTCACCCGACGGTTACGGCCCGTACGCGCTGCAGGCCGCCATCGCCGCCTGCCACGCGCGCGCCGCTACCGCTGGAGATACCGACTGGGGCCGCGTTGCTGCGCTGTACGACGCGCTCGCCGCGCTGGCCCCGTCACCGGTGGTCGAGCTGAACCGGGCAGTCGCCCTGGCCATGGCATTCGGGCCGCAAACCGGACTGGACATCATCGACCGGCTGCTCGACGAACCGGCACTGCGTCACTACCACCTGCTGCCCGGCGTGCGTGGCGATCTGCTGGACAAGCTCGGCCGGCTGGACGAGGCGGCAGCGGAGTTCAGGCGCGCCGCGACGCTGACGCAGAACGGGCGCGAGCGCGCGCTGCTGCTCGAGCGCGCTGCACACTGCGCGCGCAATGCAGGGGGCGGCTGAGCAGACGGAACCGCGGTCGCATCCGGTCCGGCGGCGGGTGCTGCGACCGGTGCCGGCGCCGCAACCGGGCGCAACATCCTGATCCCGCCGCTCTCGCGCCGCGCCGCCGGTTCGCCCGCTCTGATTCGCCCGCTCTGATTCACACCCTCTGATTCACACCCTCTTTCACAACGCGGGATTTCGCGGCCATCGGCACTGTCCGAGACAGCAGAGCACAGGCCCGCCCGGCGCGCACCCCTGCACGGCGTGTCGCAGTGCGCACTTCCCCGGCCGGGCGTTGTAAGCATGGCCCTGCACTAACGGTCTGATCCTGCATGACGTGACCCGACCCGGGCGCGTCCGCTGCGGCGCCTGCTCCGCACACTGCATACCCATCAGGAGACATTGCATGAACCGATACATCAACCGACGCGAGTGGTTTGGCCTGATTGCCGCCGGCGCGCTGGGCGCGGTCGCTACCCGCGTGTTCGCAGCCGACGCACCCGGCGCCAGCGGCGCACACACCCCGCTCAAGCTCAGTGAAGCCGAATGGCGCAAGCGCCTGTCGCCCGGCCAGTACGCGGTGCTGCGCAACGAAGGCACCGAACGCCCGCGCAGCAGCCCGCTAAACGACGAGAAGCGGCGCGGTACCTACCACTGCGCGGGCTGCGACCTGCCGCTGTTTTCGTCCGACACCAAATACGAAAGCGGCACCGGCTGGCCCAGCTTCCACACTGCGCTGCCCGGCGCACTGAACACGAAGACCGACTTCAAGGCCATCCTGCCGCGCACCGAATACCACTGCGCGCGCTGCGGCGGCCATCAAGGTCATGTGTTCGACGACGGCCCGGCACCGACCGGCAAGCGCTACTGCAACAACGGCATCGCGCTGCGTTTCGCGCCGGCCGAAGCGTGAGCGCCGTGCTGCGACAGCTGATCGGCGCACTGGCCGGCGCCGCGCTGTGCGCGGTCGTGTTCGCGCAAGCGCCTGCCCCCGCACCGGCCGTACAACCGGCCGTTGCGAAAGCCACTTTCGCGGGCGGCTGCTTCTGGTGCGTCGAGGTCGATTTCGACAAGGTGCCCGGTGTGCTGTCGACCACCTCGGGCTACACCGGCGGCAAGACCCCCAACCCGACCTACAAGACGGTGTCATCCGACACCACCGGCCACGCTGAAGCGGTGCTGATCGAGTACGACCCGGCGAAGGTGAGCTACGAACAGCTGCTGGCCCACTTCTGGCGCAGCATCGATCCGACCACGAAAGACCGCCAGTTCTGCGACGCCGGCCACTCCTACCGCAGCGCCATCTTCACGCACGACGCCGCTCAGCTCGAAGCTGCCCGGCGCTCGCTGGCAGAACTGGAAAAGACCAAGCCGTTCAAGGCGCCCATCGTCACCGAAATCAATGTGGCCAGCACCTTCTATCCGGCCGAGGACTATCACCAGGACTATTACAAGAAGAACCCGGCGCGCTATCAGTACTACCGCTGGAGTTGCGGCCGCGATGCGCGGTTGAAGGAGCTGTGGGGCGGGAAGTGAAGTGCCGGGACGCCGTAAACCCCGGGCCGAATGGCTGCACAGAGATTGATCTACGAAGGACAAGCCGTCGCGGTTTTCGTAGGAGCCTGCCCCGCAGGCGATTCCCGTCTACGAAATCGCGACAGCGCTTGATCAGCGTACGCATCGCGGACGGGGTCCGCTCCTACGAAGGGCAACACCGTCGCGGTTCTCACAGGCGCCGGTCCGCGGCCGGCCTCGCGCGTCCCTCTCAACAAGCATTCACTCCGGGTGCCGGATCAGGTTAGGCGTATCGCGCGGGTCGAAGTCGCCCCAGTCGCCGGCAGCGATCGTGCCGTCGGCGCGTTCGATCTGGTCGGCACCGAGCGCTTCGAGAATGGCGATCACCTGCGCCTCGCTGCCCTGCCCGTTCATCGCCACCGCCACCACCATCCCGGACTCTCTCTGCGGCAGCGCGTTATCGGTACCCGCCTCGTCCTCGTCGCCCTCCTTCATCTGCGACAGGCTGCCCACCAGCGTACCGATGTGCGCACCGACTGCCGCGCCCAGGACCGAACTGACCGGACCCATCACGGCGATGCCCGCCACGCCCACCGCGGCACCGATGGCGCCGCCGGCTGCAGCCCCGCGAACCAGCCCTCCGTCGGCGTCGCTTGTTCCCGGTGATTCGTCGCGATCACCGCCGACCGGATACAGATCGTGCTGCCCGGCCGGGTTGACGTAGAAGCTGCTGATGCCATCGCGCGGGAAGCCCGCGGCCAGCAGTTCGGTAATGGCGAGTTCAACCTGATCCTGACGCTGCAGGCGCCCTGCGATGATGGATGTCATGACTGCCCTTTCCTGTGGAGGCCTTGCGGACGCCGGGTCGCGGCGGCGCTCAAGGCGCCCGACGACGTCCGCGCTGGACGCGCACCCGACCACCGGGCGCTTCGACCGCCATAGCTTGGCGGCTGCGCCGTGCAGGGTCTGTACGCTGGCGAACCGGCACGCTCGCCGGGCGTGTGCATGTCGGAATCCGGTCTGGATACGCCCCACGGTGCGTACGGAATCCGCGTTAAGCGCCGCTTAATGTCGTGCGCTCAGGATGCGTTCGTCAGCCCGTACAGACGGGCAACTTTCCGGTCAGCCACCCATGACGCAACATGACATCCGACAAGGCGTGCAGCACGATACCGCCGTCGTCATGGCGTGCGATGCAAACTACGCGCCGTACGCGTTGTTCATGGCAGAGCAGATCGCGTTGCTGCACCCCGACCGCACATTCGACATCTGCCTGTTCTCACAGGACGAGCTGGAGCTGCCGCCGTCGCTGGTTGCCAGCGGACTCAAGCTGATGAAGATGCCGCCCGGCAACCCGTTCCACACCGGAACCCATGCTGATCGCCACGGCGCGGCAGCCTACCTGCGCTTGCTGATTCCCGGCGAGGTCACGGGCCGCTACCGGCGCATCCTCTACCTCGACAGCGACATCGTGCCGATGAGTGCCGGCATCGATCAGTTGCTGGACATGGACCTGCTCGGCTCGGTCATCGGCGCGGTGCGCGACAACGTGCAATGGCGAACGCCGGGGCGGCGCGTGCCTGAAAACCGTAAGCTCGGCCGCCCGGCGTCGCCCTACTTCAACTCGGGCATGCTGCTGATCGACATCGAGCGCTACCAATCCGAATGCATACTCGAACGCTGCCTGCAGGTGCTCGCCGAATCGCCCGAAGCCGTGCTGCGGCACGACCAGTCGCTGCTGAACCTTGCACTCGACGGCCACTGGACCGAGCTCAGCCCGGTGTGGAACTGGCAATACACGTGGTCGTCGCGATTCTTCGCCGATCTGGTGGAGCCTAAATTCATTCACTTCATCGGCCCGAACAAGCCCTGGCGCGACACCGCATGCACCTTGCCACCGCGCTTTCGCCGCGCCTACCGAACGTTTGCCCAGCGTCATTACCCGGCTCGAACGGATCTGGCCGCGATCGACCCGGTACGCCGCGGCTGGCCGCCAAAACTGGCACGCGCCTACTTCAAGCACCTGCTGAGCATCGGCGCGATGACCGACTACCTGGACCGCTTCGAATCCGACTTCTCCTGCCACCTCGCCATGTGGAGAACATCGATCGGATCACGCCGTCGGGATGTCGCGGCTTTCAGCCATCCGGCGCAAGCCGGCGCGCACGCTGCACGTCCCGGACGGGAGGCGCTACGCTGCGAGGCGCGCCGCCAGATCATCGATCAGCACCCGCACCCGATGCGGCACGTGGCGGTTGCCGGGCAGCACGGCGTACACCCCGAGTTCAGGCGTGTCGAAGGCGTCCAGCACCGGCACCAGCCGGCCGTCCGCCAGCCACGGGTCGAGGATGAAGTCGGGCTGGCAGGTGATGCCCATGCCG
>NZ_JAUYRO010000040.1 GCF_030696805.1 Methyloversatilis sp. | reverse complement strand
CGGCCAACCCGGCCTGTACGCCTTCACCGGGCTGGGTTCGCGCGGACTGGTGTGGTCGACGCTGGGTGCCGAAGTGCTGGCCGCGGCTTTGTGCGGCGACCCGCTGCCGGTCGAACACGACCTCGCATCGGCCATCGCACCGGCAAGGTTTTTCGAGTGAGCTTGATATCGATCAAGCACCGTCGTTTCTGAACGACCTCAGTCAGATTCCTGCTGAAGTCGTGTCCCGACGTGCCGTAAATCACATATGCGCGCTGTTCCATGCGGCCGGCCCCCCCGGCATTTCCAGCCTATCGGCCCTGTGCAGTCGCATTTGATAACGGGAGAGAAGTTGTGAAGACGAACATGCCGGTCACCCAGAAAGAAGTTTTCCTTGAACCCGGAAAACCGATCGTCACCAAGACCGATCTGAAGGGCCGGATCACCTACGCAAACGAATCGTTTGTCGCCATCAGCGGTTTCAGCCGCGACGAGTTGATCGGCGAGAGCCACAATGTGGTGCGCCACCCGGACATGCCGCCGGAAGCGTTCGAGGATCTGTGGTCCACGATCAAGGCTGGCCAGCCGTGGCGCGGACTGGTGAAGAACCGCGCCAGAAATGGCGACCACTACTGGGTCGAAGCCTTCGTCACGCCGACGACACTCGATGGCCGTACGGTCGGTTACCAGTCGGTGCGCAACATTCCGAAGCGTGAAGACGTGGCCAGCGCCGAAGCGCTGTATCGCGCGGTACGCGATAAGAGCGCGAAATTCCCGGCCACACCCCGTCACAAGGAAAAGCTCGGGCTCGCTGCACGCATCTGGCTGAGCGCCGGGGTCAGCAGCCTGCTTGCCTTCGGTGGCGCGGCACTGGGCGGCCTGTGGGGCATGCTGATGGCGGGTCTGGCGGCACTGACCGCACTGGGCGGAGCCTGGTATCTGAGCAGTGGCGTCGTGTCACGGCTGAACACCCTGCAGGCGACCATCGTCGGACTCGACGAAGGCAAGCTGGCAACCCGGATCGATGCACCGAAAGGACCGCTGCGCGAGTTGTTCGTCGGCATGGAAGTGATGCGCATCCATCTGCGCGCCATGTTCGCCGACGTGCTGGTCAGCGCGAGCGAGGTCGACGAGCGGTCGCGGGAACTCGACAACGCAATGCGTGCGCTCGTCACTTCGACGGGTACCCAGGGCGAAAACGTCATGCAGGTTGCCGCAGCGATGGAAGAAATGAGTGTGTCGATCAATGAAGTGTCGAGCAATACCGACCGCAGCCTGGAAGCCGTGCGGCGCACCGAAACCAGCGCCCACGACGCCATGCAGACAATGGAAGCGGGGATTGCCAGCAGCCATCGCGTCGTCGGCGTGGTCACCCAGTCGCAGACGCGCATTTCCGAAGTGAATGCATCGGTCGAGAAGATCAGCGCCGTGTCGCAGGTGATCAACGACATTGCCGAGCAGACCAATCTGCTGGCGCTCAATGCGGCGATCGAGGCGGCACGTGCCGGCGAACAGGGCCGCGGCTTTGCGGTGGTTGCCGACGAGGTGCGCAAACTGGCAGAACGCACGCGCACCAGCACGAAGGACATTGCACTCGCCGTGACCGACATCATCCAGCTCGCCAGTTCGGCAGTCGATACCAT
>NZ_JAUYRO010000010.1 GCF_030696805.1 Methyloversatilis sp. | reverse complement strand
CTCCTATGATGATTGTCCAGCGGGTCTGAGATTTTCTCTGCGCTGGAACTGGGTGAAGTCGTCGAAGACCCATCCATTGCGGAGGGTATCGTAGATGATGGAGAGCAGCTTTCGGGCGGTGGCGATTATGGCCTTTCCGGTGCCGCGCCGCTGGCGGATGCGCTCGTGGAAGTTCTTGAGGTATGGCGAGTAGCGCGTGGCGACGAGGCTGCACTGGACGAGGGTGGTGCGCGCCAGCTTGTTGCCGCGCTTGGTGATCCGGCCGCGGTGGTCGGTCTCGTTCGACTGGGCAACGCGCGGCACCATGCCGAAGTAGGCGGCGAGCTTGTCGGCGCTTTCGAAGTCATGGACGTTACCGATAGCCGCGAGCAGAACGGCGGCTGAGCGTGGGCCCACGCCCTTGATCGAGACGATCCCCTCATAGCCGGTGAGCGCCGAGGCGTGCTTTTCGATCTCGGTGTCGAGCTGCTTGAGGCTTGCAGTCAGGGACAGCGCGGTCTCACGCAGCACCGTGATCTCGACCTGCTCGCAAGGCGAGAACAGGGCCATGTCGATCGCGGCGAGCCCCCGCTTCGAGCCGAGGCTTTCCTTTTTCAGCTTGAGCCCCTTGCCGACATGCAGCGCGTGGATCTTGTTCAAGAGCCGGGTGCGCTGCTTGACCAGCAGATCGCGGGTGTGCGCCAGCGAAGCCAGTTCGGTCTCGGCGCTCGTCTTCACCCGCGTTTCGGGCAGCATGTCCTTCTCCAGGAACAGCGCGAGCGCCGCTGCGTCGTTCTTATCGGTCTTCTTTACCGACTTCCTGATCACCTTGAACTGACTGGGGTTGACCACCACCACCCGGCCCACACAGGGCAAGATCTGGTCACGGAACCAGGCGCTGTTGCCGGTCGCCTCGATCGCCACTTCGTCATCGGCGTCGAGGCTGCCGCAAAAGCGATCCATATCGCCAGGCGACAGCGTCAACGTTTCGAACGCCTCACTCCCGTCGCCGGTTCGTCGGCACACCGTGATGCTGTTTTGATGAAGGTCGACTCCGATATAAGACATGGCTATTCTCCCGCTCGTTGGGTGAGGCGGAACCCACCCAGGCAAAGGGCGGGTGTGAACGGCCCGGCCAAACTCCTATACGAGGTCACCGACGCAAGTCGGGCCTCAAGCTGGTCGTTCGGCGGCAGGCGGCGGGTAATCTCCTTGACAGGGTCCAAAGCCCTAAGATGCCGATCCAGCCTGCAACCTATCCGCCTCGCCCAACACCGTAGCAAACGCCACGACGCCGAGCACCAAGGCCGATCACAAATCATTCATGCCATCTCCTTG
>NZ_JAUYRO010000048.1 GCF_030696805.1 Methyloversatilis sp. | reverse complement strand
ATCGCGGCCGAGGTTGAAGCGCAGCGTGACCGGATCGCGCTCGACCCAGCCCATATCGATCAGCGTGTCGAGCACGCGGTGGATGGTCGGCCGCGGCAGGCCGGTGCGCGCGACCAGTTCGATCATCAGTCTGCCGCGGCGCGAGCCGCGCGCAATCGTCGTCACCAGGAGGCGTGCGCTGTGCAGGCTGCCTGCCGGCGCCTCGTCCGCTTCGCCGCGCGGCGCTGCAGTTCGCCCGTTCATGCGGCAGTCCGTCTCCTGTTCGTCGGTTCGCAGAGGCAATGTCCGATATGCGGACACCTATGTTCCGCAAGCTGCTTGCCGCATGCAGATGCGAACACTAGCATCGGCTCCACACAACAAGACCTCAAACAACCGGTTTGTCCGTTCATCGGACAGCTTTTCTGATCCAGGAGGAGACATGGCCCCGCTTTACGGCGCGCAGCATCGCGCGCTGCAGGATGAGTTCGACATGCGGCCGCTGGCCGACCGCGTGCAGCAGTTCATCGTGCATCCGGACATCCAGCCCGAACACCGGGGCTTCATCGAGTCGCGCGACTTCTTCTTCCTCACCACCATCGACCACCGCGGCTACCCGACCGTGTCGCACAAGGGCGGCGGCCCCGGCTTCGTCAAGGTGATCGACGGCACGACGCTGGCCTTTCCGAGCTTCGACGGCAACGGCATGTTCCTTTCGATGGGCAACATCACCACCAATCCGAAGGTCGGGCTGCTGTTCATCGATTTCGAAACGCCGCATCGCATCCGCCTGCACGGCGATGCGACGGTGAGTCGCAACGACCCGCTGCTGCACGAAAGCCTGCCGGCCTTCCACGGCGCGGAGTTCGTCGTGCGCGTGAAACTGGCGGAGATCTTCGTCAATTGCCCGCGTTACATCCACCGCTACCAGCGGGTCGACAGCGCGCGTCATGTGCCACAGCCGGGATGCGAAACGCCGCCGGCCACATGGAAGCGCATCGACGGGTTGCAGGACGTGCTGCCCGTGCGCGACCGCCACATCGGCGAACAACGCGGGCTGATCAGCCCGGACGACTACGCCGAACTGGTGCAGCAGGGCCGTACCTGAGCGGGCGCGGCCCCGGCCGCCTTCCCTTGACGCCTGACCGCATGCAGCCCGCGCGCTGCAGGGACCGGGCTTGTCCATCGCACCGCAACTGCCGTCCGGAGACTGCCATGAAGCCACTCGCTGCCCTCACCTGCGCCAACGTCATCCTCGCCGTCGTCATGACCTTTTCGATGCAGTCCTTCACGCTGCCGCTGTGGCCCATGGTGATCGCGTGGGCCGGCTTCTTCCATCTTGGAGGGAGCGATCACCCGCCGACGGCGCTGGCGGCGGTGCTGGCGCACGCGGTGTTCGGCGTGTTCGCCGGCTGGCTGGCGGCGCTGGCCATCCTGTTCAACCCGACCGCACTGCCCGGCACCGTGTGGGTGCCGCTGGTCGTGGGTGCGGCGGTCGGCGTCATGAGCCTGGCCTCCGGCTGGCCGCGGCTCGCGGTGCTGCCGGTCTGCGTCTATGGCTTCGCGGCGAACTGGGCCTACCTGGATGTGCCCGGTCGCTTCGATCCGGCTGTGCTCACCGCGCTGCGCGCCGACAACGTCATCGTCGCGCTGCCGCTGGCACTGCTGATCGGCGGCCTGTTCGGCTGGGCGAACGCGAAGCTGATCGCGCAGCTGAGCGCACCGGCCGCACGGCCGCTTCCGTAGTCGCTCGATCACGCTGGGCAACTTGCCCGAACCCTCCTGCCTAGACTGCCCCGCTGTCGGTGCATGGGCAGCGCCCCGCCTCCACTATCGATTCCGCATCCGGGAGACAGCATGATCAGAGAAGAACACCTGCAGGACTGGCGCGACGCTGCGCTGAGTGTCGAAACCGAAGTCCGCAAGGCCGTGATCGGCCAGGACACCGTGGTGCGGCTCATCAACGTGGCGCTGTTCGCACGCGGCCACGTGCTGCTCGAGGGCGACGTCGGTGTCGGCAAGACGACCGTGCTGCGCGCCTTTGCACGCGCCATCGGCGGCGACTTCGAACGCGTCGAAGGCACGGTCGACCTGATGCCGAACGACCTCGTTTATCACACCTACGTCGACGCCGACGGCAAGCCGCGCATCGAACCCGGCCCGCTGCTGCGCCACGGCGAGCGGCTGACCACCTTCTTCTTCAACGAAATCAACCGCGCCCGACCGCAGGTGCAGTCGCTGCTGCTGCGCGCGATGGCCGAGCGCACGGTGTCGGCGTTCAACCGCGAATACAGCTTTCCGCACATGACGGTGTTCGCCGACCGCAACAAGGTCGAGAAGGAAGAAACCTTCGAACTGGCGTCGGCCGCGCGCGACCGCTTCATGTTCGAACTGCGCATGGAAACGCCGCGCGACCCCGCCGTGCGCCGGGCGCTGGTGTTCGAAACCGGCTTCCACGACGTCGACGCGCTGATCGATCGCGTCGCGCCGGGCATTCTTGACTGGCAGTCGCTGAATTCGATGGCGGCGGCGATCCAGCAGAGCGTGAGCGCGAGCGAGGCGCTCGAACGCTATGTGATGGACCTGTGGGACGCGAGCCAGAATCCGGCCGCGTTCGACGTGCGCATCGACGGCGTCGACATGAAGAAGCTCATCCTGGCCGGCGCCAGTCCGCGCGGCATGAGCGCCCTGCTGCGCGCTGCGCGCGTGGTCGCCTGGATGGACGGCCGCACGCATCTGGTGCCGGACGACGTGCAGGCCATCCTGCCGTCGACGCTGGGCCACCGCGTGTTCTTCACGCCGGTGTACGAAATGCGCCGGGCGCAGATCGCCGACGCACTGGTCGCGCAGATCATCGAGAAGGTCGCCACGCCGCGATGAGCGACGCCGACGAGATGCACGAATTCCATTACCGGCTGCCGCATCGCGCGGCAGGCCCGCGCCCGGGCTCGCACCCGGGCAGCAGCCTGGGTGCCGGTCAGGAATTCGTGTCGCACATGAGTCTGTACGACCGGCCCGACCCGCGCCGGCTCGACCTGCGCGCCAGCCTGCGCAACACCACCGGCGAATGGTTGGTGCGCGTCAACCGCCAGCGCGTCGGGGTCACGGTGCAGGTGCTGGTGGACGTGTCCGCTTCGATGGGCTTCGGCGCCCGCCGGCGCAAGCTCGACGTTGCCGCCGACTTCGTCGAATCGCTGGCACACAGCGCCTCACGCGTCGGCGATGCGCTGGGCATGCTGGCGTTCGATCATCGCGAACGCGCCGATCTGTGCGTGCCGGCGACACTGAGCCGCGGGCTGGGCAGCGTGATGGCGGACAGTCTGCGTCAGTGCGAGCCGGCCCCCGGCGGCATCGAAGGGCTGGAGGACGCGCTGCAGCAGCTGGCCGGCCGCGAGTCGCTGGTGTTTCTGGTCAGCGATTTCCACTGGCCGCTCGACCGGCTCGGTGCCGCGCTCGATCTGCTGTCGCACGCCTTCGTCGTGCCGGTCATCGTGTGGGACCCGGCCGAAACCGAACCGCCGTCGCACGACGCGATCGCGCCGATGCGCGACGCCGAAACCGGCATCCGCCGCACGCTGTTCATGCGCCCGAAGCTGCGCACGCAGTGGCGCGATGCAGTGGCCGCGCGGCGCGCCGAGCTGGATGCCTTCTTCTCCGCGCGCGACCTGCGCCCCTTCTTCATCCACGGCGCCTTCGACGCCGAGGCGATGTCCGATTACTTCTTCGAGGCCACCGCATGACGCTCCCGAACCGCGCGTCCCGCCCCCTGCCCTTGCTCGTCTGCGCCTTGATGTTTGCCACGCTCGCGACTGCGCAGACTCCGCCTGCGCCGGTCACGGCAGCAGCGACCGACACCATTTCCGACACCATTTCCGGGACTGCTCCCGTAGCGGTCGAAGCAGCGGCGGATGGCACGCCGCCCGCCGCCGCCCCGGATCTCGAACCGACGCCCGCGGCCGCGCCGCAGGGTCGTCAGGCACAGGTCGACCAGCCGCGCGCCTACGGTCACACGCTGGGCGATCTGCTGACCCAGCGCGTGCTGCTCGAAATCAACGGCCAACCGGTCGATCTCGGCAAACCGCCGGCCCCCGGCCGCGTCGGTGTCTGGCTCGAACGCCGGCCGACGCGCATTGAAAGCGATGGCGAAGGGCGACGCTGGCTGGTGATCGAGCATCAGCTGATCAACGCACCGCAGGCTCTGACCGCATTGACGCTACCCGCGCTCGACATCGCGACCTCGGGGGGCTTGCTCGGCGTGCCCGCCTGGCCGTTCAGCGCAGCACCGCTGACGCCGCGCAACGCCTTCGCCCAGGGCGCGCTGGAGGCGCTGCAACCCGACCGCGCGGCGCCCGCCGTCGACACGGCGTCGATCCGGCGGCAGATCGCCCTGTGGGGCGCACTGTGCATCGCCACGCTGCTGGGCTGGGCCGGCTGGCTGGGCTGGCGCAGCTGGCGTGCGGGCCGCAACCAGCCGTTCGCCCGTGCGCTGCGCGAACTGAACGCGCTGCGCGGCCGCGGCAACGACGCACCGGACGCCTGGCAGGCGCTGCACCGTGCCTTCGACCGCACCGCCGGACGCAGCGTGCAGCCGGCTTCGCTGTCGCACCTGTTCGAGCGCGCGCCGCACTATGCGCCGCTGCGCGCCGACATCGAGCGCTTCTATGCGCAGTCGGCCACGATCTTTTTCGGCGAAGGCAAGCCGGCCGATACGCTGCCGCTGCACAGCTTCGCGCGCCGGCTGCGCAGCATCGAAAAGCGACACGAAGCATGAACATCGGCGTCATCGATTTTGCACAGCCCTGGGCGCTGTTGCTGCTGCCGCTGGCCGCGCTGCCGCTGCTGCGCCGGCGGCGCGACACGCTGCTGTTTCCGACGCTGGACTGGCTGCCGCCCGACCGCGTCGGTCGCCTCGCCGGGTTCGCCTGGCGCGCGCTGGCGGTGCTCGCGCTGGCCGGCATCGTGCTGGCGCTGACCGGCCCCGGTACGCCGGAAACCACGGTGACGCGCACCGGGCGCGGCGCGGAAATCCTGATCCTGATGGACCGCAGCCGCAGCATGGACGCCAAGATGAAACCCGCCGACTGGCGCACCATCGATCCGCATTCCATGCTCTACCAGGTCGAATCGCGCGGCGAGCCGAAGTCGGCGGTGGCGCGTGATCTGCTGTCGAAATTCGTCGAGCAGCGACCGGACGACCGCTTCGCGTTGATGTTCTTCAGCGCAGGACCGATGAACGTGGTGCCGTTCACCCAGCACGATGCGGTCGTGCAGGCCGGCATCAAGGCAGGCGGACTGGGCCGGGGGCTGTCCGACACCGATGTCGGCCGCGCGCTGACCGCCGCCATCGATACCTTCAATGCACGCGCCTATACGGGCAGCCGCATCATCCTGCTGGTGACCGACGGCGGCGCCCACCTCGACGAACCGACGCGCAAGCGTGTCCGCGAAGGTCTGCAGGCCAATCGCATCGCGTTGCACTGGCTCTACCTGCGCACGCTCAACGCGCCGGAGCTGGACGCCGAAGCGAGCGCACCGCCGCCGCAAGCCGAGGGCGACGACCCGGCCGCGATCGAAATCCGCAATGCCTACTACACGCAGGAATCGATTGCCGAAGTATCGCTGCACCGCTTCTTCCAATCGCTGCCGGTGACCTACCGGCTGTATCAGGCGGACAGCCCGGACGATCTCGCCAAGGCGGTGGCCGAGGTGGGCCGGCAGCAGAACTTCCCGCTCGACTTCGACGAGCGCGTGCCGCGGCAGGATCACAGCCGCTTCTTCTTCTATCTGGCGGCGCTGTGCTGCGCGCTGCTGCTGGTCTATCGATCCCTTCTTCTGCGGAGCTGGCTGTGAAACGACGCACCGTCCATCTGATCTTCGGCGCCACTGCACTGCTGACCGGTGTCGCCGCCGGCTGGCACACGACGCAACTGTGGCAGGCCGAACGCGTGAATGCGGCCATTGCCGCTGCAGGGAACATCGATGCCGACCTGCCGGAAGCGCAGTTCGCGCAGGCGCTGGCGCTGAGCCGCGCCACGGACAGCGAAGCCGCGACCCGCGCGTGGAAGGCGCTGATTGCCGGCGAACGCGCGGACCTGCGTCAGGGCGCACGCTACAACCTCGGCAATCTGCATCTGCGCGAGGCGCTGGCGCGCGGCGAAGCCGACGTCGCCAATGCGCTGCCGCTGGTCGAACTGGCCAAGCAGCGTTACCGCGACGCGCTGCGCGAACGCCCGGACGACTGGGACGCGCGCTACAACCTCGAACGCGCACTGTGGCTCGCCCCCGAAATCGAGCAGGCCGCCGCTGCTGCCGACGACGGCCCGGCACCGCCGAAGGAACGCGTCGTCACGACGCTGCAGGGCGTGCGGCTGGACCTGCCGTGAGGGCGCGCGCATGAGAACCCGCGCCTTCCTGCGCAATCTGCTGGCCAGCCTTCGCGAGCGCGACGCGCGCTCGCTGCTGGCGGCGCTGGCGCTGCTGGTGCTCGCCGCCGTGCTGCCGCCGGTGAATATGCCGCGCGACAGCTGGGACACCATCGTCGTATTCGACCTGACGCAGAGCATGAATGTCGAAGACTACGAACTGGACGGCGTGCCGGTCAGCCGGCTTGCCTACGCGCGCGAATCGGCCAGGCGCGCGCTGCGCGAACTGCCGTGTGGCTCGCGGGTCGGCTGGGCCGGCTTCGCCGAGTACCGCACGCTGCTGCTGCTGGCGCCGATCGAAGTGTGTGCCCACTACGGCGACCTGCTCGCGTCGCTCGACCAGATCGACGGCCGCATGCGCTGGGGCAATTCGAGTGAGGTGGCGAAGGGCGTGTTCTGGTCGGTGCGGGCGGCGAAAGAGATCGGCGACACGCCCAGCATCGTGTTCGTCAGCGACGGGCAGGAAGCGCCGCCGCTGCGCGACGGCGACAAGCCGGGCTTCGACGACATCAAGCCGGGCGACATCCGCGGCTGGGTCATCGGCGCCGGCGGCGAAGCGGCACGCCCGATTCCGAAGAGCGACGACGACGGGCGCCCGGTCGGTTACTGGAAAGCGGGTGAGGTCATCCAGCGCGAGTTGCGCACCGCCGACGGCAAGCGCGTGCCGGGCAACGAACACCTGTCGGCACTGCGCGAAACGCACCTGCGCGCCATCGCGCAGCAGGTCGGCTTCGAATACGCGACGATGACCGATGTCGAGACCCTGACCCGTGCCATGAAGAACGCCGACGCGGCCGTCTCGCGTCCGGTACCGACCGACCTGTCGTGGCTGCCGGCGGCGCTGGCACTGATCCTGCTCATCGCGCGCTTCCGTCCGGAAACCGCCGCCCGTCGGTGACACGCCGGCCTCCGGGAATCGCCGAGAAACTGCGCGGTCAGAGGCGTCAATCCCATCGACCGTCGCGCCATGAATCCGCTGCACCCGAAAAAACTGCTGCTCACCAAATGGACCGCCGTCGCGCCGGTCTGCCGCAACCTGCACTTCCTGGTCACCAAGGTGATCGAACCCGACCCACCCGAAACAGCGATCCGCTGGATAGACATCGAGGCGGTGCATTCGAGGTCGGTGCGCCGCATCGAATGGCGCGAACTGAAGGACTCGACCCGCTGGCGACAAGGCTGGGTCTGACGGCGCGCCGGATATCAGCGGTCAGCCGGCTGCCTGCTCAGCCCGCCAGGCATCCACCACTTCCTGCGCTGCCCTGAAGGCATCGACCGACGCCGGCACGCCGGCATACACCGCGCAGTGCAGCAGCGTTTCGCGGATTTCCTCCACCGTGCAGCCATTGTTGAGCGCGCCGCGCACGTGCCCCTTCAGCTCATTCGGGCACTTCAGCGCCGTCAGCGCCGACAGCGTGATCAGACTGCGCGTGCGCCGGTCCAGCCCGTCGCGCGTCCATACGCCGCCCCAGGCATGTTCGTTGATGAAGGCCTGCAGCGGCTGCGTGAAGTCGGTCGCGTTGCCCAGTGCGCGATCCACGAAGGCATCGCTCATCACTTCGCGGCGTACCGCTTCCCCGCGCTTCGCGCCATCGCTCATCATCTGTTCTCCGGTTCGGTTCCTGTCGAGCGGCGGATTCTACGGATTCGGCGCACATCAGGTGCCACGGACGGGCACCTCACCTGCTGCCCGGCGTCGCATCAGGCGAGTGTGAGGCGGCGTTCAGACCGCCGCTCGAATGTCGCCTCGCAGGACAGCATCATGTGTGCAGGCGCCAACCCGACAACATCCCGAATCCGCTTCACGCGAATGCGGTCGGGTCGGCGACCCCGCGCGGTGGGGCATCGGATACTGCTGCATGATCGAGCCACCGGCGTCGAACCCCGCTTCGGCAAACCCGGTAACGGAGGGGCTCAGCAGCACCGTGCACGCCGCCGGCGCGCCGCCCAGCCGATCAGGCCCAGGCCGGCCAGCAGCAGGGCCGCCTGCTCCGGTTCGGGTATCGGCTGCGACACGTCGAGCAGGATGGGCGTGTCGGGTGACGCAAGCTGCATCAGTACGCGTGCGTCACCCTTCACCCCTTCCAGATCCCAGTTCGCCTTGATGGGGGCGCCGGGCTTTCCGCCCTTTTCCTGCGAATAGTAGGCAAGTTCGATTGCCTTGTAACTCAGACTGAGGGATGCCAGCGGGTCACCGCCCGAGGCCCCGGCCAGGCTCAACGAGGTCAGCGTGGCGTCTTCGAAGGTCATCGTGAAGTAGCGATGGGCTTGCTCCTCGCCCGACTTGACGAAGCTGAGCGTCACCTTGCCGACTTCCTTGCCGCTCGCCACACCTTCAAACAGTTTGGGGATGCTCTGATCCACCGCCTGCATCCATTCCAGATCACCGAACACCGGCCGCGATGCCGTACCGCCGGACGGACCGGTGGACGCCGTGTTGGACAGCGTCCAGCTGAAAGAAAAGACCTCTATCTGGTCCTTGTAGTTTTCGGCGACCGAACCGCCATTGATACCCGGTATCTCCAGGTAGTAGTCGGCTGCCAGCGCCGGCGCGGCGGCGAAGCACATGATCGAAGCGGTGATGCATGAGGCGGCAAGTCTGAGTTTCATCGGTTTTTCCCGGAAAATGAAGGACATCCATCTGCCGGGTCGTGCCTTTGTGGCCGCGCCGGCGCAAGCGCTGCACCCGAACACTACCAAGGACGCCTCATTCCGGACAGCCTTGAAGAACGTGTTTCCCCTGCAATCCGTGACGTGCCGTTACGCAGTTCAGAAGGCGCTCTTCACGGTGCCACCGTCGACCCGCAGCGCCGTCCCGGTGGTCGCCGACGCCAGCGGACTGGCCAGATAGACGACCATCGCGGCGACTTCTTCCGGCGTGGCGAAGCGCTTGATCAGCGAGGTCGGGCGCACCTTCTCGAAGAACTCCTTCTCGAAGGCCTCGAAAGTCTGGCCACTTTCATTGGCCAGCGTCTGCACGAAGTCCTCGACGCCGCGCGAGCGGGTCGGGCCGGGCAGCACGCTGTTGACGGTGATGCCGGTGCCGGCGACCGACTCGGCCAGACCGCGTGCAATCGCGATCTGCGCCGCCTTGGTCATGCCGTAGTGGATCATTTCGGCCGGAATCTGGATGCCGCTCTCGCTCGATATGAACAGGATGCGGCCCCAGTTGCGCCGCTTCATGCCGGGCAGTACGTGACGCGACAGGCGCACGCCGCTCAGCACGTTCACTTCGAAAAAGCGGGTCCAGTCGGCATCGGGAATGTCCTCGAACGCTTTCGGCTCGAAGATGCCGAGGTTGTTCACCAGGATGTCGATGTCCGGGTGCGCCTTCGCCAGCGCGTCAGCCCCGGCCGCGCTGGCCAGATCGCCGGCAAAGCCGATCGCCCCGACACCCAGCTTTGCGACGGCGGCATCGACCGCCGACTGCGTGCGGCCATTGACGATGACGCGCGCGCCTTCGCGCAGCAGCGCTTCGGCAATGGCGTAGCCGATGCCGGCGGTGCTGCCGGACACGAGTGCGAGATGGTTCTTGAGTTGCAGGTCCATATGGAAATCTCCTCGTTGAAGGGGCGTCAGGTTCGCGGCGCGAACATGATGATGGCCATGCCGGCAAGCGCCACCGCGACGCCGGTGATGTCCCACAGATGCGGGCGCTCGCCGTCGACCAGCCACAGCCAAAGCATGGCGACGCACACATACACGCCGCCATACGCCGCATAGACCCGCCCGGCGGCGGTCGGATGCAGCGTCAGCAGCCAGACGAAGACGGCCAGCGACAACGCCGCCGGCAGCAGCACCCAGACCGGCGCGCGATCCTTCAGCCAAAGCCAGGGCAGATAGCAGCCGACGATCTCCGCCAGCGCGGTGGCGACGAAAAGCGCCGTGGTTGAAAGCAGGTTCATCGACCGAAGATAACCCGACCCGACACGCGATGGTCGGCGCATCGATGAACTTCGAGGTCCCCCGTACGCGACAGGGGCCGCCGTCCATCCGGCGCGGCGCGTGTGGCGCGAGTGCATGCGCCGTCTTGTTGGGCATCGCTTCGCTCACCCCAACCTACGGGAGGCTGCATCGCAGATCGAGGTGAGCGCAGCGATGCCCAACAACATCCGCTGCCGCCCGCGACCCGCAACGGCGGCACAACGGCCTGTGCTAGCCTCCTGCTACCTGAAGTCCTGCTCCGCGCCATGCCCTCCGCCCTGTCTGCCGTGCTGTGCGCCGCCCTGCTGCTGATGGTCACGATGGGCGTGCGCCAGTCCTCCGGCCTGTTCATTTCGCCAATCAATACTTCCACAGGTCTGGGCGTCGTCAGCCTGAGCCTGGCGCTGGCCATCGGCCAGTTCGTCTGGGGGGCGATACAGCCGCTGGCTGGCGCAGTGGCCGATCGCTACGGCCCGGGCCGCGTGCTCGCCACCGGGCTGATCGTGCTGGCGCTGGGCTGCGCACTGACCCCTTTCATGGACACGAGCTTCGGCATGACGATGGCGCTCGGCGTGCTGTCGGCGGCCGGTTCCGGCGCCGGCAGCTTTTCGGTGCTGATCGGCGCCGCCTCGCGCAAGCTCGATTCCGCGAAACGCGGTCAGGCGGCCGGCATCATCAACGCCGGCGGCTCGCTCGGCCAGTTCGTGTTTGCGCCACTGGCGCAGAAGCTGATCACCACCGTCGGCTGGATGGGGGCGATGTATGCGCTGGCCATCGCAGCGCTGGCAGCACTGCCGCTGGCGCGCGCCCTGCGGGCACGCGAACCGGTGATCAATCACGCCGCGCCCGATGGCAGCGGCGGTCTGCGCCACGCGGTGCGCGATGCGCTGCGCGACCGCAGCTATCTGCTGCTGCATGCCGGCTTCTTCACCTGCGGCTTTCACATCGCCTTCCTGATCACCCACCTGCCCGGCGAGGTCGGACTGTGCGGCCTGCCGGCCGAAGTGGCGAGCACTGCGCTCGCGCTGATCGGACTGGCCAATATCGCAGGCAGCCTGCTGGCCGGCTGGGCGGTCGGCCGCTGGCGCAGCAAGATGATCCTGTTCTGGATGTACGCCTCGCGTGCAGTGATGGTGCTGATCTACCTCGCGTCGCCGCAGACCGAATGGACCTTCTACCTGTTCGCGATCGGTCTGGGCGTGACCTGGCTGGCCACCGTACCGCCGACCGCCGGCGTGGTCGGCAAGCTGTTCGGCACGCGCTATCTGGCAACGCTGTTCGGCCTCACGCTGCTGTCGCACCAGATCGGCGGCTTCTTCGGCGCCTGGCTGGGCGGGCTGGCGCTGGAGCACACCGGCAATTATCTGTGGATGTGGTACGCCGACGCGCTGCTGGCGGCCATCGCGGCGCTGGTCAATCTGCCGATCCGCGAGGCGCGCATGCAGCCGGCCGCCGCAGCGGCGTAGGCGGATGCCGATGGCGGGATGGCCGGTCATGCACGACAATGGTGCGATGACAATGAAGGGAGACCACTGATGAAACTGCTCGGCGCACTCGGAATACTGGTGATGGGCCTGCTCGCCGCCTTCGTGATCGCGAACTGGAGCGTGCTGGTCATGCCGGTCGAGGTGTCGCTGCTGGTGGCGACGATCAACGCACCGGCCGGCATCATCCTGCTCGGTGCCACGACCCTGCTGCTGGTGCTGCTCGGCGCCTACACGCTGACGCTGCACACCGCCACCCTGCTGGAAGCACGCCGCCATGCCAAGGAACTGCGCGAGCAGCGGCTGCTGGCGGATCAGGCCGAAGCGTCGCGCTTCACCGAACTGAATACCGCCATGCAGAAGGAATTCGCCGAGTTGCGCGCGGCCATGCAGCAGACGACGGCCGAATCGGTGAATTCGCTCGCTGCCGCCATCGGCGAGGTCGAGGACAAGCTGGACCGCAGCCTGGGCGAACGTCGCACCTGACGCCGCACGCCGCCCGCTCAGGCGTGGCCGTGCTGGTACAGGGTGAAGCCGTTGCGGCCCGACTGCTTGGTACGGTACATCGCGGTATCGGCGCGCTGCAGCACGTCTTCAAGTTCAACGCCGTGATCGGGAAACAGCGCAATGCCGATGCTCGGCGTGATGGTCAGCGACAGTTCCGTCACGTCCATCGGCACCGACAATGCGTGCACGATCTTGCGCGCGGATTCGCAGACGTTTTCAACATTGTCTACCTCTTCGAGCAGCACGACGAACTCGTCACCCCCCAGTCGCGCCGCCGTATCGGTGCCGCGCACGGTCGCCAGCAAACGCCCGGCGACCGTGCGCAACACTGCATCGCCAGCGTGATGGCCGAGATTGTCGTTGATGTCCTTGAAACGATCGAGGTCGATCATGAGCAATGCGGTTCGCAATCCACTGCGCTTTGACCGTTCGACCGAGCGCTCGAAGCGTTCGGTCAGCAGCAGCCGGTTCGGCAGTCCGGTCAGGGTGTCGTGGTGCGCCAGTCGGCGGACATACGATTCGGTGCGCCGCCGCTCGGTGATGTCGCAGGCGAAACCGATGTAGCCATGAATGTCACCGTGCGCATCGCGCAATGCATTGATTGCCAGATTGACGGGGACTTGTGAGCCGTCCTTGCGCACATATGTCCATTCCCGTTCATCCACATCGCCTTCGCGCACCGGCAGCACGAACACCTCGAAACCGCGCACCGGCACTCCCTTTTCGGCCGTCAGCTGCGCGCTGCGCTGATGTACTTCGGTGTCCAGATGCAGCAATTCCGGCGTGGCAACACCCACCAGTTCGTGCCGCGCATAACCCAGCAGCCGCTCGCCAGCCGGATTGATCGACTGGATGACGCCAGTCGTGTCGGTGGCGATCACGCAAAAAGGTGCGTGCTCCAGAATAGCCTGATTGAGCAGGTCGGATTCGCGCGCCGCACGCTGCGCGTCGAGCAGTTCCGTCAGGTCGGTCGCCATGATGATGAGGCGCAGGCCTTCGGTTTGCTCTTCTGTTGACGTGATGGCCAGCTCTATCGTGCGAGCGCCACCGGTTGCATGCACTGCGCTTACGTTGCAGCGAAGAAGCCGCCGGTCGCCATGACGGATGTCGCGCAGCTGCCGTTCCAGCGTCACGTCGCCGTGACTCGAAAAGAGCTGTGTCAGTGGCATGCCTTGCAGCAAACCGGCTTCGATGCCGAGCATGTCGCCGATGGCCGGGTTCGCACTGAGCACGCGCGACGCCGATGTGGCGTCGCAGATCAGGATGCCTTCTGCGCTCGCCTCGATGACCGAGCGCATGCGCGCCTCGCTTTCGCGATGGGCGACCGACATGCGATGTGCCAGATTTTCTGCCCGGCTGCGCAGGCCAAGTACAGCAGCCAGCGTGCTGCACAACAGTACCGTCAGCCCCAGACCGGCCGCGCCAGCGAGGTTGGCCTTGCTCGCCGGCGCTGCCACGTCAAAGGCCGGCAGGGTCGAAAAGCGCAAGGTCCAGCGGTGCATGCCGACTTCAATCGGGCGCGTTTCGACGAAACTTGGCGTGTAGGCCGCGAGATTCTTGAGCACGGCCCGACGACGCTCGAACAGCAGCGCCGATTCATCAGTGGCCCTGCCATCGAACAGTTCGACCACCATGTCGGCGGCGCGGTCACCGAGCGCCGCCTGAACCAGATCATTCATGCGGAATGGCGAATAGACGAAACCGCGCAGCGCCGCCCGATGTGCCTCGACCGTATGCAAGCCGCGCAACGTTCGATAAACCGGCACATACATCAGCGCCCCGGGCCGGGGTGCTGCGCTGTCCTGCACCAGCGTGACTGCCCCCGACAGTGCGGCCTTGCCGCTGTCAGCCGCACGATCCATCGCCGCACGACGCACCGGCTCCGAATACATGTCGTAACCGATCGCATCGAGATTGGTGCCCACCTCCGGTTCGAGGTACACGATGGAGGTCAGCATGTCGCGATCGCCGGGCGGCCGGATGGCATAGCCGGGTCGCCCCGATGCACGCAACGCAGCTTCGTGCGCGACGCGCTCCGCAGGGGTCAGCATCTGTGCAAAACCGAAACCCTTGAGCCCGGGAAAGCGGGTATCGAGTTGCACGCTGTCGGCAAATGCCCGCCAATCTTCGCGCGTGACATCCGACGAGGCGGAAAACAGCGCAGCCCCTGCCCACAACAATTGTTCGTAGTCGGCCATGGCTTCGGTCAGCGCGCGTTCCGCCTCAGCCGCGCTGCGATCAAACCGGGTCTGCGCCTGCGCCTGTTCCTGCGTATGCAGGGTTTGCCACGCCATCCACGACAGCGTCGCGCCAGTGATACCGGTCAGCAGCAGCACCGTAAGGGTGGACGAGCGCAACCCGCTGGCAGGAGAAGAGAAATTCATCTAGCGGTCAATCCGGAGCCAGTGCTCAGCACTGATTTAAACCAAAAACATAACACTTTGGTTTACGCGCGTCGATCACCAGACTTTAGTCACGTATCAAACAATTGATGGTTATCGGCTTCGATGCACCGTCTCGGCTGCATTGCGGAAAACGGTCACTTGAAGGAAAAAACGTAGCGCACATCGACCGCCTGCTCGGTGCCGGTGCTGCCGATGAGCGCAAGATGGCGGGTCAGTGTCCAGGTCAGCTTGACGACGCTGGTCGCACCGGCCACGCCCTGTTCGTACGACAGCAGTGCATTGCTGGTCAGCCGCTTGCCGACGCTGACCACCTGGCCGCCCACCGTCGTGCTGCTGCGCTGCGAACTGCTCACCACCTGACTGCGCGGACCGCTGGCGATCGAACTCTGGGTCAGGGCGATCTGGTCCAGGCCGAGCGCCTGGGCCAGCGATCCGGTGATGCCCTCGCCCTCGCCGCCGAGCAAGGCACCGGCCGCGGTGGCCAGCATCGACAGGTCGGAACCGCGCGCGCTTTCCTGGCCGCGGCCGAGCACGATCCAGGACAGCTTTTCCGAGTCCGGCATCGCGCTGTCGGACACCAGTCGCACGCGCGGCCGCTGCACCGTGCCGCTCACTTCCACGCCAGCCTGCACCGGCAGGTTCGGTCGGATGGCGCGCACGTTCAGACCGGGATTGGCCAGCGAGCCCTGGAAGCTGACCACGCCGCGCTCGATGTCGAGGTTCTGGCCATAGGCGCGGTAGCGGCCACCCACCGTGCGGATATTGCCGGTGGCGCTGATGCCGCGCCCCTGATCGCGCAGCGCCAGCTGACCGGCCAGCCGCGTATCGAGCCCGCGTCCCTTGAAATACAGACGCTCGCCCAGATCGACGTCGATCTGCAGCGCCAGCGGCGGGCCGCTGGCCGCGCCGCCGTTGCGACCTTTCATCACCACGTCGTCGCCGAGCGTCGGCGGCGACTCCTCCGGCACGGTGAACAGCCCGGCGTCGGCCTTCAGCGCAAGTTGCAGCGCAATGCCGGCCTTGGCCGACCCGCGCACGCTGCCGTCACCGGACAGCATGAGCCACTGCTCGCCACCTTGCAGCGGCACGAAGCGGCGCACCTCGATCGCGATGTCGGCCTGCGCCGTGGCCAGATCGACCGTGCCGCGCGCGGAGAGCCGGCCTGGCTCCTTCGTCAGCTGCGCTGCATTCAGACGCGGATCCGCCGGCGCGCGCACATTGGCACTTTCGAAGTTCAGGCTGTCGAGATTCAGCCGGTCGCCGGCGAACTGCGCGCGCAGGCTGCCACGCTCCAGCCGCAGCCCTTGATCGGCCAGCCGGAAGGTCAGGTCGTCGCCGTCGATGCGACCCGACAACTCAGGCGCACGCAAGCGCCCGACCATCTTCACGTTGGCCTTCAGGCGGCCGGCGGTTGTCATGTCGAGCCGCAGCGCGCGACCGATCCAGTTCAGCGTCGGCACGTCGAGCGTGGCTTCGCCGGTGGTCTGTTCATCGAGGTCGGGCAGCCACAGGCTGCCGTCGCGGCGCAGCGGAACGCGCACCGCCGCCTGCAGCTGGCCGACGTCCGGGCCGGCGACGCGC
This sequence comes from Methyloversatilis sp., assembly GCF_030696805.1. GTDB lineage: Bacteria > Pseudomonadota > Gammaproteobacteria > Burkholderiales > Rhodocyclaceae > Methyloversatilis. Next base: position 11,738 of record NZ_JAUYRO010000048.1, on the reverse strand, counting down.
GCCGTGACAGCGGCCGACTGGCCGGCAAAATCAATCTGCGCGCGCGCCTCGCTGAACGCAAGTTCGACCCGGCCTTCGCCCGAAATGACCGCGTTGCCGCTCTCACGGAACACAGCGATCCGGCCGCTCAACCCTTCGTTGCCGGTCAGCGCGGCACCGACCGCCCAGTCGGCGCCCAGCGTCAGCGGCGCACGCACCGCGATGCCGGCTTCGCGGTCGCGCCAGACGAGGCGCAACGGAAAGCCCCGCATGCGGCCGCTGGCGTCGAGGCGATCCGGCGTCCACAGCGTGCGCGCCAGCACCGCCTCACCGCCGCCGGTCAGCGCGAGCGTCGCTTCATCGAGGGTCACACGCTGCGCCGACGCCGACAGTGATGCCGGACGGACCAGGGTGGCACTCAGTTCGGGCGACAGCACCAGCACCAGCTGATCGATACGGCCGGACCAGGATGGGCCGTCAGCCGACGACGCCAGTGCGCCCTGCGCCACGAGGTCGAGCGACTGGCGCAGTGGCGCCCCGCCACCGTCGGCCGGCTGAGCGGCCAGCTTCGCGCTGGCCGACAGGCGATGCGCCGCGCGCGTGCCGTCGATCTCCAGCAGCACCGCCTCGATGGGCGCCGGTGCCGACGGGCTGCGCAGATCCGCCGCCACCAGCTTCAGGGTCATGCGCCCGTCGGCGCCCTTTGCCAGGTCGGCGCTCACGTCGGCGCTGGCCACGCTGCCCAGCTCACCCAGCCTGAGTGCGCGTGCGGCCAGCGTCAGCGTGCCGAAAGGCGCGTCCAGCGTACCAGCGAGGCGACCGCTGCCGGAGATGCGACCGGCCAGTTCCAGCCCGGTCAATGCACGCAGCGGCGCCAGACGCTGCGCGTCCAGTGACCAGTCGAGCACGTCGTCTGCCTTGCCGGTCCGGCCACCGAAGGCGCCCTGCGCGGCCAGCCGGTTGCCCGCCCAGTCGAGTGCGATGTCGATCCCGGACAGCCGCCGGCCCTGCAGCCGGCCTTTGACGGTGCCCGCCAGTGCCTCGCCCATCAACGTGCTGGGCGCGAAGTCGAGCGCCACCTGCGCGTCGATCTGCGGCTTGATCCGTCCGTTGGCGGAGAATTTCGCCGACAGACGGGCCGCCGGCACGCGCGCGAATGCCGACGGGTCAAACTTCTGCAACTCGCCGGTCAGCCGGAAGGCGAGCGTGTCGTCGAGCTTCAAGCTGCCGGCCAGCGTGGATTCGGCTCCGCGCGCCGACACCCGGGCGCGTTCCAGCGTGAGCAGTTGCTGCGCCACGTCGCCGCGCGCCTCTATCGCGATGCGGCTGGCGCCGCGGTCGGTCAGTGCAATGTCGAACTGCTGGTGCTCGCCCGACGCACTGATGTCGATGCGACCGCCCAGCTTCGTTGCCACGCCCTGCCCATGCAGCGCGGCGGTGTCGACATTGCGCAGCACCAGCGCCGCGTGCACCGGCAGATCGCCTTCGGCACGCCAGCCAGCTTCACCGCGGATGTCTCCGCCCCCGGACAGCTCGATCAGCAGTTCGCGCAGATCGACGCGCGTCAGGCTCGCCTCGACCTGCGCCGACAGCGCACTCACCGGCACCCGGTCCCGGTCGATGCGACCGGGTTCGCGATTGCGCGCCGTCAGGGGTCCGGCCAGGGTGAGCGCCGCGCCGTCGCGCGATTGCAGATCCGCCTCGACCGTCCAGCGACCGGCTGGTGCGGCGGCGTTCAGCCGCTGCGGGTCGAATTCGTCGAGTACCAGTCTGAGCGTTGTGAGCGGCTGTTCGATGAAGGGGCGGGCGCGGACGTCGGCCTGACCGGACAGTCCGAAACCTTCGGCGCGCAGCGCTGCGGTCGCGCCGTCGACCAGCGTGCCACCCAGCACGGCGGTCGCCGAATAGTCCTGTCCGGTGAAAGCGAGTTCGCCGGAGAGCGCGAACGGCGCGTCGCCGACCAGCGCGAGCGAACCCGCGAGCGCACCCCACGGCGTGGTCACAGTCACCTCGTCCAGCCGGTGCGTCACGCCGTCCGAATCGATGACCGCCTTGACGTCGGTGAGCACGATGCCGTCTGCCGTCTGCGCGGCGTAGTCGGCCAGCACGATGCGCGCGATGTCGATCTTTGCCTTCAGCGGGAGCGGCAGCGCGAGGCTGGACGGCGTGGTCGGCGGCTCCGCACTCGACGAGGTCGCCACGCGCAGTTCGCCCATCGACAGCCGTGTGACATCGAGCCGGCGATCGAGCAGCGCCGCTGTCGGTGCCCAGTCGAGCGCCAGCGATGTGACTTCGGCGCGCAGCGTGCCGTCGTCGTAGATCACTTGAGCCAGCCGCGGCGCCGTCCACAGGCTGCCGGATTCGACCTTGACCGATTGCAGCGCCGGCACCGCCCACTGCGCGCCGGCCGCGATGGCGCGCAGGCCACCGGCAGTCGTCAGCAGCCAATACACCAGCAGGAAGGGCAGCGCGATCAGCGCAACATCGGTCAGTGCGATGCCGGTACCGCGCACGCGGCTGCGCGCGCGCAGGCTGCGGTGCGGCGTGGCGGGTTGCGGGGCGTGATCGGGCGCGTTCATCAGAAGGCGATGGCCAGCGAAAAGTGCGGCCGCCAGGTCTGCTCGCGTTCGCCGTAGGCAATGTCGAACGCAATCGGGCCGGCCGGCGAACGCCAGCGCACGCCGGCACCGGCGCCATAGGCGAAGTCGAAATTCTTGCGGCTGTCCGTGGCATCGCCAGCGTCGACAAATACTGCGCTGCCCCACTGATGCGACCACCAGTGCACGTATTCCGCGCTGAGCACGCCGAGCACGCGGCCGCCGATGATGGCGTTGCCTTCGCGCACGCCGAGCTGCAGATAATCGTAGCCGCGCACCGAAGTCGCGCCGCCGGCACGGAACAGGAAATCCTGAGGCAGCGCATCGGCCTTGCCGCTGGTCAGGCCGGCTTCGCCGCGCAGGATGATCTGGTCGCGCTCGCCGACCGGTATGAACCACTGCCCCTTCATGTAGGTGCGCAGAAAGTTGGTGTCCGACAGCAGGCCTTCGACACCCCCGCCGACCTGCGCATTGAGCACCCAGCCGCTGCGCGGATCGAACGGGTCATCGACCTCGCGCCAGGTCCAGGAGGTGTTCAGCGCCAGTGACTTCTGCGTGCTGGTGACCAGACCGTCGATCTCGCGCTGCTCGCGCTGCAGGCTCAGCGAGTGGCGGATTTCGATATTGCCGCGGATGCGGGCGCGCACCGCACCGATGCCGACGCGCTTGGTTACCAGGTCCTGGATGTCGGCGTTTTCTGCCAGCGCGCCGAAGCTGTCGCGGTAGCCGTCGCCGGCCGGCGGCAACAGCACGTCGGCAAAGGCGATCTGGCGCAGCTGTTCGAGACGCACCGCGGTATTGAACAGCCATGAGCGCTTGAACAGATTGTTGTCCGACCAGCCCACCTCGGCGCGGTAGCCCGTGTTGCTGCTCAGGCCGGCGCCGAACGACAGCCGGCGCGAACTGGCTTCGGCCACGGCGACGCGCACCGGTGTCGCGGCCGCCGCGGCCGGATCGCGATCAACGCTGATCTGCGCCGAGCCGAAATAAGGCGACGACAGCAGCGCGCGCTCGAACGCAAGCAGGGCGTCGGTGGAGTACGGGTCGCCGGCGCGCACGGTCGAATAGCGGCGCACCAGATCGAGGTCGTGCAGCGCCAGCCCGGTCGCTTCGATGTCACCGAAACGGAAAGCCGGTCCGCTGTCGAGCCGCAGCCGCAGATCGACCCGTGCGGCGGCCGCATCCACCTCGGCCTGGCTGTCGATCAGCGCGCCGGCGGCGTAGTCGCGCGATGTCAGTGCGTCGAGCAGGTTCTGCTTGGCCGACGACCAGTCGGACTGACGAAAGGGCTGCCCCTCGGCCAGCCGCCAGCTGCGACGAAGCTCGTCACGCCGCTCGGCGCGTTCCGCTTCGGCATCGGCAACCGCCCCTTCGAACTCGATGTCGACGCGGCCGATGAGGGCGCGCGGGCCGGGCTCGATGACCAGCCCGGGCGGATCGCCGCCGATCTCGACCGTCGGCGTGAAATAGCCTTCGGTCGACAGCAGTTCGGACACTTCGAGCCGCAACCGGCGCAGCAGTCGGCGCTGCGCGCGCTCGTCAGTCAGCGCCTCACGCAGCACCAGCGCGCGCGCGTGCCGTTCGAGCATGGCGTTCACATCGGCCGGCAGCGCGTTCGGACGCAGCGGCAGCCGACCGAAATCGGCAGCAGGTGGGCCGTCTTCCGGCACGATTTCCGACATGTCATCGGTCACCGCCCCATCGTCAACAACCGGCTCGGCAGCGCCGACCGGAGACAGGCAGACGGACAGGGACAAAAAGGCGGCCAGCGGCCAGCTCATCAACCGGCCGCGCAATTGCAGAAGCCTGCGCAATCAGCCTGCGCTCAACAGCTCGACCTCGAAAACCAGGGTGGCATTCGGCGGGATGACGCCGCCGGCACCACGTGCGCCGTAGCCCAGGTGCGGCGGTATGGTCAGCTTGCGCACGCCGCCTTCCTTCATGCCTACCACGCCTTCGTCCCAGCCGCCGATGACCTGGCCTGCGCCGAGATTGAAACCGAAGGGTTGCTTGCGGTCCTTGCTCGAGTCGAACTTCTTGCCGTCGGTGAGCCAGCCCGTGTAATGCACGCTGACCCGCTGGCCGGCAACCGCTTCGGCGCCGTTGCCCGGGGTGATGTCTTCGATGATGAGACCGCTTTCAGTGGTGATGGCAGACATGTCGTTGTTCCGTTGGATGAATGGGAGGGGTGCAGTTTACCCGGCCGGAGCCCCAGTCACCGCAGTCAGGGTCCGCTGACAATTGTTCGCGGCCCGTGCGGTGGTGTCAGCAGAGCCTGGTCTTGACGCGTGTCGCGAACAGCCGGCGCAGCTTGTCGATCTTGGGCGCCACCACCGCCATGCAATAGGGCTGCATCGGATTGTGGTCGTAGTAGTTGGAATGACAGGGCTCGGCCGGCCAGAACGTGACGTCACCTTCGACCTCGGTGACGATGGGCGCGGCAAAGCGCTGTGCGTCGGTAAGCTGTGCGATCACGTTGCGGGCGGTCGCCGCCTGCGCGACGTCGCGGCAGAAAATCACCGATCGGTACTGGCTGCCGACATCGTTGCCCTGCCGGTTTTCCGTGGTCGGATCATGCAGCGCGAAAAACACTTCGAGCAAGTCGGCGAAACCGATGATCGACGTGTCGAACGAAATGCGCAGCGCTTCTGCATGGCCGGTACGGCCGCCGCACACCTGTTCATAGGTCGGATTCGGCACCGGACCACCGGCATACCCCGGTTCGACCTCGATCACGCCTTCGACACGGTTGAACACCGCCTCAAGGCACCAGAAACAGCCGCCGCCAAGCAGAGCGGTTTCGGTCGGTACGGCAATCATCATCAGCTCCTCCATGGACGGGGCCGCCTTGTGCTTCCGGCTTCGATAGGCATGTTGCAGCCCGCGCCTGCATTGTCTCAATCAAGAATCGACCCGCGGCGGAGGCCGAGGTTCATCGCGGCGATGCAGCGGTCGGTATCCGCATGTATCCGGACGACTCACACCGTTTGCGAAGCACTGTGTCCGGCGCGCTGCAACATGCGCGGCGCCGGCAAACCTTGTATCGTTCGGGGCAAATTACCCGTCCATAAACGTCGCCGGAACCCAAGTTGATGCTCTCCCAGGAAGCCTTGCAGGACTGGCGCGGCCTTGCGCTGCGCGTTGAAGAAGAAGTGCGTCGCGCCATCGTTGGCCAGGACGACACCCTGCGTCTGATCAATGTTGCGCTGTTCGCACGCGGGCACGTGCTGCTCGAAGGCGACGTCGGCGTCGGCAAGACCACGGTGCTGCGTGCATTCGCCCGCGCCATCGGCGGCGACTTCGAACGCGTCGAGGGCACGGTCGACCTGATGCCCAACGACCTCGTTTATCACACCTATGTAGATAACGAAGGCAAGCCGCGCATCGAGCCCGGCCCCTTGCTGCGCCACGGCGAACGCCTCACCACCTTCTTCTTCAACGAAATCAACCGCGCCCGTCCGCAGGTTCAGTCGCTGCTGCTTCGCGCGATGGCCGAACGCACGCTGTCGGCGTTCAACCGCGAATACAGTTTTCCGCACATGACGGTGTTCGCCGACCGCAACCGGGTCGAGCGCGAAGAAACCTTCGAACTGGCGTCGGCCGCGCGCGATCGCTTCATGTTCGAACTGCGCATGCTGACGCCGTCGGACGACGAAACGCGCCGTGCGCTGGTGTTCGACCCGCGCTTCCACGACACCGATGCGCTGATCGACACGGTGACGCCGGGCGTCGTCGACTGGATGCAGATGAACACCATCGGCGCAGCCATCCAGCGTTCGGTCAGCGCGACCGACGCGCTGCAGCGCTACGCGATGGATATCTGGGCCGCCACCAGCGACCCGGTGAAGTACGGCCTGCAGATCGACGGCGTCGACATGTCGCGCCTGATCCTGGCCGGTGCCAGCCCGCGCGGCATGGGCATGCTGATGCGCGCCGCGCGCGTGGTGGCCTGGATGGACGGCCGCGACTACCTGACGCCGGAAGACATGCGCGCCGTGCTGCCATCCACCCTGGTGCACCGCGTGTTCTTTACGCCGGTCTACGAACTGCGCCGCGCCGAACTGGCCGATGCGCTGGTGTCGCAAATGCTGGAACGGGTTGCCACGCCCTGACCGGGCAACGGGCAAGGCCGGCACCATGAATGCTCCGAAAGACTTCCACTACCGCATGCCGCGACGCGTCGGCGGGCAGCGGCCGGGTGCGCATCGCAGCGTGACGGCGGGCAGCGGGCAGGAATTCATCGCCCACCAGACGCTGTTCGACCGGCCGGACCCGCGCCGGCTCGACCTGCGCGCCAGCGTGCGCGACCCGGAACAGCGCTGGCTGGTACGGGTGACGCGCCAGCGCGCTGGCATCCCAGTCTATCTGGTGGCCGACGTGTCGGCGTCGATGGCGTTCGGCTCGACCGCCACCAAGCTGGAACGGCTGGCCGAGTTCGCCCGCTCGCTCGGTGACTCGAGTTTCCGCATGGGCGACGCGCTCGGCCTGCTGGCGTTCGACCGCACCGAACGCACTGACCTGATGCTGGCGCCGATGCGCTCGCGCGGCGCCGGCCTGATGATTGCCGATGCGCTGCTGCGCAGCCGTGCCGACCAGCCATCCAGCGCCGGTCTGGCCGAAGCCTGCATGCGCATCGCCGGCCGGCAGGCACTGGTGTTTGTCGCATCCGACTTCCACGCGCCATTGCCCGAACTGGGCAAGGCGCTCGACCTGTTGTCGCACGCACACGTCGTGCCGCTGGTCATCTGGGACGACGTGGAGCCGCAGGCGCCGGACGGCGACGGTCTGCTTGCCTTGCGCGACATCGAAACCGGTCGCCGGCGCGGACTGTGGCTGCGCCCGGTCATCCGACGGCGCTGGAAAGACGCTTTCGCACAGCGCCGTGCCGATCTGCAGAAACTGTTCGGCGACCGCGGCATGCGCCCCTTCTACATGACGGGCGCGTTCGATGCGGACGCGCTGTCGCGCTATTTCTTCGAGGCTGTCTGACATGCAACCCACCTACTGGAGACTGCGCCTGCTCAGCCTTGGCGCAGCACTGGCCCTGCTGACGCTCGGCCCCTGTCATGCGCAGGACGCTGCTGCGCCGGCTCAGGCAGCAGCTCGGGAGACCGTGCAGGACGCTCCGCCGGCAGCTCCCCAGGCCGCGGCGCTGTCGATCGCGCCCGATGTGCAGCCGCTGCGGCCGTTCGGCCACGTCATCGGCGACGTGATCACCCAGCGCGTCGCGCTCGACCACGAAGGTCGCCCGCTGGACCCCGAAGCCTTTCCCGAGCTGGAACGGGTCGGCAACTGGTTCCAGCGGCGCGATGTGCGCATCGAACGCGATGCCGCAGGCCGGCGCTGGCTGGTCATCGACTACCAGATCATCAATGTGCCGGATGAATTGCGGGCGCTCGACCTGCCGGCGCTCGACCTGCCGACGAAAACGCCCGGCGTGCGTCTGGAAACCGGCGTGCTGCCGGTCACCGTCGCACCGCTGACGCCGACCATCGTGCTGGCGCGTGCCGGTCTGGAAGAAATGCGGCCGGACGCCGAGGCGCCGCGCATCGACACCGCGTCGCTGGAGCGGCGACTGCATTTCGCGCTGTACGCCGCCGCTGCGCTGGCCGCCGCCTGGCTCGCGCTGTACGTGCTGCGCCAGCTGCGCGCGCGCAACAGCCTGCCGTTCACCCGCGCGACGCGCGACATGCGGCACCTCGACCCGGGATCGACGGCGATCTGGCAACGCCTGCACCGCGCGCTCGACGAAACCGCGGGTCATGTGGTGCGCGGTCACAACCTGGCGTCCCTGCTGGCCCGCGCGCCTTGGCTGGCACCGCTGCAGTCCGAGCTCGAACGCTTCTTCGAGGCCTCGCAGAAGCGCTTCTTTGCCGATCACCCGGTCGATGGCCAGGAACCGGCTGCGCTGTGCGCGCGGGTGGCCCGGCTCGAACGGCAGGCGCTGGCATGAATGACGCGGTGAATGGTCTGCTTGGCAGCCTCTTTGGCAGCCTGTTCGGCGGACTTGAATTCGCATCGCCACTGTGGTTGCTCGCGCTGCCGCTGGCGCTGCTGCCGCTGTGGCCGCGTCGTCGCCACACGCTCGATTACGCCTGCATCGACTGGCTGCCACGCGACGGACTGGGCGATGCGCTGCTGCGCGGCGGCCGCATTGCAGCCGCGCTGGCCATGCTGGCCGCCATCCTGGGCGTGGCCGGCATCGGCCAGCCGGCCACCGAGCTGCAACGCACCGGCCGCGGCGCCGAAATCGCCATCGTGCTCGACCGCAGCCGCAGCATGGACGAACCACTGGTGCCCAAGGGCCGGCAGCCGGTCATCGACTCATCGCACGAATCCAAGGGCAAAGTCGCGCGCCGGCTGCTCAGCGATTTCGCGCAACGGCGACCGGAAGACCGCTACGCGCTGCTGCTGTTCAGCTCGACGCCGATGGCGGTGGTGTCATTCACGCAGCACGGCGACGTGGTGCAGGCGGCGATCGAAGCCGGCGGCATCGGCCGCGGCCTGTCGGAAACCGACATCGGTCGCGCCCTGCTGGCGGGCGCCGAACAATTCGAGCGACGCGCCTACTCGGGCAGCCGCATCCTGCTGCTGGTATCGGACGGTGCCGCCCAGGTCGATCCCGACATGCGCGAACGCATCACCCGCGCACTGAACAAGAACCGGGTCGCGGTGTACTGGGTATTCATCCGCTCCGCCCTCAGCCAGGGACTGGACGGCGACCCGGACGACGGCAACATGCCGGAGGCGGCGCTGCACGCCTTCCTGAAATCGACCGGCGTGCCCTATCAGGCTTTCGAAGCCGAAGACCCCGAAGCGGTCAAGCAGGCGGTGGCCGAGGTCGACCGCCAGCAGAACCTGCCACTCGACTACGCCGAACGCATTCCGCGCCGCGACTTCTCGGCCTGGTTCTTCGCGCTGGCACTGCTGGCTGGCGCCCTCGCGCTGGCCAGTCGCCTGCTGACGAGACCGGCCTGGACACAGGACCTTCCATCATGAAACTTCGCCAGGCGGGCACTCCGCTCGTCATCCTGCTCGTGTTGAGCCTGCTGTTTTCAGCCTACGAAGCCTACCGGCTGTCGCAGGCGCGCGACTTCAACCGTCTGCTCACCACGGCCGTCGATGCCGCAGCCACGCAGACCACGCCGGAAGCGGAATTCGCCCGCGCCCTGTCGCTGGCCGCGCGTAACGACTACGAGGGTGCCGTTCGCGCCTACAAGACGCTGTCGCGCGCGACCGAGGGCGAACTGCTGGAGGCGGTGCTGTACAACCTCGGCAACCTGCACCTGCGCGAGGCGCTGAAGTACGGTCCGGAAGAAATCGGTCGTTCGCTGCCGCTGGCCGAACTGGCCAAGACCAGCTATCGCGAACTGCTGCAGCGCAATCCGCATCACTGGGATGCGAAGTACAACCTCGAACGCACGCTGCGTCTCGCCCCCGAGCGCGAGGAGGTGCTGACCGAAGCGCCGCCGCTGCCGCAGAACAGCGAGCGCGCGGTGACGACCATGAAGGCCTTCACGCTGGGGCTGCCATGATGTTTTCGCCTGCGGTGCTGCTGGCCCGCGCGCGCAGCGCGCACGCGCTGCCGCTCAGTCTGGCAGCGCTGCTGTTTGCGGTCGCCGTCGCGCTGCCGCCTCTGCCGCTGCCCGGTCGCAGCTATCACCACATGGTGGTGCTGGACATCACGCAGAGCATGAATACGCGGGATTACGAACTCGAAGGCAAGCCGGTCAGCCGGCTCGACTACGCCAAGCACAGTCTCGGCCAGTCGTTGCGCGCCCTGCCCTGCGGTTCGCGCATCGGCTGGGGTGTGTTCTCGGAGTACCGCCTGCTGGCGCTGATGACGCCGGTCGAAGTGTGCGGCAACTACCACGAACTGCTGGCCACACTTGCCAATATAGATGGCCAGATGTCGTGGGCCGGCGCCAGCGAGGTATCGAAGGGGCTGTTTTCGTCGATCCGTGCGCTGCGCGACATGGAACAGCCGCCGTCGCTGGTGTTCGTCACCGACGGTCACGAAGCACCGCCGCTGAATCCGAAGATGCGCCCGTCTTTTGACGGCGAACCGGGGCTGGTGAAGGGCTTGATCGTCGGCACCGGTGGCGCCACGCTGAGCCCGATTCCCAAACTGGACCTCGATGGCCGGCCGCTCGGCTACTGGAAGGCGGACGAGGTGGTGCAGAGCAATACGGCCTCGCGCGGGCGCAGCGGCAGCGCGGCGGAGGAGGCCATGGTCGACGAGTCCGGTGTGGCGATCGAAAGCACCCGGGCCAGCGGTACCGAGCATCTGTCGAATCTGAAGGGCACCCACCTGCGCGATCTGGCAACCCAGACCGGCATGCGCTACGAGGCGCTTGCATCACCTGATGAACTGGCAGATGCGCTGGTCGATCCGGCTTTCGCGCGTCAGCAATCGGTGCCGACCGAATTGGGCTGGGTACCGGCGCTGCTCGGTCTGCTGTGCCTCGCCTGGGCCTATCGACCCGATCTGCACTTTCCACGCCCCAGGGCTTGACGCAGCGATTCACCGCTCTGTCGAGCGGGTGATGCATCGTGAAACAACACTCCCTCCAGGCGGGGTTCAGAGTCGCCATCGCGGCGCGCCCGGACCATTCAGGGAATTATCACCGCGATAACAGGGAACTCTTCCCGATCAGCGGGAGAAGGCTCAGTCAGCTCGGGGAGAATCTCCTGCCGTTGCAATTTGCCATGCTATAAAACCCATAACCCGATAGAGGCGTGTCACTTATGACCTCTCGGGCCGGCGGTTGCGTTTCGTACTTCGAAACCACCCGGTTAATAACTAGCAACAAGGAGAAGCCAATGTCCAACAAGTTCAAGCAAGTGCCGCTATGGCTGGCTGCACTCGCGATTCCGGGCACCGCCCTGGCCAACGCCGATGTCGCCAAGCTGATCAAGGACCCGAAGAACTGGGCCATGCAGGCCGGTAACTTCGAAAACCAGCGCTACAGCACCCTGAACCAGATCAACAAGAAGAATGTGAAGGATCTGAAGGTTGCGTGGACCTTCTCGACCGGCGTGTTGCGCGGTCACGAAGGCGGCCCGCTGGTCATCGGCGACACGCTGTTCGTGCATTCGCCCTTCCCCAACAAGGTGTTCGCGATCGATCTGGAAACCCAGAAGATCAAGTGGAAGTACGAG
>NZ_JAUYRO010000086.1 GCF_030696805.1 Methyloversatilis sp. | reverse complement strand
CGCAGCGATGCCCAACGTCACCCGCCTCTTTCACGACTCGGCCGGCATATGGCATGTTGGGCATCGCTGCGCTCACCCCAACCTACTAAAAGCGTGAGAGTCACCGCCGGTCCGGTGTTGAGCGACAGCCTGGTGCCAAGCTGTTTCCGCGCGACTGCCACGCTGGCATGTTGGGCATCGCTGCGCTCACCCCAACCTACGACATGTGCAATGAGTCACTGGAGTTCCTGAATTGAGCGACACCCTGTTCGAACCCGACATCGATGACGTGCCGATCGACGCGCATGCGTCGCAGGCCTATCTGACCTATGCCATGTCGGTCGTCACCTCGCGCGCGCTGCCGGGGCTGGAAGACGGCATGAAGCCGGTGCAGCGGCGCATCCTGTTCGCGATGGACGGCTTTGCGCGACCCGATGCGGCGCACAAGAAATCGGCGCGCGTGGTGGGTGACGTGATCGGCAAGTACCACCCGCACGGCGACTCGTCGGTGTATGAGGCCATGGTGCGTCTGGCGCAGCCGTTCACGCTGCGCTATCCGCTGATCGATGGCCAGGGCAATTTCGGTTCGATGGATGGCGACAACGCCGCCGCGATGCGTTACACAGAGTGCCGGCTGACCGCGTTTGCGCGCCACGTGCTGCTGTCGGAACTGAACGCGGGCGTCATCGACTTCCAGCCGAATTACGACGGCACGCAGCAGGAACCGGCGCTGCTGCCGGCGCGCCTGCCAGTGGTGCTGGCCAATGGTGCATCCGGCATCGCGGTGGGTATGGCGTGCGAAATTCCGCCGCACAACCTGCGCGAAATCGGCGAGGCGATCTGCCGGCTGCTGGTCGATCCGCGCATGCCCGACGACGACCTCATCGACTGCTTCCAGGGGCCGGACTTCCCGAATGGCGCGACGCTCATTTCGTCGCGCGAGAGCATCGTCGCCGCCTACAAGGAAGGGCGCGGCTCGTTCCGCATGCGCGCCAATTACGAAGTCGAGGCGCTGGCGCGCGGCCAGTGGCAGATCGTCGTCACCGCCTTGCCGCCCGGTGTGAGCACCGGCGCCATCCTGACCCGCATCGACGATCTCGCGAACCCCAGGCCCAAGGGCGACAAGAAGAAGATCAGCGACGACCAGGCGCGCACGAAAACACTGGCCACTTCGCTGATCGACTCGGTGCGCGACGAATCCGATGCGCGTCATCCGGTGCGACTGGTGATCGAACCGAAGTCGCGCGCGGTGGGCCAGGAAGACCTGCTGGCTTTCCTGTTCGCCTATACCGACCTCGAGTGCAACACCAGCCTGAACCTCACGCTGCTCGACACGCGCCGCCGGCCGGGCCAGATCGGCCTGCCGGCGGTGCTGCGCCAGTGGTGCGACTACCGGCTCGCCGCCGTGTCGCGCCGGCTGACCCAGCGCATCGCCGACATCGACGAGCGCATGCACATTCTCGATGGCCGACTGGCCATCCTGCTCGACATCGACCGCGCGATCGCCATCATCCGCGCCGCCGACGATCCGAAGGCCGACCTGATGGCCGGTTTCGGCATAACCGAGCGGCAGGCCGAAGACGTGCTGGAAATCCGCTTGCGCCAGCTGGCGAAGCTCGAAGCGATCAAGCTGCAGGCCGAGCGCGACGCACTTGATGCCGAACGCACCGGCCTGCTCGGCATCCTGGGCAGCGACACCGCACTGCGCCGCTTCGTGCGCGACGAGGTGAAAGCCGACGTCGAACGCTTCGGCGACGAACGGCGCACCCGGGTGAATGCCGACGTGCAGGCGACACGCTCGCGCGAAGTGCCGCAGATTGACGAGGCCGTCACCGTCATCGTGTCGCGCAGCGGTTTCGGCCGCCTGCGTGCCGGTCATGACGTCGATGAGGCTGCATTGACCTGGAAGGCGGGCGACGGTCCGCTGGCGGTGCTGAAATGCCGCACCGTGTGGCCAGTCATCCTGCTCGACGCCGATGGCCGTAGCTACACGATCAAGCCGACCGATCTGCCGAGCGGCAAGGGCGACGGCGTGCCGGTGTCGTCGCTGGCCGATCTGGCGGGCAAGAAGCTGGTCGCGGTGCTGACCGGCGAACCCGGCAGCCGCTACCTCGTCGCGTCGGACGGCGGCTATGGCTTCGTCTGCACGATCGAAGACATGGTGAGCCGCAACCGCGCCGGCAAGGCCTTCCTGAATACCGACGGCACGCTTGCATTGCCGCCGCTGCGGCTGCAGCCGGACGACGCCTGGGTCGTGGCGATGGCCGGTGACCGCCTGCTGGTGTTCCCGCTCGATGAAATGAAGACGCTGTCCGGCGGCAAGGGCGTGAAGATCATGACCCTGCCCGATGGCGAGTCGCTGGCCCTGCTGGATCTGTTTCGCGGCCGGCTGGTGCTGAACGTACCCGGTTCGCGCGGGCGCCCGAAAGCGCTGACGCTGGACGAAGCCGCGCTGATGGCGTGGCGCGGCGTGCGCGCGACCAAGGGGAAGAAGCTGGGCTGATCACCGATCTGATTACCGGCCCGGCAGCTGCATCAGCGCCTCGCCGGCCCGGATGCGTCGGCCGATGACCGTCAGCGGGTGCAGCGCCATGGTCGACGGCGCCAGCACGATAATGGTCGAGCCGTGCTGGAACCAGCCCATTTCCTCACCCTTGTGCAGCGTGGCATCGCAGGCCAGCCGGTGCGGGCCGCGATAGCCGGCGTGCAGCAGCAGGTCGAGACAGTGCAGTCGCAGGCTGGCCACCAGGATGGCCGCGACCGGCACCAGCAGGACAGGCGTGCCATCGGCCAGCGCGGTGGTGATCGCCGCGCGCTCGTTGCGACAGTACAGCTTGTCCACCCGCGCGAGCGCCGGTGGATTGACGTTCCAGGTGTCGCCCGGAAAGTAGGTGACGTGCGACACCCGGCAATCGTGCGGCGCATGGAAGCGGTGATACATCGACGCCGTGATGCGCACGGTTGCGTAGCAGCCGTCGTGAAACCGAGCCGCCAGCGCGGCGTCGCCCAGCAGCTCTTCCAGCGTGTAGTGCAGGCCCTTGGCCTGCAGCAGCGTGTCGCCGTCGATTCGGCCGCAGGCCACGACGATGCCATCGCACGGGCTGACCAGCGTGTGCGGATCGGCATCGACCGGTCGCGCGCCGTCGCGCAGCTCGCGTATGAAGCAGTCGTGCAGGCTGGTGAAGCGCGTCTTTTTCGCCTCCGACAGATCAACGTCACCGAACATCCGCCACAGCGCGATCGACGCGTCGCGCACCATGGGCTGCTCGATCTGGCTGAACCAGCCGGCGAAGCGGGTCAGTGCGGCGCGCGGCACGCGGTTGGTCAGCGCGAAGTTCAGCGCGTCACGCAGCCGCCGACGGGCCGGCAGATTGGCGTCATTCATGTTGCCGTAACCTCGCGCTGATATTTCCGTGAGGCATGACCGAAGCCCTCCCTTTCTATGTCGCTGGCGCCGCTGCGCTGCTGGCGCTGCTGCCGCGCGTCAAGCGCCGGCTCGAACTGTCGCGCGCCAAGCACCGCTCGCTCGCCGGCCACTCCAAGATGTCGCGGCGGGTGGCCAAGCTGCTGCCTTTCTACGAATTCGACGCGGCTGACGTGTTCGCGGCAGATGACGCGCCGCCCGCCGTGGTCGAACAGCGCCGCCTCGCCTTCGAACGTCTGGCCGCGCTGTACGGCGAGCGCTACGCAAAGACGCGCGCCCTGACCGCAGAAGTCCAGCCCATGCTGTCCGACCTGCAATTCACCAGCGCCTACCGCGTGCCGTTCCCGTTCAGCCGCCATGTGCGCGAGCGGTTGAAGGCCGGCAATTTCGTTGCGTCGTCGTCCGGCGTCACCGTCACCGACCTCGACGGCAACGTCGCCTACGACCTGACCGGCTCGTACGGCGTCAATGTGTTCGGCTACGATTTCTACAAGGGCTGCATGGCGCGCGGCAACGCGCAGGTCGAAGCACTTGGACCGGTGCTCGGCAGCTTTCACCCGCTGCTGGCCGACAACGTGAAACGGCTGTGCGCGATTTCCGGGCTGGATGAAGTGTCGTTCCACATGTCCGGCACCGAGGCGGTCATGCAGGCGGTACGTCTGGCGCGCTACCACACACGGCGCAGCCACCTGGTGCGCTTCTGCGGCGCCTATCACGGCTGGTGGGGCGACGTGCAGCCAGGCGTCGGCAATCCGGTTGCGGCCGAACACACCTACACATTGAAGGACATGCACGCCGATACGCTGCACGTGCTGCGCACCCGGCGCGACATTGCCTGCGTACTGGTGAATCCGCTGCAGGCCCTGCATCCGAATGCCGGTGCGCCCGGTGACTCGTCGCTGGTGGATGGCGGCCGGCGCGCCCATTTCGATCGCGCCGCCTACGCCGACTGGCTGCGCCAGGTGCGCGAGGTGTGCACGGCGCGCGGCATCGTGCTGATTTTCGACGAAGTGTTCGTCGGCTTCCGGCTCGCGCCTGGCGGCGCACAGGAGTACTTCGGCGTGCGCGCCGACATGGTCACTTACGGCAAGACACTCGGCGGTGGCTACCCGGTCGGCGTGGTGTGCGGCAAGGCGGCGCTGATGCGCCGCTACCGCGACGACCGGCCGGCCGACATCTGTTTCGCGCGCGGCACCTTCAATTCGCATCCGCACGTGATGGCCGCGATGAACGAGTTCCTGCTCGCGCTCGACACGCCGCAGATCGCTGCGCTGTACGACGGCCTCGATGAACGCTGGAATGCGCGCGCGGAGAAGCTGAACGCCCTGCTGGGCGAGGCGGGTCTGCCGGTGCGGGTGGTGAACCTGTCGTCGATCTGGACCGTGACCTACAGCGTGCCGTCGCGCTACAACTGGATGCTGCAGTACTACCTGCGCGCCGAAGGTCTTGCGCTGAGCTGGGTCGGCACCGGCCGGCTCATCTTCAGCCTGAATTACGGCGATGTCGAATTCGATGCCGTGTGCGAACGATTTGTCGCAGCCGCGCAGCGCATGCAGGCCGATGGCTGGTGGTGGGTACCCGATGGGGCGAGCAACAAGCAGGTCAAGCGCCGCATCCTGCGGGAAATGCTGGCGGAGCGGTTTGCGCGGCGCGGTTGAACGCATGACGTGACACGCGGTGAAGGCGAGGGTCAGACCAACGATCGCGACGGGACCGGAGCGGGGAATTCTGCGAGCACTGATCGCGGAGCCCGCTGGCGATACAGCGAACCGTGGATCGTCGCTCCCGCAGATGGTCTCCTGCTGCATCTTTCATGGGAGCAGCGTCGCCGCCGCGAAAGCAAAGCCTCAGGCCTGCGCCGAATGCTGTGCGTGGCGCGGGTCGATCAGCTCGCCGCGCAGCAGGTGCAGCGGGGCGCGGTAGTACAGCTTCACGTCGTGGAAGGGATCGGTGAGGATCTTGGTCATCCACACCAGACCGGTCTGCACGTCGCGGATGAAGAACAGATGCACGGTGCGGAACAGCAGACCGCCGATGCCCACCGCCAGCCAGATCAGCGACGTGTTGTGCACGAAGCCGCGCGTATCGGCATGCGGCTCGAGCAGACCGAACAGCGCCGGATCGACGTACAGCACGACCGGGGCCAGCGCCCAGACCGCCATCAGCACGATCTTGCGTCGCAGGTTGTAGCCGACCTTGATGTCTTCCTTGAATTCATGGGTCGCCTGATTGACGTGGTCGTAACCCTTGGGTTCGAAGAAGAAGTGGCCGGACTGGCGTGACACCATGGCGACGCCCCAACTGAGCAGCGCAGCGGCGGCCGGATCGACGAACAGCATTGCGTAGGCCGCAAGAAAGCTGAGCGCACTGATCAGGTGCAGGCTCTGATTGATTCGGCTGTGGTGGTAGTAGCGGTGGTCATCCCAGCGCTGGACGTGCAGGGCCTTCAGAAATTCGTTCATGTAACGCCTCCGTAGTGTGTGAAGACTACGAACGAGGCGTTACACGAAGAATGCAGTTCGTCTACATCTTGGTGACAGGGTACCGACCTTCAGAAAGCTTCGTCCGGTCGCAGATAGCGCCACTTGCCGACCGGCAGGTCGGCGAGCGGGATGCGGCCGATGCGCACGCGCTTGAGCGCAACCACTTCAAGGCCGACCGCGTCACACATGCGGCGGATCTGCCGCTTCTTGCCTTCACGCAGCACGAATCGCATCTGTTCTTCGTTCTGCCAGCTCACCTTCGCCGGTTTGAGCGGCTGGTCGTCCAACTCGAGACCGTGATTCAGCAGCGCAATCGATTCGGCCGGAAAGACTTCGGACAGCGGGCCGTTGCCGAACGACTTCGTCGCCCGCACGCGCACCAGGTATTCCTTTTCTATCGTCGAATCCTCGCCGATCAGCACGCGGGCGACACGACCGTCCTGCGTCAGCACCAGCAGACCGTGGGAATCGATGTCGAGCCGGCCGGCCGGTGCCAGACCGCGCAGATGGTTGCGATTGAATGTCTGCCCCGACTTGTCTCCCATCCACTGGTTTTCCGGCACGAACAGCACACTGGCCGGCTCGTGGCCGTCTTCGGCCTGACCGCTGACGAAACCGACCGGCTTGTGCATCAGCACGGTGACGCGCAGCGCCTGGTCGGCGCGCGCTTCCTTGTTCACCTCGACCTTCTGATGCGACAGCACGCGCTGGCCGAGCACGGCGACTTCACCATCGACCGTCACCCAGCCGCGCACGATCCAGTCGTCCGCTTCCCGGCGCGACGCCGCCCCACGGTCGGCCAGCCAGCGCGACACGCGGATGCCGTCCTTCGGGTGATCGTCGCCTTCTTCGGCCGGCACGGCCTTTACGCGACCTTTCTTGTCCATGTCGCGCTCTTCCCACGGCTTGGCCGGGCGCAGCGGCGCAGCGGCGGGCTTTGCGCTGCGCGGGCGCTCGCTGCCCTCGGCACGCGGCGGACGGCTGTCGCGCTCGGAGCGCGGCGTCCACGGGCGCTTCTGCGCGTCGTCGGCACCGGGCGCTCGGACAGGGCGCTCACCGCGATCGGTGCGGGGGGGACGATCGGAGAAATTGCCGCGCGGCGCGCGTTCGCCACCTTCGGCGCGCGGCGGACGGCTGTCGCGCTCGGGGCGCGGCGTCCACGGGCGCTTCGACGCGTCGTCGGCGCCGGGCGCACGGGCCGGGCGGTCACCGCGATCGGTACGCGGCGGGCGATCAGCGAAATTGCCGCGCGGCGCGCGTTCGCCACCTTCGGCACGTGGCGGACGGCTGTCGCGCTCGGGGCGCGGCGTCCACGGGCGCTTCGGCGCGTCGTCGGCACCGGGGGCGCGGGCGGGGCGCTCGCCACGATCGGTGCGCGGGGGACGATCGGAGAAATCCTTGCGGGGCGGCCGGTCACCCATGTCGCGGCGCGGTGCGCGTTCATCGCCGTCGCGCCTTGGCGGACGAGTGCCCGGCGCGCGCGCACTTTTTTCACCCGGCGCAGCACGGGAATGTGCCGGCGCGCCGTCACGGCCGCGAGGAGTCTTGGCGGCGGGCGCAACCTGGGTGGTATTGCGGCTCAATGTCCGGGATTTGGCGGTGCTGTTGCGCACCGGCTTGCGGGCCGGGTCGCGGTCCGAGGTGGTCGGGCTGTCGGATTTGCTCGGCAAACCCAGTTTCGGACGAGTGGTCATCGTGAAGTCAACAATCTGTGGACCGCACAGCATAGCGGGGACTTGAAATGTCGGGGGGAAGTCTCAACCTTCCGCGATTGTCATTTCTTATCACGGAGTCGCCATGTCGGAAACCGCCACCGCCGCACAGACCATGAATTTCCAGGCCGAGGTGAAGCAACTGCTTCATCTGATGATCCATTCGCTGTACAGCAACCGCGACATTTTCCTGCGCGAACTGATCAGCAATGCGTCGGACGCCTGCGACAAGCTGCGTTTCGAAGCGATTGCGGATCCGGCGCTGCTCGAATCCGACTCTGACCTGAAAATCCGCGTCGCCTTCGACAAGGACGCACGCACCATCACGATCACCGACAACGGCATTGGCATGTCGCGCGAGGAGGCGATTTCCCACCTCGGTACGATCGCCCGCAGCGGCACCAAGGAATTTTTCTCCAGCCTGACCGGCGACCAGAAGAAGGACGCGAATCTGATCGGCCAGTTCGGCGTCGGTTTCTACTCCGCCTTCATCGTCGCCGACACGGTTACCGTCACCACGCGGCGCGCCGGCCTGCCGACCGCCGACGGCGTGCGCTGGTCGTGCTCGATGACCGGTGACACCGCAGGCGAGTACACCGTCGAACAGATCGAACTCGAGGCGCGCGGCACCGAAATCGTGCTGCACCTGCGCGAAGACCAGGACGAACTGCTGTCCGGTTTCAAGCTGCGCCATATCATCCGCGAGTACTCCGACCACATCCTGCAGCCGGTCGTGATGAAGAAGGAAGAGTGGAAAGAGGGCGAGCAGATCACGACCGACGAGGACGAAACGGTCAATCAGGCCAATGCGCTGTGGACCCGCTCGAAGTCTGACATCACCGAAGAGCAGTACCAGGAGTTCTACAAGCACGTCAGCCACGACTTCCAGGAGCCGCTGGCCTGGTCGCACGCGCGTGTCGAGGGCCGGCACGAATACACCCAGCTGCTGTACATCCCGGCGCGCGCGCCATTCGACATGTGGGACCGCAAGACCAAGCACGGTCTGAAGCTCTACGTGCGCCGCGTGTTCATCATGGACGACGCCGACAAGCTGCTGCCGGGCTATCTGCGCTTCGTGCGCGGCGTGGTCGATTCGGCCGACCTCCCGCTGAACGTGTCGCGCGAAATCCTGCAGGAAGGGCGTGACATCGACACCATCCGCTCCGGCTGCACGAAGAAGATCCTGTCGGTGCTGGAAGACCTGGCCGACAACGAAGACGCAGCGCAGAAGGAGAAATTCACCACCTTCTGGAAGGCCTTCGGCAATGTGTTCAAGGAAGGCGTGGGCGAAGACACGGCCAACCGCGAGCGCGTCGCGAAGCTGCTGCGCTTTGCGTCAACACATCTCGATACCGAAGAGCAGTCGGTGTCGCTGACCGACTACCTGTCGCGCATGAAGGACGGCCAGAGCAAGATCTACTACGTCACCGCCGAGACGTTCAAGGCGGCAAAGAACAGCCCGCACCTGGAGGTGTTCCGCAAGAAGGGCATCGAAGTGCTGCTGATGCACGAGCACATCGACGAGTGGGTGGTCGGCAACATGACCGAGTTCGAAGGTCGTCCGATGGTGTCGGTCGCCAAGGGCGGGCTCGATCTGGGCGCGATGGAAGACGAAGCCGAGAAGCAGGCGCGCGAACGCGACGAGGGCGAATTCAAGCCGCTGGTCGAACGCCTGCAGGCGACGCTGGCCGAACAGGTGAAGGAGGTACGCATCACGCACCGCCTGACCGATTCGCCGGCCTGCCTGGTGTCGGACGAATTCGAGATCGGCGGCAATCTGGCGCGCATCCTGAAGTCGGCCGGCCGCGACGCGCCGGCGTCGAAGCCCACGCTGGAAATCAACCCGCAGCACCCGGTGGTGCAGCGGCTGCGCAATGAAAACGCGCATTTCGACGACTGGGCGGCCGTACTGTTCGATCAGGCCCTGCTGGCCGAAGGCGGCGCGCTCGAAGATCCGGCGATATTCGTGCGCCGCATGAATCAGCTGATGCTGGCGATGAGCAGCGAACAGTCTTCAGCGTAATTGCGCTGAAGCATGCAAAAGGCGCTTCAGAACGAAGCGCCTTTTTTTTGCGTGATATGCGTGCTCAGACGCGGAACACCTGTACCGCATCCTGCAGGTTCTGCGCCGAACTGGCCAGTTCGGTACCCTGACGGGCAGTTTCTTCGGCGACATTCGCGTTCTGTTCGGACAGCGAAAACAGCAATTCGGTATTGCGCACGATTTCACCGACCGACGCGTTCTGTGCGCCGAGGCTGTCGCTGATGGTCGCCGACTTGCCGGACAGCGCCTGCAGCCGCTGCAGGATGCCGTCGAACTCGCTCACCGCGGCGGCGGTGTTCTGCGTCGCCACCGTCACTTCGTCATTGGAGCCGCGCACCAGGGTGATGGTCTCTTCCGCATCATCGCGAATGCGCACCACCAGTTCGCTTATGTCGTTCGACGAGGCCTGGCTGCGCTGCGCCAGCTGGCGGACTTCATCGGCCACCACCGCAAAGCCGCGTCCCTGTTCGCCGGCGCGTGCGGCTTCGATGGCCGCATTGAGCGCCAGCAGATTGGTCTGGTCCGACAGTTCCTTGATCAGTTCGTTGATGCGGTTGATGGCGCGCGAATCATCCACCAGCCGTTCGATCACGGTGAGGGAATCGGCCATCTTGCCGGACGCTGCGTGCACACTGTCGAGCGCGCTTTCGAGCGTCCGCTTGCCGGTCTGAGACGCGGCACCTGCGGCCTGCGACAGGTCGCTGGCTTCGCGTGACAGCGACTCCACATCCTGGATCTTGCCGCTCATCTGTTCGATTGCGCTGCCCACTGCGCGGATTGAATCGAGCTGACGCGTAACCGTTTCTCGTGCTTCGCCCGACGCTTGTGAAAGTTCCACCGCCGAGCCGGTAAGCGTGGTCGACAGCGCCTGCAGCCGTTCGACCAGCTGCTTGACTGCCTTGCGCGCCGAGTTGTACTCGTAGCCCAGCCAGGCGAAATCGTCCTTGCCGTCGAGATTGATCGGATGGTCGAGCCGCCCCTTGGCCAGCGCATGAAGGCCGCCGACGATGATTTCCGCGCGTGCGCCGTAGAAGCGGCCCATGAAGTGACCGGTCAGCGCGCCGCCCGTAAGCAGCAGCAGCGACACGGCGATCTGTACCGGCCAGTTGCCACCGCCCGAAACCATGTTGAATGCAGCGCAGCAGATCAGCGCCGACGACGCCCCGAACAGCGTGAACGCCTTTTTCACGCTCAAATTCTCAAGCATGTCTTTCCCCTGCACGACGACATGGCGAACGACGGCCCGCGCATCTGTCCCAAACTTCTGATTACGGATGATCGGCAGGTCGGCTTGAGGTCAGCTCTGCCAAAAGGCCGTATCAGCGCGGTCCGGACGAAAAAAATCCGCGGGCGGACAAGCCGCGCGCGGATAAGGGGAATGTCCGGCTGGAAGACTAGTCGCTGCTGCTCATGAAGCCGAACAGCTGCAGCAAGGATGTGAAGAGGTTGAAGATCGACACGAACAGGCCGGTTGTGGCCATGACGTAATTCGTCTCGCCGCCGCGCACGATGCGCTGGGTTTCAAAGGCGATCATGCCGGCCATCAGCAGCACCACCGCCGCAGACACCGTCAGCGACAGCGCAGGCATCTGGAAGAAGATCGCGCCCAGACCGGCCAGGATCGCCACCACCATACCGATGAACAGGAAGCCACCCATGCCGCTCAGATCGCGCTTCGTGACGCTGGCCCACGTCGACATCGCGAGGAACACGCCGGCTGTGGCGCCGAGCGCCATCGTCACGATCTGGCCGCCGCCGGGCAATGCGACGACCGACGACAGCAGCGGGCCGATGGTGTAGCCCATGAAGCCGGTCAGCGCGAACGTGAGCAGCACGCCGACGCCGCTGTCGCGAAAGCGGTTGATGGCGAACAGCAGGCCGAAAAAGCCGGCCAGCGTCAGCAGGATGCCAGGCGCCGGCCACGCCATCGCTGCGGCGGTACCGGCGATCAGCGCGCTGAAGGCCAGATTGATGCCAAGCAGCATGTAGGTATTGCGCAACACCTTGCGCGGCGCATCGGCCAGCATCGAGCCAGCTTCTTCATAGGGCAGCGTGGTGATGTCGGCGCCGCGTTTCGATCGCAGTTCCATGTAGATATCTCCTGTGAATTCAGATCGCTTCAAGTTCGTGGTGCGGCGCTGCCATCGTCGTTGCCTGGCGGGCGCGGCGCATGGTGCGTACCACACGCTGGCTCGCCCGGGCGAGGGCGGTATCGATCGCCTTGCGCCAGTTGCGTCCGGTGGCAGACACGACGACGGGGCGGGCGCCGGTCAGCCTCAGTTCCACCTGCACGTGCTTGTCTTCGCCACCTTTCGGCCCATTCAGGTCGGACAGACTGACCCGCGCCTTCGGGATTCGCCAGGCGAGACGCCGCAGCACCACGCGCAGCCGGTTTTCGGCCACGCTGCGCAGGGCACTTGCTTCGGCACTTCGTGATTCGACGATGACTTGCATGACAGTCCTCCTGTGGATGAACGAGCGCTTACCTTACGCGCCGTTTGGGTTCCTTTAAACACACCTTTGTAGTACTTTGACTTCGTATTTTTAGAACTCGGGTGTATCTGTGCTCAACTACCGTCATCTGTATTACTTCTGGGTTGCGACGAAGGAAGGCGGCATTGCGCGCGCGGCCGAGCGACTCGACATGGCGGTGCAGACCGTCAGCACGCAGATTCACACGCTCGAAGCTGCGCTTGGCCACGCGCTGTTCAAGCCATCCGGACGCAGTGTTGAACTGACCGCCGCGGGCGTCGTGGCACTGCGCTACGCCGAACAGATATTCCAGCTTGGCGAACAGCTGCCGCTGGCGGTGCGGGAAGCCGCGTCGTCACAGGGCGTGCGTCTGTCGGTTGGCATTTCCGACGGCCTGCCAAAGCCGGTGGCGCGCCATCTGCTCTTGCCTGCGACCGACACCGAAGGCCTGCATCTTCTGTGCAGCGAGGGGGAGTTCAATGACCTGCTGGCCGATCTCGCGCTGCACCGGCTTGACGTGGTGCTGGCCGACCGCCCGGCGCCGGTCAATCCGAATCTGAAGGTGTACAGCCACGCGCTCGGTGAAGCTGCGCTGATGTGGTACGCCTCACCCGCGCTGCGCGCCTTGTCCGATGCGGCGTTTCCGGCCTGTCTGGACCAGATGCCGCTGCTGCTGCCGAGCCGCCACGCCGCGGTGCGTGCCCGCATCGACGACTGGTTCGATCGCAAGTCACTGCGCCCGCGAGTGGCGGGCGAATTCGAGGACAGCGCGTTGCTGGCCACCTTCGGCGAAAGCGGTCTGGGGGCGTTTCCGGCGACCGAGTGGTCGCACGACGAACTCACCGGCCAGCGAGGCCTGCAGCTGCTCGGCCGCTGCGACGAGGTGGTCGAGCACTTCTACGCCATTTCCGCCGAGCGTCGCGTGCAGCATCCGCTGGTGCAGAAGGTGCTCGGCCAGCAAGAATCGGATCGTACCGGTCTGTCGTAGGAGCAGACCCTGTCCGCGATGCGAAAGTTGAGCGCGCGCCGTCGCCGATCGGGAAACGGCAGGCCAACTTCAGCTGGACAAACCGCCATCTATGCCAGGACGAAACGGTTCAGTGCTGCCGCCCGTCCGGCGCACTGGCGGGCTGAACGCCGACAATCCATCCTTCCACCGGGTCGATCTGCAGCGGCAACCCGTAGCCCGCATCGCGCCGTGTCCAGGCCCAGGCCGCCTGGATCAGGCACAGCACGCAGTCGAGCAGATCGCCGGTGCCGTCGGTGGCCATCGAATCGAGCAGCGCTGTGTCGTCGCAGCGCAGGACGATACCCAGCGGATGTGCGCCGCGCTGCAAGGCTTCGATGATGAGCATGCGGTTGGCCAGCCGAGCCTGCGTCTGGCCGACGGCCGATTCGCTCTTGTACGACGCCGGTACGATGCGGCGCGCCAGCCAGCCCGGGTAGGCCTCCAGGGCCACGCGCAATCCGTCTCCGCCATGCATGCCTGGCAGATGTACGCCGGCCTCAAGGAGGCGGCGCGCACCTTCCTGAAACATCCGGCCGACCGGTGGATTGACGAATTTCATCGGGCTGTGCGAGCCCGCCGGCCGGTCCGTCGCGCGATGGGTATATTTCTGTCCGACAGGCCGAGGCGCCCGTTCCGCATCGGCCAAAGCCTTGAATTCATTGCGTGAAAGCTGCGACACGGCACGCACCATACCAGCCCAGTCGGTCGGCCAGCCGTGTTCCAGCACCGATTCGCGCGGCAGACCGAACGGAAAGTCGAACGCCCCCAGCCACGGGCCGGGTCGCATCAGGAAGGCTTCGAAGGCGCTCCACGCGGGGAGTCGCTCGATCGATTCGAGGATCAGGATACCGTCGTCGGCGAGGTGCCCGCGGGCTACGGTGACCGGTTTGCGCGACGACGGAGACGAAGTGAAATCGATGCCGTACAACGTACTCATCGGCCAAGCATACGCCGGACAGGGAAAGGTCTGGCTATCAGGAATCCATTTTCATTCGCCGCTGCAGTATGAGGACACCCAGACCGGCAGCGAGAAGCAGGGCAGGCGATGGCTCGGGCACATTGCCGGCGATGAAGACGGGAGGCGTACCATCACCGCCAGCCCCCTCCAGCGCCCCTGCAACGACGAGGCTGCCACCCTGGACGCGAACGCCGCCGCTGTTGATCAAGACGATGCGGCCACTGTCGCCGGGACTGCCACCGCCCATCTGGAGCGAGGCACCTCCCCGAACAATCAGGCTGGACAGCGTATTACCCCCCGGGCCGGCGAGAGTTTCACTCCGGTCGATCACGTCACCGATGTTGAAAACCTGCCAGTCAATCGGATGAGAGGAGGGCGACAGGGGCTGTGAAGGGAGTGACGGATCATCGCCCGGACCGCTGATGAAGCGAATATCGTCGCCGGAAAGTACCGACGCCCCATCGACCTCGATGGCGGACGCGACCAGTTCGATCAGCGGCGCCTGAACATGCAGGCGCAACAGCGTCAGCCTGCCGGTGGCCTCGATCACCACCTTCAGCGGGTCGTTGATGACGGCGTCGTTCAGCGACAGGTCGCCGCCGCAGACGAGGTTCGTCGAATCGCCCTCGAACACGTTCATGACGCCACTGCAGACGACGCTGCCCGACACGGAAGAAAGTGCCGGCACCGGCATGAAGACAGTGACTGCCAAACCGACAGCATGGAATAACTTACGCATTGAAATATTCCGGAGGAATCGATCAAGCATAGGATAAACGCATCGATACACACCGTCCATAGTCCGAAATGACCAGTCTTCCCGCCCCGTTCCGTCACACGCCGATCAGCGCGCGCAGCGCGTCAATCGTATCCGCCTCGGCAGCAGGCTTGTCCAGCCGCCGCCTCAGCATGCGCGGGAAGCGCACCGCGATGCCGGACTTGTGGCGCGGCGACTTCTGTATGCCTTCGAAACCCAGTTCGAATACCAGTTCGGGCGTGACCGAGCAGACCGGGCCGAAGCGTTCGATCGTGTGACTGCGGATGAAGGCGTCGACCTCGCGCATTTCGGCGTCCGACAGGCCGGAATAGGCCTTGGCGAACGGCACCAGCGTGCGCGTGCCGTCGGCGGCGACCGACCAGAGCGCAAAGGTGTAGTCGCTGTAAAGCCCGGCGCGTCGGCCGTGGCCGCGCTGGGCGTAGATCAGCACGGCGTCGATCGTGTAGGGGTCGATCTTCCATTTCCACCACTGTCCGCGCGGGTCGAGTTTGGTGCGGCCGATGCCGTAAGGCGCGTCGGCACGCTTGAGCATCAGGCCCTCGACGCCGCGCTCGCGGGCGAGATCCCGCTCTGTGGCGAGCGCACGCCAATCGCCGCGCAGCAACGGCGACAAGCGCAGCACCGGCGTCGCCGTGTCGGCGAGCACAATTTCGAGCCGCCCGCGTCGGGCGGACTGCGTCTCTGAACGCAGGTCTGCACCGTCGTGTTCGATCAGGTCGTACGCCATGAAAACAGTGGGTACTTCGTCGAGCAGGCGGCGCGTCAGGCGCTTGCGGGTGATGCGGGTCTGCAGCTGCGCAAACGGCAGCGGTACGTCGCCACGCCAGGCGAGCACTTCGCCATCGAGCACGCAGCCGTCGGGCAGCGAAGCCGCCGCCTCGATCAATTCCGGAAATCGTTCGCTGATCAGTTCTTCGCCGCGCGACCACAGCGCGGCCTCGCCGGCGCGGCGCACCAGCTGGGCGCGGATGCCGTCCCACTTCCACTCGGCCAGCCAGTCGGCGGGATCCCCGAGCGACTCGGCGGGAGCGGTCTGCAGCGGATGGGCGAGGAAGAAAGGGTAGGGCTGCATGCCGGTTTCGTCGTCGCCGGCAGGGGCTACCAGCGCGGCAAAACGCGCGGCACCCATGCCGGTGCGCGCCGGGTCGGCCGCCAGATAGCCGATCAGGCGCTGCGCGACGAGTTCGGCCGGCACCCGCGCGAACGCCGCCAACGCCCGAGTGACGAGCAGGCGTGACACGCCGACGCGCAGCGCGCCGGTGATGAGCTTGTTGAACAGGAAGCGCTCGCCGCTGCCCAGCACGTGCCAGGCTTCGATCAGCTGGCCGGGCTTTTCGTCGGGGGATGAGGCGCGCAGGGCGCCCAGCACGCCGACCCAGTGATGCAGCGGCAGGTCGCTGACGGCTCCCGGAGGCGGCAGGATCAGCGCCAGCGTTTCCGCCAGATCGCCGACCGCCTCGTAGCATTCGTCGAACAGCCAGTCCGGCATGCCGGCCGCACGGGCGCCGGTTTCGCGCAGCACGCGGGTGCCCACCGCCTGCCGTGGCTTGCCGCCAGCGAGGAAGTAGACCGCCCACGCGGCGTCTTCCGCCGGCACCTGCGCAAAGTAGTCCTGCATCGCCTGCACGCGATGGCGGGTCGAAGTATTGCTGTCGAGTGAGAGGTAGAGGGCGGCGAAACGCTGCATCGGATCATCGTAACCGGGGGACGCCGGTTTGATGGCGCGCCAGTGCAGTGGTTCGGCCACTTCGATCCGCAGTGCCGCACTATCCCGCCGCTGCGCGCGCAGTTCGACCGCGAGGCCCTGCGCGCCGCGCTCGCCAACGGGCACAGCGGGATCGTTGGGCATCGCTGCGCTCACCCCAACCTACGGGGCAGCAAGTCAATTGGGATGGGCGCAGCAACAGTTGATCAGTCTACGAAAAACGCCGGCCAGCGGCCGGCGTCTGTCTGCGCGCAGAAAGATCAGGCGCGGCGACGGGCCATGAAGCCGATCAGACCGAGACCGGCCAGCAACATGGCATAGGTTTCGGGTTCCGGCACTGCAGCGGCAAAGGCCGTGACGCCGGGGCTGGCTACAGCACCGCTGAGCGATGCATATGAACCTTCGACGTCGCCGACCGACGACCGCACCCACAGCGTTGCGTCGTTGGCACCGAGTGCGGCAGCCGAGGTGGCTCGGCCGCTGAAGTTCTGGGTGCGCGGGCCACCGGCAGCAGCGTTGTCGCCATAGGTCAGGCGATCGACCAGCGAGCCGGCGCCATCAAACAGGTTCAGTTCGTCGGCGCGACCGATGTTGTTGGTGTAGCCACCCAGCACCTTCACGCTGCCGGCCAGAGTCCAGTCGAGACGGAAGGTCGCTGCGTCGATCTCGGTGATGATGACCGATTCGCCTGCACCCACCAGACCAAAGCCGCTGAGGTCGAATCCGCCGACAAGACGGCTGTCGTCGTCATAACTCCAGCCGGTGAAATCGACCGCCGAGGTGCCCAGGTTGGTGAATTCGATGAATTCGCCGCTGCCGCCCGAGTACATCCACTCCGTGATGCGGACATCGGCCTGGGCCTGCGATGCGAAACCGGCGACGAGCAGTGCTGCGAGAAGCTTGTTCATGGTGTGACCTCCTTGTTGGATTGAACGGATCAGGACAGACGGCGGCGGGCGGTGACGCCGATCAGGCCGAGACCTGCCAGCAGCAGCGCCCAGCCTTCAGGTTCGGGAACGGGTGCCATGGGCGCCAGCACATACAGGCGGGGCGTTTCGCCGACGATGTAGATGACACCGTTGCCGTCGATGGTCACGCCCTCGGCGTCGTCAGCGATGGCAGAGAAGTCGAACTGGCTCAGCACCTCGCCGCTGCGCGTGACTTCCATCAGACGCGGCGTTTCCTGGCTGTAGATGAGCAGGTTGTCCTGGTCAGCGGTGCCGCGCAGCGACGCGACAGTGGTCAGCGTCTGCACGTCGGACAGGTCCAGCGTGCCGAACAGGCGTACGAACGGGTTGGCCGGCGGCACCAGCTCGGTCACACTGGCGCTGCCTGTGGTGAAGTCGAGCGACGCGTCATAAACCGCCTGCGGCGTCTTTTCCTTCACCAGGATGAAGCGGCCGCTCAGCGGGTCGTATGACAGGCCTTCCAGCCCCACATTGCCGACCGTCGGACCAACGGACACCGAAGGCAGCGTGTTGCGACCGATCGCGCCGCCCGCCGTGTAGCTGAAGCGATAGACGTCCTGCAGCCGTTCCTCGACGAGAACGAACTGACCGTTGCCGATATAGCTCAGCCCTTCGGTGTCGTCGAAGCCGAACAGGTTCATCGAACTGATCTGCTGACCCTGCTTGTTCACCTCGACGACGTAATCGCCTTCGTCGCCGAGCACGAACAGCGTGTCGGTATCCCAGTTCCAGGTAACCGCCGACGCTTCGGACGCCTGAACCGACGGCAGGTCATAGGTGGCGACCAGACGGTAGTCGGCCAGATCAAGTTGATTGATGGCGGCAGATGCAGAGCCAGAGGCAATCAGGACGAGCGCGGCCGCGAGATGTTTGCGGAACATGGAATGACACCGGGACGCGTGAAAGAGCCCGGACGGTGACGCAGGAGTATTGCCGGTTGATGAAAGCAGATAGTCCTCTCGGACTATCTCTGACCCGAGATGCCGGCGGGGGTGTCGGCACCTTCGATGGGAGTCAGACGCTGGACCGGGCGTCAATCGGCCGCGAGACCGTGGCCGGTCACTCGCTGTTGCCGGTCGGTGCACCGACGCCCGCCGGCGGATCTTCGTCGTCGGCATCCTGGCCGAAGGTGGTCGCAAAGGCGCCGGCTTCAAGCCCGTGTTCGGTCAGCCAGCGCACCAGCGGCTGCACATGACCATGGGTGACGATGACGCGCGAGGCGCCGGTGGCGCCGATGGCGCTCAGCAGCCCCGGCCAGTCGGCGTGGTCCGACATCACCAGACCGCGATCGACGCCGCGCCGCCGGCGCGCGCCGCGCACCTGCATCCAGCCTGACGCGAAGCAGTCGGCGTAGTCGGCGAAGCGCTTCATCCACGATGTGGACTGCGCCGACGGCGGTGCGATGACCAGCGCACGGCGCAGCGCCGCGGCGTCCAGGCCGTCCGACACCATGACGGTGGCGGGCAGGGCGACGCCGCTGTCGCGGTAGGCGCGGTTCAGCGCCTCGACCGCACCATGGCACACGATGGGGCCGATTGCGGGATCGAGGCCGGCCAGGATGCGCTGCGACTTGCCGAACGCGTAGGCGAACACCACGCTGGCGCGCCCGGCGTCGGCGTTGCCGCGCCACCACTGGTTGAGTTCGGCGAACAGCGTGTCCTGCGCCGGCCAGCGGTAGATCGGCAGACCGAAGGTCGATTCGGTGATGAAGGTATGCGCCCGCACCGGGTCGAATGCCGTGCAGGTCGCGTCCGGCTCGAGTTTGTAGTCGCCCGAGGCGACCCAAACCTCGCCAGCGACCTCGACCCTGATCTGTGCCGAACCGAGCACGTGACCGGCCGGGTGCAGCGACACTGCCGCATCCCCTATATATATGCGTTCGCCCCAGGGCAGCGTCTGCAGCGTGATGTCGCCCAGCCGCGCGCGCAGCACCCGCTCGCCCTCGGCGCTGGCCAGATAGCGGCGGTGCCCGGTGCGCGCATGGTCGGCGTGGGCATGCGTGATGACGGCGCGTTCGACCGGCCGCCAGGGGTCGATGAAGAAGTCGCCGGCAGGGCAGTAAAGCCCTTCAGGGCGCAGGGTGATGAGGTCGCGGCGCATGGTGGCGATGGTATCGTTCGCGTCATGAGCGTAATGCCCGATCACAAGTTCCTGCGCGAACACAGCCGTCTGCTGGCCGAGAGCTTCGAGCGCCTGACCGGCCAGCGGTTGCCGTCGGATGCGCTCACGCTTTACAACGCGCATTTCGCGCTGGTGTCGCACGGCACCCAGCGCGATCCGGTATTCAATTACGCCAACCTGTTCGCGCAGCGACTGTTCGGCTACGCGTGGGACGAATTCGTCACGCTGCCGTCGCGCCTGTCGGCGCGCGAGCCGGAACGCGACGAACGGGCACGCCTGCTCGAAATGGTGACCCAGCAGGGCTATATCAGCGACTACTGCGGCGTGCGGGTGCGCCGCGACGGCACGCTTTTCCGCATCAGCCACGCCACGGTGTGGAAGGTGCTCGATGCGGACGGCCAGTTCTGCGGACAGGCGGCGATGTTTTCGGAAGTCGAGGAATTGCAGTGAGATCATTGCAATGAGCAGCGCCCACAAAAGCGCGCATCCGCTGGTCGACGCACTGGGCGAACGGCATGCCCGCTGGACGTCGATCCGGCGCGACCTGCATGCCCATCCGGAACTGGCTTACGAGGAAACGCGCACCGCCGCGATCGTGGCGCGCACGCTGCGCGCGTCCGGCATCGAAGTGCATGAGGGCATCGGCCGCACCGGTGTGGTCGGCGTGCTTCGCGCAGGCCACGGCAAGGCGGCCATCGGACTGCGCGCCGACATGGACGCGCTGCCGATGACCGAACAGAACACCTTTGCCCATCGCTCGACCCATTCCGGGCGCATGCACGGCTGCGGCCACGATGGCCATACCGCGATGCTGCTGGCCGCGGCCGAGTATCTGGCGGCGACCCGCTGTTTCGACGGCACGGTGAATTTCATCTTCCAGCCGGCCGAGGAGGGCAGGGGCGGCGCTGCGGCGATGATCGCGGACGGCCTGTTCGAGCGCTTTCCGATGCAGGCGGTGTTCGGGCTGCACAACTGGCCCGGCCTGCCGGTCGGCGAAATGGCGGTGCATGACGGGCCGGCCATGGCCAGCAGCGACGAGATCGAAATCGTGATCGAAGGTCGCGGCGCACATGCCGCGATGCCGCATCTGGGCGCCGACCCGGTGCTGGCCGGCGCGGCCATCGTGCAGGCGCTGCAATCCATCGTGTCGCGCAATGTGTCGCCGGTGGATTGCGGCGTGGTCAGCATCACGCAGTTTCATGCCGGCGAGGCCTACAACGTCATTCCGCAGTCGGCCACGCTGCGCGGCACGGCACGGGCGTTTTCGCCCGAGGTGCGCGACCAGCTCGAAGCGGGCATCCGGCGTGTCGCGGAAGGTGTGGCGGCGGCGCATGGCGTGACGGTTGCGGTCAGCTACCGGCGCGGCTATCCACCGACCGTGAATAGCCCGGCCGAGGCGTCATTCTGCGCGGCCGTCGGGCACGAGTTGATGGGGGAGGCGGCGGTACGCACGAACTATCCACCGAGCATGGGAGCGGAAGATTTCGCCTACATGCTCGAATGCAGGCCGGGTTGCTACATCTGGCTCGGCAATGGCGGCGGGCCGGATGGCGGGTCGCGCCCCGGCCATGAAGAAGGCGGCGGCTGCATGCTGCACAACCCGCGCTACGACTTCAACGATGCGGTCATTCCGCTCGGCGTGGCTTACTGGACGCGACTGGTCGAGCGCTTCCTGCAGTCCGACTGAGTCCGTCGGAAGGCGGCGGCGCACACCTCAGCCGTGCGCCGGCGCGCCCAGCAGCACCAGTTCGGCCTCTTCGTGCGGTTCGTACAGCCGCGAGCGGGTCAGGAAGCGGATGCCTTCAGGCGCTTCGATCGAAAAGCCGGCGCCCCGTCCGGGCACTGCATCGATGATCAGGTGGGTGTGCTGCCAGTACTCGAACTGCGATTCGCTCATCCAGAAAGGCATGCCGCCGATTTCGCCCAGCTGCACATCGGAATTGCCGAGCGTGAATTCGCCCTGCGGGTAGCACATCGGCGCGCTGCCGTCGCAGCAGCCGCCCGACTGATGGAACATCAGCGGGCCGTGCTTGCGCGCCAGCCGGTCTATCCAGTCCAGCGCCAGCGGTGTGGCGGATACGCGGGTCACCATGATGTTGCCTCGCAAATCATGAAATTGAATCGAGATAACAGCTTCAAACCAATGATTAATTGATATTTTGTATGAATGATACAGTCTCGGATGGACGAAGAGGCGAACGATCTGACCGTCCGCCCCTTCACCGATCCGGCTCACCTTGCCGCGGCGATCCGGACCGCGCTGCCACCTCGCAGGATCAGAAGAATCCGAGCGCCTTCGTCGAGTAGCTCACCAGCAGATTCTTGGTCTGCTGGTAGTGGTCCAGCATCATCTTGTGGTTTTCGCGGCCGATGCCCGACTGCTTGTAGCCACCGAAAGCGGCATGCGCCGGGTACAGGTGGTAGCAGTTGGTCCATACGCGGCCGGCCTGGATGGCGCGTCCCATGCGGTAGGTGCGATGCACCGAACGCGACCACAGGCCGGCACCCAGACCGTACAGCGTGTCGTTGGCGATGGCCAGCGCGTCGGCTTCGTCCTTGAAGGTGGTGAGCGCAAGCACCGGGCCGAAGATTTCTTCCTGGAACACGCGCATCTTGTTGTGCCCCTTCAGCACGGTCGGCTGGATGTAGTAACCGCCCGCTTCCGCTTCCTTGCGCACGCTGCCGCCGGTCAGCACTTCCGCGCCTTCCTGACGGCCGATGTCGATGTAGGACAGGATCTTTTCGTGCTGGTCGGAACTGGCCTGGGCGCCGATCATGGTGTCGGTATCGAGCGGGTGACCGCCGCGCACCTGATTCACGCGGGCGATGGCGCGCTCGATGAACTTGTCAGCAATGTTTTCCTGGACCAGCGCTCGGCTCGGGCAGGTGCACACTTCACCCTGGTTCAGCGAAAACATCGCGAAACCTTCCAGGCACTTGTCGAAGTAGTCGTCGTCGGCGTCCATCACATCGTCGAAGAACACGTTCGGTGACTTGCCGCCCAGCTCCACGGTCGAGGGGATTATGTTCTGCGAAGCATATTGCATGATCAGTCGCCCGGTCGTAGTTTCCCCGGTGAAGGCGATCTTTGCGATGCGCTTGTTGGTGGCCAGCGGCTTGCCGGCTTCGATGCCGAAACCATTGACGATGTTCAGGATGCCCGGCGGCAGCAGGTCCTGGATCAGTTCGATCAGGACCAGCAGGCTGACCGGGGTCTGCTCCGCCGGCTTCATCACGATGCAGTTGCCCGCAGCCAGAGCCGGTGCGATTTTCCACGCAGCCATCAGGATCGGGAAGTTCCACGGAATGATCTGCCCGACAACGCCCAGCGGTTCGTGGAAATGGTAAGCGACGGTGGTTTCGTCGATTTCCGACAGCGCGCCTTCCTGCGCCCTGATGCAGCTGGCGAAGTAGCGGAAGTGGTCGATCGCGAGCGGGATGTCGGCAGCCAGGGTTTCCCGCACCGGTTTGCCGTTTTCCCAGGTTTCGGCGACGGCCAGCAACTCAAGATTGGCTTCGAGGCGGTCGGCGATCCTGAACAGCACGGCGGCGCGTTGCGCTGGCGCAGTGCGGGCCCAGCCTTCGCGCGCCTTGTGAGCGGCATCCAGCGCAAGTTCGATGTCGGCGGCCTGCGAACGGGCAACCTGGCAGAACACTTTGCCAGTGACCGGTGTCGTATTGTCGAAGTACTGGCCTTCAACTGGCGGTACCCACTCGCCGCCGATGAAATTGTCGTAGCGGGCCTTGAAAGTGAGTTTCGAACCGGGTTGACCGGGGTCGGCATAGCGCATGATCTGTCTCCTCGAATGATCGGTTGCCCTGCGGCCGACGTCGAATGCGCGGCACAAGAACACAGGGTCGGCCTGCACGCTAGTCCGTGCGGGGTAGGTATCCGGTAGGTGGAGGAGGCATATGAACAATACGGCAGGCCGGCTGGCGGATCGCCGGCGGCGCATCGAATCGCTGCGTCGCGGTGAACGCAGCACCGGCGAACACATCGTCGTGGTGGGCATGGACATCGCCGGCTCGTGGCAACGCTCGCGCGAAGCCGTGTCCGAAACCTGCTCGGCGGCGCCGCTCGACGACACCGCACCGGACTGGTCCGGCTCTGCCTACGGTCAGGCGCTGGTCGCCTGCGTCGACGAACTGGAAACGGTGGCGATCGAGAGCGGCATGGTGGCAGCGGTCAGCGACGCCGATGGCCGCCTGCTGTGGACCGGCTGCAGCCGCAGCATGCGTACCCGCGCCGAGCGCGTGCATTTCGTGCCCGGCGGGCGCTGGGACGAACGTTCCGTCGGCACCAATGCGCTGGCGCTTGCGCTGCGTCATCGCCGCCCGGCAAGCGTTTTTTCGGCCGAACATTTCATTCCGGCGGTGCAGGACTGGGTGTGCTACGCCGCCCCGGTTCGCGACACGGTCAGCGGTGAGGTGATGGGCGTGGTCGACCTGTCGACCACGTGGAACCGCCATTCACCGCTGGCGCTGCATGCGGTCGAACGTTTCGCTGCGCGGGTATCGCAGGCCCTTCAGGGGGTCAGTCAGGCGCCGGTGTTGCGCCTGCGCATGCTCGGTACGCCGCAGGTCTCGATACACGGCAAGGTGCTGCCACTGTCGCCGCGGCAGATCGAAATCCTGTGCCTGCTGGCGCTGCATCCGGAAGGTCTGGATCTGGAACGCCTGCACGCAGCCATCTACGGCGACCGCTCGGTCGGTGTGGCCACGCTGAAGACCGAAGTGTCGCAACTGCGCGAACGCCTCGGCGGGGCGATCGGCTCGCGCCCGTATCGACTGCTGGTGAACTGGCAGGCTGACTTCATGGATCTGGAACAGGCGCTCACTGCCGGTCGCGTCGAGGCGGCGCTGGCCGGTTACCGCGGCGACTTTCTGCCACGGACCGAAAGCCCGCTGCTGCGCACCTGGCGCGACTGTCTCGAATCACGGCTGTCGGATGCCATCTTCCGCATCGATGACCCGGACCTGCTGCTGACCCATCTCGGTCAGTCGCCCGAAGCGGTCGATGCGGTGGAGCGCCTGGTCGAACTGTTGCCGCGCCACCATCCGGTGCGCGCGAGACTGCTGCAGACCCGCGACAGCCAGGGCTGACGGGCAGCGGATCAGCGCCCGAACAGCAGGTGTTCGGCCTCTGGCACGCCGTATCCGACGCCGGCCTCGTCCAGCGTGTAACCGCTCAGGTCCTGCGCCCGCGTCCGCCAGTCGCGCTGGCGCAACAGGCTACCCAGCACATCGAGCGTCTGACGCGACGCCGGGCTGTCGCGCAGCGCCAGAAAGTACATTTCCTCGAACAGCGGCAGGAATTCCAGGCCCAGCCGTCGCGCAAAGGCCTCCAGCCCCAGCCCCGCATCGGCTTCGTCACTGGCGATCAGTGCCGCCACCGCAGCATGGGTGTGCTCTTCGTCGCCCTCGTTCAGCGCTCGGGTATCGAGTCCGGCCTGACGCGCCAGCTGGTCGAACGCGAGCCGTGTGCCGGCGCCGGGCTGGCGATGCACGAAGCGCAGGTCGGCACGCATCAGATCACTCATCCCGCGCACACCCCGGGGATTGCCGCGGGCGAGGATCAGGCCTTGCCTGCGGCGCGCGAAACCCAGCAGACGCAGACGCGGCAGACCGTGCTGCGCGAGGTAGAGCGTCCAGATATCGCGACCCAGTTCGCCGATCGGACAGTGAAAGCCGGCGATGTCGCAGCGGCGTGCTGCCAACGCGAGCAGCGATTCCAGGCTGCCGTGCGTGCTCAGGGTTGCGCTCCGGCCGTCGTGGCGCAACTGGCGGATCAGGTCGTTCAGCAGTGGATCATGGCTGGCAGCGATGCGCAGGGCGCCCGCGACACCACTGGATGCGTGCCGCGGCAATGCACGCATCGGCTGGCTGGCCGTGCGCAGCGCGGCAGCGAGCGACTGCCGGGCGTCGCGGTCGACCGCCAGCAACTGGCGGGCAAAGTCCTCCAGCGTCGAACCACTGGCGCGCGCGGTCGAAATCAAGGTCTGGCCGAAATAACCCTGCCAGGCATTGATCAGCCCCCACGCATTGCGATACGACAAACCGTTCTGGCGCGCGGCGCCGGCAATCGATCCGGTCGCCTCGATCGCGGCGAGCAGCGACAGCAGCCGGCCAATGCCGGCCGGCGCATCCGGGCCGAAATCCCACTCGATTCCGAGTCGCGGAGGTGTTACGGCAATCTCTGACATATAGGAAGCCTCGTCGTAGAGCGATAGCTTCCCGGATCTTATGTGTTTCAGAATGCAGATAATGAGTTTTCGAGGGCGGCGAATCAAACTACCGAGGACCATGCCCGGTGACCGCCAGGCATGAGCACACTCAGCGAAAGCTTCCTGACCGCGGGCGGGCTGGTGCTCGCCGCCGATCCGCAACTGCTGGGCATCGTGACGCTCAGCCTGCAGGTCAGCCTGACGGCGGTCTTTTTCGCGTCCTGCGTCGGCCTGCCGATCGGCGCGGCGGTGGCGGTCGGACGCTTTCCCGGTCGCAAGCCGCTGACCGTCATCCTGAACGGCCTGATGGGGTTGCCGCCGGTGGTCATCGGTCTGCTGGTCTATCTGCTGCTGTCACGTGCCGGCCCGCTCGGATCTTTCGGCCTGTTGTTCACACCGACCGCGATGGTGATCGCGCAGGTGGTTCTCATCACACCCATCGTTGCCGCGCTGTCGCGTCAGATCGTGGCCGACGCCTGGCGCGACTACGAAGAACAACTGCGCTCGCTCGGCGCCTCGACACCGCGCGCCGCCTTCACCCTGCTGGTCGACACCCGTTTCTCGCTCAGCACGGCAGTGCTGGCTGGCCTCGGACGGGCGGTGGCGGAGGTGGGCGCGGTGATGATCGTCGGCGGCAACATCGACGGCGTCACCCGCGTCATGACCACCAGCATTGCGCTGGAAACCAGCAAGGGTGACCTGCCGCTGGCGCTGGCACTCGGCTTCATCCTGATTGCCATCGTGCTGCTGCTCAACGCACTGGCGCACGCGGTACGCGAATGGGCGGTACGTCGCCATGGCTGACGCACTGCTCACGCTCGACGCTCTGCGCTACGACGCGGGTGATCGCACGCTCATCCGCGACGTGTCGCTGCGCATCGAAGCAGGGCGGCGCACGCTCATCCTCGGCCCCAACGGCGCTGGCAAAAGCGTGCTGATGCGCCTGATGCACGGCCTGATCGAACCGAGCGCCGGCCGCATCCTGTGGAACGGCGGCAGCGGTCGCCCGGCGCAGGCCATGGTGTTCCAGCGGCCGGTCATGCTGCGCCGAAGCGTGCTCGACAACGTCGTCTACGCGCTCGATCTGGCCGGCGTTCCGTCGGCCGAGCGCCGCGCGCGGGCGCTCGATGTGCTCGAACGCGTCGGTCTGACCGCGCTGGCCGACCGGCCCGCGCGCGTGCTGTCCGGCGGCGAACAGCAGCGCGCGGCACTGGCCCGCGCCTGGGCGCTGCGCCCGCGCGTGCTCTTCCTCGACGAGCCGACCGCCAGCCTCGATCCGGGTGCGGCGGCCGAAGTCGAACGCCTGATCCGCGTCATCGCCGATGAAGGCTGCAGCATCGTCATGGTTACCCATCACCTCGGCCAGGCGCGTCGGCTGGCCGACGACATCGTTTTCGTCGACAGCGGCCGCATCACCGAACACACGCCGGTCGCCGATTTTTTTACTGCACCGCGCTCGGCCGAAGCCGGGAATTACCTCAGAGGAGAGCTTGCATGGGCATGATCCGCCGTTCCTTCATCGCCACGGCAGTGGCCGCCGCGATCACGCTGGGCGCGCCTTTCGCCCGCGCGGCCGACCGTTTCATCACGGTGTCCTCGACCACGTCCACCGAACAGTCGGGCCTGTTCAAGCATCTGCTGCCGGTGTTCCAGGCCAGGACCGGCATCGAAGTGCGAGTGGTCGCCCTCGGCACCGGTCAGGCGCTCGACATGGCACGTCGCGGCGACGCCGACGTCGTGTTCGTGCATGACAAGGCGGCGGAAGAGAAATTCATCGCCGAAGGCTTCGGCGTGAAGCGCCAGGAGGTCATGTACAACGACTTCATCCTGGTCGGCCCGAAGTCGGATCCGGCGAAAGCCGCTGGCGTCAAGGACATCACCGATGCGCTGAAAACGATACAGGCGGCGCAGGCGCCGTTCGTGTCGCGCGGCGACAAGAGCGGCACGCACGCCGCCGAGCTGCGCCTGTGGACGGCCGCCGGCATCGACCTCGACGCGGTCAAGGGCGCCTGGTACCGCGACACCGGGTCCGGCATGGGAGCGGCGCTGAACACCGCAGCGTCAATGAACGCCTACATCCTGGCCGATCGCGGCACCTGGCTGTCGTTCAGAAACCGCGCCGACCTGACCGTGACGGTCGAAGGCGACAAGCGGCTGTTCAACCAGTACGGCGTGATTCTGGTCAATCCGGACAAGCACCCGCACGTGAAGAAGGCCGACGGTCAGGCGTTCATCGACTGGGTCGTGTCGGCTGACGGGCAGGCTGCCATCGCCGACTACAGGATCGACGGTCAGCAGCTGTTCTTTCCGAATGCGGTGAAGTAGGGCGCTGCCGATCTGAGGCGGGCGTTGGGCATCGCTGCGCTCACCCCAACCTACGGTCGGTGCCGGGGCGGGGGATTTGGTTGTCGGGCATCGTTGCGCTTCCTCCGACCTGCGGTGGGGGCGGGGGCGGCTTCGGGTGTTGGGCATCGCTGCGCTCACCCCAACCTACGGTCGGTGCCGGGCAAGGTGCTGGCGGGGTCGTAGGTTGGGGTGAGCGCAGCGATGCCCAACAACGCACGCGACCTGCTCAGCCTCGAACGTGATGGTGGGGTGGCATCCAGCCCAGCCCGGCCGCAGTGTCGCCGGCCGGGATGTATTCGGCGCTGACCCAGCCGGTGTAACCGATGCGATCGAGCCAGTCGAACAGGAAGGCGTAATTGATTTCGCCGCTGCCCGGTTCGTGGCGGCCGGGGTTGTCGGCGATCTGCACATGGCCGATGCGAGCGAGTTCGCGCTGCAGGGTGCGGGCGAGGTCGCCTTCCATGATCTGCATGTGATAGACGTCGTATTGAAGCTTCACATTCGGCTCGCCTACCCGTTCGATGAACGCCAGTGTGTCGGCCGAACGATTCAGCAAGAAGCCCGGCATGTCGCGCGTGTTGATCGGCTCGACCATCAGTTCGATGCCTTCGCGCGACAGCGCGCGCGCGGCAAAGCGCACGTTGCGTTCCAGCACGGCCAGCAGTTCGCCACGTTCGGCACCGGCCGGCGCCAGACCGGCCAGGCAGTTGATGCGTCGGCAACCCAGCGCCCGCGCGTAGTCGAGCGCCTGCGCCACACCGGTTTCGAATTCATCCACCCGGTCCGGCAGGCAGGCGATGCCGCGCTCGCCGGCCGACCAGTCGCCGGGCGGCAGATTGAACAACACTTGTTCGAGCCGATGGACACCCAAGGCTTCGGTCAGCTCGTCGGCCGGCTCGGCGTACGGAAAGTGGCATTCGACGCCGGTGAAGCCGGCGCGCGCGGCGGCCGCGTAGCGCCCTGCGAAGGGCTGTTCCGTAAACAGCAGTGACAGGTTGGCGCAGAAGCGGGGCATGTGACGTCATTCCGGGTGAGGCGCTGATTCTAATTGGCGGCGGACATGCGTAGTCCGGTTGCGCGGAGTATCGTCTGCGGCTTCGCGTTTTTCGCCCGGTCTCCGTTCATGCCCGCACACACCACTCACGGCAACGATCCGCATGCCCTCGCGGACTGTATTGCCACGCATGATTTCTGCTTCCTGCCGGCTGACCACACGAAGAACGGTCTGGCGAGCCTCGAAGCGGGCTGGAACAACGACTGGGACCGTTTCGCTGCCAGCTGGGGCTCGCTGGAGCGCGATACCTATATGGCGGACGGCGGCCGCTACCGGCGCCGGCGCTACGCGGTGCTGAGCGCGCCGGCCGACAGCCTCGACGCGGTGCTCGAAGCGCATCAGCCGCATTACCAGAGCCTCGACTACAACAATCTGAACGGCGGCGTCGCGCGCCATTTCGCGCCGATCGCGCCCGAGGTGATGCAGGGCGCGACGATGCAGACCGCGATCCGGCTTGGCCTGGGCGTGTTCCAGCGCCTGCATCCGGGCTCGGCTGCGCACATCGAGGTGCACCAGTTCCGCATCGAGGCGCTGCCGGACGGTGCCGGCAAGCCGACGCCGGAAGGCGTGCATCGAGACGGCGTCGATTTCGTGCTGGTGATGATGGTGCGGCGTGAGAACGTCGAAAGCGGCACCACCGAAATCTTTTCGCCCGACGGTGATCCTCTGGACAGCTTCACGCTGACTGCACCGTGCGACGCGGCACTGGTGAACGACCAGCGCGCGCTGCACGGCGTGACGCCCATCCATCCGCTGGACCCGTCGAAGCCGGCCTGGCGCGATGTGCTGGTGGTGACCTACAGGCGCGCGACGCGCTGAACGGCGTCGGCGAAGGTCGCCGACTGCCGGTACCAGACTTCGAATTCGTCGGCTGGCATCGGTCGGCCGAAGTGATAACCCTGCGCCTCGTCGCAGCCCAGGCGGATCAGGGTCTGGCAGATGTGTTCGTTCTCGACGCCCTCGGCGACCACTTTCAGACCGAAGTTGTGCGCCAGTTCGATGGTCGAGCGCACGATCATCGCATCGCCGCTGTCGCGGTCGAGATTCATGACGAAGGAGCGATCGATCTTGAGCTCCTGCACCGGCAGCTTCTTCAGATAGGCAAGCGACGAATAGCCGGTGCCGAAGTCGTCGATCGACAGCCGC
The DNA here is from genome assembly GCF_030696805.1 of Methyloversatilis sp. Taxonomy (GTDB): domain Bacteria; phylum Pseudomonadota; class Gammaproteobacteria; order Burkholderiales; family Rhodocyclaceae; genus Methyloversatilis. Next base: position 27,347 of record NZ_JAUYRO010000086.1, on the reverse strand, counting down.
ACGCCCATCTCGTTGAGCCGTGAAAGCGAAGCCAGCGCCAGCGCCGGGTCACCCATGATGGCGCTCTCGGTGATTTCGAGGCACAGCAGGGCCGGGTTCAGTTCCTGGCGTGCCAGCACACCGGCGACCACCGACGGCAGGTCCATGCTCACCAGGTCGCGGGTCGATACATTCACGTTGATGCCCAGCGACCGGCCGTCGAGCGCCCACGCCGCTGCGACAGAGCAGGCCCTTTCGAGCACCCAACAGGTGATGTTGCGGATGAAGCCGGTCTCTTCAGCGAATGGAATGAACTGGTCCGGCGGAATCATGCCGCGTGTCGGGTGCTGCCAGCGCACCAGCACTTCGACCGATTCGCAGGTCCGTCCCGGCAGCTTGATCTTGGGCTGGAAGTGCAGTGTCAATTCGTCGCGTTCGACCGCACGGCGGAGGTCGCTGAGCAGAGAAAGACCCTGATCGGTGCTGCGTTCCAGCATGCTGTCGAAGCATACGAAGCCGTCACCACCCTGTTTCGCCACATACATTGCGAGGTCGGCGCGCGACATGAGCACATCGGCGCTTTCGCCATGTGCCGGAAAACTGGAGATGCCCACACTGGCACTGACATCGATTGCGTGACCATCCAGTTCGATCGGCTGATGCAGCGCACCGATCAGCCGGCGCGCTACCTGTACCGCCTGATCGACATCCTGCGTGGGCAGCAGCAGCCGGAACTCGTCACCGGAAATGCGTGCCAGCAGGTCCGAATCACTCAGGCCAACTGACTGCAGGCGCTGCGCGATCTGCATCAGCAGACGGTCACCCACCGGATGTCCGAGCACGTCATTAACCGTCTTGAAACGGTCAATGTCGAGCACCAGCAGCGACAGCGGATGCGCGTTGCGGCGCGCCACCTCCAGCGCCTGCTGCAGTCGATCGATGAACAGTGTGCGGTTGGGCAGACCGGTCAGCCCGTCCTTGTACGCGAGGTCGGCAATCCGCGTTTCGCGCGCCGCAATGCCATGGCGCATGTCGTCCAGCGCACGGATCAATCCGCCGACTTCATCCTTCCCGGCGGGCGGCAACGTACTGCACAGTTCTCCGGCGGCAATGTCGCGCGCCAGCTTTTCGGTCTGCGCGAGCGGCCGTGCGATCGAGCGCGTGATGGTCAGCGCCGACAGGCAAGCCAGCAGCACCGCCACGCCGCCGAGTGACAAGATGGCATTGCGGCTCTGCGCCTTGAGCGTGTTGATGCCGAGCAGCTTCTGGTCGGCGCGCTCCGACTGAGCGGTGACCAGCGCATCGAGTGCAGCCAGCATGTTTTCCAGTGCCGGCATGGTGCGTTCGATCATCGGCGCACGCGCCTGGTCTGCATTGAGTTCGACCGCCTCGACCGTCGCGTCGAAGGCCTCCACGTAGCGGTCGCGGTAATGCACCACGCTGTCGAGCTGGCTGCGGTAGTACGCAGCATCTTCCGAGGCGAGCAGGGCGGCGATCGCCGCCTCGCGCTTGCGCGCCTGTGCGTCGATCAATGGGTAGACCGGAATGCGCTGAGCCTGCGCTGGCAGGATGAACAGTTCGTGCAGATGCACGGCCCCCGCCTGCGCCGCGGCCTGAGCATCGCGCGCCAGCGTGACCATGTTCAGGCTCGCGGTCGCCAACCGTTGGCTGGAGCCGGTCGTGTTTTCGATCTGACCGAGCGAGAACAGGATCATGAAACCCATCGTTGCCAGCACGGCGCCAAAGGCGAGCGACAGGCGGGTGGCGATCCGGGTATTCGACAGAAAGCGCATGGGTTGCAGAGCCGCCGACGAGGGGAAAGGTGAACGGTCAGTCTTTCTTTACGGCATGAACTGCGCCGAATTGAATGACGCGCGTCCTTCGTACGCACTGCAGTGCAGCAGTCACTACCGCGGGCGGGTCGGCGCTGCGACAAGTAAGGAAACTGCGGGCATTCGGGTCGTTTCGGTACCGGATGCGCGGCGACCTTGATCATGTGATTGCGGCGGCCTGCCCGGAATGGCCGGGAGGGAGGGACCGCATGAAACGCGCTCGCAGGACTTGTCTCGAAGCACTCGCAGTGGCCGGACTTCCGGCATTGCTGCACGCGGCCACGCCTGCGCACACTGATTGGCGGTCGGAGGGCCTGTCCGGCTTCGGCATGCCCTATGACGCTTTCGACACGATGCCGGTGCGCGAGCTGCACGTCAGGGGTGGTGTCATACGGCTGGCCGCCGCGGCCGATCTGCCAGCAGCTCAGCGTGCGGTGATCGAGCGCTGGGTGACGCATAGCGCCCGCGCGATCGCCGATTTCTACGGATGCTTTCCGGTGCCGCAGACCCGGCTGCTGTTCATTTCTGCCGACGGCTCCCGGATCAATGGCACCACCTGGAGCTATCGCGGCCCAGCCATCCGCATGCCGATCGGCCGCTCGGTCACCCCGGCGGCGATGCTCGACAGCTGGGTATTGATGCACGAAATGGCGCATCTGGCACTGCCGTCGCTGGCTGACGATCAGGTGTGGCTGGAAGAGGGCACCGCCACCTATGTCGAATCGGTTGCGCGCGTGCGCATCGGTCAGTCGACGCCGGCGAGCCTATGGAGCGGCTTTGTGCGAGGCATGCCGCATGGGCTGCCACAGCCGGGTGACGAGGGGCTGAACCATACACACACGTGGGGCCGAACCTACTGGGGCGGTGCGCTGTTCTGTCTGCTGGCCGATATCGCCATCCGCGAGGCCACGGGCAACCATCACGGGCTGCAGCATGCACTGCGCGGCGTGCTTGCTGAAGGGGGTTCGATCGAGCATCGCTGGCCGGTCGAACAGTTGCTGTCGGTCGCCGATGCCGCCACCGGAACATCCGTATTGGCCACTCTGTATGCGCAGATGAAGGACACGCCGGCACCGGTCGATCTGACCGCGCTCTGGGCGACGCTCGGCGTGATTCCGCTCGGTGGCGAGGTCAGGCTGGATGACGCTGCGCCGCAGGCGGCAATCCGGCGTGCGATTACTGCAGGATGACGATTGCAGTCTGATCACTTCCGATCCGAATCCATTCAGTCCGGAGCCGATCGACCGGTCGCACCTGCCGCGCGGAACATGGAGCTACCGGCCAGCCAGTGAAAGAACCGAACTGGACAGCCCGAATTCACTGACGCGCCAACATCTTTATCACTTCTGAAAACAGTAATTTTCAGAACATAAGCCTCCGGGCAGCGAAGGTTGGTAAAGACCCATTCGCCCGCTCAGCCTTGCTTGCCCGGGGCTGCCGCTCCGTCGTTCATACCCGCCGGACGACCTGCCTTTGATTGCACCTTCAGATGCAGCGCAGCCTTCGCCATCAAATTGGCTGATACGGGCGCGGTAATGAACAGGAACAATGTGATGAGCAGTTCGGGCACCCCGAAGCGGCCGCTGGCCCAGCTGTAGACCATCGCGGCGATCAACACGCCACCAACGCCCAGCGTCGTGGCTTTGGTCGGTGCGTGCAGGCGCATGAAGAAATCGCCGAAGCGCGCCAGACCGATGCCGCCGACCAGCGTGAACAGCGCGCCGATGATGAGCATCAGCGATATCAGGGCGTCGACCAGTGGATGCAGTGTGTCCATATATAGATGCCTTACTCGATCACGTCGCCGCGCGTCAGATAACGCGCCAGCGCCACCGTCGACACGAAACCCAGCATGGCGACGATCAACGCCGCCTCGAACAGCAGTTCGGTCTGCTGGCGGATGCCCAGCAGCACGACCAATGCCACCACATTGATGTAGAGCGTATCGAGCGCCAGCAGGCGGTCAGTCACTTCAGGGCCGCGGAACAGGCGGAATGCGCACAGCAGCATGGCCAGTGCAACAGCGGCGACGGCAATGTCGAGGGCCAGCGGCATCATTCGAAAATCTCCCGCAGCGGTCGTTCGTAACGGTTCTTGATGTCCTGCGCCATCGCGGCCGGGTCACTGCAGTCGAGCGCATGCACCAGGATTTCATGGCGCGCCTCGTCGATCACGCACGACACCGTGCCCGGCGTGGTCGTGATGATGGTCGCCAGCAAGGCGATGCCGTTCGGGTGCCGGATGTCCAGCGGAACCGGCACCCACGCGGGGCGCGGTTCGCGCATCGGATTGAGCACGATCTTCGCGACCGTGATGTTGGACACCACGATGTCCCACAGCACGATGCCGGTGAAGCGCACAACGGTTGCCCAGGACGAAACCTTCACCTGCGGTCCGAGAAAACCCGCCAGTACGCGTGGCAGCAGCAGCGCGAGCACCGTGGCGGTGATCAGCTGCGGCACGGCGAACGACTGTTGCAGCAGCAGCCAGCTGGCAGCGATGATGGCCGACATGAAAGGGTGCGCCAGCCAGCGCTTGGGGTGGGATGTTTCGGTCGCCATCACGGCCCTCCTTCCGTACCCTGCCCGGCTGGCGCGCCTGCCGCCGGTCGCGGGAAAACATAGGGCCGCGTGGTGTCGACGCCCTCGCCGCCCAGCACACCGAGCGAGTAGGCGCGATGGTCGGTCAGCTGTGCGGCCGCGGCATCGGTGTAGCGCTTGAGCGGATCGGCCAGCACTGTCATCGCAACGCCGCCGACCAGCAGAGCGATCGTGGCGAGCACCAGCTTGCTGCTGGCGCCGGCGGCCGTGCCCGTGCCGGCCAGTTCGGGTCGTGTGCTCCAGAACAGCAGACTGCCGGCGCGCGCCAGCCCGACCAGTGTCAGGAAACCCACCGACAGCACGACGATCCAGATCCACACCTGCGCATCGTGACCGCTGGACGCCTGCAGCACCATCAGCTTGCCGATGAAGCCGGGCAGCGGCGGCAGCCCCGCGGCCGAAGCCGCAGCGAGCAGGAGCATCAGCCCGAGCAGGACCGGCTGCGCCACGGGCGCGCCGGCTTCGAGCCGGCTGTCGGCGTCGCCCCGTTGCGAAGCCACCAGTTCGACCAGCAGGAACAGCGCGGCGATGACCAGCGTGCTGTGCGCCATGTAATACAGCGCGGCGGACCAGGCTGCGGTGCTGAACAGGCCGAGCGACGCGAGTATCGTACCGACCGACGCGATCGTGAGGTAGGCGACCAGCCGCGGCAAGGTCTGCGCCGCCAGCGCGCCGAACACCGCAAGCGCGCTGGTGCCCAGCGCCAGCGGCAGCAGCCAGGGCTCGGCCACCAGTGCCGAGGCGCCGCCGTCTGCACCGAAAATCACGCCGTGCACGCGCACGATGCTGTACACGCCGACCTTGGTCATCAGGGCAAACAGTGCCGCCACCGGCGCGCTGGCCGCGGCATAGGTCGCCGGCAGCCACAGGTAGAGCGGCAACATGGCTGCCTTGACACCGAACACCACCAGCAGGATGAGCGCCGCCGCCTTCAGCACCAGCGCCTCGTCGCCGGTAACCAGCGGCACGCGCTGCGCCAGATCGGCCATGTTCAGCGTGCCGGTCACCGCATAGATCAGTGCCACGCCGATCAGGAACAGCGCCGACGCGGCAAGATTGATCGCCACGTACTGCACGCCGACGCGGAAGCGCTCCTTGCCCTGACCATGCACCAGCAGCACGTAGGACGCGATCAGCAGCACTTCGAAAAACACGAACAGGTTGAACAGGTCACCGGTGACGAAGGCGCCGCACAGACCCATCAGCTGGAACTGGATCAGCGCATGGAAGTGGCGGCCGTGACTGTCCCAACCGCCGCTCGCATACAGCAGCACCGGCAGCGCGACCGCCTGCGTGAGCACCAGCATCAGTGCCGACAGCCGGTCGACCACCAGCACGATGCCGAACGGTGCCGGCCAGTCGCCGACGCGATACACGCGCAACTCGCCGCCATTCGCGTCGAGCGCAAGCTTGAGCGCCAGCAGGAGGCCGAGCGTGACCGACGCCAGCGCAATGCGCCGCGTCAGTACCAGGCGTTCGCGGCTGTCGCCGATCAGCACCAGCAGCATTGCGGTGAAGGCAGGCAGCAGCACGGTGAGTACCGGCAGATGCGGCGAAAGCAGGCTGAGCATGCTCATGCGCCAGGCTCCTTGCCGTCGACCTGGTCGGTCCCCGACTCGTGATGGCTGCGCAGCGCCAGTTCGATGACGAAGCCGGTGGTGGCGAAACCGATGACGATGGCGGTCAGCACCAGTGCCTGCGGCAGCGGATCGGCCACCACCTCGCCGTTGCCGATGATGGGTTGCGCGCCGGTCCACAGCCGGCCCATCGCGAAGATGAACACATTCACCGCGTAGCCGATCAGCGTCAGGCCGAGCACGACCGGAAAGCTGCGGCCGCGCAGCATCAGGAACACCCCGCAGGCGGTGACCCACCCGATGCCGCTGGCGACCAGAAACTCCATGCTCACATTCATCCGTGATTCTCCTTGCTGGCGGCGCCCAGCACCGACAGCATCAGCAGCGTTGCACCGACCACGGTGATGTACACCCCGAGGTCGAAGACTGCTGCGCTGGCCAACGGCAGTTCGCCCAGCACCGCAACCGTCGGGTGTCCGTGTGCGCTGGTCAGGAAAGGTTTGCCGAAGACAAAGGCGCCGACACCAGTGAGCCCGGCGATCGCGAGGCCGCTGCCGATCCAGCGGCTGAAGCGCCGCCCGGCCGCACCATGCAGCGCCGATTCGGCACGCGCCTGACCGAGCGCCATGAATTGCAGCACCAGTGCCACGGCGGTGACCAGCCCGGCGATGAAACCGCCGCCCGGCAGGTTGTGCCCGCGCCAGAAAATGTAGGCCGATACGACCAGCGCCAGCGGCAGCACGATGCGCGCCGCCACCCGCAGCAACAGCGGCTGCTGTTCGAAGGTCCAGGCACGCCCCGCCGTATCGACTGTCGGCCGCTTCACGCGCAGTCCGTCGAGCAGGGCCAGCGCGCCCAGCGCAGCGATGCCGAGCACGGTGATTTCGCCGAAGGTGTCGTAGCCGCGGAAATCGACCAGGATCACATTCACCGCGTTGGTGCCGCCACCGCCGGGCAGGGTGTTGTCGAGGAAGAACCAGGAAATCGATGAATGGTCACGTGTCAGCATGAGCCAGGCCAGCGCCGCCACGCCGCCGCCGGCCGCCAGCGCCAGCGCGGCGTCGCGGCCATAGCGCAGCGACGTCGATTCGCGCGGCGTGGTCTGCGGCAGCAGCGCAAGCCCCATCAGCAGCAGCACCGTGGACACCACTTCGACCGACAGTTGGGTCAGCGCAAGATCGGGCGCCGACAGCGCGACGAAGGTCAGCGCTGTCACCATGCCGACGACGCCGGTCAGCACGACCGCCTGAAAGCGTGCGTGATGCGTCCAGACCAATGCCGCACCCGTAGCAAGCAGCAGCGCCCACACGACGATGGCCAGTGGCGGTGCGTCCAGCAGCGAACGGCTGCCGGCCTGGGGCAGGCTGTCCGCTGCACCGAAAGGGGCCGCCGCCAGCACCAGCACCAGCAGCACCATCAGTGCCAGCGATCGCTGGAGTGAGCCGTTTTCGAGGCGGCCGGTGAGCTTGCCGGCGAACGTGAACAGGCTGTCCATCAGGCAGGTGAAGCTGGCTTTGCCGGACCAGCGCTGCGGTGTGTAGGCGGGCAGGCCGAACGATTTCTGCAATGCGAAGTACAGCGCGAGACCGCCCGCCACCGCAATGGCGCTCATCAGCAGCGGCAGGTTGAAGCCGTGCCAGATCGCCAGGTGATATTCGGGCGGAGCGGTGCCGAGCAGCGCACTGGCCGCGACCTGCACCAGCGGGCCGTAGGTCACGGCCGGGAACACGCCGACGACGACGCACAGCACGGCCAGCAGCGCGACCGGCGCCAGCATGCCGATCGGCGGGTCGTGCGGATGCGCATCCGGCGGCAGATCCTTCGGCGCGCCGTTGAAGAAGGTCGCGTGCACCAGGCGCACTGAATACGCCATTGAAAAGATGCCGGCAAAAGTGGCGATGACCGGCACGGCCACACCCCACGGCAGCGTCGACTCGACCGCTTCATGGAAGAACATTTCCTTCGACAGGAAACCGTTGAACAGCGGAATGCCGGCCATCGCCGCGGCGGCCGTCATGGCGAACGTGGCCGTCCAGGGCATCAGCCGGTAAAGCCCGCCCAGACGACGCAGGTCGCGCGTGCCGGTTTCGTGGTCGATGATGCCGGCGCTCATGAACAGCGCTGCCTTGAAGGTCGCGTGATTCAGGATGTGGAACACCGCGGCCACCGCCGACAGCGGCGAACCCAGCCCGATCAGGAAGGTGATGAAGCCGAGATGGCTGACCGTCGAGTAGGCCAGCAGGCCCTTCATGTCGTGCTTGAAGATTGCCACCCAGGCGGCGAAGGCGACCGTGGCCAGACCGAAACTGGCCACCACTGCCTCGAAAAGGTCGGTACCGCCGAGCGCCGGATAGAGCCGCGCCAGCAGGAACACGCCGGCCTTCACCATGGTGGCCGAATGCAGATAGGCCGACACCGGCGTCGGTGCCGCCATCGCTTCCGGCAGCCAGAAGTGGAAAGGCACCTGCGCGCTCTTGGTGAAGCAGCCGACCAGAATCAGCCCGAGCAACAGCGGATACAGCGGGTCGGCCTTGATGATGTCGCCGCGCGTCAGCAGCTCGCTCAGTTCGTAGGTGCCGGCGACCTGACCGAGCAACACGAAGCCGGCCAGCATGACCAGACCGCCACCTCCGGTGACCGCCAGCGCCATGCGAGCACCGGCCCTCGCCTCTTCCTTGTGGCCCCAGTAGCCGACCAGCAGGAAGGACGACACGCTGGTCAGTTCCCAGAACACCACCAGCAGCATGATGTTGTCCGACATGACCACACCCAGCATGGCGGCCATGAACAGCATCAGCAGCGTGTAGAACTTGCCGGCCGGGTCCGATGCCGCCAGATAGAAATGCGCGTAGATGACGATCAGCAGGCCGATGCCGGTGATCAGCAGCGCAAACAACAGCGCGAGGCCGTCGAGCCGCCAGCCGATGGACAGGCCGAGCGACGGCACCCAGTCGGTGTGGGCGATCAGCGTCTGACCGGCCAGTATCTGCGGCGCAAGCGACAACAGCAGCGCGAGCGCGGCAACCGTCACGCTCCCCGCCGCCAGAGCGGTCAGCGTGCGGCGGGCGGACGAGTTGTCACGGCCAAGGCCGAAACACAGCAACGTGCCTGCCAGAAGAGGCAGCAGCACTATGGTGGCAAGTGGATTCATGGGTAAAGCGGGGTCGGGCTGTGCATCGGACCGGCCGAAGGATAACCTGTTTGCGCCGCATGTCTCGACGGTCGGAGCACGACAGGCTTGCGTTTTTATCGGTCCCGATGATCGCGTTGTTTGCTGACGCGAACCTGACCCGGGCAATCGCCGGATGGTTCCACAAGCCGGTTACCATCCACCTGCCCTGCCCCTGCAACACTGCCCGCCGAACGCTGCCATGAATACCGAAAGCGCCCTGCCCGTAACGCCGGAAAGCCCGGTTCCGATCCGTCCGCTGGACGAAATCACGGTGCCGGCCGCGCTCGACGGTCACGCCGGCGTGAACCGCGCCGACGCTGCGCGGCTGCAGATCAGTGCCTCGAACGACGTCGACGCCATCCGCTGCTTTCTGACCGAGTACGAACAGTCGCCCGGCACGCACCGCATCTACCAGCGCGAGTGCGAGCGGCTGCTGCTGTGGTCGCTGATCGAATGCGGCAAGCCCTTGTCCAGCCTGAACCGGCAGGACTTCGAAGGCTATCTGCACTTTCTGGCCGATCCGCAGCCGGCCAAGCTGTGGTGCGCACCCAAAGTGCCGCGCGTGAAGCCCGCATGGCGGCCCTTCGTCGGCCCGCTGTCGGATTCGGCAGTGCTCACGTCGATTGCGGCGATCAACTCGCTGATGGCCTACCTGGTGGACGCCGGCTACCTCTCGGGCAACCCGCTCGGTCTGATCCGGCAGCGCCGGCGCAAGCTGAACATGGCGGCGACCGGGCCGGCCCAGGTCATCGCGCAGACCGAGGAAATGCAGAAGATCGAGCGTTTTCTCGACGCCGAAATGTGGCACGCCGTCACCCGTGCCATTGAAGCCCTGCCGCGCGAAACAGACGGCGAACGCGACGAGTACGAACGCGCGCGCTTCGTCGCCGCCCTGCTCTACATGCTGGCGCCGCGTGCCGGCGAACTGGAATCGCATCGCATGAACAGCTTTCGCGAAGAGCGCGGCCGCTGGTGGTGGCATGTCGTGGGCAAGGGCGGCAAGCAGGCCAGGGTGCCGGTGGCCGATGACATGGTGCATGCGCTGGTGCGCTACCGGAAACATCTGGGCTTGAGCGCCATGCCGAAACGCACCGACCTCACGCCGCTGCTGGTGTCGATCAAGGACCGCAGCCCGATCACCGCGCGCCGGCTCAACCAGATCCTGAAAAAACTGTTCAACGCCGCCGCCGACCTGTTGCCCGAGGCATCGGAACACAAGCGCGAAAAGCTGCGCGCCGCCTCGGCCCACTGGGGACGCCACACCGGCATTACGGCCAAGCTCGACAGCGGCATGAACGAACGCTTCGTGCAGAAGGACGCCCGTCATACCGACGCACGCACGACGCAGCGCTACATCCACGAAGAAGAGGAGCGCTGGCATGACGAGGCGCAGAAGCAGCAGCTGCCCTGGGCGACACCGTCCGATGACGAAGTACTGAAAAAGCCCTGACGCGAGGGCAGCGAAAAAAATCTCCGGGTGAAGTAAGCATGGCGATGGCGTCCGGGTCTAGTGGCGGGAGAGCGCATTGCGCGGGCCGACGGCCGGCGGATGCCGTTCTTGCTCAGCCCTACAGGCACACCCCCATTACCCAGGAGAACATGATGTCCACAATGAATTTCGGTGCTTCGATTGCCGCTGCCGCCGCTGCGCTCGCCCTGTCCGGTTCGGTATTTGCCGCGGATGCCCCGGCAGGTTCGAAGGGCATGGCCATCGGTGCCAGCGACAAGGTGCATTGCTACGGCCTGCACGCCTGCAAGGGCAACAGCGACTGCGCCACTGCAGAGCACAGCTGCAAGGGTCAGAACGCCTGCAAGGGCCACGGTTTCAAGGGCATTCCGGCCAAGGATTGCCTGACGCAGGGCGGCACCATCGGCGATCTGGTCGCCAAGTAAGAACGCTCCCGTTGTCGCTTCGCGCCGTTCGCGAACGGATTCCGCGCCTGCAAGGGCATGGGGCCCGGTCGCGAACGGCTCTTCCTTGCATGCCATGTCGCCGGTTGTCAGGACCGCTCCCATGAACAATTTGACCCGTGAATCACCCGGATTCGGACTGGGATTGCGCCCTGCCCACTACGCCGCGTTGCTCGAACAGCGGGCGCCGCTCGACTGGCTGGAAATCGTTTCCGAAAACTTCATGGTCGACGGCGGCAAGCCGATGGCCATGCTGGACCGGCTGCGCGCCGACTACCCGATGGCCATGCACGGCGTCGCGCTGTCGATCGGCTCCGACGAACCGGTTGATCGCCACTACCTCGCCCGACTGAAGGGGCTGGCGGACCGCATCGATCCGCTGTGGATTTCCGATCACCTATGCTGGACCGGCTTCAACGGCCGCAATTCGCATGACCTGCTGCCGCTGCCGTACACCGAAGAATCCGCCCGCCTGCTGGTGCGCAAGATCGGTCAGGTCCAGCACGAACTGGGGCGCCGGCTGGTGCTCGAAAATGTGTCGAGCTATCTGTGCTACGGCATGTCGGACTCGACCGAGTGGGATTTCATCCGCAGGGTGGCCGACGAGGCGGATTGCCTGCTGCTGCTCGACGTGAACAATATCCATGTCAGCAGCGTCAATCACGGCTTCGACGCGCTCGACTTCCTGCAAGCGATGCCAGCCAACCGCATCCAGCAGATCCATCTGGCCGGTCATTCGACGCATGACGACCACCTGGTCGACACGCACGACCATCCGGTGTGCGAAGAAGTGTGGGCGCTGTATGAAATTGCCTGCGGCATGTTCGGCAACGTGGCGACGATGATCGAACGCGACGACCACATTCCGGAACTGCCCGAACTACTGCACGAACTCGACCGTGCCCGCCGCATCGCGATCCGTGCCGAACGCGGCGCACCGTTCGAAAAGGCCGTCGCATGAGCGCGCTCGCCAGCCAGCAGACGCAATTCATCGATTACCTGCACGACAGGCCGAACGACTTCCTGAACACCCTGGCCGACGCCGGCGGTCTGGCGAAGGCCGATCGCGCACAGATCTATTTCAATGCCTACCGCGTCCGCCTGCTCGACACGCTCAAGGACAGCTTCGACAAGACCTGGGCGTGGCTGGGCGACGAGCGTTTCGAAGCGACCGCGCTTGCCTGGATCGCCGACCACCCGCCAAGCCAGTTCAGCCTGCGGCCCTTCGGCGACAGCTTCGCCGACTGGCTGGGCGCGGCGTGGCCGGACGACCCGGAGGTGTCGGAACTGGCCCGGCTCGACTGGGCCCTGCGTCAGGCCTTCGACGGTGCCGACGCCGAACCGGTCACCGGCGAAATTCTCGGCAGTTTCGACGGCGACGACTGGGCGCAGGTCGTGTTCCGCCTGCACCCGACGGCGCAATGGTTGTTTGTCACGCGCAACACGCTGGACCTGTGGCATGCGATGGACCGCAGCGAAGCCCCGCCGCCGGTCGAAGTGCTGGCGCAGCCGGGCCGCCTGCTCGTGTGGCGCAAGGGCTTCCAGCCACACTTCCGGTCGGTCGGCGACGACGAAGCCGCCATGCTGGAGGCGATGGCATCCGGCACCCCGTTCGCCGCTGCGTGCGCATCGGTCACCGCCGAAGATGCCCGGACCCTGATCGGCGGCTGGCTGGCGCGCTGGCTCGATGACGAGTTGCTCGTCGTCGCAGCGAACAAGCCCTGACCACACGCACAGGCTCGCCCGCACCGCGTACAGGCGCTCCTGCGCGATGTCCGTCAGATCACGCCCTGCGCCAGCATGGCGTCCGCCACCTTGACGAAGCCAGCGATGTTGGCGCCGTCGACATAGCTCAGGCGGCCATCCGGTCGCTTGCCGTACTGCAGGCAGGCGGCGTGGATGCCCTGCATGATGTGCAGCAGGCGGGCGTCGACTTCGTCGCGCGTCCACGACATCCGGATCGCGTTCTGGCTCATTTCCAGACCCGAAGTCGCGACGCCGCCGGCGTTCGACGCCTTGCCCGGCGCATACAGCACGCCGGCCGCTTCGAATGCCCGCACCGCTTCCAGGGTCGATGGCATGTTCGCACCTTCGGCCACGCACTTCACGCCATTGGCGATCAGCGTGCGGGCGTCGCGCTCGTCGAGTTCATTCTGCGTCGCGCATGGCAAGGCCAACCCGACCGGCACCTGCCAGGGGCGCACACCGGCTTCGAAGCGCGCGCCGACCTGCTTCGCGTAATCGCTGATGCGACCGTAGGCGCGATTCTTCAGGTCCATCAGGATGGCCAGCTTTTCCGGCGTGAAGCCGTCTTCATCGATCACCGTACCGGCTGAATCCGACGCCGTCACGACGCGCGCGCCAAAGGCCATTGCCTTTTCGATTGCGTACTGCGCGACATTGCCCGAACCGGATACCGCAACGCGCATGCCGTCCATCGACTGTCCGGCATGGCAGAGCATTTCCTCGGCGAAATACACCGTGCCATAGCCGGTCGCCTCCGGCCGGATCAACGAACCGCCGAAACTGAGGCCCTTGCCGGTGAACACGCAGTCGGCGCGGTTGCTGAGCTTTTTCATCATGCCTGCCATGAAGCCGACTTCCCGGCCACCGACGCCGATGTCGCCCGCGGGCACGTCGGTGTCGGACCCGATGTGACGGAACAGTTCCGACACGAAGGCCTGGCAGAAGCGCATCACCTCCCCCGGGCTGCGGCCTTTCGGATCGAAGTCCGAACCGCCCTTGCCGCCGCCCATCGGCAGCGTGGTCAGTGCATTCTTGAAGGTCTGCTCGAAAGCCAGAAACTTGAGGATCGACAGGTTCACCGATGGATGAAAGCGGATGCCGCCCTTGTACGGGCCGATGGCCGAACTGTGCTGGATGCGGTAACCGCGATTGACCTGAACGTCACCTTTGTCGTCAACCCAGGACACGCGGAACATCAACACCCGCTCGGGTTCGACCAGCCGGTCGAGCAGCGCGTGTTCGGCAAGATGCGGGTGCGTTTCGATATGCGGCCACAGGCTTTCCATGACCTCGGTCACCGCCTGCAGATATTCCGGCTGCCCCGGATTACGGGTGTCGACGTGGGCGATGAATGCTCCGAAATTGCTGTGTTTCACTCGTTTCTCCAGGAAGAGTCAGGACATTCAATGCACCAAGGGCGCGCATTCTGAGGGAAATTACGTTGATTCGCACTTTTCTGGTGCGATACCGCGTGATGTGGGCAGCGACAGGCAACCCAAAACGGGAAATTCTCCCGCACTGCAGCAGTGCATATGATGGCGTGCCCTCGATGAAACAGCGTTTCCGCACACGAACGGTGCAATCCCTCCGTCATGAATGCCTTTAGCTGGTGCGCTCTTTGCTTTTCGCACCGCCACGGTGAATCGTGGAGGAATCATGGAAAGTTTCAAGACATCGACCGATGTGCTGTTCGTACTGCTCGGCGCCATCATGGTGCTCGCGATGCACGCCGGATTTGCCTTTCTCGAAGTCGGCACGGTCAGGCGCAAGAATCAGGTCAATGCACTGGTCAAGATTCTGGTCGATTTCTGCGTATCGACCTTGCTGTACTTTTTCGTTGGCTACGGCATCGCCTACGGTGTCAGCTTCTTCGGCAGCGCGACCGCATTGACCCAGTCGAGCGGTTACGACCTGGTGAAATTTTTCTTCCTGCTGACCTTCGCGGCGGCCATTCCGGCCATCGTATCCGGCGGCATCGCCGAGCGGGCGCGCTTCTGGCCGCAGGTGGCTGCCACGGCGCTGATCGTCGGCCTGCTCTACCCGTTCTTCGAAGGCATGGTCTGGAACGGCAACCATGGATTCCAGTCGTGGATGGAGGCGCAATTCGGCCATCCGTTCCATGATTTTGCAGGGTCCATCGTGGTGCACGCCGTCGGAGGCTGGATCGCGCTCGCCGCGGTGCTGCTGCTCGGCGCCCGACGCGGACGCTACTCGCGCGACGGCGGCATTTCGGCGCATCCGCCGTCGAGCATTCCCTTCCTCGCACTGGGCGCCTGGATACTGACCGTGGGCTGGTTCGGCTTCAACGTCATGAGCGCCCAGAAGCTCGAAGGCGTGAACGGCCTGGTGGCGGTCAATTCGCTGATGGCCATGGTCGGCGGCACACTGGCTGCGCTGGTCGCCGGCCGCAATGACCCGGGCTTCACGCACAACGGACCATTGGCCGGACTGGTCGCCGTGTGTGCCGGATCGGACCTGATGCATCCGCTCGGTGCGCTGGCAACCGGCGCGGTCGCCGGCGGGCTGTTCGTGTGGATGTTCACGCTGACCCAGAACCGCTGGAAGATCGACGACGTGCTCGGTGTGTGGCCGCTGCACGGCCTGTGCGGCACCTGGGGCGGCATCGCAGCCGGCATCTTCGGCATGGAGGCACTGGGCGGTCTGGGCAACGTGAGCTTCCTGTCGCAACTGGCGGGCAGCGTCGCCGGCGTGCTGATCGCACTGGGCGGCGGCTTCATCATCTACGGTCTGCTGAAGGCTGTCGTCGGCATCCGGCTCGATCCGGAACAGGAGCACGAGGGCGCCGACCTCGCCATTCACCGGATCAGCGCGTCACCCGAACGGGAAACGTCATGGTGAAGCGACGGTCCCTGTAGGCGGGCGGTGACGGTCGGAGTGCGGGGCCGGCGACAGCGGGAGGCGCCGGGAGGGCGCACAATCGCGCGGTCTTCCACGGAGCTTTCCCATGCACAGCACTTCCCGCCCTCCTTTTTTACTCTCCCGACCGACCATCGGTCTGCTGGCCGGACTGCTTGCGGCACTGACCACCCTGCCCGCCCAGGCGGATCTGCTGCTTGCCACGCGCCAGACGCAGATCGAGCCGGGCCTGCCGCTGACACTGACCGTCATTTCTACAGCAGGGGAAGCCTTGCCTGACGATCTGAAGGCACGCGTCATCGTCGGCGTGCGGGCCGCCGACGTCGCGTTGCGCGCGAGTGCGCCGGCCGAGGCCGGCCGGCGCGAATATGCGGCGGTATTCCCGACCGATCTCGAAGGTACCGGTCGCATCGAACTGACCAGCGCGGCGTCCAGCGTGCTGCTGGTGCAACTGAAGCCGGCGCCGCTGGCAACCGGCGCCGTGGGCGTCACGACACCGGCCGCCGTCAAGGCCGCGAACGGAGACGTCGCCGCTGATGAGCCGACCGGCGTCGTGAATCTTGGCCGCACCCGGCTCGGCCTGTCCACGCACGAACCGGTGTATTTCGTCGCCGGCTCGCGCGGCGACACCACGGCGCGCTTCCAGCTGTCATTCAAATTCCGGCTGTTCGACCCGGACGGCTGGGCGACCGTAATTCCGGTCGGCGAGGTGCTGACCGGCCTGCATTTCGGCTACACGCAAACGTCGATCTGGGACTGGAGCACCGATTCCAAGCCGTTCCGCGACAGCGTCTACAAGCCCAGCTTTTTCTACGAATTCGGTCCGTACCGGCAGATCGGTTCGCGCCACACCTTCACCGCGCAGGCCGGTTACGAGCACCAGTCCAACGGTCGCGACGCCGACGAATCCCGCTCGATCGACACCTTGTTCGTGAAGCCGTCGTGGCGCTGGGACGTTGATCACAACACCCATGTCGGTGCCTCGCTGAAGGTGTTCGACTACACCGACCGCGACCCGACCAACCGCGACATTTCGCGCTACCGCGGCTATGCACTGCTCGGCGTCGAGGTGGGCAACGATGACGGCTGGCTGCTCAAGGCCGAAAGCTATCCGGGCAGCCAGGGTTCGCTGCAGATCGATCTGTCGTACCGGCTCAGGCGCCTGCTGATCGCAGATGCAGGCGCCGGCGGCTTCCTGCACTTCCAGTATTTCAATGGTTATGGCGAAAGCCTGGTCGACTACAACCGCAGCGGACCGGCCCAGTTCCGGGTCGGTTTTTCGATCGTGAGGTAAGGGGCCCGCCGCGGAGGATGCGCTGGAGCCATCCGGCGCGCCTCACCTGAGCGGCACGCCATCGCTGCCGCGGAACACCGGCTCGGCCAACAGATGCACGGTGAAACAGCTGCCCTCGCCCGGTGTGCTGCTCACCGTGATGCTGCCGCCGTAGCGCTCGACCAGGCCGAGTGACACGGACAGGCCAAGTCCGGTGCCTTCGGCGCGCTTGGTCGTGAAAAACGGATCAAACACGCGGCCAAGATTTTCCGCAGCGATGCCGTGACCGGTGTCGCGTACCAGAATATCGACACCATGCCCCGCGCCGGCCGGTTCGCCGCGCTCGCGGCTGACCAGTGTCAGCGTACCGCCACCGGGCATGGCGTGCAGCGCATTGACCATCAGGTTGACCAGCACCTGCTGCAGTTCGTCGCGGTTGATGCGCACGCGCGTCTTCGCCTGCAGATCGAACACGATCTCGACCGCAGGTGCCGGCACCTGGTGCAGCACCAGCGGCACTGTATCGCGCAGCAGCGCAGACACGTCCACGTCGTCGATGTAGCCGGCGAATTCACCCGGCCGCGCGTACTGCAGCAGCTTCGTGACGATCAGCCGGATGCGGTTGATCTGTTCGTCGAGCAGACGGATTTCGGTCGCAACGCCACTGGCGGCGTCGCCCAGCAGTTCGCGCATCAGGTCCAGATTGCCCTGCATGACGGCGATCGGGTTGTTGATCTCGTGTGCCACGCCGGCGGTCAACTGGCCGATCGCTGCCAGCTTCTCCGAGCGGACCAGCTGGCGCTGGGTTTGCCGCAGTTCGGCCGTGCGCTCGACGACCTTGTGGTCAAGTTCGGCGTTGAGCTGTTTCAGTTCCGCCTCGCGCGCCGCCACGGTGTCGAGCAGGGTGTCGAGATGGGCCGCGAGACGGGCCACTTCCTCGCCGCCCGATACGGTACCGGTGCGCGCCGCGGCGTCGCCCTGCTCGACCGCGCTGATCGTTGCGTCCATGCGCTCGATCGGCCGGAAGATGCTGCGCGCTCCGCGCAGCGACAGCACGACCCCGGTCGCCATGATGAGCGCGAACAGCGCGATCAATGCCGCCAGGATGTTCTGCTTCACGTCGCGGAACGGTGCTTCGAGAAAACCGACGTACAGCATGCCGACGCGCCTCCCCTCGCCGTCGACCACCGGCTCGTAGCCGGATACATACCAGTCGTTCACGACGAAAGCGCGGTCCAGCCAGCGCTCGCCATTGTCGAGCACGCGATGCCGCACCGCCGCCGACACGCGCGTGCCGAGCGCGCGGTCACCGCCGAACATGCGCACATTGGTGGCGATGCGCACGTCGTCGAGAAACAGCGTGGCGGTGCCGCGCGAACCGAGCGGCAGCGCGCCGTCGTTGTAGACCAGATCATTGATCGTATCGACGAAGTCGAGATTGCGGTTCAGCAGCTGACCGCCTTCGAGCACCGCGATCTGCCGCCCCTGGGCATCGACCACCGGACTGGCGACATGGATCATCATGCCGCGCTCTTCCTCAGTGCGCGGGTCCGGACGAGCATTTTCGGTCGGCACGATGGCCAGACGGGCCCGCTCGCGCAGCGGCGGACCGATCTGCTCAAGCTCCGGCGCGCTGAAGATGGACAGCGCCACCTGCGCTTCACCGGCCAGCGCCGCAGCAACCACCGGCCAGTGGCTCCGCGGCGTGTCGCCGGGGTGCGTACGATGCGGACCGTATTCGTCGGTGGAACTGGCGATGACGCGGCCGGCATCGTCGATCAGGTGCAGGTAGTCGAAGCGGCGCGACGTCGCCTGCTGCGCCAGCATGGCGCCCAGCGTCGCATCGTCGCCCAGGGCGCTGCGCAGGCGGCCCGATCCGGCCAGCCCGGCCACCGCCAGCTTCTGCGCTTCGAGCACCCGGTCGAGGTACTGACGGGCAATCGTCAGTTCGGCGTTCACCTTGTATACCAGCAAGCGGTCGTAAGCCGAATTGCCCCAGTACACCACCAGCCCGATCAGCAGCGGCAGCATCAGCAACGGTGGCGCCAGCACCAGCAGCAGCAGGCGCGCCCGGACGGAACCCCCACGCAAGGCTGAAATCAGTCGCATCGGGCGCGCCGCCCTCAGGTCTGTGATGCTTCGAGTACGGTCAGCAGCGCCGAGGTGTCGCGGCTCGCGCCGCCCTGCCCCATCAGCGCATTGAGCTGCTGCCATACGGCGGCCGACAGCGGCAGCGCCAGGCCGAGCGACGCCGCCTCGCCCATTACGATACCCATGTCCTTGTGGTGCAGGCGTGCCTGAACGCCGGCCGAAAAATCGCGCGCGGCCATCCTGCCGCCGAACAGGTCGAGTGCCCTGGATCCCGCCGAGCCGTGCATCACCGCCTCGCGTACCGTGCCGAAATCGACACCGTTCGCGCTGGCCAGCCGCGCCGCCTCGGCCGCCGCTTCGATGAAGGCACACAGCAGAAGCTGGTTGCACGCCTTGGCGACCTGGCCGGCGCCATTCGGCCCGACATGCACCAGCGTACGGCCGACCGACGACAGCAGCGGCCGCATGCGCTCGAACACCGCCGCATCGCCGCCCGCCATGATGGACAGGCTGGCGTCGATTGCGCCCCGTTCGCCGCCGGACACGGGGGCATCGAGCATGTCGATGCCGCGTCGGGCCAGCGCAGCGGCGATGTCGCGCGCGGTGGAGGGCGGAATCGTGCTGTGGTCGATGAACACGCAGCCGGGCGACGCGCCTTCGATCACGCCGTCGGCGCCGAGCGCGACCTGACGCACGTCCGGTCCCGCCGTCACCATGCACAGCACGGCATCCGCCCCGCGCGCGCAGTCCGCAGGTGAGGCGGCAGCACGGGCGCCGAGCGCGACCAGCGGCGCCATCGACTCGGCGCGACGCGCCCAAACGGCGACGTCATGGCCGGCGCGCAGCAGATTGGCGGCCATCGCGCGCCCCATCGCGCCCAGGCCGATGAAGCCGGCCTTCATCCTTCGATGCCGCCGAGACCTTCCAGCACCTTGAGTACGGCGATGGAATCTTCCTCGCCCAGGCCCTGGCCGACCATGGCATTGAGCATCTGCGCCGCAGCCGCAGCGGCCGGCAGCGCCAGCCCCATCTGGTGCGCCTCGTTCATCACGATGCGCAGATCCTTCTGGTGCATCCACGACTTGAAGCCCGGCTTGAAATTGCGGTCCAGCATGCGCTGGCCGTGATTCTCCAGGATGCGGCTGTAGGCAAAGCCGCCGAGCAGCGCCTCGCGTACGCGTGCCGCGTCGACGCCGCTCTTTTCGGCGAAGGCAAAGGCTTCGGCCAGCGCCAGCACGCCGACACCGGTGAGAATCTGGTTGCACGCCTTGGCCACCTGTCCGGCACCGCTGTCGCCAACCCGGGTCACGTTCTTGCCCATCAGCTGGAACAGGGGCAGCACACGGTCGAAGGCGTCCTGCGGTCCGCCGGCCATGATGGTCAGCGCCGCGTTGATGGCGCCCACTTCACCACCCGATACCGGTGCGTCGATCATCGCCACGCCCTTGGCCGCCAGCCGTGCCGCGATCGAGCGCGCGGCGTCGGGCGCGATGGTGCTCATGTCGACGAAGATCATATCCGTACGCCCGGCCGCACCTTCGGCCACACCCTGCGGGCCGAGCGCGACCGCTTCGACGTCGGGCGCGTCGGCGACCATCGAAAATACGATGTCGGCCTCGCGCGCCACTTCGGCGATCGACGTGTGCAGCGTCGCAGCGCTGTCGCGGAACGGCGCCAGCGACTCCGGACGTCGTGCCCACAGATGCAGGCTGTGGCCGCCCGCAGCAAGGTGGCCGGCCATCGGCCGCCCCATCAGTCCCAGTCCGATGAAACCAATCTTCATGCTGTTCTCCTCGATTCGTTGTGCGCGACTGTACCGGCGCTGCAGGGACTGACGACTATAACGCAGCCGACCGCAGCGCCCGCGCGGGCATAATCCGGCCCATGGACTACACGAAACAGATCAAGGAAATCGGCCGCGGCGCAAAGGGCGCGCGCGCGCTGTCGCACCAAGACGCACAGGCGCTGTTCGGCGACATGCTCGACGGTCGCGTGCCCCCGCTGCAGCTTGGCGCCATCGTGCTCGCGATGCGCATCAAGAGCGAATCAGTGGACGAGTTGCTGGGTTTCAAAGCCGCGCTCGACGCGCGCCTGACGCGCATCGACGCCCCGCCCGGCCCGCGTACCGTGGTGCTGCCGACCTACAACGGCGCGCGCCGCCGTCCCAACCTGATGCCGCTGCTGGCCATGATGCTGGCGCGCGAAGGGGTGCCGGTGCTGATCCACGGCCACTTCGACTTCGACAGCCGGGCCGATCCGTTTGCGCTGCTGGCCGCGCTCGACCTGCCGCTGGCCGACAGCGCCGCACACGCAGGCGAGTTGCTCGCGCACGGGCGCATCGCCTGCATCCAGGTCGCAAAACTCAGTCCGGGGCTGGACGCGCTGCTGTCGCTGCGGCCGCAGCTGGGCGTGCGCAATTCGGCGCATTCGATGACCAAGATGATCGATCCGCTGCCTGGACGCAGCGTGCGCGTCGTGCCGGTGACGCATCCGGAGTATCTGGACAAGATGACGCAGTTCCTGCGTCTGGATGGCGGCCATTCGATGCTGCTGCGCGGAACCGAAGGCGAGGCCTATGCCAATCCGGCGCGCCGGCCGCCGATGACCGGCTTCTTCGATGGCGAGGTACGGGTGCTTTGCGATGCGCAGGACGCAGGCGTCGCGCCGACCCAGCCCGAAGACGGCATAGAGGCCGAGGCCAATGCACGTCAGGTGTCCGATCTTTTGCATGGACGACTGCCGTTGCCGGAGTCG
The DNA here is from genome assembly GCF_030696805.1 of Methyloversatilis sp. Classification (GTDB taxonomy): domain Bacteria; phylum Pseudomonadota; class Gammaproteobacteria; order Burkholderiales; family Rhodocyclaceae; genus Methyloversatilis. Next base: position 5,535 of record NZ_JAUYRO010000086.1, on the reverse strand, counting down.
CTGCGCGCCCAGTTCGAGGCCTGCCTGACGCTGGCAACGGCGCCCCGGGGACGCGAGGTGCTCAACGCACCCTGAACTGACTGCCCGCGGCGACCAGCGCCTGCGCCATGGTGTTCAGCTGTGCCGCGGTGGCGCGGTCTTCCGCTGCGGTGGATGCCGTGCTGTCCGCCAGAGCGGCAACCTGTTCGACCCCTGCCGCGATATCCGCAGCCGCCTGAGTCTGCTCCTTCATCGATTCGGAAATGCCGATCACGATGGACATCATTTCACTGATGTCGGTCGAGACAGATGCAATCGACACGCCGACTTCCCCCACCCGGTCGACACCGCGTTTCGCGGTGCTCACCGTGTTGGCCACGCTGGACAGCGCACAGTCCTTGCTCGCCTGCATGCTGACGACCGTGCGCGCGATATCTTCTGTTGCCAGACGTGTGCGTTCCGCGAGCTTTCGCACTTCGTCTGCCACCACTGCAAACCCTCGGCCCTGTTCGCCAGCCCGAGCCGCCTCGATGGCGGCATTGAGCGCGAGCAGATTGGTCTGATCAGCAATGTCCTTGATCAGTGCAACGATGGCTTTCACGCTCTCGAACTGTGAACCGATCTGCTGCATGCTGGTTTCGACCTCGAGAATCGCCGTGCCTGTCTGACGTATTTCGCCGGCGAGTTCGTCCATCACGGCCACGCCACGATCGGCCGATTGCCCGCTGCGCTGAACGCGGTCGCTCGCGTCCTCGGCATTCTGCGCAATCTGCTGGATCGATGCCGTCAGTTCCTGCACCGCCGATGCCATGCGCTGTGTCGCCTCGCTTTGCTGGCCGGTCGCTGCGGTTACGTTTTCTGCATTCACCAGCAACGCGTCGGCGACTTTCTGCGCACTGGCCGACTCGGTCACGAGCAGACTGACGGTCTGGGCCAGACGGTTGCGCATGCTTTCCATTCTGGCCAGCAGCGGCATGCCGGCGTCGGGCACGATGGCCGACGCCAGATCGCCCGACCCGATGCGTTCGGCGGCCTCGCCTACACGGGCCGCCTGTATGGCTTCCCGGCGCAGGCCGACCGACATGTAGACGAGCAGGCCCGCCTCGACGACGACGAAGGCGGCGTGCACCAGAACCGTGTTGAAACTGGCGCCGTCGCTGAAGACGGATACGCCCAGACCGGCAGCCTGCATGAAGTTGAAGGCAAGATGATGCACCGCGATCAGCGCGGCTGCCATCACGACGGGCCTCCAGTCGCGGTAATAAAGCAGAAAGGCGAGGAGCACGAAGATGCTGAAATGCGCTTCCGCCATGCCGCCCGTGATCTGGATCAACAGCGCCGCCAGCACCATGAACGAACTGGCGCACGCCAGTCTCGATACAAGCGACCCCGGCAACAACTTGTAAAGCGCGAACGGGATCAGACTGGCCGGTATGCCCACCAGCAGCGAGGTGAACAGATGACCGGTTGTGGCGCCGACCGCGACGCACACGAGCGCGCCGAGCCCGGCCGAGGCAAGCATGACCTTGTCGGCGCTGACGTTGAATGAATGGAGTATCTGATCGTTCATTTGTGGCTCCGGTGAGATGCGGAAACTCAGCTTCGCGTTACGCAAACGCCGGCAGGGTTCTGCTGCATGTGCGTCAGCAGGAGGCCGCCGGCCGAAAGCAGCCAGCCAGCCAGCAGGCACCAGGCGAGCACATGTCGGCGCGTGCTGCAGCGGTGATGAGGGCTGATGCTTGTCTGGCCGTTCATGTTGAACTTAACGGCATCGGGCATTTTTCCTTGACGCACCTGCACCAAGAATTTACGCACCGAAATCGTGCATAAATGCATGTCAGCCTCGCGCGGAGCAGTACCTGCGAAAAGCCGAGAACCAATTACCTTTTTAAAATCGGAGACTTGCAAGTCGGCTCTGCACCCCCGCAGCACCTGCCCCAACTGGCAACGTTCTTGCTTCACGATTGGAGACGAGTCGGACCGCGTGACGCGGTCGACACGCAACGGGTCTGCATCGAACCCGCACATTCAAGAAGGCTTCGGCACGGCTCAACGGTCGGCAGCCTTTCTGAACAGCCCGCGCACACACGATGCAACGCCGCATCGTGCCCGGGCTGGTGCGGGTTGATCGAGACAGGCCAGAACTCGAAACAGCGGCTTTGCCCGCACCCGTAACGCACCGTATCCGGGCCGGATCGGTGTCTATCGATCGTGCGATGGGACGCCCAGCGCCCCCATCGCAATCTCGCAGTAACCGGTTCGGACGCCCAATGACGGGTTTTCACCGGCAGAAAAATCGCTGACCGGCGTGATCCGGCCCTGAAAAACGAAATGCCCGACGGTGCCAGCAATGTTGCAGGCGCGGGTCTTCGCACGTCCTTGCGGTCGGGAAATGTCGGCCAGAGACGTGCGGCGCCGCGTCGGGATCGCAGACCGCACGATTTGCGGTCGGTTTTCTGCAGGAATCGAACAATGCAAAAGAAACGTCTTGTGATGGTGGGCAACGGGATGGCGGGCTGTCGCACGCTGGAAGAGCTGATCAAGATTGCGCCGGGGATGTACGACATCACGGTGTTCGGCGCGGAACCACATCCCAACTACAACCGCATCTTGCTGTCACCGGTGCTGGCCGGTGAAATGACGGTGCAGGACATCATCCTGAACGACTGGGATTGGTACCGTGACAACGGCATCACGCTGCACGCGGGCAAGAAGGTCGTGAAGATCGACCGCATCGCACGCAAGGTGGTGGCGGAAGACGGCACCGAGGCCGAATACGACCGCCTGCTCCTTGCGACCGGCTCCAATCCCTTCATCCTGCCGGTGTCGGGCAAGGACTTGCCGGGCGTGATCGCCTATCGCGACATCGCCGACACCGATGCGATGATCGAGGCGGCGGCGAGCCACCGGCACGCGGTCGTGATCGGCGCTGGCCTGCTCGGTCTTGAAGCGGCCAACGGCCTGGCGCTGCGCGGCATGCACGTGACTGTGGTGCATCTGGGCGCGTGGATCATGGAGCGCCAGCTCGACCGGCCGTCGGCCGACATGCTGCAGGCCTCGCTGGAAAAAAAGGGGCTGGCCTTCCTGCTGGAGAAACAGACCGAGTCGCTGATTGCCGGACCGGACGGCCGCGTATCAGCCGTGCGCTTCAAGAGCGGCGAAACGATTCCGGCCGATCTGGTCGTGATGGCGGCGGGAATCCGCCCGAACACCACGCTGGCCGAATCGGCCGGCATTCACTGCAACCGCGGCATCGTCGCCAACGACACGATGCAGACCTATGACCCGAAGATCTATGCGGTCGGCGAATGCGTCAGCCATCGCGGCATCGCCTACGGTCTGGTTGCACCGCTGTTCGAACAGGCCAAGGTGTGTGCCAATCACCTCGCTCAATACGGTATCGGCACCTACAAGGGTTCGGTCACCTCGACCAAGCTGAAGGTGACCGGCATCGACGTGTTTTCGGCCGGCAACTTCACCGGCGGCCCGGGTTGCGACGACATCGTGCTGCACGACCCGTCGGGTGGCGTCTACAAGCGGCTCGTGCTGGAAGGCGAACGTCTGGTCGGCGCCTGCCTGTACGGCGACACGGCGGATGGCGCCTGGTACTTCCAGCTGATCAAGGACGGCCAGGACATCCACGCGGTGCGTGACCACCTGATGTTCGGCCAGAACCATCTGGGCGACGTCGGCCACAAGGGCCAGACCCAGGCCGCGTCGATGCCGGACACGGCCGAAGTGTGCGGCTGCAACGGCGTGTGCAAGGGCACCATCGTCAAGGCGATCAAGGAAAAGGGCCTGTTCTCGCTGGACGACGTACGCAAGCACACCAAGGCGTCAAGTTCCTGCGGCTCATGCACCGGCCTGGTCGAACAGATCCTCGCCTCGTGCATCGGCGGCGCCTACACGCCCGCCAGTTCCACCTCGAAGCCGATGTGCGGCTGCACCGACATGAACCACGGCGACGTGCGCGCCGCGATCCGCGACCGCCATTACATCGAAATCCCGACCGTGATGCGCGAACTGCAGTGGAAAACGCCCAACGGCTGCGCCAGCTGTCGGCCGGCGCTCAACTACTACGTGCAGTCGAGCTGGCCGCACGAAGCGAAGGACGATCCGCAGAGCCGCTACATCAACGAACGGGCGCACGCCAACATCCAGAAGGACGGTACCTATTCGGTGGTGCCGCGCATGTGGGGCGGACTCACCACGCCGAATGAGTTGCGCGCCATCGCCGACGCGGCCGAGAAGTATCAGGTGCCGACCGTCAAGGTGACCGGCGGCCAGCGCATCGACCTGCTGGGCGTGAAGAAGGACGACCTGCCCGCCATGTGGGCCGACCTCGCACAGGCCGGCATGGTGTCGGGCCACGCCTACGGCAAGAGCCTGCGCACCGTGAAGACCTGCGTCGGCGCCGAGCACTGCCGCTTCGGCACCCAGCTGTCGATGGGTCTGGGCGTCAAGCTCGAAAAGATGCTGTTCGGCATGTACAGCCCGCACAAGGTGAAGCTGGCCGTGTCCGGCTGCCCGCGCAACTGCGCCGAAGCCGGCATCAAGGACGTGGGCGTCATCGGTGTGGAATCCGGCTATGAAATCTATGTCGCCGGCAACGGCGGCATCAAGACCGAAGTCGCGCAGTTCTTCTGCAAGGTGGCCAGCGACGACGAGGTGATGGAGTACTCCGGCGCCTTCCTGCAGCTGTATCGCGAAGAAGGCTGGTACCTCGAACGCACGGTGCACTACATCGACCGCGTCGGCCTCGATTACGTGAAGGGCAAGGTGGTCGACGACGCGGAGAGCCGCAAGGCACTGTACGAGCGGCTGCTGTTCGCATTGCAGGACTACAAGGACCCGTGGCTGGAACGCGCGCAGGCCGATGCGAACTCCGAACTGGGCCGCGAATTCCGCAGCATCGCCATCAAGCAGGCGATGACGGCTTGATTAAGGGATGAGGGGCCAGAGGCTGGGGGCTGGCAACAGCACCACCTCTCGCGCGGCAAAGCCGCGCCTGTTCCCTAGCCCCTCACCCCTAGCCCCCAGCCCCTCCAGATACACATACAGGAACCCTCATGAGCATCGAAACCTCCACCTGGGCGCCGGTCTGCGCGCTCGAAGACATACCTCACCTGGGCTCGCGCGTCGTGCGCAGCGACACCGGTGACATCGCCATCTTCCGCAATGACAGCGCGGTGTTCGCAGTGCACGACAAGTGTCCGCACAAGGGCGGCCCGCTCTCGCAGGGCATCGTGCATGGCAACACCGTCACCTGCCCGCTGCACAGCTGGAAGATACAGCTTGACTCGGGCGACGCCGTCGCACCGGACGTCGGCTGCACACGCAGCTTCGAAGTGAAGATCGAGAAAGGACAGGTACTGCTGAAAGCCTGACCCACAGCGTACGCCCCGTTGTTCGGGGTGAGCGCGGCCCCGTAGGTTGGGGTGAGCGCGGTCCCGTAGGTTGGGGTGAGCGCGGTCCCGTAGGTTGGGGTGAGCGCAGCGATGCCCAACAAGAGCTCGATACACGTCGCACTCGGTGGCATCAGTTTGTTGGGCATCG
>NZ_JAUYRO010000068.1 GCF_030696805.1 Methyloversatilis sp. | reverse complement strand
AGCTCAATCTTGGGGTCATCGCGCAGCATTTCGGCCAGCGCACGGATGGACGTGAGCGGCGTGCGCAGTTCGTGCGTCACAGACGACATGAAGTCGTCCTTGAGGCGGTCGAGGCTTTGCAACTGCTCGTTGGCGGCGCGCAGCTCGGCCGTGGCCTGCTCCAGCGAGCGCGACTTGCCCTCCAGCGCGCGCGAATAGGCACGAATCTGCGAGGCCTCGTCGAGAATGCGCAGCACGTCTTCGGGCGAGAGCGTTTCTTCCTCGGCCACCGAGGCCACCAGCGCACGGGCCGATGCACTGCCCACGGCCCCGGCCAGTTGGGTTTCGACAAACTGCACTAGCCGGGCGTCGGGCCGCAGCGCCTGTGCGTTGCGCACGCCCAGGCTTTGCGCATAGCCGTCGAGCAGCGCCTGCGCCTTGGCGGCGCCGAGAAAACGCTCGCACAGGCGCAGCAGGTCTTGCGTGTTGGCCCGCCCGCGCCAGAACACCGGGCTGGAGCCAGACGTGCGCTGAAACACATCCACAAACAGCAGTGCCTGGCTGGCCTCGCGGCCCGAGGGCGCGCGCCACAGCGACACCCCGACATAGGCCACCACATTGAGCAGCATGCTCCAGAACAGCGAATGCGTGAGGCCATCGAACCCCTGCAGGCCCAGCAACTGCTCGGGCCGCAGCCAGGCCAGGCCCCAGGGGCCGTGGGCAATAAACCCCATGTCGATCCAGCCCGACTTGGCAATCGACGGCAGCATGAGGGTGTAGGCCCACATCAAAAAGCCTGCCAGCAGGCCTGCCAGCGCGCCCAGGCGGGTTCCGCCCTTCCAGTACATGCCGCCCAGCACCACCGGGGCGAACTGCGCCACGGCGGCAAAGCTGATGAGCCCGATGCTGACCAGCGCATACGCCTCGCCCGCCAGATGAAAATACACATAGCCCAGCACCAGCACGCCCAAGATGGCCGCACGCCGGATGCCCAGCAAAATGCGCGTCAAGTCCTGCCCGCCGCTGCTGCGCAGGTGGCGCCAGCGCAGCAGCAGGGGCAGCACCAGCTCGTTGCTGACCATGGTGGAGACCGCCACGGTCTCCACGATGACCATGCCCGTGGCCGCCGACAGCCCCCCGACAAAGGCAAACAGCGCCAGCGCGTGCTGACCGGCCGCCAGCGGCAGCGACAGCACGAAGTTTTCGGCGTTGGCCTGCCCCGGCCCGAAATACAGCAGGCCGCCCAAGGCAATGGGCAGCACAAACAGATTGATGAGCAGCAGGTAGAGCGGAAACACCCAGACCGCGCGGCGCAGGTGGTCTTCGCGCACGTTTTCCACCACCATCACCTGAAACTGGCGGGGCAGAAACACCACCGAAAACATCGACAGCAGCATCAGCCCGAACCACTGCGCCCAGGCAAACTGCCCGCCCTGTTCCAGGCGCAGCAACTGCTGCAGTTCGGGCACGGCCTGGGCACGGGCGAACAGGTCGCCCAGGCCATCGAACAGGCCATACACCACAAAAAACCCGACCATCAGGAAAGCCACCAGCTTGACCACCGATTCAAACGCAATGGCGGCCACCATGCCCTCGTGCCGCTCGGTGGTGTCGAGGTGGCGCGTGCCGAACACCATGGTGAAGCCGGCCAGCGCGAGGGCGACGTACAGCGTGCTGTCGCGCCACCATTGCGCCGCCCCGGCGGCGCTCTCTCCCGGCATCGCGGTAAGGACGGCGTAGCCACTGGAGACCGCCTTCAACTGCAGTGCGATGTAGGGAACGATGCCGACCACGGTGATCAGTGTCACCAGCCCGGCCAGCAAGGGGCTCTTGCCGTAGCGGCTGGCGACGAAGTCGGCGATCGAGGTGATGCGGTAGGTGCGGGCGATGCGGATCATCTTGCGCACCACCATCCACGCCAGCACCATCGCCAGCGTCGGCCCGAGGTAGATGGGCAGGAACCACACACCCGAGGTCGAGGCGCGCCCGACGCTGCCGAAGTAGGTCCAGGCAGTGCAATAAACGGCCATCGACAGGGCGTACACCCAGGCGTTGCCGATCACCGAGCGCCCCTGCCGAGCCCGATGGTCGCCGTACCAGGCGATGGCGAACAGCACCAGCAGGTAGGCGAATGAGGTGCCGACGAGCAGCGGGGCGGACAGCACGGTCAGCGCTCCGGACGTTCGATGATCCAGCCGAGCAGCGCGATCAGCGCGCCCCACACGACGAACAGCGCGGCCGGGAACAACGGCAGGCCGAGCAGCGTCGCGTCACGGTCCCACAGCGCGAGCAGCGGGAAGTTGAACAGCAGCAGCGCCGCTGCGAACAAGGCCAGAAGGCGCTGGGTGCGAAGCGAGACCGTCACGGACGTCTCCGCCTCAGGCCGTCTTCTTGCCGGTCTGCAGATGGGCGTGCCGGCTCAGCGCAAAGCTGGCGAAGAACTTGCACCAGATGGTCGAGCCGGCGATGGCCGACCAGACTTCATACTCGAGCGAACCGCTGACCACGCCGAGGATGACGAACACCACCACGATGCCGGCCACCAGATTGATCGTCATTTCATAGGGTGCCCAGCGCGCCGCGTCGGCCGGCGGCTCGCCACGCTTGATCGCCACTTCGGAGAAATCGCGCTTCACCATGATGCGCCAGGCACGGCGCAGCCAGAAGAAGGCCATCGGGAACAGCGCGAGAAACAATATCCACGTCATTGCGACGCTGATGTCGAAAACCATGTCGGGCTCCTGACCTGCTCCGCCGGCAGATCTGCGCGGCGGATGCGGGAGAAAAAAGGCCCCGCCGGCAGGACCGGCGAGGCCTCACATTAAACCATCAGTCCGCGCGGCGGGCCGATGGTCCGGTCAGCATGAACCGCGTGCTCAGTGCGCGCCGTCCACCGCCTTGGAACCGCGCGGAATGCGCACGGCTTCGACCATGTGCTGGATGTGCTCCGGCGGCTCCTTGGTCACCTTGTCCACCAGGAAGGCGACGATGAAGTTCACCAGCGCCCCGATCGCACCGAAGGCTTCCGGCGTGATGCCGAAGAAGCTGTTGGCGCCGCCGATCATGTCGACGAACTCGGTGCCCTTCACGAAGAAGATGCCCTTGTGCGCAAACACGTAGAACAGCGTGACGGCCAGACCTGCCAGCATGCCGGCAATGGCGCCTTCCTTGTTCATCTTCTTGGAGAAGATACCCATCATGATGGCCGGGAACAGCGACGACGCCGCGATACCGAAAGCCAGCGCCACCGTACCAGCCGCGAACCCGGGTGGGTTCAGACCGAGCCAGCCCGAGATCACGATGGCAACCGCCATGGCGATCTTGCCGGCCAGCAGCTCGTTCTTCTCGCTGATGTCAGGAACGAAGATGTTCTTGATCAGATCGTGCGACACGGCGGACGAAATGGCCATCAGCAGGCCGGCGGCGGTCGACAGCGCCGCAGCCAGACCACCCGCAGCCACCAGCGCAATCACCCAGTTGGGCAGCAGCGCGATTTCCGGATTGGCCAGCACGATGATGTCGGCGTTCACCGTCAGCTCGTTGCCCTTCCAGCCGGCCGCTTCGGCCTTCGCTGCAGCTTCTTCGCTCTTCGTCTTGTCGTTGTAGTACTGGATGCGACCGTCGCCGTTCTTGTCTTCGAACTTCAACAGACCGGTCTTTTCCCAGCGCTTCATCCAGTCCGGACGATCTTCGGCCTTGATGCTGGACTCTTCGGCGTACAGGTCGCCGCCCGTGACGACCGCAGTATTCACCGTGCCGTGCAGGTTGAGCTTGGCCATGGCTGCCACGGCCGGTGCGGTCGTGTAGAGGATGGCGATGAACACCAGCGCCCAACCGGCCGAGCTGCGTGCGTCCTTGACCGTCGGAACGGTGAAGAATCGCATGATCACGTGCGGCAGACCGGCGGTACCGATCATCAGCGACAGCGTGTACACGAACATGTTGAGCGTGGAGCCCGCCGTGGTCGTGGTGTATTGGCCAAAGCCCAGATCGGTCACGACCATGTCGAGCTTGCTCAGCAGCGACACATCGGTACCCACCATGTTCGAACCCAGACCCAGTTGCGGGAGCGGCATGCCGGTGAGCTGCAGCGAAATGAAGATGGCCGGCACCGTGTAGGCCAGGATCAGCACGATGTACTGCGCAACCTGCGTGTAGGTGATGCCCTTCATGCCGCCGAACACGGCGTACAGGAACACGATGCCCATGCCGACATAGATGCCCACTTCGGACGACACGCCGAGGAAGCGCGAGAACGCCACGCCCACGCCGGTCATCTGGCCGATGATGTAGGTGATCGATGCGGTCAGCAGGCAGATCACCGCCACCATCGAGGCCGACTTCGAGTAGAAGCGGTCGCCGATGAACTGCGGCACCGTGAACTTGCCGAACTTGCGCAGGTAAGGGGCCAGCAACATCGCCAGCAGCACGTAACCGCCGGTCCAGCCCATCAGGAACAGGCCGCCGCCGTAACCCATGTTGGAAATCAGGCCGGCCATCGAAATGAACGATGCCGCCGACATCCAGTCGGCTGCGGTCGCCATGCCGTTGGTGACCGGGTGCACGCTGCCGCCGGCAGCGTAGAACTCGCTCGTCGATCCTGCACGAGCCCAGATGGCGATGCCGATGTAGAGCGCGAAGCTCAGGCCGACACCGATGTAGATGGTTGTTTGCAGATCCATGGCATCAATCCTCGTGTACGTCGAACTGACGGTCAATGTCGCCCATCTTCTTGGCGTAATAGAAGATCAGCACGATGAAGACGTAGATCGAGCCCTGCTGTGCGAACCAGAATCCGAGCGGGTAGCCGCCCAGCTTGATGCTGTTGAGGGCATCCGCAAACAGGATGCCGGCGCCGAACGACACCACGAACCAGACAATCAGGATCTTGGTGAGCAGGCCCAGTGTGGCTTGCCAGTAGCCACTGTTACCTTTTTCCATGGGTGTTTCTCCTCCGATGTTTTTGAACTACCCGGTTCCGCGGCTGTTGTGCCGGGGGCTTTTCTGACCGTAGTTCCGGGCGCCCTTTACTGCTGCGTGCCGGATACTAGGGTGCTTACCTTACGGCAAGCTTATGCGGCGCCGGTCGCAGCGCGACCAGCGCGCGATGGCACCCGCGCACCCCGGACGACCGTCCGGCGCGGCAAAACCGTCATCCCGTGGTAGTTTCGGTGCATGGTCGCAATCAACGGATATCTTCTGCTGGCCGGCCTGCTGCTGTTCGTAAGCGTGCTTGGCAGCACCGTGTCCACCCGGCTCGGGCTGCCGCTGCTGCTGCTGTTTCTCGTGGTCGGCATGCTGGCCGGCGAAGACGGGCCCGGCGGCATCATGTTCAGCGATTTCACTGCCGCCACGCTGGTCGGTCAGTTGGCGCTCGCCGTCATCCTGCTCGATGGCGGCCTGCGCACCCGTACCGAAACCTTCCGCGTGGCGCTGCGCCCGGCGGCCGTTCTGGCCAGTTGGGGAGTGGTCGCCACCGCTGTGCCGCTCGGCCTGTTCGCCACCTGGCTGCTCGATGTGGATTGGCGGCTCGGCATGCTGCTGGCCGCCATCGTCGGCTCGACCGACGCCGCAGCGGTGTTCGCGTTGCTGCGCAACAGCGGGGTGCGCCTGAACCAGCGCGTGAAGGCGACGCTGGAGATCGAATCCGGCGCCAATGACCCCATGGCCATCCTGATGGTGACCATGCTGGTCGAAATGCTGCTGCACCCGGAACAGTCGAGCCCGCTGCGCTTCGCGCTGATGCTGGTCAGCCAGATGGGGTTGGGTGCGCTGGCCGGCCTCGCCGGCGGCTGGGTGCTGGCGCGCCTGCTGCGCCGGCTCAAACTGGCCGAAGGCCTGTATGCCTTGCTCATCCTGTCCGGTGGTCTGCTGATCTTCGCCGCCACCAACCTGATCAACGGCAGCGGTTTTCTCGCCATATATATAGCGGGGCTCATCGTGGGCAACCGGCGCAGCCACGCGACCGAACACGTGCTGCGCGTGATGGACGGCCTGGCCTGGCTCGCGCAGGCCGGCATGTTCGTCGTGCTCGGCCTGCTGGTCACGCCATCGCACCTGCTCGACCACGCGTGGGAAGCGCTGGCCATGGCGGTGTTCCTGATCCTGGTTGCGCGCCCGTTCGCCGTCGCCACCGGCCTGCTGCCCTTCCGCTACCAGCCGCGCGAAGTGGCCTACATTTCGTGGGTCGGCCTGCGCGGCGCGGTGCCCATCGTGCTCGCCATCGTGCCGGTCATGATGGGCGTGCCTGATTCGCTGCTGCTGTTCGACGTCGCCTTCGCCGTCGTGCTGCTGTCGCTGCTGGTGCAGGGCGCCACCGTGCCGGTGGCCGCGCGCGTGTTAGGCGTCGAGGTGCCGCCGCGCGACGAGCCGGTGGACCGGCGCGAAGTGTGGGTCGGCGGCGACGCCGCGCTGGAGTTGCTCGAATATCTCGTCGGCGCCGGCTCGGCCGCCGAAGGGCGCCACCCGGACGACATCGCGGCCGACTTCGGCGAACCCGGCGAAGTGCGCTGCGTCGCCGTCACGCGCGCGCAGCGTCTGGTACGCCTGCAGCCCGCGTCCCGGCTGGCCGAAGGCGACGCGGTGTGGTTCGCCGCGCCGGAAGCGCTCGCCGAACCGATCGCCCGCGCCTTCGGCGCCGTGTCCGGCGGCCTGAGTGCGCACGCGGGTTTCTTCGGCGAATTCGTCGTCGACCCCAGCTGTCGCGCCGGCGACCTCGCACTGAACTACGGCTTCGAACTGTCGGCCAGCGATGCCGAACTCGACCTGAAGACGCTGATGCTGTTCCGCCTCGGCCGTGGCGCCGTCGTCGGCGACCGCGTCAGCGTCGGCGCCATCCAGCTCACCGTGCGCCGCATGGACGCCGCCGGCAACGTCGTCGCGGTGGGATTGAAGGTGCCCCAGGCGGGGGAGCACTGAGCGCCGGCCTGCTGGCGGCACGGGTTCAGCGCGCTTGCTCGACCGCCGCGACGGTGAATTCTTCAGTGAAGCGATGAACCGACTGCTTCTCTCCCAGACACATTTTCGGCTTGCCTTGATTGTAAGCTACATAGTAGCTAAACGCGGGACGAGTCAGCCCCCCGGATGCACGCGCATAAAATGGGTTGAATCGCGTGCGGCTAAGTCGCGCTAATCAGGATATGAACTTGGTTTTCAGGCGTTTAGTCCTGTATTCCCTTTTTTAGCGTAGAAAATGTTTGACTGATTTGCTGCGCGCTTCGGGAAACTTCTTTCAGGGTTGAAAGAAGATCTGTGTTTTTGGAATCTTTCGGTGTTCCGCTCTTTAATGGAACGGGTGGGCGAAGTTGACTAGCTTGAGATTTTTCTCTCATTGACATAATCCCTTCAGGTTCTCAAGTGTGAACTCGAGTTCAAGACGAAGTGCAAACATTTTAAGAATACTTTCGTACTCGCGCTTATGACGCTCTATGAATGCTTTCTTTCTAGGATAGAACACGGACACAACAAGTACAACATTTTTTCTGATGGTAGGAACCGGGTAGCAGATCAATGAACCGTCTACTGAATCAGAGTCGTCGCCTAAAAGAATATATCTCGGATTGTGGCCGGCGGCTTCGTTCAAAACACTAGGTACTACAAATATTTTCTTTGTCTTGATGCAATGCATTAATGCAGAGTGCGGAGTGTTCAGTTTCTCGATTACATCATGTGTAAAGACGGCCGTCTCTGGAAGATGTTGAACGAGTTCGACTGCTTTGCCATCTTCAACGCGAACCAAGCTCACGAGCGCCTGCATTGGTTGGTCTTTGTCTCCTCGGGCGGCATGATCAAAAAAAGAATAAATAGCCGAAACCAAACTCTCTGTTTGCTTTAAAGGCTCCGTGATCTTTTTGAAAACTTCTTTGCAACAAATTGCTGGTGCTGCTTGGGCGGTCGCTAGTGAGGTGCCCCTCTGCTTGAGGTAAAAGCCACTATAGGCGTCTCTGAATCTCCGTAGTTTCGCCGAGACTACGGTATTCAGTGCAGCGTGCATAATATTTGATGCATCCTTCCACCCTGTAGGCTCGCGCCGAATTCTTTCCGTAACTACATTGCGTAGCGTTTCAAGGATAGGAATCCATGCGGTGGCAATTAATGTCATTACAAGTGGCTCATTCTCGAGCCAATTGCTAAGCACAGGCCAGTTGGCCGCAAAATCCTTAGAGAACGGTTCGTTGGTGTAAACGTTGATGACCAAAAAGGATGGGGCTAAAGTTATTCCGCTCCAGATCATGCGGAATATTATTCTGTGATTCCAAAAAAAATCCTGTGCGAGAACGAGTACATGGTTAATTCCTCTCCCAACGCGCTCGTTCCATCCCGCCATCTGTTGCCGAGTACTCCGAAAAAAACCAGTTCTGCCCGACATCCGACGGCGCGCAGGTCCACTTGTTCCACCTCGGCGAGGTCTATTGTTCTTTGCCATGGCGCGCATTTTCAGCAAAGAACATGCATTCGTCAAACTGAAAAATGTCGCGCGAGCAATGCCTGAGTTATTAGCGCCCCCGTTTGCCCTCAACTTCGGCGTTGTAGACGAGCGGCTCGCGTACCAGCGAACCGACGCCAGTTTCTGCGCGTGTAGGGGATTAGTTCCCCGCCTGCTGACCGAGGGCGAACAACGCTTTCGTTTAGGCAACAAATTGTTACCTTGCGCCGGAAAAACAAAAGGCCAGCCCCGAGAGGCTGGCCTAAGTACTTGTTTTACTGGTGGGTTGTGAGTGGCTCGAACACTCGACCTACGGATTAAGAGTCCGCTGCTCTACCAACTGAGCTAACAACCCGAAACTGGATCGCAATAACTGACCTTTCGGCCCACCGGATGGTGGGTCGGGCGAGACTCGAACTCGCGACCAACGGATTAAAAGTCCGCTGCTCTACCGACTGAGCTACCGACCCTCGCCTTGCGAAGAGGGCGGATTATAGGAAGCGGGTTTTGATGCGTCAAGGCTTTCCGGCATCGGCGGCGTGCGGGCGCGTTCCGGCTACTCGCGCATCAGCCACCACATCGACGCCTTCATGGTCAGTGCCGAGCCGATGATGATGGCCAGCAGCGCGATCGCCGAGCCGAGCGCCAGCGTCGATACGCCGGTGATGCCCTGGCCCACGCTGCAGCCGGACGCCAGCACGCCGCCGATCGCCATCAGGGCGCCGCCGATGCCGTGGCGCACCAGGTCGGCGCTGCTGCGGAACCACTCGACGCGGAACTTGCCGGCCACGATGGCGTACAGGAAGGCGCCGACGATGACACCGACCAGCGCCATGATGCCGAAATTGAGCAGCGCGGTATTGGTCGGATCGAGCAGGTAGCGCGCGCTGTCGGCCATCGGGCCGACGAAGGTGTAGGACTGCGCTTCGACGCGGCTGGGCAGCACGTCGGCGAATTCGGCCCACTCCTTCCATTCCGCGGCGCGCGGGCCGGCGGTGAGCCACCAGCCGGCCAGCACGGCCAGCCCGAAGCCGAGGCCGCCGGCGATGTTGTCCGGGTCGCGCCGGAACTCGGCATTCGAGAAGGCCCAGACGGCAAGCGCGGCGGCGATCAGCCAGGCCAGCGCACGGTTCAGCGTGGCGGCGTCGCCACCGATCGTGCCGGCGACGACCGAGCCGAGCGCCTGCGAGTCGATGCCGCGCGCGTCGAGCGACAGCGTGAAGCTGCCCATCCAGCCGAAGGCCAGCGCGTAGAACTCGGTGAAGATCATCAGGTAGGCGAACAATGCGCCGACCGCCAGCACGAATACCGACTTGAGATTGCCGCCGCCGATGCGCACCAGCGTCTTGTTGCCGCAGCCGCTGGCCAGCGTCATGCCGACGCCGAACAGCAGGCCGCCGGTCAGATAACGCAGCCAGGCGAGTTGCGGGCTGCGGTAGGGCGGATAGGTGGTGCTCAGGTCGATGACACCGGCCGACTCCATGCCGACCAGGCCGGCCATCGCGGTGGCGATGGCGAGCATCCACGAGCGCATGCGGCCGAGGTCGCCGATGTTGATCCAGTCGGACACCGCGCCCATGGTGCAGAAATTGGTGCGCGAGGTCAGCGCGCCAAGCGCGATCGACAGCCCGAGCACGGCGGCCAGTGTTTCGGTGTGGATGTTGAGGTCCATCGTGTTCGGGTCCGGTTGTCGGCCCCTCGGACGGGGGCTCTATCTGTACGGCGTCGGGTCCGCGATGCCCGCGGCAGCGAAGCCTTCACTGCGCAGGCGACACGAATCGCACACGCCGCAGGCGCGGCCGTTGTTGTCGGCCTGGTAGCACGACACGGTCAGACCGTAATCGACACCCAGATCTGCGCCAGCGCGGATGATACCCGCCTTGGTCAATGCAATCAGCGGCGCGTGCACCGTCAGTTTTGCACCCTCCACCGCAGCCTTGGTGGCGAGATTGGCCATCGCTTCGAAGGCCTTGATGTATTCCGGCCGGCAGTCGGGGTAGCCGGAGTAGTCGACCGCATTGACGCCGCAGTGAATGTCCTGCGCGCCAAGCACTTCGGCCCAGGCCAATGCCAGCGACAGCATGATGGTGTTGCGTGCCGGCACATAGGTGACCGGGATGCCGGGCGCCACGCCGTCGACCGGCACGTCGATCGCGCTGTCGGTCAGCGCCGAGCCGCCGAAGGCTCTCAGGTCGAGCCTCAGCGTGCGGTGGCTGGCAGCACCCAGCGCCTTCGCCACGCGCGCGGCGGCTACCAGTTCGGCGCGGTGGCGCTGGCCGTAATCGACCGACAGGCAGTGGCAGTCATGTCCCTGCGCGCGCGCCATCGCCAGCACGGTGGCCGAGTCGAGCCCGCCCGACAGCAGCACGACGGCCGGCCGCGAAGAAGCGCCGCGCGTCATGGCTACTTCTTCTTCGCCGGCGGAGCCAGTTGCTTCAGGCGCTGACGTGCGACATCGGCCGCCGGCGTGCTGCCGTATTCGGCCACCACGGTGTCCAGCGTCTTCTTCGCGCCCTTGGCGTCGCCCTGAATCTGCTGCGTGTTGGCCAGCCCGAGCAGGGCCTCCGGTGCGCGCACGTCGGACGGCCACTGCGCATGCACCGTCTGGTAAAGCTCGGCGGCTCGCAGGTAATTCTTGGCCTGGAAGCCCGAGCTGGCGGCCCAGTAGTGCGCCGCAGGCTGGAAGCTGCTCTGCGGCCAGGCGATGATGAAGGCTTCGAAGGCGCTCTGCGCATCGGCAAACTTGCCGCCCTTGAGCAGGTTGAGCGCCGCTTCGTAGTCGCGTGCCTCGGCTGCCGGATCGGCTGCAGGTGTCGCCGCGGCGGCGGCGGCCGGTGCGGCTTCGAGCGTGCGCAGGCGATTGTCGAGATCGAGGTAGAAATCCTTCTGCCGCTTGGTGGCGGCTTCCAGTTCGTAGGTCAGCACCTCGTTCTGGCCGCGCAGCTTGGCGATTTCGCTGCGCAGCGCCTCGATCTGGTTGGTCAGATCAAGCTGGACGCGTTGCGACTGTTCAAGCTGCGCATCAAGCTTGCCCAGCCGTGTGGTGGATTCAAGCTTCAGCGTTTCGATGCGCTGACGCGCCACGTCGTCATCGAACAGCGCCCATGCCGGGGCGCTGCCGATGGACAACATGGCCAGCGCCGTCGCGATGCCGCGACGGGCCAGCATCAGAACTCACCCGAATAGAGCATTTCCGAGCGGCGGTTCTCGGCATAGGCGGCTTCATCGCTGCCTTCCATGCGCGGCTTTTCTTCACCCAGGCTGACCGATTCGATCTGCGCTTCCTGCACGCCCAGCAGCATCAGCGAGCGCTTGACGGCTTCGGCACGTCTCTGGCCGAGTGCCAGGTTGTATTCGCGCGAACCGCGTTCGTCGGTGTTGCCCTGGATCAGCATCTTCAGCTTCGGATTGGCGGCCAGCACCTTGGCGTGCGCCGAAATCAGGCTGGCGTAGCTGTCCTTGATCGCGTAGCTGTCGTAGTCGAAATAGATGATGCGCTTGGACAGCGGGCTGTTCGGATCCTTCAGCGACGCCATCAGCGCCTCTTCCGGCGTCATGGTCTTGCCGCTGACAGCGGGCGGGGCGACCGGCGTGCCGCTTGGGCCGGAGGGCGCAACCGGCGTCTTGCTTTCGGTCGGGGCGGCGGGCTGCTCCGGACCGGATGACGAGCACCCCGCGAGCAGTGCGAGGGTCAGGGTGGCGATGGCGATCTTGCTGGCGGACGTTTGCATGGCGGGGGCCTTTCTTGTGGTCGGAACGGGGAGTGTGACGTGAATCAAAGGTTTCATCTGTGCGGCGTCAGGGTTGATTGAACGGTCCCCAGGCCGGTTCGCGGACATCGCCGCCAGCCTGTCCGGACAGTTTCTGTTTCACGCGGCCGTCAGACGATACCGCCGACAGCACGCCCCGCCCGCCCACTTCCGATGCGTAAAGGATGGTGCGGCTGTTGGGTGCGAAAGACGGCGATTCGTCGCGCGACGAATCAGTGAGTATCTGGATCTGCCGGCTGGCCAGATCCATCACCGTGACCTGGAACCGGCCGCCGTTGCGCGATACGTAGGCCAGCAACTTGCCGTCCGGCGACAGCCGGGGCGACACGTTGTAGCTGCCTTCGAAGGTGACGCGCTCGGCGGTGCCGCCGGCGGCTGCGACGCGGTAGATCTGAGGGCTGCCACCGCGGTCGGACGTGAAATAGAGATACTGGCCGTCGGGCGAAAACTGCGGCTCGGTGTCGATGGTGGACGAGCCAGCGATGCGGCTCAGTCCGCTGCCGTCGGGGTTGATGGTGTAGATCTGCGAACTGCCGTCCTTGGTCAGCACCACGGCCAGCCGCTTGCCGTCCGGCGACCAGGCGGGCGCCGAATTCGAGCCCTTGAAGTTGGCCACGACGGTCTGCGCGCCGGTCGCCAGCGAATGCACGTAGATGATGGGCTTCTTGGCCTGGAAGGACACATAGGCCAGCCGTGTGCCGTCAGGCGACCAGGCGGGCGAAATGATGGGCTCGCTCGAGCGCAGCGCGGTGCGCGGATTCTGCCCGTCGGCGTCATCCACCTTGAGCTCGAAGCTCTTGCCGGTCTTGACCACATAAGCGATGCGGGTCGAGTAGACGCCGCGCTCGCCGGTCAGCTTTTCGTGGATGAAGTCGGCAATTCGATGGCCGGTTTCACGTACGGTCGAGGCACCGAACAGGAAAATCATGCCGTCCGGCTTGTTCTGCCGCGCGATGTCGTAAAGACGCATGCGCACTTCGTAGCGGCCGCCGGGCGCCGGCAGGATGCTGGCCAGCGCCAGCGCGTCGGCGCCGCGGTCTTTCCACTGGTTCAGGTCGATGGCAGCGTTCTCCGGTACCGGAGTGGTGCCCGGATCGACCAGCTTGAACAGGCCGCTGCGCTCCAGATCGGCGCGCACGACTCCGGTCAGCGCCTGTGGCAGCAGTCCGTCGCCGGCAAAGTTGGCGATCGCGACCGGAATGCGGTTGGCCCCGGCGCCGGTGATCTCCACCGTGAGCTGCGCCTGGGCGGCGGTCGCTGCAAGCAGCAGCGTGGTGGCCATCAATCTGAATACCTTGAACATCTGATCCTTTCGGTGAGAAGTGGTGGTTCGGTGGCTACTGTCCGAGCGGCCGGAACACCAGATCCAGGTTGCGCACGAAGACCGACGGATCGTCAGGTTTCGGCAGCGGTGACGACTTCACGATGGCGCGTAGTATCGCGTCATCGAGCGCCGGATTTCCGGTCGATCTTTTCAAGCGCGGTTCGCCAACCACCGAACCGTCCGGCAGCAGCGCAATGGCGACCAGCGCTTCCGGGTTGCCACTGGCGCCCGGCGGCAGCACGATGTTGCTGCGTATCCTGGCGCTGATCTTGTCGCCCCAGGCGCTCGCAGCGTTCCGGCGCGCGCCTTCCGCGGCTGCCTGTGCGATCAGGTCCGCTTCGCGCGAAGCCTCGCGCTTTGCCTGTTCAGCACTCTCGCGGGCCATCGCTTCCTTCAGCATCTTCTCCTGTGCTTCGATCTCGCGCCTTGTGTCCGGCACCGCCGGCTGCGGTTCTGGCTTTTTCTCGACCGGTTTCGGTTCGGGCTTCGGTTCGGGTTTCGGCTTGGGCTCGGGCTTCGGTTCGGGCTTCGGCTCCACCTTGGGAACCGGTTTCGGCTTCGGAGGTTCCTTGAACGTAATGTCCGGCTTGGCCGGCGGCGGCGGGGGGGGCGGCTCGACCACCGGTTCCGGTCGTTTCTCGACCACCGGCTCGGGTGGCGGGGGCGGACGCACCGGCGCTGCCACCGTCGGCATGCTGCTGATCAGTTCCACCTGCACGGCAGCCGGCTTGCTGGTCTGCCAGCGCACGCTGTAGAACAGGAACAGCCCGAGCAGCAGATGCATGCCGGCGGCCAGCACGGCCGATTGCCATTTGCCGGGTTCCGGGCGTTTGAGTGCGTGCTCGGGCATCAACGGGCCGGTTTCGCAGCCTGGCCGGTCTGCACCAGCAGACCGATACGGGTGATGCCGTTGCCTTGCAACGTATCCATCACCTTCAGGATTTCTTCGTAGCGCGCCGCCTTGTCACCGGCCACCACCACGGCGCGATCGGGTTTTGCGCCCTGCAGGTCGCGGATGCGCGTCACCAGCGCATCGCGTGTGACAGCTTCTTCCTTGCCGCCCTGGTCACGGTCGCGCAGCGCCAGCTTGCCGTCGGCCTTCACGATGACTTCGATCGGCTGCGCCGGGGTCTGCGACGCCTGACCGACGCTGGGCAGTTCGATGCTGCCGGTTGGCGTGGCCTGAGGCGCCACCATGAAAATGACGAGCAGCACCAGCATCACGTCGATATACGGCACGACGTTGATCTGGTTCATCAGACGGCGCTCTCTTCTCATTGCGCCTTACCGGGGCCCTGGCGCTGCAGGATGTTGGAAAACTCTTCCATGAAGCTTTCCCAGCGGATGGAAATGCGGTCGATGTCGTGCGCGAAGCGGTTGTAGGCGACCACCGCCGGAATCGCTGCGAACAGTCCGATTGCCGTGGCCACCAGCGCTTCGGCAATGCCCGGCGCGACCTGGGCCAGCGTCGCCTGGCCGACGTTCGACAGGCCGCGGAAGGCATTCATGATGCCCCACACGGTGCCGAACAGGCCGATGTAGGGGCTGACCGAGCCGGTCGAGGCGAGAAAGGCGAGGTGCGATTCGAGTTCGTCGACCTCGCGCTGGTAGGTCGCGCGCATGGCGCGGCGCGCGCCATCGACTGCGGTGGCGGTGTCGATGTTCTGCCGCCCTCTGAGCTTGGTGAATTCGCGGTAACCGGCTTCGAAGATGCGTTCCATGCCACCCGCGTTGTGCCGGTCGTTGGCCGCGCTCTGGAACAGCGCGTTCAGGTCGCCGCCGGACCAGAACTCCAGCTCGAACTTGTCGGTGCGGCTGCGTGCGCCGCGGATGGCAAAGGATTTGCGGAAAATCCAGTACCAGCTCATGAATGAAATGCCGATCAGCAGCGCCATCACCAGCTTGACCAGCAGGCTGGCGTTCATGATGAGCGAAATGATCGAGAGGTCTTCTGATAGGTTCATGGTCAATTCGTGAGCGGGGGCAGAAGAGGAAGCGGGGCTGAAGGCACGAGCCGCGCGCGCAGTGCGGGCGGGATGGACACCGGACGGCCGCGCGCCGGATCGATGCAGATCACGCGCACCAGACCATCGAACAGCAGCGTGTCGCCGCGGTACAGCCGCTGCGCGAAGTCGATGGCGACCCGGCTGACGCTGGCGATCGTGCTGCGCACTTCAAGCGCGTCATTGAAATGCGCCGGCTTCAGATATTCGCCGGTGACCGAGCGCACGACAAAGCCGTGTCCTTGCGCAGTCATGTCGACCTGATCGAAGCCGAGCGCGCGCAACCATTCGGTGCGCGCACGTTCGAGAAAGCGGAAGTAGTTTGCGTAATAGACGACGCCATAACTGTCGGTATCTTCGTAGTAGACGCGAACCGGCCACGAAAAACCGTCGGCGTGCGGGCCGTCATCGTGCTGCGCGGATGGAGTCATGGGCCGCGATTTTACCCGAGCGGCCGGTCCGGCTTGCTGCATGGCATCAAAAAGCCTCGCAAGGGGATGTAACAGGCGGCTGGGCGGCGTGGAGGCGGGCAAGCGGCAGCGTTCAGCGGCGGGTGGTCACGACCAGCGCGATGCCGCCCAGCGTGGCGGCCGACGCCAGGGCCAGGCGCGCGGTCAGCGGTTCGGCCAGCAGCAGCGCGCCACCGAGTGCGGCGATCACCGGCACGCTCAGTTGCACCGTGGCGGCCTGTGTCGCCGACAGCCCGCGCAGCGCGCTGTACCAGATGGCGTAGCCGACGCCCGATGCCAGCGCGCCGGACAGTACGGCGTACAGCACGCCCGCCAGATCCATCCGGGCGTCGGCCGCCGACACCATCGACAAGCCGATCGCCAGCGGCACGGCGCGCACGAAATTGCCGGCTGTCATGGCCAGAGGCGTGCCGCGTGCGCGGCGCCCGCGCAGCGAATACACGCCCCAGGCCAGTCCGGCCAGCACCATCAGCAGCGCCGCATCGACCGGCGGCGCGCTGACGCCGGGTGCCAGCAGCACCCCCAATCCGGCCAGCGCCACCACGAAGCCGGCGATCTGCAGCGGCCGGAAGCGCTCGCCCTTGAACAGTCCGGCGGCAATCATGCTCACCTGCACCGTGCCGAACAACAGCAGCGCGCCGGTGCCGGTCGGCAGCGCGCGGTAGGCGAACGAGAACGCGGCGGCATAGACGAACAGCGCGCACGCACCCGGCCAGTCGCCGGCCAGCCGGCTGCCCGACTGGCGGCGCACCAGCGCCCACAGCACCAGCGCACCCGCGGCCAGACGGATGAGCGTGAAACTGGCGGCATCAATCGCCGTATCGGCCAGCGCCAGCCGGTTCAGCACCGAATTGGCGGCGAAGGCGAACATCGCCAGCGCGGTCAGCGCGGCGATGCGGCCGGCGGAAAGCGGCGCGGTCAAGATCTGTGCGACGGCGCCGCGATCTTACGGGCGGCGCAACTGCGTCAGGTCGCGCACCGCGCCGGTATCGGCGCTGGTGGTCATCAGCGCGTAGGCCTGCAGCGCCTGCGACACCACGCGGTCGCGCTGCTTCGGCGTCCACGCGTCGGCGCCGCGTGCTTCTTCGGCCGCCCGGCGATGCGCCAGTTCGTCATCGGCGATGACCAGATGGATGGTGCGGTTCGGAATGTCGATCTCGATCACGTCGCCGTCCTTGACCAGCGCAATCAGACCGCCCTGCGCCGCTTCCGGCGACGCATGGCCGATCGACAGGCCGGAGGTGCCGCCCGAGAAGCGGCCGTCGGTCAGCAGCGCGCACGCCTTGCCCAGATCCTTGGATTTCAGATAGGTCGTCGGGTAGAGCATTTCCTGCATGCCGGGGCCGCCCTTCGGTCCTTCGTAGCGGATCACGACCACTTCACCCGGCTTCACCTCGTCGCCGAGGATGCCGGTCACCGCGTCGTCCTGGCTTTCGTACACCCGGGCCGTACCCGAGAATTTCAGGATCGAGTCATCGACGCCGGCTGTCTTCACGATGCAGCCACGCTCGGCGATGTTGCCGTACAGCACCGCGAGGCCGCCGTCCTGGCTGAAGGCATGCGCCTTGTTGCGGATGACACCATTTTCGCGGTCGAGATCGAGCGTCGGATAGCGCCGGTCCTGCGAAAACGCGACCTGGGTCGGGATGCCGCCGGGTGCCGCGCGGTAGAAGGTGCGCACGGCTTCGTCTTCCGTGCGCACGATGTCGTACTTGTCGAGCGCCTCGCCCAGCGTCGCGCTATGCACCGTCGGCAGGTCGCGGTGGATCAGACCTGCGCGGTCCAGTTCGCCCAGGATGGCCATGATGCCGCCGGCGCGGTGCACGTCTTCCATATGCACGTCGGACTTGGCTGGCGCGACCTTGGACAGGCAGGGCACGCCGCGCGATATGCGGTCGATGTCGGCCATCGTGAAATCGACGCAGGCTTCGTGGGCGGCAGCCAGCAGGTGCAGCACAGTGTTGGTCGAACCGCCCATCGACACGTCGAGCGTCATCGCATTCTCGAACGCCTTGAAGCTGGCGATCGAGCGCGGCAGCACCGATTCGTCGTCGTTTTCGTAGTACCTGCGGCACAGCTCGACCGCCAGCTGGCCGGCGCGCAGGAACAACGCCTTGCGGTCGGCATGCGTGGCCAGCGTCGAGCCGTTGCCGGGCAGCGACAAGCCGAGCGCTTCGGTCAGGCAATTCATCGAATTGGCGGTGAACATGCCGGAACACGAGCCGCAGGTCGGACAGGCGCTGCGCTCGTAGGCGTCGGACTCTTCGTCGGAACAGTTGCTGTCGGCGCCCTTGACCATGGCATCGACCAGATCGACCGCGATGATCTTGTGGCCCCCCGGGCCGGGCAGCACCACCTTGCCCGCTTCCATCGGCCCGCCGGACACGAACACGGTCGGGATGTTGAGCCGGAGCGCGGCCATCAGCATGCCCGGGGTGATCTTGTCGCAGTTCGAAATGCACACCAGCGCGTCGGCGCAGTGCGCGTTTGCCATGAATTCGACGCTGTCGGCGATCAGTTCGCGGCTGGGCAGCGAATACAGCATGCCACCGTGGCCCATCGCGATGCCGTCATCGACCGCGATGGTGTTGAATTCCTTCGCCACGCCGCCGGCCTTCTCGATCTCGCGGGCGACCATCTGGCCCAGATCCTTCAGGTGCACATGGCCCGGCACGAACTGCGTGAAGCTGTTCGAGATGGCGATGATGGGCTTGCCGAAATCGCCGTCCTTCATGCCGGTGGCGCGCCACAGCGCGCGGGCGCCGGCCATGTTGCGGCCGTGGGTGGAGGTACGTGAGCGGTAGGCGGGCATGGCGGCTCCTGCTGGAAATCGGGTAGAAACAGGATTCTATCCGTCCCCCGGCCTGCCGGCCCGCATGTTGATGACCCGACCGCGCGTGCTGTTCGTGACCCGCAGCCGCTACTGGCGCGCCGGCAACGGCGAGGCCACCCGTACGCGCACCCTGGTCGAGGCCCTGGCCGGTGTGTGCGATCTGACGGTTTTCTTCCTCGAAGCTGCCGACGCCGATGCGTCAGCCGCTGTGGCGGCGAGCCCGCACCGCTACCGGCTGGCAGTCGGGGGTGCCGACAAACCCGGGCGCGGCGCCGTGCTCGCTGCCCTGCGTCGCCTGTGCGGACAGTGCAGGCCCGACGTTGTGCTGCTGTCGCGTCTGCAACTGGATTTCCTGCGCCAGGCGGTGCCCGCCGGCACCCGGCTGGTGATCGACACCCACGATCTGGTCAGCGACAACGCCGCCTCGCGCCGGCAGGCCGGCGTGCCGGTCGACGAGCCGCTCGATTTAGAGCGCGAGATTGCTTTCCTGCGCCGGTACGACCGGGTGCTGCTGATCCAGCCGGACGATCATGCACGGGTGGCGGCCGTGCTCGGCGAACGGGCGCTGTGCGTCCCGCATCCGGTGGTGCTGCCGGTGCAACCGGTGCGCCCGGGGTCACGCGTGCTCGGCTACACGGCAAGTCATTCGCCGGCCAATCGGCACGGTGTGCAGTGGTTTTTCGGGCAAGTGTGGCCGCAGCTGGCCGCGCACCGGGTCGAACTGCAGCTGGCCGGCCCGCTGTCGGCACTGCTGCCGCAGCCCTTGCCCGACGGCGTGCGCGCGTGTGGGTTCGTGCCGTCGCCCGATGCGCTGTGGGCCGGTGTTGACGTGGCAATCAATCCGGTGCGCTGGGGCTCCGGCCTGAAGATCAAGACGGTCGAGGCGCTGGCTTCCGGGTTGCCGCTGGTCACCACGCGCGAAGGCGCACGCGGGCTTGAGCATCTCGCCGGCGAGGCGTTCCTGCTGGCGGACGATCCCGCCGCCTTTGCCGGCGCCTGCCTGCGGCTGCTCGATGACGTGGACGCGCGCCGGGCGATGTCGGCGGCAGCGCGCCGCTGGGCCGGTGCGAACCTGTCCGGGGCGGTGTGTTTCGGGGCGTTCTTCAGCTGGCTGTCGGGAATTTCATGAATCTGCGCCGGAAGCTTTCCGGCGGCTTGCAGAGCCGGAACCCGGTCTGCGGTCTACAGTCAGGAGTGCGTATCCGACGCGTTCAGCGCGACACGTTCATTGCGACCTGCGCGTCGCGAAACGCATATCGCGTCAGTCGTATACCGAACCGACCGCCTGACAAGAAAAGGAGATCCGCCATGTCACATCCCGCGTTGTCGACCTACCGTTTTGCCGAAGGTACCTGCATCGCCCAGGCCACGCCGCCCGAAGCGGCCCGCGTGTCGCTGGACAGCCCCGCGACCGCCGTCATGACCGATCTGACCAGCGTGCGCGCCGCCTGCATCGGCCCGCGAGCCTCGCTCGATGCGGCCGAGCAGCGCATGCGCGAAAGCGGCGTACGCATGCTGTTCGTCATCAGCGACATGCCCTGCGTAGACGGCATCGTCACGCTGTCAGACCTGCAGGGCAGCAAGCCGATCAGGCTGATACAGGCGCAGGGGCTCACCCGCGCCGAGCTGACGGTGAAGCAGGTGATGCAGGCGCTGAGCGACATCGACGCCGTGGATTTCGAGGCGCTCCGGCGCGCCACCGTGGGCAGCGTCGTGTCGGCGCTGCAGCACTACGGCCACCCCTACCTGCTGGCGGTCGAGGCGGCGACGCGCGGCGCGCCGCCGCGCATCCGCGGCATCTTTTCCGCGGCGCAGGTCGAGCGCCAGCTCGGCGCACCGTTGAATTCGGTCGAGGTCGCCACGACCTTTGCAGAAATCGCGACAGCGCTGCGCGGTTGAGTTGGTGCGGCGGCGTTGGCCGCCGCACCAACTCAATCGATAACCGCTGGTTATCAAATCATTGGTTGTTCGCCTATTGAGTTATAGGTGACGACCCCGCTATAAAGCAGACTGTTCAACGAATCGCGTTCTTGCCATGGCCACCGTCGCACCCGAAAAAGTCCTCAGCGTGCATCACTGGAACGACATGCTGTTCAGCTTCAAGACCACGCGCGACCCGAGTCTGCGTTTCCGCAACGGTCATTTCGTCATGATCGGGCTGGAAACTGGCGGCAAGCCGCTGCTGCGTGCCTACAGCATCGCCAGCGCCAATTACGAAGAGCATCTGGAGTTTTTCAGCATCAAGGTGCCGGACGGCCCGCTCACTTCACGCCTGCAGCATCTGAAGGAAGGCGATGAAATCCTGGTCGGGCGCAAGCCGACCGGTACGCTGGTGCTCGATGATCTCAAGCCGGGCAAGCACCTTTACCTGTTCGGTACCGGCACCGGGCTGGCGCCCTTCCTGAGCCTGATCCGCGACCCGGAAGTCTACGAGCGTTTCGACAAGGTGATCCTGTTCCACGGCGTGCGCCATGTGAACGAGCTGGCCTATCAGGACTACATCGAGCGCGAACTGCCGGACGACGAGTTTCTCGGAGAATACGTGCGCGAAAAGCTGCTGTACTACCCGAGCGTCACGCGCGAGCCCTACCGCAACCGCGGCCGCCTGACCGACCTCATCATCAGCAACAAGATGACCGACGACCTCGGTCTGCCGCCGCTGAACCCGGACACCGACCGCGCAATGATCTGCGGCAGCCCGAGCATGAACAAGGACACAGCCGACCTGCTCGACGCGCGCGGCTTCGTCGTATCGCCGGGTGTCGGCGAGCCGGGCGACTACGTGATCGAACGGGCTTTCGTCGAGCGCTGATCAGCCACGCTGGGCGTCCAGCCAGGCCGGAAACCGCTGTTGCCAGGCCCCCGGCAATCGCGCCGCGAGCATGTCCCGATGTCCGGCATGCCAGCTGCGCAGCCATTTCGTCACGCCAGCGACCGCCGGTTCGACCACCCGGCCGTCCGGTGCGTGCGGCGCCGACAGCCAGCCGTAGCTTGCCTGCGTGCCGCTGGCCAGTCGCACGCTGCACAGCGTTTCCCGGAAGCGCAGCAGACCTGACGTGTGCAGCGCCAGCTGCACCGGCCACCAGCCACCCGCTTCAGCCATGTCCGCCGGCCACGGCTGGCCGTCCGGTGCGCTGGCCAGTTCGACCAGCAGGTCGCGCCGGAACATGCAGGCCGCCAGCGGCGGGGCGACCCATTGCGCCAGGCCGGTCGCGAACGGCGGAATCTGCTGCACCGCCTGCGTCCATGCGCCGCTTTGCGCGAACGCGTTCTGATGCACCAGTTCGCCCGCCGGCGTTACGAGCCGGATGTCGCTGCATGTCACGCCGACCAGCGCGCCGTACTGGCGATAGAACAGATGGCGTTCGACGAAATCGCGGTCCAGGCGGTCACCGACCGGCAGGAACGCGATGGATTCACCCGACGCCGCGCGCGCCGCAGCGATGAGGCGCGTCAGTGCGTCAGCCTCATCCGCGCCGTCGTCGTAGCGGCGGATTCCTGCAGCGTCGGGCGTGGCAGGGCCGGGCAGCGCGGCAGGCAGCAGCACTTCGCAGTCCGGATGCCGCTGGTCGAGCGCCGAAGCAACGCTTGCCGACACAGCTGCTGCGTCGCCCCGGCCGATCAGCGCGATACTGATGCGCGGCGCCGCAATGCCGCGGTCGCCGGTCGGCATGCGCTGCAGCTTTTCCCAGCGCCGGAAGTAGCCGCGGGCGCGGGCGTGGTGCGCCGGTTCCAGATCGGCCATGTCCACCCACTGGTCGAGAAAGTGCAGCTGGCGTGGCGTACGGTCGCGCAGGTCGATGCGCGGCGTGTAGCGACCGTTGCGCAGGCTGCCGAACTCGTTGGCCGAATGGATGCGATAGATACCCAGCGTCTGCCGCAGGTAATGAACGCAGCCGCTCCTGATCAGTGCCGCCGGGCACAGCGCGCCGTCGGCTCCGCGCGGAAATGCCCAGGCCGGAATCGCGGCGAGACATTCCGTGACCAGCGTGCGCCCGAACACCAGACCGGTTGGCACCGAGAACGGGAAAAACATCGGCCGGCCGTCGAGATCGTAGATGTCTTCCAGCTTGTCGATGCCGACGATGCGGAACCAGGTGTCAAGCGCCGATTCGCCGGTGCGCTCGTCGCGCAGGATGAGGTCGTGGCACAGGAACAGCCGCTCGGTGTCGATCGTCTTCGAAGCGATCCAGGCGGCTACGGTCGACAGTTTCTCCGGCAGGCACAGGTCATCGGAGTCGAGCAGACACACCAGTTCGCCGCTGGCTGCCCGCACCCCGGCGTCGAAGGCGGCGGTCTGGCCGCGGTTGGGCTGCTGCACCACCTTCACCTGCGGATGGTCGCGGTAGCGCGTCAGCACCGCGAGCGAATCGTCGGTCGAGCCGTCATCGACGACGACGACCTCGACCTTGTCGGCGGGGTAGCGCTGCGACAGCGCGCTGTCGATCGCCTGACCGATGAACTGCGCGTAGTTGTAATTGCAGATGACGATGGAAAAAGAGGGTGTGCGGGACGGCGTGCTCATCGGCGCGGCTCCAGCAGGGCTTCGCAGCGATCGGCGACTGCCCGGATCGTCTGCCGCGGCTCATACCCGTCGTGACGCTGCGCGAAGGCGCGCGCCGCCTGACCGAGAGCGGCATCTGCAAGGGCCTTCCGGAACAGCGCCGATACGGCAGCCGTGGCATCCGGCATCACCACGGCGGCGACACCGAGGGTTTCGAGACGTTTGGCCGTCATGACCTGTTCCATCTGTGACGGCAGCACGATCAGCGGTTTGCCGGCCAGCAACATGGCCGACACCGTGCCGTTGCCGCCATGGCAGATCGCCAGATCGCAGTCCCGCCGGGCGGCTTCCATGTCCAGCGGCTCGCCGCTGATGCGCATCGACGCGCGCGAAAACGTGGCGACGGTCTGTGCCGAGGTGCCCGGCACATGGGCCAGCACGCGCGCCGGCAATTTCGCCAGCGCGCCCAGCGCAGCATCGATCGCCGGATAACCGGGTTTGAGATAGGCAAATACGCGCGGGCCGGTGCCCTCCGGCCAGATGACGTCGGTGCCCTGACCGAGGCTGAACAGCGGTCCGAGCCAGTGCGCGCCCGGGTGACCGGCGTAGTGATCGAGTTCGGCGAAGGCCAGCATCAGCGATGCGTCGCAGGCGGTCAGTTCGGACAGGCTCGCCAACGGTGGCGCGTCCAGCGCAAACAGCACTTCGTTCGCGGTTTTCCAGACGTGCGCCTCAGAATCGGCGACACGTTTCAGGTTCTCCTGCTGCCACCAGCGAAACGGCGGCATCGGCCGGCCCGTTGGCGGAATGCAGAAGCCGTCGCCCAGATTGACGCGCGGAGTGCCCAGCCCGCGGGTGGCGAGCAGCGCCGTCGGCGCGTGGTCCATCACCAGCAGGTCGGGTTGGACGAGGTCGATCAGCGCGCGCCAGGCCCGCGCGACACCGGTCAGTGCGCGCGTGTTCAGGAAGCCGAAGCGCATCAGCAGTTCGGCATGGCTGATCGGCGGCGGAAGACCGGTGACCTGGCCGATCCACAACGGCGCCTGCAGCCAGCGCAGGTGATGCCGATGCAGCAGCGCTTCGGCGCCGAGCAGGTCGCGCACGGCGAACACCGGTTCGTGTCCGCGTTCGCGCAGCGCCAGCGCGATCGGCAGCAGCCGCGACAGGTGACCGTAGTCACCGCCCAGTTCCCAGCAGAAAAGAATGCGCGCCATGGGTGCGATGGTAGCGGCTGGCCAAACAACAACGGCACCCGCAGGTGCCGTTGTGTGAAGGCTGTCGTGAAATCAGCCGGGTTTGCGTCGTCGCGCCGCGGCCAGTCCGGCCAGCGCCAGTCCAGCCAGTGCCAGGGTCGTCGGTTCAGGCACCGTGTTGTCCACCGCGCGCTGCGTGATGGCGAACGGCGAGGCGTTGTTCGCCGGAATCACCAGTTGCTGCGGGCCGGGATTGGCGAACGAGAAGTTGTTGGGGTCGCCGCTGCGTGCGATCGCCTGGCCGGGGCTGCAACCGAAACCGGGGATCAGGATCGGTTCTTCACCATCAACCGTCGCGGCCGCGAACTGGGGTTGCTGTTCGACGACATTGCCGAACTGGATAGCGCCGTTGCCGTAGCCGTCTTCGACGAATTCGCCGTAGGAGCTGCAATCGGTGCCGCCCAGCATGTTGCCGGACACGGTGGCGATGATGTCGTACTGCAGCGTGAAGTCGCCCGAGCGGATGCCCAGATCGGCCGAGAAGTCGCGCGAGTTCTGCGAAATGCTCGCCAGCGCCGAGGGCGGGCATTCGATGTAGCTGTCGAGCTGACCGGTGCCGGCGTCGGTACAGGTAATCGTGCCGGTCGCCGCCAGGTCAAGGCGGATGTCTTCACGCGTCAGCTCGGTGCCGTCAATGCTAATGACCAGCTCGAGCCGGCTGCTGCCGGTCTGGCCGATGAAGGCGTTGTAGAAAGCCAGTTCGGTGTTGTCGACGCGGAAGTCGAAGCGGACTGCCTGCGTGCCGGTGACATCCACCAGCGTGCTGTAGCTGACCCGGCTCCACGCCGTGAAGATGCCTTCGCCGGACGAACGCGCGCCGAAATTGGCCTGACCGCCGCTTTCATAGCCGTAGGTATGGAAGAACACGGAGTTGCCGCCGGGGGTGTCCTTCCACAGGTAGTAGTCAACATTGCTGCCGGTCAGCGTCGGTTCGATGATTTCCGGGCCGCCGCCGAGGCTGTAGCGCGCGTCGACCGAGATCGGATTGGCCTGCGCCTGCAGTGACAGCGCGCTGAAGGCTGCACCGAGTGCGATGGCGATGGTTTTTGCGTTGGGAAGTCTGGCTTCCATGGGCTTCTCCGGTGTGGGTTGATGTGTGAAGCCACCCAAGCAAAAAAAAGGCCTGAAAAAAAAGGTCGAATAATCAGAGGTATGGTGAAGCTCTGTTACCAAAGTGTTAAAAAATCTGACGGATCTAGACTGACAGCGCACGAATCAATGGCGCGAAACAGGTTTGCGGCGAGAAGTGCAGAGCCGCATAGTCATGGCCTCGCGCGCCGGTTTGTTCGCGCAGCGCCGCATCCGCCAGCAGTTCGCGGCAGTGGCGCGCAAAGCGGTCAGGATCGTCGGCCACACGGAAGCAACGGCCGGCGTCGTCATCCAGTCCGCGTGCGCCTTCGGTCGTCGTGACCAGTGGCACGCCATGGCCGAGCGCCTCGACGTTCTTGATCTTCAGGCCGGACCCCCAGCGCACCGGATTGATGGCGACGTCGATGCGGCCCCAGATGGCGGCGTAGTCCGCGACGAAGCCGTGTGCGATGGCGGTCACCCCGGCGGGCGGTGCCCAGACCTGGCACACCGACCCCCACACGTGCAGCTCGGTCGGCACGCCATCCAGCGCCGGCCAGACCTCATGTGCGAACCAGTCCAGTGCATCGACATTGCCTTGCCAGCCGCTGGCGACAAAGCCCAGCACGCGGCCCTGTGCCCGCACCGGCTGACGGGCGAAACTTACCGGGTGCGGCACGCACAGCGCACGCGACCCGATGGCGGCCGCCACGCGGCGCGCATCGTCCTGCTGGATCAGCAGTACGTGATCGTAGCGGGCCAGCCGCTGCATTTCCTCATCGAACGACAGATCGATGCCGCCCCAGGGCTCAAGGCCGGCGCGCGCGCGCGATGCCACGTTGTCGCTGACCAGGTCGTGCGTGTCCAGGATGCGCAGCACGCCGGGCGACAGCGCGTCGGCCAGAAAGTCGAGCCGCAGCTTGGCAAGGATGCAGGCATGGGCGCCGATCTCGCTGACGATTTCGGCCAGCCTGCTGAAGGCGGCTGCAGGTTCCGCATCGGCGCAGGGATGCAGCTTGGCAGACACGCGCAGTGCGGCAAGACGCTTGCGGTCGGCGTCGCCGACCGGCGCGAGGCAGAAAAGGTGAAGGTCGAACAGCTGGCCCAGCATCCAGGCCAGCGCCAGATTGCGCGTGCGCTCGCCGCCGCCCAGACGCCAGAACGGGTCATGGGTGACGAACAGCACAACACGGCGCGCCGTCATGCCCGGGTGCCCGGCGCGTGACAGGGCGCGTGCGGCGCCCGTATGCTCTGCGCCTGCATCATGTCATTGCCGGATGGATCGGACACCATGGAAAACCCCTGCGCTCGGTCGGAATGGACGCGCGATTCTTGCACAGGCGTATCGCGGTGAGCCGCGTGCTGCTTGCGTGGGAACTCGGCGCCAACATGGGTCACCTCGACCGCATGCTGCTGACGGCGCGCGAGCTGCGCCGGCGCGGCCATGAGGTGACGTTTGTGCTGAAGGATCTGTCGCGCGCGCACGGCCGCGTGGTCGGCGAAGGATTTGCCGTGATGCAGTCGCCGATCTGGCTGCCGCGCATGGCCAGACCGCCCGGGCTGGTCAATTTTTCAGCGGTGCTGGCGTCGGCCGGCTGGCTCGACCCCGCCGGACTGGCCGGGTTGCTGTCCGGCTGGCGCACGATGTTCGACCTGTGTCGCCCTGATCTGCTGGTGTGCGACCACGCGCCGAGCGCGATGCTGGCGGCGCGCGCCTACCGGTTTCCGGTGGCCGCTGTCGGCAACGGTTTCGAAGTGCCGGCCTTCGGCGATGTGTTTCCGGCGCTGCATTACTGGGACGCGGCCGATAGCGCCGCCTGCGCGGCCAGCGATGCCACCGTGCTGCGTGCGGTCAATGCCGCGCTCGCTGCGATGGATCAGCCCGCGCTGCCCCGGCTCACCGCGCTGTTCGCCGACGCCCTGTGCATCGTTGCTTCGCTGCCGGAGCTGGCGCATTACCCGGCCTATCCGGACAGCGTGGTGCGTGTCGGCCCGAGTTTCGTCGACGACGCCGGCGCGGTGCCGCAGTGGCCTCAATGTGAAGGCGAGGGCGGTAGCGGGGGCATCCCGGTGTTTGCCTATCTGTCGCCCGAGCATGCCGATTTCCCTGCGCTGATGGCGGCCCTGCGCCAGCCCGGGCTGCGCAGTGTGGTACATGCGAAAGGGCTGTCGGCGGCGACAGCGCGCGAACTGGGTGCGCCGAACATCCGTTTCGAACCGGCGCCGGTGCGTATGGACCTGGCCACCGCGCAGGCGCGCATCGTGCTGTCGCACGCCAGCGTCGGCACGGTCAGCGCGGCCGCGCTGGCCGGCTGCGTGCAACTGGTGCTGCCCAATCACATGGAGCAGTACATGGTGGGTCGCCGCGTGGTCGAAGCCGGCATCGGGCTGATGGTCGAGCCGGGCAGCCGCGGTACCGACTACCCGGCGCTGTTGCGCAGGCTGCTCGACGACACTTCATTCTCAGCGGCCGCGATGGCGCTGGCCGGGCGCCATGCCGGCGTGCGACCGGACCATACCGGGGTACAGGTTGTGGACGCGCTGGAGCGGTGCCTCGCGCACGGTGCGGCGTGACCGGCAGCGGAACCCCTGCCGCGGCGGGCGTCCAAGGCGCATGACGCCCTCTCACGCAGACCTTTTGCTGCGACGCCTGCTGCTCAAGCTGCCGCTGCTCGCCGCCCTGCCGGCGCTGGCGCACGGCCCGGAGTTCGATCCGGTCGTGCGCGGCACGCCCCTCGCGCTGCCGCGCGACCACGGCGCGCACCCGCGCCACCGCATCGAGTGGTGGTACATCACCGGCTGGCTGGAGCGCGAGGGCGCCGCGCCGGTCGGCTTCCAGCTCACCTTCTTCCGCGTGCGCCAGCCGGCGCACGACGCCAGCGCCAGTCGCTTCGCACCGGGCCAGATCCTGTTCGCGCATGCCGCCGTGTCGGACGGCGCGCGCGGCCGCCTGCTGCATGCTCAGAAGATTGCGCGCGCCGGCTTCGGCCTCGCCGAGGCGTCGGTGAGCGATCTGGATGTGCATATCGACGACTGGAGCCTGCGGCGCGACCCTGCACCGGAGCATCTGACGGCGCGCATCGCTGCGCCTGACTTCGGCTATGCACTCGACTTCACGCCGACCCAGCCGGTGCTGTGGCAGGGTGACGCCGGCTTCAGCCAGAAGGCAGCCGACCCGGCGCATGCCAGTCATTACCTGAGCTGGCCGCAACTCGCGGTCGCCGGCACGCTGGACATCGGTCGCCGCCGGCAGCGCGTGCGCGGCCGCGCCTGGCTGGACCATGAATGGTCCAGCGCGCTGATGCCGGACGGCGCAACCGGCTGGGACTGGCTGGGGTTGAATCTGGATGACGGCGGCGCATTGATGGTGTTCCGCATGCGCGATGGCGAGGGCCGCGCGATGTGGGCGGCAGCGACGCTGCGCGACGCCCGCGGCGAGCGGCAGTTCGCACCGGCCGATATCGAATTCAGCGTGCGGCGCAACTGGCTCAGCCCGCGCACCGGCGGCCGCTATCCGGTCGCCATGAGCATTCGTGTCGGGTCACGCCGATTCGACCTGCAGCCGCTGATGGACGACCAGGAACTGGACAGCCGCGCCAGCAGCGGCGCCATCTACTGGGAAGGCGCGGTCAACGCATCGGAGGCGGGGCGCCCGGTCGGGCGCGGCTATCTCGAGCTGACCGGCTACGCGGGCGCGCTGCGCCTCTGACCGGTCCGGCGATCGCGATCAGATCGGTGCTCAGAGCCGCCGCGCAATCGTCACCGCAAACGCCGACCCGCTGCCCACCAGAGCGCACCAGGTGCGCATCAGCCAGCCGTCGGGCCGGTCGCCATGGCTCAGCGCTTCGTCGCGATGGGCGCATTCATCGGCCTGACATTCGACCAGCAGCGCGCGCAGTTGAGTGTGGCGGCCGTCGTCCGGCAGGCGGTCGATCTGCTGCTGGTAGTGGTGGTCGACGAAGGTTTCGACAGCGCCGATGGTGCCGAACACCGCGCGCGCGCCGAACAGCGCCGGCAGTGCACCGGTCAGGAAGCCCGCAACGCGCCAGCCGGGCAGCAGCACGCTGCGCCGCAGGGGCGGCAGCAAGGCCGAGATGCGTTCGAGGTGCTGCTGTTCGGTCACCCCGTGGCGCTGCGCGAATTCGCGCACGACCGGATCGCGCGACACGGCGAGGATGCCGCGGTAGATCCACACCGCGCCGGTTTCACCCGCATGGTCGGAGCGCAGTTCGCCGATGAGTTCGTCCGGCACGCCGGGCGTGTCGAGTGCGCGCGCGACGCGCTGCATCGATGGGCGCACACGCAGGAAGCCCCGGTAACCGACTTCGAGCACGCTGGCCACGCCCGGCAGCGCACCCGCGCGGGCCAGCCAGCGCCAGCCGGGCAGGGCCGCCCACAGTGCGATGAAGGCGCGCGCGCCGCTGAGCACTTCGCCGCTGTCACGCCGAACATGAAAGCGCGCCAGATAGCTCGCCCGGTCGCCGGCCGTCGGCAGCGGCACCTGCGTGTCGCTGACATCCACCCAGTGCAGCGGCCGCAGCGGCCGCAGGCCGCGATAGACACCGACTTCGCGCCGGCACAGCGGGCAGTCACCGTCGTAGAGCACGGTCAGGCCGTTCACGGAATCGGTATCGGTTGGGGTCATGGCGGAACGTGGTTCGAAAGACAAAAGGTGGCAACGACGAACAGTGGCGCGGCAATCGCCGGGGTGACACTCAGACGCGCCCGTCCGGCATTTGTTCAACCCGCGGCGGTAGGTCCGGCGGCTGTCCATTCATGCTAAGTTCGCGCCCCGGCCGCCCTCTGACCGATAAACCGGAAAGCATCATGGAAGCCTTCATTGTGTCGACCGGCGTGGTCGCACTGGCCGAAATCGGCGACAAGACGCAGTTGCTGGCCTTCATTCTGGCAGCACGGTTCAGGAAACCTTTGCCCATCATCGCCGGCATCCTGTGCGCGACGCTGGTCAATCACGGTCTGGCAGGCGCGCTCGGCGGCTGGATCACCTCGGTGCTGAGCCCGGAAGTGCTGCGCTGGGTGCTCGGTCTGTCCTTCATCGGCATGGCCATCTGGACGCTTATCCCGGACCGGATCGAGGAGGAGGAAACGAAGGTCGCCGCGCGCTTCGGCGTGTTCGGCGCCACGCTGGTCACTTTCTTCCTGGCCGAAATGGGCGACAAGACGCAGATCGCCACCATCGCCATGGCGGCGCACTACGCCAGTCCGCTGCTCGTTGTCATGGGGACCACGCTGGGCATGCTGATCGCCGATGTGCCGGCGGTGTTCGTCGGCGACCGCTTCGGTGCGAAGATTCCGATGAAGCTCGTGCACGGCATCGCTGCCACGATCTTTGCCACGCTGGGCGTGCTGACCCTGCTGGGTGTCGATCGACTGCTCGAGTAGTTTCACAACGCAACACCCGATGCAGCCGTTCAAGGAAGCGTGAAATTTTTCCGATAATGATTGCACGAGACGCTTTGCGCCTGAACTGCACCGGCATATTTCGTTCCACGGGTCACCCGGGCAACGCCGGCAGTTTGTGCGGATCCGTCGTCTGATGTCCTTCTGAATGGCACAACGGCGGCAGGCGCGCGGGAAAGAACCGTCAACGGGGCAGGCAATACACATTCAGCATGCACGACAGGGATACGTCCATTGATGAGGAGTCGAAACGTCTCGACACGCTGAGGCGCTACGACATACTCGATACGCCGCGCGATGAGCGTTTTGACCACATCACCGCGCTGACCGCCGAACTCATGCAGGTGCCGCTGGCCCTCGTCACCCTGGTCGATGCCGACCGTCTGTGGTTCAAGTCGGCGCATGGCCTCGATGTACGCGAGATTCCGCGCTGCCACGGCCTGTGCTCGTCCGCCATCCAGCAGGACGGTCCCTACATCGTCGAAAACGCCCTCGAGTCGCCGGTCGAGCGGGAACACCCGTTGGTCACCGGCCCGCTCGGGCTGCGCTTCTATGCCGGCGTGCCGCTCAGGGCCGACGACGGCCGCGCCCTCGGCGTGCTGTGCATCGCCGATCGTCAGCCCCGCCAGCTCACTGCGCATGCGATCAGCCAGCTGCAGGCGCTGGCCCGGATGGTGATGGACCAGTTCGAGCTGATACGCGCGCTCAGGCACGTCACCTTGATCGCCGAAGACGACAGGCGCTTCAAGCTGCTGTTCGACAAGATCGCCGATCCGATGCTGTTGCTCGATCCTGCGTCGGGCGTGTTCCTCGACTGGAATCCGGCAGCCATGGAAATGCTCGGTTATCCGCATCGGGACGAAATCCGTGCTCTCAGCCCGGCCGACATTTCACCGCGGCGGCAGCCGGACGGGCGCGATTCGGCCGAGAAGGCCCTGGAAATGAATGCCATCGCTGCGCGCGAAGGCAGCCACCGTTTCCAGTGGGCCATCTGCAGTCCTTACCGCGACACGCTGGTCATCGAAGTGCTGCTCACCGCGCTGACGATGCAGGGCCGCCGGGTGTTCATCACCACCTGGCGCGATCTGACGTCGCAACGGCGCGCCGAGCAGAAACTGCTCGACAGCGAAATCCGCTGGAAATTTGCCATCGAAGGTTCGGGCGACGGACTGTGGGACTGGAACATTCGCGACAGTACCGTTTTCTTCAGCCGGCGCTGGAAAAGCATGCTGGGCTTCGAAGAGCACGAGATCGGCTCGGACCTGTCCGAGTGGTCGTCGCGCGTGCATCCGGATGACATGCCGTCGGTGATGGCGGATGTGCAGGCACACCTGCGCGGCGAGACGGCGTCCTTCATCAACGAGCACCGCGTGCGCTGCAAGGACGGTGCGTACCGCTGGATACTCGATCGCGGCAAGATCGTCAGCCGCGATGACGCAGGTGAGCCGCTGCGCATGGTCGGCACGCACACCGATGTGACCGATCGCCGGCGTGTGCTGATGGAACTGGAAGCCGCCGAGTTCGGCCACCGCGCGCTGCTCAATGCGATGGCCGACGGCGTGTTCGTGTCGCAGGACTTCCGCTTCGTGTTCAGCAACCCGGCGCTGCCGCAGATGCTGGGCTACGCGCCCGATGAATTCACCGGCCTGCCCTTCGACCAGATCGTGCACCCGGACTTTCTCGAACTGTGGACCGAACGCTTCGTCCAGCGCATCAGCGGTGCCATCGAACCGGTGCGTCAATACGAGGCCAAGTTCCTGCGCAAAGGCGGTTCCGAGGTCGTCTGGATCGAACTGATCGCCTCGCGTTTCATCTTCCAGGGTGCGCCAGCATTGCTGGGCATCGTGCGCAACATCAACGAGAAGAAGAAGACCGAGGACATCATCTGGCGTCAGGCCAATTACGATGCACTGACGCAGTTGCCCAACCGGCTCATGCTGCTTGACCGGCTCGATCACGAGATACGCCAGTCGCGCCGCACCGGTCAGCCGCTGGCGGTCATGTTCATCGATCTCGACCGCTTCAAGGAAATCAACGACACGCTCGGTCACCACCGCGGCGACCTGCTGCTGCAGCTGGCGGCGCAGCGCCTGTCGTCCTGTCTGCGCGAGACCGATCTCGTGGCCCGTCTGGGCGGCGACGAATTCACGATTGTCGTGTCCGGGCTAGACGACATGGGCACGGCTGAGCGCATCGCGCAGAACATTCTCGACGCCCTGCAGCGCCCTTTCCATCTCGAATCGGAACTGGCTTACGTGACGGCCTCGATCGGCATCACGCTCTATCCGCATGACGCGCGCTGCATCGAAGATCTGCTCAAGCAGGCGGATCAGGCGATGTATGACGCCAAGCATCTGGGCCGCAACCGTCTCAGCTATTTCACGCCGTCGATGCAGCAGCGTGCGGAAAAGCGCATGCGTCTGGTCGGCGACATGCACGAGGCCATCGCGAAAAAGCAGTTCTACATGGAGTATCAGCCCATCGTCGATCTGGCGACCGGGCAGACACGCAAAGCCGAGGCGCTGATCCGCTGGAATCACCCGGAGCGGGGCATCGTTTCGCCGGCCGATTTCATTCCGATTGCCGAAGAGACCGGCCTCATCATGGAGCTGGGCGACTGGATCGCGCGCACCGCGCTGGCCTTCGCGCTCTATCTTCAGCAGCAGTTCGACGAACCGGTGCAGATCAGCGTGAATCAGTCACCGGTGCAGTTCCGCAACAAGAAGTCGCAGTATCCCGACATCGTCGATGTGCTCCTTCAGGCCGATGCGACCGGCGAACTGGTCACGGTCGAAATCACCGAAGGCACGCTGCTCGACGCCGATGCGCAGGTGCTCGACAAGCTGCGTCGCATGCGCGAAGCGCATGTCCAGGTGTCGCTGGACGATTTCGGTACCGGCTATTCGTCGCTGTCCTATCTGAACAAGTTCGCCATCGATTACCTGAAGATCGATCGCTCGTTCGTGCAGGGCCTGGCGCCGCATTCGAGCGAGCTGGCGCTGTGCGAGGCAATGATCGTCATGGCGCACAAGCTGGGCATCAAGGTGATCGCCGAAGGCGTGGAAACTGCCGGACAGCGCGACCTGTTGACCCAGGCTGGCTGCGATTATGCGCAAGGCTATCTGTTCGCCCGTCCGCTCACCGCCGAGGCGTTCGAAGCCTTCCTCGAACAGGGGCCGCAGCCGCTTTGATCGACAAGGCCGCACAATGACCGGATGATCTCTGCATCGCCCGATCCGGAGTCGTCATGAAAAAGCTCATCGCCAGCGCCTTCATCATGTTCAGCAGTCACACCGCCCACGCCCTCGAATTGCTGGTACCCGCCTACTTCTATCCGGTGGATGATGGCGTCGCCTACTGGCAGACGCTTGCCGAGGCCGCGCCGGACGTGGCAATCACCGCCATCCTGAACCCCGACAGCGGCCCCGGTGCGGCCTTTGACGGCGACTACGCAGCCGTGGCAAATGCCTTCCAGGCGGCCGGCGGTCGCCTGATCGGCTATGTGTACACCGGCTATGGCGCGCGCAGCGAAGCGCTGGTGAAGGCCGAGATCGACCTCTATTACGCCCAGTACGGCGTCGATGGCATCTTTCTCGACGAGGTGTCGAATCTCGCGCAGCACCTCGGCTATTACCAGTCGCTGCACGCCTACATCAAGGGCGGCTTCGAGCGTAACCACATCGTCGCCAACCCTGGCACGCAGACGCCCGAGTCCTGGCTGGCGACCGCCGACGTGCTGGTCACCTTCGAAAGTCCGGCCGCCGAATACGCCGGCTACCAGCCGGATGCGTGGACCGCGGTGCACGACGCCTCGCGTTTCGCGCATCTGATCTATGACGTGGCGGATGCCGACGCGATGCGCGCCGTCATCGACACGGCGCGGGCGCACAACATTGGCCACGTCTATGTCACCGATGACCGGGGCGACAACCCGTGGGACACGCTGCCGTCTTACTGGGCAGCGGAAACCGCCCACGCGGCCGCCGTGCCGGAGCCCTCCGCATGGGCCGGCCTGCTGGCGGGTCTGGCGTTGATCGCTTCCCGCCTGACGCGACGAAGCCGTCGGGGCGGGCACTGAGCCTGGCGCCGCGTCAGGCCGGTCGCGCTGGACAAGCCCGCGCCCCGGGCTGAGAATCGACGCATGCCCACTTCCCGACCCGCCACCTTGCTGACGCCCACACGGCGCTGGGTGGCGCTGCAGCATGCCGGTCGCGGGCGACTTTCTCCGCACATCGCATGGCAATCCTTTTCGATGCGGAGATTTCATGAACATCCAGTTCCGACCCAAACTGCTTGACACGCTGCGCGGCTATGACCGCGGGCAATTTTCGGGCGACCTGTCGGCGGGTATCACGGTCGGCGTGCTCGCGCTGCCGCTGGCCATGGCGTTCGCGATCGCCAGCGGCATGTCGCCGACCGCCGGCATCTGGACCGCCATCGTCGCCGGTTTCCTTGTTTCGGCGCTGGGCGGCTCGCGGGTGCAGATCGGTGGTCCGACCGGCGCCTTCATACCGATCATCTACGCCATCGTCGTCGACTACGGCGTGCAGAACCTGCTGATCGCCACGATGATGTCCGGCGTCATGCTGCTTGCCATGGGCGCGTTCCGGCTCGGCAGCATGATCCGTTTCATCCCGCTGTCGGTCGTCATCGGCTTCACCAACGGCATCGCGGTCGTCATCTTCGTATCGCAGATCAAGGACTTCCTCGGCCTGCGTGTCGACAGCCTGCCGGGCGAGTTCTTCGGCAAGATGGAAGCGCTCTATCGGGCGCTGCCGACGCTCGACGGCGCCACGCTCGCGCTGTCGTGCGCGTCGCTGGCCGTGCTGCTGGGCTGGAACCAGCTGGCAAAGCAGGTGGCGTGGATGCGTCGCCTGCCCGGTCCGCTGGCGGTGCTGGTCATCGCAACGGCGGTGAATGCCTTCATCCAGCTTCCTGTCGACACCATAGGCAGCCGCTTCGGCGGCATTCCAAGCGAGTTGCCGGACATCGGCCTGCCGGCGCTGTCGTTCGGCCTGCTCGGCAAGCTGATCGCACCGGCACTGACCATCGCGCTGCTGGGCGCCATCGAATCGCTGCTGTCGGCGCGCATCGCCGACAGCCAGATCGACGACCGGCACGACCCGAACCAGGAACTGATGGCGCAGGGCATCGCCAATGTCGCCGCCCCGCTGTTCGGTGGTTTCGCCGCCACCGGCGCCATTGCGCGCACCGCGACCAATGTGCGCACCGGCGGCCGCACGCCGGTGGCCGGCATCATCCACGCCGGCGTGCTGCTGATCATCGTGCTGGCGCTGGCGCCGCTGGCCAGCCACATTCCGCTCGCCACACTGTCGGCCATCGTCGTCGTCGTGGCGGTCAACATGGGCGAATGGCACGCCTTCGCGCCGAAGGAACTGGCGCGCTACTCGACGCCATATCGCACCATCCTGCTGGCGACCTTCTTCGTCACCGTGGTGTTCGACCTGACACTGGCGGTCGAACTGGGCATGGCGCTGGCCAGTTTGTTCTTCATCTACCGCATGTCCGACCTGACGCGCATCGAGCGCCTGCCGCTGGAGGAACATTACGGCGTCGAGGCGCTCGCCCGGCCCGATGGCACGCCGCGCATCCTGGCCTACCGGCTGACCGGCTCGCTCTTCTTCGGCGCCGCCAACAAGCTGGAAAACCTGCTGCTGA
The DNA here is from genome assembly GCF_030696805.1 of Methyloversatilis sp. GTDB lineage: Bacteria > Pseudomonadota > Gammaproteobacteria > Burkholderiales > Rhodocyclaceae > Methyloversatilis. The sequence continues at coordinate 11,170 of NZ_JAUYRO010000068.1, read as the reverse complement.
TGCAGGACGGTCACCCGGACGCGGTCATCCTCGACCTGGAAAAGGTGATCAGCGTGGACACGACTGGGCTGGACATCCTGCAGACGCTGCAGCGCAACCTCGCCCGGCGCGGCGCCACGCTCATCCTGTGCGACCTGAACGAACAGCCGGGTTCGCTGATCCGTCGCTCGGGCTTCGCCGACCAGCTGGGCCAGGAGAACATTGCCGGCAATCTGACCGATGCGCTGCTGCGGGCGCAGACGGTGATGCCCGGCAAACCGTGCGTGTCCTACGTCTGACGGCGCCAGCCACCGGATCGGTTTGCGTCGCTACCGGCCGTCGTCACGGTTCCTGGCGAGGTCGGCCATCTGCCGGGCCTGCGCGTCGAGCGCCCGTTGCCGCTCCTGCTCCTGCGCCTTTTCGAGCTGTGCGCGCAATTCCTCGAACTGCTTGTCGAGCTTGGCCTGAAGCGCCAGCTTCTCGTCGGCGCTCTTGTCGGCATGGCGCTCGTCGAACTTCTCCTGCAGCGTGGCAAGCTTGCCGTCAAGTTCCTGCTTCTTCTGTTCGTACTTCTCGTCGATGGCTGCGATGGCCGGGGCGACATCCATCCGGACCTGCTGCGACATCGCGAGAATTGCGGCAGGCTGTTCCTGAAAGGTTGCGCCGCCGGGCAGCTCATGGACGCCCGTCTCCGAAAGACTTCGTTCCTGCGGTGCGACAGGCTGCTGCGACGGCTCAAGCGCCAGCTCGGCCGGCTGCGGTGCCTCCGGCACCTTGATTTCCTGCTGCTTCGACGTCAGCACACCCGCTGCAAGTGCCCCCATCATCAGCATGGCATCCAGCGGACTGGGTGTTTCCGCGGCTTGAAAGGCCTGATCGGTGTTGATGCCGGGTGCGATCTGAACCTCGGTGTTCAGCGTTGGCGGCAGGTCCGGTTCAATGATCTTTGCAGCGTTCTCCGCCAGCACTGCAAAGCTCTCCAGGCGTTGCCGTTCTTCATCGACCTTGACCAGTTCATTCAGCTCCTGTCGGGCGAGCACCAGGTCCTTCGTCGTCTGTTCGATCTGCGCGTCAACCCGCGCGATATCGGCCGTGATCACTTCCGGCACGCGCGACGACGGTACGATCTCATGGCCGGGGTGCGGTGCCAGCTCGGCAGCCTGCCGTGAAATCGCAAGTTCGTTCAACAGCACACCGCGCTGTATCGCAAGCCGTTCCAGTTCAAGCCGATAGTCGGGATGGCTCATCGGGTCACTCCGGTTGACTGGCCGCCATGGCCCGGTTTCATACGCTGCCCATGCGCGCCTTCAGGCCTTCGTTGCGCCACGCATAGTCCTTGCTGACCTTGGCCGGACGCGTCGCCAGACCGAGCACGATCTGCTGTTCGCGGTAGTTGGGTCCGGCCAGTTCCGACGCTTCGACCAGCTTCTTGCGCGAACCATCGAGCGCATCGACGAAGCCGATCTCGTCCGACAGCCGTTCGGCCAGGCCGTCGGCGCCGGTCGGGTTCATGAAGATGCGTACCGCGCAGCTTCCCAGCATGCCATCGGCGTTCTTGTAGGCGTTGCGCAACTGCCCCACGCTCTGCGCGAACATCCACAGCCGCAGCCCGTACTTGCGGCCGATGTTGAGCGCTTCATCGACCGGTGGCATTTCCTTCAGGCGCGGCAGCTCGTCGAGCATGATCAGGATCGGTGCCGAACCGCGCGCCGGAACCTTGCCGCCGGTCAGCATGCGGATGTGCTGGCCGATGAACACGCGCAGCAGCGACAGATAGGATTCGACTGCATTGGGCGGCACGACGATGTAGATGGTCGGGTTGCTGCCGCTGCGCAGATCTTCCGGGCTCCAGTCAGAGCGATCGGTGATGCGCGCCACGCGCTCGCCCGTCCATGCGTTGAGGCTGGAACGAGCCGTCTGCAGCACGCTGGAGCGGGTCTTTTCCGGCATTTCGCCGAGCGCGGTGGCGGTCTGCATCATGACGCGCACGTCCACCGCGGTCGTCAGCTCCAGAATCATGGTGTTCCAGGCCTCGCCGCCGAACATCACGTCGAGCACCGCATGCATCGGACGCTTTTCGGGCGGGTTCTGGTAGCACACGTTGGCGATGGCCGCGCACAGCACGGTGCGTGCCTCGTTCTCCCAGAACGGATCGGCGGCGCCGCTCGGCACGATCATCATGTCTGCCAGCAGGCGCGCGTCCTCCCAGATGAATTCCGGTGCGCTGCGCACGAAGGCGAGCGGGTTGTAGTGGTGGCTCTGGTCCGGTTCGAGCGGATTGAAACGGAACACCGGCCCGACGTTTTCGGCGCGCCATTTGCTGGTGTTCTCGTAAATGTCACCCGACACGTCGAGCACCACCGCAGGCCCGGCCCAGGCCAGCAGATTCGGAAATACGTTGCACTGCGTCTTGCCCGACCCGGGCGGTGCGATGGTGACCATCGATCCTTCCCCCGAATAGGTCAGCGGCGTGCCGTCGGCAAACGACCCGATGTGGAGCGGGAAATCGCCCGATGCAGCGAACACGGTCTTGCCGATGTCGGCCGGCCGCAGCCAGGTGCTGCCACCGCCGATCAACTGGTCGCTGGCTTCCTGCACCAGCTCCAGGATGCCGGCCGGCAGATCGGGCTTGCCCTTCAGTTCGGCGAGATGGCTCAGGATTTTCGTGATGACGTTGTCGACCGAAAAATGGAGTCGCTCGACCGCATGGTCGAGCGCCTGACGCGGTGTCTTGGCCTCGTTGTTTGCATTGCCCAGATTCCACTGCGACGCGCCGCTGGTTCCCTTGCCCTGTGACCACACCAGCGCAAATCGCCAGCCACGGTAGAGCGGATTCTTGCCGTCAGCCGAACTGTTCAGCAGTTCGGCGATGCGCAGGAACTCGCGTTCCTTGTTGTCCATGGCCGCCAGGCTGCGGCTGACGGTTGTCCAGTAGTAGGCGTCCATCCAGCGGTCGTTCTCGCCCGCGTACTGCCAGGTGGAGTAGTGGCTCACATCAAGCGTCTGCGACCGTTCGGTGAACAGGGCATCGATGACCGGCACGCGCGCCGCATGGGTCGGGCCGAGGCTTTGCAGCCATTGCTCGGCCGCTTCGTCGGCCTTTTTCTTCAGATCCTTTTCCTTCGAGTAGGTCACCTTTTCGGCACCCTTGGGCTTGAACCACAGCCAGCCGCAGATCCCGAGCACGATGGCGCTTCCGAGGACATCGAGCATCCAGGTTGCGATGACGCCCACGATGAGCGCCACGAAATGCTGCCTGAACCATTGCGGCAGGAAGGCGGCGAAGTCCGCCGGCACCGAGGCCGAGTCGGCGCCCGCCAGCTTTCTGCGATGCCAGAAGAATCCGAGCGCTGCAAACCCGGCCAGAAAGATACCGATGCTGAACAGTCTGAAGAAGAACTCCATGCGTAGTGACTCCCGGTTGATCGGCAATCCGCATCGGCTCGGGAACGGCGACGTGTCCGTCCCGGCTCCGTGTCGTCCTGTTGTCGCGGATGCACCAGTTTTTTGTATCGAGTTGTCGAACGGGGCTGACCGCCCCGGGGGGAGTCTGCGGGCGCTGGCGCGCACGCGCAAGGCTTGCGGCACACGACCGACCGATCGGAAGGCACCATGACACGCTGCCCGATACGTCAATCGACGTATTGGCGCGCGAACCGACGTTCGCACAATGGGCAGTTGATTCCATTCTGCCAGCGAGGATTTCATGCACCACGGAGACATTTCGAGCAGCAAGGACACGGTCGGCGTCGCGGTTGTCAATTACAAGATGCCGCGTCTGCACTCCAGGGCGGAAGTGCTCGACAACGCACGCAAGATCGGCGACATGCTGATCGGCATGAAAGCCGGCCTGCCCGGTCTCGATCTCGTCATCTTCCCGGAATACAGCACGCACGGGATCATGTACGACTCGAAGGAAATGTATGACACGGCGACCACCGTGCCCGGCGACGAGACGGCGATCTTTGCCGAGGCCTGCCGCAAGGCCAGGGTATGGGGCGTGTTTTCGCTGACCGGCGAGCAGCACGAGGAGCACCCGAACAAGGCGCCGTACAACACGCTCATCCTGATGAACGACCAGGGCGAGGTGGTGCAGAAGTACCGCAAGATCATGCCCTGGGTGCCGATCGAAGGCTGGTATCCGGGCGACTGCACCTATGTGTCCGAGGGCCCCAAGGGTCTGAAGGTGAGCCTGATCATCTGCGACGACGGCAACTACCCGGAAATCTGGCGCGACTGCGCGATGAAGGGCGCCGAACTGATCGTGCGCTGCCAGGGCTATATGTACCCGGCCAAGGAGCAGCAGATCATGATTTCGAAGGCGATGGCCTTCGCCAACAACGTCTATGTCGCGGTATCGAACGCGGCCGGCTTCGATGGCGTGTACTCCTACTTCGGCCACTCGGCCATCATCGGATTCGACGGCCGCACGCTGGGCGAATGCGGCGAAGAAGAAATGGGCCTGCAGTACGCCGCGCTGTCCAAGAGCCTGATCCGCGACTTCCGCAAGAACGGTCAGTCGGAAAACCACCTGTTCAAGCTGCTGCACCGCGGCTACACCGGCCTGATCAATTCGCGCGAAGGCGACAAGGGCGTCGCCGCCTGCCCGTACGACTTCTACTCGAAGTGGATCAACGATCCGGAAGGCACGCGCAAGGCGGTCGAAGCGTTCACGCGCGACACCGTCGGCACCGAAGAATGTCCGATCGAAGGGCTGCCCAATCCGGCCACGATCGGCCACAGGTGATTTCACCCGCGACCGCAGACCTGCGGCTGGCGAACGGTGCGACGGGCGCAGATACGCTGTCAGACTGGCGCGTCGCCGACGAGCCGTACTACACGGCCGCCGGCGACGAGGTCGAGGCCTTCGAGGCGGCGCATGCGCGGCACCTGCCGGTCATGCTCAAGGGCCCGACCGGCTGCGGCAAGACGCGCTTCGTCGAATACGTGGCGTGGAAGCTCGGCGTCCCGCTCATCACCGTCGCCTGTCATGAAGACCTTACCGCGGGCGACCTGATCGGGCGCTTTCTGCTCGACGCCGAAGGCACGCGCTGGCAGGACGGCCCGCTGACGCGCGCGGTACGCTTCGGCGCGATCTGCTATCTCGACGAAGTGGTCGAGGCGCGCGCCGACACCACCGTGCTCATCCATCCGCTGACCGACGCACGGCGCCAGCTGCCGCTGGCCGCGACCGGTGAGCTGCTCCACGCGCACCCGGATTTCCGGCTGGTCGTGTCGTACAACCCGGGCTACCACGGCCTGCACAAGACGCTCAAGCCGTCGACCCGGCAGCGCTTCACCGCGCTCGAATTCGGCTATCCGGACGCCGCGCACGAGTGCGCCATCGTCATGCACGAAAGCGGTGTCGAGGCCGGCACCGCGCGCCAGCTGGTGGCGCTCGCCGAACGCACGCGGCGGCTGGCCGGTGACGGGCTCGACGAAGGGGCGAGCACCCGCATGCTGATCCACGCCGGCGCGCTGATCGCGCAGGGCCTGTCGGCGCGTTCCGCCTGCCGGCAGGCGGTTGCCGGCCCGCTGACCGACGACCGCGAGGTCGCAGCGGCGCTGATCGCGGCCATCGATGCCAGCTTCGCCTGACCCCGGAAGTTCGCGCGCGCTGTCGCTCTACCTGCGCGCGCTGTGGAACGTCGCACCGCGGCTGGCGGCGCTGCCGGCGACCCATGACACGGCGCGTCCGATACTGGGCATCGAAGGCAGCCGGCCGGTGCTGCATCTGCCGGCCACGGGCGACGCAGCACTGCAGCGCGCCCGTGCCGCGCACGCGGCCGCGCATCTGAGCTTCGGCGGCGAGCCGTTCGAGCGCGCCCGGCTCAAGCCGGTGCAGCGCGCCTTGCTCGAAATCCTCGAAGACGCGCGCGTCGAATGGCTGGCCATGCAGGCGCTGCCCGGGCTGCGCCGGCTGTGGGCGCCGCACCACGTTGCCGATGCCAGCTGGGGCAACGGTGCCGAAGCGCTGCTGGCGCGGCTGTCGCGCTGCCTGTTCGAGCCGGCGCACGAGGATGGCCACGCATGGATGGCCAGGGTACGCGGCCTGTTCTTCACGCCGGACGGGCGACTGGCCCTTGAAACACCGGCTCAGTTGCGCGACATCGCATCCCGGCTCGGGAACGACGTCGGCCAGATGCGGTTGCGCCTGAACCCCGGTGGCTGGCAGATCGAACCCGTGGCCTACCGCGACGACAACCATCATCTGTGGCCGCGTGACGACATGCTGCCGCCATCAGCCACTCCGCTGGAGCAGGAACGTCCGGATGCAAACGGCGCGTCGGACGACGACGACGCCGACACGACCTTCGAACGCCCGCCGCCGCAGGGCGCACCGGGTAGCGACGCCGGTGACGCTGCGGCGAGCGTGCTGCAGATCGAATCGGCGCTGCGCACCGTGACCTATCCGGAATGGGATCGGCTGATCGGCCGCACGCGGCCCGACTGGTGCACCGTGATTGAAGCGCAGGCTCCCCGGTCGGACGCCTCGGCCTTGCGCGCCGGACTTGAGCGCCACCTCGCGCGCACGGTGCGCCTGCTGCAGGCGTCTGCCATGTCGGACCGCCGTCCGACCCAGGGGCGCAGCAAGGACGGCGATCTGCTGCACACCGGTGCACTGATCGACGCCGGCATCGCGCTGCGCGCCGGACGCGACCCGGAGCATCGGCTCTACCGCGACAGCGCGGCGCGGGTCGAATCGCTCGACGTACTGCTGCTGATCGACACCTCCGCCTCGACCGCGCTGTCGCTGCCATCCGGCCGCACGGTGCTGGCGACGCTGCGCGAAGCCGCGCTGCTTGCCGCCGCGGCACTGGAGGCAACCGGACATCGCTGCATCGTGCAGGCCTTCGCATCCGACACGCGCCATCGCGTGCGCGTGCAGCGCGTGAAGGACCGTGCAGAGAGGACCGGCGACGACGCCGTGCTGGCGCGCGCCGGCGGTCTGGTCAGCGCCGGCTCGACCCGCATGGGCGCGGCGCTGCGTCACGCCACGGCACAGATGCCGATCCGGTCGCGCAGCCTCATCCTGCTGCTGACCGACGGTGAGCCGCACGACGTCGACATTCACGATCCGCGCTACCTGACCGAAGACCTCGCGCACGCACTGAACGAGGCACGGCGCGCGGGCGTCGCCGTCGCCTGCCTGCACAGCGCACCCGACGGCGCCTCATCAACGCTGCGCCGCATCTTCCCGACCGGCGGCTACGTCGCACTGCGTGCGCCCGAACATCTGCCGCACCTGCTCATCCGCCAGATGCAGACCGCCACCGGCAAGTTCTGACCTTGCTCCTTGCTCCTTGCCCCTCACCCATTCGCACCTTGAAAGTGGTCGATGAATACGCGCAGCCGCGCCGGCATCTGCGCGCGGCTCGGAAAGTACAGATGAAAGGCGGACAGCGGCATTTCGAACGGTTCGAGCACGCGCACCAGGCGGCCGTCTGCCAGATCGGCGGCGACCAGCGATTCCAGTGACTGGGCCAGCCCGAAACCGCGGCAGGCGAGGTCGATTTCGGCCTCGGCGTCATTGACGATGAAGCGGCCGCCGACTTCCACTTCGAGCGTGCGGTCGTCGCGCTGGAACACCCAGCGCGCGGTGCGCCCGCTCGACAGATAGCGGTAGCGCACGCACTCATGCGCGGCGAGGTCTTCGGGCGTGCGCGGCGCCGGGCGCCGGGCGAGGTAATCCGGCGCGGCGATGGTGATCATGCGTTGCGCGGCGCCGATGCGCACCGCCACCATGTCGGCTTCGATGCTTTCGCCCAGCCGCATGCCGGCATCGAAGCGCGCAGCGACGATGTCGGCCAGGCCGTCGTCGAGCGCGAATTCGAGCCCGACTTCGGGGTGGTGCACGGCGAAGCTGGCCAGATGCGGCGCAATCAGCAGGCCGTAGGCGACGCGCGGCATGTTGATGCGCACCGTGCCGGTGGCCTGGCCGCGCGACTGCGCCAGCAGTTCGAGCGCGCTGCCCAGTTCGTCCAGTCCGACGCGCACGCCGTCGTAGAACCGTTCGCCCTCTTCGGTCAGCGCGACGCGGCGCGTGGTGCGGGTGAGCAGACGCACGCCGAGGCGTTGTTCGAGCCCGCGCACCGACTGCGAAAGCGCCGACGCCGACACGCCCAGTTCGGCCGCCGCGCGTGAAAAACCGGCGTTGCGCGCGACGCACTCGAAGGCGGTCAGCGCGGGCAGGATGGCAGCGTCTATCTTTAAGTATGGCTTCATAGGTCTTGCAAGATTAACCAGTCGATCTAATAAAACAAAGCGGATACCGTGCAGTCCATCGCATACGGCTGCGTCATTCGCGTGCGTCTTGGCGCAGCGCAAACGCTCCTGCTGCCTTTCCCGGAGGATTCCCATGGCAAAGATCAATCTGAACGGCCGCGACGTCGCGGTCGACATGCCCGACGACACGCCGCTGCTGTGGGCGCTGCGCGACGGCCTCGACATGACCGGTACCAAGTTCGGCTGCGGCATTGCGATGTGCGGCGCCTGTACGGTGCATGTCGACGGCCAGCCGACGCGCTCCTGTGTCACGCCGCTGTCGGCCGTGGCCGGCAAGAAGATCACCACCATCGAAGCGGTCGGCGAAGCGAAGGTCGGTGCAGTCGTGCAGGCGGCATGGCAGAAGCTGGACGTCGTGCAGTGCGGCTACTGCCAGTCGGGTCAGATCATGTCGGCCACTGCGCTGCTGGCGACCAACCCCAAGCCGAGCGACGCCGACATCGACGCCGCGATGAGCGGCAACGTGTGTCGCTGTGCCACCTATGTACGCATCCGTGCGGCCATCCACGAAGCCGCCAAATCACTGGCTTGAGGAGCGCACCATGAACTTCAGGATCGAAAATGCATTCCAGACGACCCGTCGCGGTTTTCTGAAGGGCGGCGCCGGTCTGGCGCTCGCCATCGTCACGCCGGTCATGGCTGACACCCCCGCAGCAGGTCCCGGTCTGGCCGGCAGCGCCATGGTCGACGGCGAATTTTCGCCCAGCGCCTTCATCCGCATCGGCAGCGACGGCACGGTGACCATCGTGTCCAAGCACCTCGAAATGGGACAGGGCGTCTACACCGGGCTGGCAACACTGGTGGCCGAAGAGCTGGACGCCGACTGGTCGAAGGTGAAGGTCGAAGGCGCGCCAGCTGATGCCAAACGCTACAACAATCTGTTCTGGGGCCCGGCACAGGGCACCGGCGGCAGCACCGCCATCGCCAATTCGTTCGAACAGATGCGCAGTGCCGGCGCCACCGCGCGTGCCATGCTGGTGGCCGCTGCCGCCGAACAGTGGAAAGTGCCGGCCAGCCAGATCAGCGTCAAGGCGGGCGTCGTGTCGCATGCGGCCAGTGGAAAGAAGGCCGGCTTCGGCGAACTGGCGGAAGCCGCCGGGAGGCAGGCCGTACCGGCCGAGGTGAAGCTGAAGGACCCGAAGGACTTCACGCTGATCGGCCGCTCGGCACCGCGAGTGGACAGCGTGTCCAAGACCACCGGTCGCGCGGTGTTCACGCAGGACGTGAAGTTGCCCGGCATGCTGACCGCCGTGGTCGCCCACCCGCCACGCTTCGGCGGCAAGGTCGCATCGGTCGACGACAAGGCGGCGCGTGCCATCGCGGGCGTGACCGACGTGGTCACCATTCCGAATGGCGTGGCCGTGCTGGCGAAGGATTTCTGGAGCGCGAAGAAGGGCCGCGACGCGCTGAAGATCGAGTGGGACGAATCCGCCGCCTACCGTGGCAGCAGCGACGCCATCGTCGCCCGCTACCGCGAACTGGCGCAGACGCCGGGTCTGGCCGCGCGCAAGGACGGCGACGCCGAAGCGGCGCTGGGTGCCGCGGGCAAGGTGATCGAGGCGGAATTCGCCTTCCCATTCCTGGCCCACGCATCGATGGAGCCGCTGAATTGCGTCATGACGCTCGACGCCACCGGCTGCGAGGTGTGGAACGGCGAACAGCTGCACACCGGCGACCAGTTCGCGCTGGCGAAGATGTTCGGGCTGAAGCTCGAGCAGGTGAAACTCAACATGGTGTACGCGGGCGGCAGCTTCGGCCGGCGTGCCAATCCGCAGTCCGATTACCTGCTCGAAACCGCGCAGATCGTGCAGGCCATCAAGGGCCGGGCGCCGGTGAAGCTGGTGTGGACGCGTGAAGACGACACGCGCGGCGGCTACTACCGCCCGATCTATCTGCACCGGGTGCGCGCCGCGCTCGACGCCAGGGGCATGCCGGTCGCCTGGCAGCAGCGCATCGTCGGTCAGTCGATCGCCACCGGTTCACCGTTCGAAGGCATGCTGGTCAAGGACGGCATCGACATGTTGTCGGTCGAGGGCGCGTCCACGCTGCCCTACGCCATCCCGAACCTGCATGTCGATCTGCACACCACCAACGCCGAAGTGAAGGTGCCGGTGCAGTGGTGGCGCTCGGTCGGTTCGACCCACACCGGCTTCGCGACCGAAGTGTTCATCGACGAACTGGCCGGCGCTGCCGGCAAGGACCCGGTGGCCTATCGCATGGCGCTGCTCGACAAGCATCCGCGCCACGCCGGCCTGCTCAAACTCGCGGCAGAGAAGGCCGGCTGGAACAAGCCGCTGGCGCCGGCCAAGGACGGCGCCAGGCGCGGCCGCGGCGTGGCGGTGCACGAATCGTTCGCCAGCTTCGTTGCCCAGGTGGTCGAGGTAACTGTGCAGAAGGACGGCACGTTCAAGGTCGACCGCGTGGTGTGCGCGGTCGATTGCGGCATCGCGGTCAATCCGGACGTGATCGCCGCGCAGATGGAAGGTGGCATCGGCTACGCGCTGTCGGCCGCGCTGACCGGGTCGATCACGCTCAAGGACGGTGTCGTCGAACAGTCGAACTTCAGTGATCACCCGGTGTTGCGCATCAACGAAATGCCGAAGGTTGAAGTGCATATCGTGAAGTCGGCCGCCAAGCCCACCGGCGTCGGCGAGCCGGGTGTGCCGCCGCTGGCACCGGCGCTGGTGAATGCATTGCACGCAGCCACCGGCAAGCGCATCCGCACGCTACCGATCGGCGAACAGTTGCAGACGGCATAGTCGGGTGTGTTGGGCATCGCTGCGCTCACCCCAACCTACGTTGCACTTCGCACGGTCCGGTCCGTAGGTTGGGGTGAGCGCAGCGATGCCCGACATCACCCGGACAGAAAAGCGCAGGACCCGTAGGTTGGGGTGAGCGCAGCGAT
>NZ_JAUYRO010000024.1 GCF_030696805.1 Methyloversatilis sp. | reverse complement strand
ATGGTGCACAACATCGAAAAGCTCGGGCACCATGGGTACGCGAATTAGGTAAGCTGGCGGACGGGGAACTAGCCCGATCAGGTCAGGCAGGAGTCGCCCTGTCAGGGCGTCAGGAGACGACGATGAAACCCGTGAAACCGGATTGATGCGATGAAGAGTGAATTCAAGCCGGCAATGGCCGGACGCAGCAACTTGCCCCAGGACGGAGTTTTTCTACAGCGTCGTTAGTCAACTCCCTATCTGGACCGTAACATACTAGTTACTTCTTTTACCGAGAAGGAAATATAAAGCCGGTCGCAGTAAATCATAGGTTCCAATAACTAGAAATTCGATTCACCAGAATTTTGAGGTTGCATGTCGCAACTTCAACTAGTTCTTGCACCGAGTCATCGCCGCAGTCGAGATCTGAATTCGTGAAATGATTTGAAGTTAAAGGAAACTGGGTAGAAGACTACGTTAAGCTACCTGCAAACTATCAAGGAAAGCTTGTTCACCTGATGGATCGTGCTTTCGGCGCTTTAAATCGCTACGGCAGCGTTCATAATTTTTACTCGATAATCGAAGAGGCAACCGTCGCGAGTTTTTAGAGACCCACATAGCTATCGTGCCCCGTTCACCGGCTAACCGCTTCGTGCTTAACGCACGAAGAGACCACCTTATGTGATGATAAGAATCAACCGGCATAACCTCAGCTGAGCCTCTCGCTTTTTGGTTACGTGAAAGGCCGGCAAGCAGCAAATCAGACCCTCGCGATTAACTGAAATATTCATCGGGTAACCTCGACCCTCTGAAACAACAACTATTTAATTGATATGAAAAGAATTTTAGGCGCGCTTCTGGCAGCGTTCTCACTAGCGACATTTGCGGCTCCGATTACACTTACGGTAAATGGAATTTGGGAGACACCCGCTACTTCATCGAATTTTACAATCGTTGCAATTGCTTCCGACGCGACTGACAAAGATCCACGTCCTCAAGTCGGTCTTTATCCGGTAAAGGAGTTGACGTTTTACTTTACAGAGCTTGGAAAGTTCAAGACACAGTTTTCCTTGTTTGCCGATCCTGGCGCCTCACAGTTACAAATCTCCAAGTCAGACGATGGATCCGGTGAATTGCGGTATTTTGGCTCGATGCTTGCAATCCCTACCTTCCCGAATGGGTCCCCGCCAACGGAATTCGATATGCGTCTTTCATTCAGTAAAATCACTGAAGTCGATCTTTCTACTCTAACTGAGCTCGGAGCATATCGAGAGGGAACTCTTTACCTAACGGATGGAAATTCCGCGCGCTCTTCGCTGTTTTTGACTTCCAATGTTTCAGTGAGTGACATACCGCTGCCCGAGCCGGGCAGTGCCATGCTGATTTTTTTGGGAATGATCGCGTTAGTTTTAGTACGACTTAAAACATTCCCTCTTGCGTTTAATGAAGCACGCATGTCGGACCATTAACAAAAGACCTTTCGAGAGTGCTCGTCAGCTCGTTATGACGAAGCACGATACGTGACGAGCTGTGAAGCCTGTTACTGGCAAAAATTTATGGCGTCCGACGATACCTGCGATCTCGCCTAGATGTAGGTGACCTCGCCGTCCTGTCCGCCGCCCACCGGATCTGGAAGCATGGGCTGGAAAATCCTTGAGCGGCTGCATTCTGGACAACCGCTTTACCGAGCACGAGTCGAATTGCGTCCCTTTTTTCAGTAGCGTGACCCTGGTCGGGTTGTAATTCGACAGCCATTGATGACTGGGCTATCGTAGGAAGTCGGCCATAGAGGACATGCGCATGCACTCAGTTAGTTTGCGACAGGCAAGGGTCACATTATCTCAACTTATAACGGCGATCGAACTCCGCGAAGAGCGTGAAATCGTTATCGTGCGTGACGGTCGTCCGGTGGCCCGACTCGTACCCGTCGCTGCACTGCACGCGGGGCCGCGACTGGGAGTTGCGAAAGGTCTGTTTGAAGTGTCAGTCGACATCGATGCGCAAAACGACAACGTGAAGCGGCTGTTTTGGCTAGGCAGCGACTCTTGAATCTACTCGGTGGATACGCCTGTGACCGCTTGGCGATCACAGGGGTTAGCCCACGGCCATCTGAAGCAGCGCGACCGGTATGTCTCGAACCTGCCAGCCGGGAAGCTTCCCGCGCGCGCGCTTCGATAACGGGCGCGATCGCGCCCAAACTCATTTACCGCTCAGCGGGAATTGCGTAGAGCGATTTGCGCAGCCTTTGACGGCCTCCCTACTGGGCGCTTCGGGCTTAGCAAAACGGCGGTCGGCGGCCTTGGAGGAATCTGCTGCTTGTTAAGCCAAGCTTCGATGTCAGACTGTTTGAAGCGGAGTAACCGCCCAAGTTTGACGCACTGCGGAAGATCCCCGCCCATTGCCCGGCGGTTGTAGATCGTTTGCTCTGCGATGCCCAGCAGGGCGGCTAGTTGTTTAGGTGAGAAGAGCTGTTCCACGTGCCTAACCGGTTGAGCAGTCAGATAACTGCTAAAGGTCTAGGGAGCGGTTTTAGCCTTTGCCGTTTTTGGACGACACGAAAAGCTGCTGCAAAAATGCTGCAATCAAATCGGTAATTGAGGGTAGGATGCGGTAACTCAGGGTATGAGCGACCTTTGATTTACTTGAATAATTTGGGGCCCCGCACCATTAGGCCACCGCCCTCCGAAGGCAGGGGTCGTGCGTTCGAATCGCGCCGGGCGCGCCAGACACAGAACGGGTCGGTCTTCATAGTCCGGCCCGTTTTCATTGTCTGTTTCTCCAGTTCCAAGGCGAGCGATTCCCACTCTTCCCGAACGGCTGGCGTCTTCGCCCGTCCCACTGCGCGCCTGCTCGAGGGTGGGCTTCCGGTATCGCCACCCGGCGATCGATAATCCGCAGTCTGCCGGTTCATCGCTCAAGTCCGTGAAGTCACTTCTCTTTTTTGCTCTGGCCTCTTTCATCTGCACCTGCGCGCTGGCCGAAACCTATCTGGGCATCCGGCCGCTCGATTCGCTGGGCGAGGTACGGGCGCGCTTCCCGGATGCGCAGTTCGTGCGCATGGCGCCAGACTGGGCCGACGAGTCGCAGGTGCTGTTTTCGTTCACCGGCGGCGTGCTTCAGGGCCAGCTCCTTGTGCTGTTCGTCGACGGACGCCCGGACTACCGGCGTGAGATCGCGGATGGCTTCGCTGACGATCTCGATGCGCTGAAGTTGCTCGCGGCCGAGAGCGACGACCAGGCGCTGCGCGTGAAATGGGTGAGATGGGTGCCGACCACGCCGCTCCGGGTGCAGGACGTGGTCGCGAAGTACGGCCGGTGGGACGCGGGCGGGTTGTCGGACGACGGCTTCAGACTCTACCGGAGCTGGGACGCGCGGGGCATCACGGCGCTGCTGTCGGAAGACGAGCAGTCGGTGTTGATGATGGACTTCGTGTTTTCCGAAGACGAGCAGCGCGACGCTTTCATTCGGCGTTACGGTCAACTGCCGGCGTGGCTGAGGCCCGAAGCCGGGGGTGGGGTCACGGTCGCGCCGCGTGCGACGCCCCCGGTCACGCCCGCACGGTGACGCCCGCACGGCGACGCCGCCGCGCGGCCGGGTCGTTCGCGCCGCGACCAGCGGGCGTGGCACTACGCACCGCGAGGCGAGCGCCAGCGCGTTGACGAGCCGAATACACAGGGATGCGCCAAGCTGGAGGGGCTCGTGGCGTTGCCCGAGCGGGGGCGCGCAGAAGGTGCTGCGGGCAGATGAATGCGGCGGCCGCGTGCCGCGCCCTCGGGCGCCCCGGGTGGCCTTTCAGCCCTCGCCCCGTGCCACCTTCGCTTCGTAGTCCTCGAGCGTGATCACGCCTTCCTTTTCGGCACGCGCGACCTCGTGCCCGGGCAGCACGTCCTGCACCATGTCGAGCCGCTTCCACAGCGCGAGGGGCGTTTCGCAGGCGGCCTGCGGCACGTACCTCGACTGATCCAGCTTCTTGTAGCGGTGGATGTAGCGCGGGCAATTCACCCACACCTTCGTGACGGTCACCCGCACCAGATACTTCGCTTCGGTGTATCCGGCCATCAGCGGATGGTCGCGCAGGAACTCGGCCGTGCCCTGCACGCGTACGCGGTGAGGCGTTTCGAAGTCGATGAACAGCAGGCCGACGCGCGCCTGGCCGACTATATTGCCCATCGAGTAGAACATGCCGTTGCCGTCGTAGCCCGGGAACACCAGCGTCTGCGCGTCGATCACCTTCACGACGCCGGTCGGTCCGCCCTTGTACGACACGGTCGGGTTGCCTTCGGGGTCGACGGTCGACAGGAAGAACATGTCGCGACCCTCGATGAAGGCCTTCTCCTCGTCCGTGATCGTTTCGTGGACCCAATTCTGGTCCAGCATGTCGGCCAGTTTCGTGGTGCCGAATTCCTGCTGCAGCGCGCGGTGTTCGTCGGCGTAAATTGAAGCCATGTCTCCTCCTGTCGGTCTGTGTTCCGGCGTACGGCGTGAGCCGTCGCGCGCATCCGGGACCCGGGCGCCGGAGCAGGATACCGCAGCGGAACACCCGGCCGCGCGGGCCGGGTCTGGAGAACAAACGGAGAGCAGAAGGAGGGTGGATCAGAAGCGGAAGATCGCGCCGAGCGACCAGGTGTCGATGTCGCCGCTGCCGGTGTTGCTGCCGCCGAGGCTTTCGTAGCGGGTGTATTCGCCACGAAGCCCGATCGACGGCGTCAGTGCGTAGCCTACGCCAGCGCCATACAGGCCGCTCCAGTCGCGGTCCTGCGCCGTGCCGGCCGCCGCACCGCCGGGGCCGGTCACATCAACATCGGCTTCGACCTTGGCGTGGATGCCGCCGAGCCGCCCGAATATCGAGAACTTCTCGCCCACCGGCAGGATGCCCAGTACCGATGCGGTCCAGCCATGGGCATCAAGCTGCGCACGCGCACCGCCACCGGTGAAGCTGGCACGGTAGCGCGCGCTGCCGAAGTCGGCATAGCCCAGTTCGAACGCCAGGTAGGGGTTGAGCTGATAGCCGAGCGACAGGCCGTAGTGCGTGTCATGCTCGTCCACGCTGGAACGCAGGCCGGTGGCACCGGCCGACACCAGAACTGCGTCGGTCTCGCTGCGATCCATGTCGACGCTAGAGCGGCCGAGCGAAGCACCGACATAGAAGTCGCCCGCCAGCGCGGATGACGCGCCGAGCGAAAGCACGGCAAAGCACAGCAGCGAAGGTTTGGTCATCTTCAAATACTCCTTTGGAATGGAGCGGCGGAGTATATAGATATGACGAAAAGAAAATGCCTATAGGGTTGGGAGATGTGTCACTGCTGCAACACCCGGGAATTCCGGCGGCGCATCGATGTCGATCCGCGCGACACCTGCTTGCACCCGCAGGCGGCCCGGTGCATCGTGCGCCGGCCACACGACACGGCTACGCAGGAGATTCGGATTGGAACGCAAGACAGCGAAGGATTTCGCGCCCGAAGTGATGGCGCTGTTCGATCACTATGTGCACGGCGCCATCGACCGGCGCGGCTTTCTCGATGCCGCCGCACGTTTTGCGGTCGGCGGTGTGACCGCATCAATGCTGCTGGAGGCGCTCAGTCCGAACTTCGCGCAGGCGCAGCAGGTCAAGCCGGACGATCCGGCGCTGAAGACCGATTACGTCGAGTACGCCACACGTGGCGGATACGGGAAGGTGCGGGGTTACCTCGCGAGACCGGCGCAGTCGACCGGCCCGCTGCCGGCGGTCCTTGTGGTGCACGAAAACCGGGGCCTGAACCCGCACATCGAAGATGTCACGCGCCGCCTCGCGCTTGAGGGCTATCTGGCGCTGGCGCCCGACGCGCTGTACCCGCTCGGTGGTTATCCGGGCAATGAAGATATGGCGCGCGAACTGTTCCAGCAACTCGACCAGAGGAAGACGCGCGAAGACTTCGTGTCACTGGCGCTCGCCTTCCGTGCGCACGATCTCGGCAACGGCAAGCTGGGTGTGGTCGGCTTCTGCTACGGCGGCGCGATCGCCAATTTCCTCGCGACAAAACTGCCCGACCTGAATGCGGCGGTACCGTTCTACGGCACCCAGCCCCCGCTCGAAGACGTGCCGGCGATCCGTGCGCCGCTGCTGATCCACTACGCCGACCAGGATGAAAAGGTGAACGCTGGCGCCACGCGCTATGACGCGGCGCTGGTCAATGCCGGCAAGAAGTATCAGAGCTACGTCTATCCGGGCACGCTGCATGGCTTTCACAACGATACGACACCGCGCTATGACGAGCGCGCCGCCCGACTGGCCTGGCAGCGCACGCTCGATTTCTTCGCGCAGCATTTGCGTACGTGACGCCCGGTGAGCCTCTGGTCGGCGCGGGCCCTGTCCGCGATCCGCACGTGAATCACGCGACAATACCGCGACGGTTTGCCCTTCGTAGGAGCCTGCCCTGCAGGCGACGCGATCTCCGATCATGCGTTGTCGCGCGATTCACGTGCGGATCGCGGACAGGGTCCGCTCCTACAAAGGGCAACACCCTCGCAGTTTTCGTAGGAGCCGTCCCACGGTCGGCCCTGCATGGCCGACCGGCTCCACGGGCGGCGAGCGTTGCTCGCCGAAACCCCCGCTCCGCCCCTGCAGGCGATGCGGACGTTGATCGCGCGCCGCTCAGTGCGCTTCGTCCCAATTGAGGCCGACACCGGCTTCGACCCTCAGCGGCACCGACAGCTGTGCCACGTTTTCCATCAGCGCGGGCACGCGCTCGCGTACCAGGTCGATTTCGGTGTCGGGCACTTCGAGCACCAGTTCGTCATGCACCTGCAGCACCAGCCGCGTGCCAAGTTTTTCGCGCTCGAGCCAGCCTGATACGGCAATCATCGCCAGCTTGATGAGGTCGGCCGCTGTGCCCTGCATCGGTGCGTTGATCGCGGCGCGTTCAGCGCCCTGACGGCGGGCGACCTGGACGGCGCGGATTTCCGGCAGCTGCAGCCGGCGCCCGAACACGGTTTCGACCCAGCCCTGCTCCCTCGCCAGCGCACGGGTTTCGTCCATGTAACGCGCGACGCCGGGGTAGCGCGTGAAATAGCGGTCGATCCAGCCCGCCGCTGCGGCGCGCTCGATGCCGAGGTTTTTCGCCAGTCCGTGTGCGCTCATGCCGTAGATCAGACCGAAGTTGATCACTTTGGCATAGCGCCGCTGTTCGCTGCTGACTTCGTCCGGCGGCACGCCGAACACTTCCGACGCGGTCGCGCGGTGCACGTCCTCGCCGTCGGCGAAGGCCTGCAGCAGGCGTGCGTCCTGCGACAGGTGGGCCATGATGCGCAGTTCGATCTGCGAATAGTCCGCACTCACCAGCCGATGGCCCGGCGGCGCGATGAAGGCGGAGCGGATGCGCCGGCCTTCGGCGGTACGCACCGGAATGTTCTGCAGATTGGGGTCGACCGACGACAGCCGCCCGGTCACGGCCACCGCCTGGCTGAAACTGGTATGTACGCGGCCGGTGTCGGCGCGCACCATGCGCGGCAGCTTGTCGGTGTACGTGCCCTTGAGCTTCGCCAAACTTCGGTATTCGAGGATGAGCGCCGGCAGCGGGTAGTCGAGCGCAAGCTGCGACAGCACTTCCTCATCGGTCGAGGGCGTACCGCTCGGCGTCTTCTTGATCACCGGCAGCTTTTCGCGCTCGAACAGGATTTCCGCCAGCTGCTTCGGAGAATTGATGTTGAACGGCTGCTTCGCTGCGGCGTGGGCGCGCGCCTCCAGATCGATCATCTTCTGGCCAAGCTCATTGCTCTGCGCGGCCAGCGAGCCGACGTCGAGCAGCACGCCGGTGCGCTCCATCTCGAACAGGATCTGCGACACCGGCAGTTCGATGTCCCTGTATATATAGGCAAGCTTGCTGTCGGCCTGGATGCGCGGTGCGAGCACTCCATGCACGCGCAGCGTCACGTCGGCGTCTTCGGCCGCGTAGTCGGTGGCGCGGTCGATCGACACCTGGTCGAAGCCGATGCGCGACACGCCCTTGCCGGTCACCTCGTCGTAGCTGATCACCTTCAGGCCGAGGTGGCGGGTGACCAGCGCGTCCAGGCTGTGGCTGCGGTCGGCGTCCAGCACATAGCTCTCCAGCAGCGTGTCATCGACCACGCCGGCCAGCCGGATGCCGTGGTTGGCGAATACGTGGCGGTCGTACTTGAGGTTCTGCCCGAGCTTGCCGTGCGCGGCCGATTCCAGCCAGGGCTTGAGCCGGGCCAGCACTTCGTCGCGCGGCAGCTGTACCGGTGCGTCGGGATAGCAGTGCGCCAGCGGAAGATAAGCGGCCACACCGGCTTCCAGCGCGAAACTCATGCCGACCAGCTGTGCTTCCATCGGCTCCAGGCTGGTGGTTTCGGTATCGAGCGACACCACGGCGGCCGTATCCAGCACTGCAAGCCAGCGCTCGAGCGCCGGCCAGTCGAGCAGGGTTTCGTACTGCGAGCGGTGGCTGCCTTCGGGGTCGGTGGACGGGCCGGCGTCGGCAGCCGGCGCCGGCGCGTTGACGTTCTTCTTCGGACCTTTCGCGAGCTCTTCCAGCAGGCCGCGGAAGCCGTAGCGCTCGTAGATCGGCCGCAGCGCCTCGGCGCTTTCGCCATTGGAAGTGAGGGATTCGAGCGGCGTCGGCAGTTCGACATCGCACTTCACCGTGAGCAACTGGCGCGCCAGCGGCAGGAAAGGGATGTGGGCGCGCAGGTTTTCGCCCACCTTGCCGCCGATCTCGTCCGCATGCGCGACGATTTCGTCGAGCGAGCCGTACTGCTGCATCCACTTGACGGCCGTCTTCGGGCCGCACTTGTCGACGCCGGGCACGTTGTCCACGCTGTCGCCGATCAGCGCGAGGTAGTCGACGATGCCGGCTGGCGTTACGCCGAACTTGGCCAGTACGCCGGCTTCGTCCAGCTTTTCTTCGCTCATCGTGTTCACCAGCGTCACGTGCCGGTTCACCAGCTGCGCCAGATCCTTGTCGCCGGTGGAAATGACGCAGTCGATGCCGCGCGCGGTAGCCTGCGCCGACAAGGTGCCGATCACGTCGTCGGCTTCCACACCGTCGAGCATCAGCAACGGCCAGCCGAGTGCGCGCACCGCGTCGTGGATGGGCGCAATCTGCGCTGCCAGCTCTTCCGGCATGGGTGGTCGGTGACTTTTGTAGGCCGGATACCAGTCGTCGCGGAAGGTCGGGCCCTTGGCGTCGAACACACACGCGCGGTAGTCCGCCTTGTAGTCGCTTGCCAGCCGCCTTAGCATGTTGATGACACCGCGCAGCGCGCCGGTCGGCTCGCCCTGGGCATTGCGCAGGTCGGGCATGGCGTGGAAGGCGCGGTACAGGTAGGACGAACCATCAACAAGCAGCAGCGTGGGCATGGCGGATTCCGTGATTGCTCAGCGCGCCATTATCAACCCCGGACCCCCTCCCCATGAGCGCGAAAGACAAACTTCCCGGCATGATCGACCCCGGTGACGCGGCACGCGCCAGCAGTGCGCGCGAGGCCTGGCGCATCTTCGGCATCATGGCCGAATTCGTCGAGGCGACCGAACGGCTGCAGGCCATCCGCCCGGCGGTCAGCATTTTCGGCAGCGCCCGTACGCCGCGCGAACATCCGTATTACGACCTGACCGAGCGCATTGCGCGCCAGCTGTCGGACGCCGGCTTTTCGGTCATTTCCGGCGGCGGGCCGGGCATCATGGAGGCGGCCAACAAGGGTGCCTTCCACGGCAAATCGCCCAGCGTCGGGCTGAACATCCAGTTGCCGATGGAACAAAGCGCCAATGTCTATCAGGACATTTCGCATTCCTTCGAGCACTTTTTCGCCCGCAAGTACATGTTCGTTCGCTTTGCCGCCGCCTACGTCGTGATGCCGGGCGGTTTCGGCACCCTGGACGAGCTGATGGAGGCGCTGACGCTGATCCAGACCCGCAAGAGCCGCAGCATTCCGATCATCCTGGTGCATACGCCGTTCTGGCAGGGGCTGATCGACTGGTTCCGCAGCACCTTGGTCAGCGAAGGCATGATTTCCGCTTCCGACATCGATCTGGTGCAGCTGATCGACGATCCGGCCGAGGTGGTCGAGGCGATCTTCCGTCATTACGAGAACCGCAGCTTCCTGCCGTTGCCTGAGGAACATGAAGCCATGCTGAATCTGTAGATCCAGCACACTGGATTCAATACACAGGATTCAAGATGCAAGGAAACAACGGGCCGGTCCATGCGTTGCCGGGAAGCGCGGGTGCCTCTGTTAAACTGCCGGATCACAAAGGATTTTCGATGCGACCGCTACTTTCTGCCGCCCTGATCGCCGCCTCGCTGGCGGTGGCTGCCCCGCCGGTGTTCGCCCAGGCCGAACGGCCGGCCGATCTGCAGCCCATTCCGGAACCGCCGCCGCCGCCGCTGCCGCTTGAGGGCGGCGACGTGACCACCGAGCCGCAGGTGACCATCATCCAGAAAGCCGACGAGCGGGTCGAGGAATACCGCATGAACGGCAAGCTCTACATGATCAAGGTGACGCCGTCGCACGGCGTGCCCTACTATCTGATGGACGAGAACGGCGGCGGCGTGATGACACGTTACGACGATCTCGATCAGGGTCTGCGCGTCCCGAAATGGGTCATCTTCTCGTTCGACTGACCTGCATGCGCCGCCGGCGCGTGCCCAACTTCCGAAACTGATACGTGTCTGTCTTCACCTCCGTCACCGCAGACGAGATGCGCGACTGGCTGAAGAATTACTCCATCGGCCATCTGCTGTCGCTGGAGGGAATTCCGGCCGGCATCGAAAACACCAATTACTTCGTCGACACCTCGCACGGTCGCTACGTGCTGACGCTGTTCGAAAAGCTCACGCGCGCCGAACTGCCGTTTTATGTGCACCTGATGGCGCATCTGTCGCGCCACGGCATTCCGTGCCCGGCGCCGATCGCCGATCGCGACAACGAATACCTCGGTACGCTCAACGGCAAGCCGGCGATGCTCGCCACGAGACTGGCCGGCAAATCGCAGATGGCGCCGCAGGCGGCGCACTGCGCCGCCGTCGGCGGCATGCTGGCGACCATGCATGTGGCCGGCCAGAGCTACGGGCGGCGCTTTGCCAATCCGCGCGGCTATGACTGGTGGCGCGCCGCCGCGCCGCAATTGCTGGGTTACCTCGACGCCGATGACCGCGCACTGCTCGAATCCGAGATGGCCTTCCAGGTCGCGGCGCGCGACGGCGGCGCCTGCGCCGGTTTGCCGGCCGGCGTGGTGCACGCCGACCTGTTTCGCGACAACTGCCTGATGGACGGCGAGCGCATCGGCGGCGTCATTGACTTCTACTTCGCCGGCGACGATTACCTGCTGTTCGATCTCGCAGTGACGATGAATGACTGGTGCTCCGACGAGGCCGGCGAGCTGGTGGCCGACCGCGCGGATGCGATGCTCGCCGCTTACCGCGATGAACGCCCGTTGTCCGATGCCGAACACCGCGCCTGGCCGCTGATGCTGCGGGCGGCTGCGCTGCGCTTCTGGCTGTCGAGGCTTTATGACTTTCACTTGCCGCGTGATGGAGAGATGGTGCACAAGCACGACCCGAAGCGCTTCCGCGACATCCTGCGCGCCCGCATCCGTGCCGGCGACGCCCTGCCATGGCAGTGAATCTGCAGGCGCGCGCGCTGCCTGCGCTGGCCGGCTGGTCCTGGATCAGCGGCGGCTTTGCGCTGTTCCGCCGCAATCCGCCGCTGATGACCGCGCTCACCATGGGCTATCTGCTGGTGATGGTGTTCCTGAACATCGTGCCGCTGATCGGTCCGGTGCTGGTTGCCGTCTGCCTGCCGGTGATGTCGGTCATCGTGTTCAATGGCGCACGCCTGCTCGACAAGCAGCTTGATGTGTCGACCGAGGTGCTCAAGACCGGACTGGCCGAGAACATGCGCCCGCTGGTCCAGCTCGGTTTCGTGCATCTGACCGGCTCGCTGGTCGTGGTGCTGATCCACACCTTGCTGTTTGCCGCGCCCGACGTGCCGCTTGCGGAGGCCGACGAAGAGGCCTTCACGCGCACGCTGATGCAGTTGTTGCCGCTGGTGCTGCCGCTGATCCTGATCATGTGGTTTCCGCCCTACCTGATCGCGACCCAGGGCATCAAGCTGGGCAAGGCGCTGTTCTTCGGCGCGGTCGCAGTGCTGCGTAACGCGGGTGCCTTCATCGTGTATTTCGCTGGGGCGGCGGTGCTCGGCGTCGGCCTGCCGGTACTGGTGATCCAGTTGATCGGCAACGACGAAGGCATCGCCAGCCTGCTGCGCATCGCAGTGCGCATGACACTGCTTTTCGTGCTGGTGCCGACGCTGGCGGCCAGTCTTTACGTGAGCTTCCAGCAGGTGTTCGCGCAATTGCCCGAACCCGAGCCCTTCCCCGAGCCCGATCCGCCCGAAGACGCCGCCGATGAGTGAGCAGCGGCCGGCTGGTGCGGGCTCCGGCATGCCTCTGGGTATCTTCGGCGGGTCGTTCGACCCGGTGCATCTGGGTCATCTGCGGCTGGCCGAAGAAGCGCTCGAAACGCTGCGGCTCGCGCGTGTGCGCTGGATTCCGGCCGGTCAGCCCTGGCACCGCGACGCGCTGCGCACCGACGCGGCGCACCGGCTCGCCATGGTGCGCCTGGCCACCGCGTCCAATCCAGCGTTCGAAGTCGATGCACGCGAAGCCGAAGCGGCCGCACCGGGTTACACGGTCGATACCGTGCAGGCGCTGCGGGCAGAACTGGGCGCAGAGCGCCCGCTGGTGCTCATTCTCGGCGCCGACGCGTTCAGCCGGCTGCATACCTGGCAGCGCTGGAAGTCGCTGTTCGAACTGGCGCACATCGGTCTGGCAACGCGTGCCGGGCAGCCAGTCGAGCCGGCCGCGCTCGACGGCGCACTGGCGACCGAACTGTCTGCCCGGCTGCAGCACGATCCGGCGGCGCTGCGCGCAGCACCGGCCGGCGCCGTCGTACCGTTCGACATGACGGCACTGGCCATTTCGGCCACCGATCTGCGGGCACGACTGGCGCGCGGCGCCAGCTGCCGCTATCTTGCCCCGACAGGCGTGCTCGATTACATCCGCCATCACCGGCTTTACTGAGAGAGTTCATGGAAATCAATGCATTGCAGGCGCTGGTGGTCGACGCGCTGGAAGATATCAAGGGCAAGGACATCGAAGTGATCGATACCTCGAACTTCAATGCCCTGTTCGACCGCCTGGTCATCGCCAGCGGTGACTCCAACCGGCAGACGCGCGCGCTCGCGCGTCACGTGCAGGAAAAGGCCCGGGAAGCCGGCGCGCACGTGATCAGCGTGGAAGGCGAAGAAACCGGCGAGTGGGTGCTGGTCGACCTGGGGGATCTGGTGGTGCACGTCATGCAACCGGCGGTGCGCGCCTATTACAACCTCGAAGAACTGTGGTCGGGCTCGGCCAAGCCTTCCGACCGTTCGGCCGCTGCCGCACGCAGCCCCGGCGTACGCGGCCGCGGACCGGACGCACGTTGAAGCTGCGGGTGATATGCGTCGGGCACCGCATGCCCGGCTGGGTCGATGCGGGCGTCGAAGAATTTGCCCGCCGCATGCCGCGCGAGTCGCCATTCGTGTTCACCGAAATCAAGGCCGAGCCGAGAACCCAGGGCAAGCCGGTCGACGCACTGCTCGAAGCCGAGCGTGTGCGCATCGAACAGGCGATCCCGCCGCGCGCCCGCATCGTCGCCCTTGACGAGCGCGGCGACGACCTGACCACGGTGGCGCTGGCCGAGCGGCTGCGCCGCTGGCGCGACGGCGGTGACGATGTCGCACTGCTGATCGGTGGCCCGGACGGTCTTGCGCCCGCGCTCAAGGCGCGTGCGCACGAGCTGATCCGCCTGTCCAGCCTGACCCTGCCACACGCACTCGCCCGCCTGCTGCTCGCTGAAGCGTTGTATCGTGCAGCCAGCCTCGAATCCAATCATCCGTATCACAGAGAATGAGTCTGTCGACCACCGTACCGCCCGCGCTTTACCTGGCATCGCGCAGCCCGCGTCGGCGTGAATTGCTGACCCAGATTGGCGCCCCCTTCCTCGTATTGCCCTTTCGCGGCTTGCCGCGCGAGGACATCGACGTGCTGGAAGATGTGCGCGACGGCGAAGACGCCGAAGCCTACGTCGTGCGCGTGGCGCGCGCCAAGGCGCTCGGCGGCGAACAGCGCCTGTCCTGGCGGCGCTTGTCGTCCGGGCTGGTGCTGTCGGCCGACACGACGGTCGAAATAGACGGTGAAATATTGGGCAAGCCGGCCGACGCGGCTGACGCCACGCGCATGCTCGGGCTGCTGTCCGGCCGCAGTCACCGCGTATTGACCGCGGTCGCGGTCAGCGACGGGCGCCGGCTCGAACACGTGCTGTCGATTTCCACCGTGCGCTTTTCGCCGCTCGACGCGCGCGACATCGAACGGTACGTCGGCTCCGGCGAACCGATGGACAAGGCCGGTGCCTATGGTATTCAGGGGCGCGCCGGGGCGTTCGTCGAACACATCGATGGCTCCTACACCGGCATTGTCGGCCTGCCGCTGAACGAAACATGGCGGCTGCTGCGCCGCTTCGGGCTCCATTTCTGACTGAGTTTCTGACTGAATTTTCGAGCGAGATTCCGCCATCCCACCCTTCCCGGTCCGTGCAGTCATGAACGATCAATTCCTCATCAACTTCACGCCGCAGGAAACGCGGGTGGCACTGCTTCAGCAAGGCGCCGTGCAGGAACTGCACATCGAACGCAGCAGCGCGCGTGGCATCGTCGGCAACATCTATCTTGGCCGCGTGGTGCGTGTTCTGCCCGGCATGCAATCCGCCTTCATCGATGTCGGGCTCGAACGCACTGCCTTCCTGCATGTAGCCGACATCTGGGAAGCGCGCCAGAACGGTGATGCACCCAAACCGATCGAGCGCCTGCTGACCGAAGGCCAGAGCGTGCTGGTGCAGGCGCTGAAAGACCCGATCGGCACCAAGGGCGCGCGCATGTCGACCCAGATAAGCATCGCCGGCCGGCTGCTGGTGCATCTTCCGCAGGACCGCCACATCGGCATTTCTCAGCGCATCGAGGCAACCGAAGAACGCGAGGCGTTGCGCACGCGCATCCAGGCCTTGCTGCCGCAGGAAGACCCGGGCGGCTACATCGTGCGCACCATGGCCGAATGCGCCAGCGATGAAGAGCTGTCGGCCGACATCGCCTACCTGCGCAAGATCTGGCAGGAAATCCGCAACCGCGCAAAGACCGCCAAGCCGCCGTCACTGGTATTCGAAGACCTCACGCTGGGCCAGCGTGTGCTGCGCGATCTGGTGTGCGCCGACACGCAGAGCATCCTGGTCGACTCGCGCGAAAACTACGTCAAGCTGCGCGCCTTCGCCGAGGAATACATGCCGCAGCTGACCAAGCTGCTGGAGCATTACACCGGCGAGCGGCCGCTGTTCGAACTGCACAGCGTCGAAGAGGAAATCGAAAAGGCGCTGGCGCGTCGCGTCGACCTGAAGTCGGGTGGTTACCTGATTTTCGATCAGACCGAAGCCATGACCACCATTGACGTGAACACCGGTGGTTTCGTCGGCTCGCGCAATTTCGACGAAACCATCTTCAAGACCAACCTCGAAGCCGCCCACCAGATCGCGCGCCACCTGCGGCTGCGCAATCTGGGCGGCATCATCCTGATCGATTTCATCGACATGGAGAACGACGAGCACCGCACCCAGGTGCTGGCCGAACTGAACAAGGCGCTGTCGCGCGACCACACCAAGATTTCGGTCAGCGGCTTCACCTCGCTCGGCCTGGTCGAAATGACGCGCAAGCGCACCCGCGAATCGATCGCCCACGTGCTGTGCGAAACCTGTCCAACCTGCGACGGTCGGGGCGAAGTGAAGACCGCGCAGACCATGAGCTTCGACATCCTGCGCGAGCTGCTGCGCGAGGCGCGCCAGTTCAGTGCGAAAGAATTCCGCATCCTCGCCCACCCCAAGGTGGTCGATCTTTTCCTCGAAGAAGAGTCGCAGGCGCTGGCCATGCTGTCGGACTTCATCGGCAAGCCGATTTCGCTGCATGCCGAATCGAGCTACTCGCAGGAGCAGTTTGACATCGTGCTGCTGTAGCGCGCCTCACTTCACCCGCCACCCCGCGCCGGCACCGGTTTGAAAAATCGATGCCGACGGGCTAAGCTGCATCGGCAACCACATCGTCGTAAGCGGGGTGCGGAGACGATCCGCTTCGTTGCCTGCCCCTTTGCCCACCGTTCGTGCAGGGGGTATCCATGGTTTCCGGCCCGGTCTTCATTCCCGACAAGCTTCCCGATCTTCGGTCTTGCGCCCGCAACCGTTGGAGCAACGGCGTCGACGTCGTGCAGGCGATGTCGCCCATGCGGCTGGCGTCTGCCTGCAGTGACGGCGGCGATGGTTGCTACGTCCTCACCTCCCGATACCCGCAAACTTCGGTGGCGGATCTGTGGCTGCATCACGTCAGCGGCAGCGGCCAGGTGCAGGCATCCGTGCAGATTCAGGCAGCGCTTGTCGTGTCGTACATCGGCGCTGTCGTGCTGCCAGCACCCGCCGGCCATTGCATCGTCGTATTCGCGCCAACCGCGTACGGTGCGCTGCTTCAGGCGCAGCGCTTCGATGCCCTGTGTGCGCCGGTCTGGGCACAGTCAGTGCGCCTGTTACCGGCAGCGGGCGGATTCACCGGGCTCGACGCGATCAGCGATGGCGCGGGCGGCGTCATCCTGGCGGTGAATTCCGCCAGCACGAACAATGGCAGCGGACTCAACGTGCTGGCGCAGCGCATCGACGCAAGCGGTGCGCTGCAGTGGGGCAATGGTGGTGTTTCGGTCTCCGGGCCGCTGGTGCCGGTTGGGCGCGCACAGATTGCGCTGACCGTGGCCGGCAACCGGATCGGCGTCGTCTGGATGGACTCCAGTCCGTACGGCCCGAGCCCGATCACGGGGGCCTGGATGGACCTGTCCGGCAACGTCACCGTCGGACCGTTTACGATCGGCATCGGCGTTGATTGGCGCCACGACGCCGCACCGCGCCGCGTGGTCGCCGATCCGGCCGGTGCGATGTATGTCGCGTTCAGCCCCGATCCGGTGACGGCACCCGTGCAGATCATGCGCTTCGAAGCCGATACCGACCTGCCAGCCTGGACCCGCGTCGCGGTGGCACTGTCGCATCCGATGGCGTACTCGATCGCCGCCGATGGCGCGGGCGGCTTCCTGCTCGCGACCGTGGAGGCTGGCGGTGCGGTGAGCGTTGACCGGGTCGACTCGACCAATATTTCGCACTGGCGTTACACCGCCGCGCGTGCCTTCGCCACGGTTCCGGTCGCCGCGCTGGCGTCGCAGCCGCTGTTCAACCACGCGCGCCTGGTCACCGTGACCGCGCGCGACAGCGGCGGCGCGATGGTCACGTTCGAAGACCACAACGGCACGACGCCACGCATGATGTCGTGGTGCTGCAACGAAAAGGGCGTTCCTGCGACGAGCGGCGCGATGGTCGCCGTGGGAAGCGGCATGGGGCGCCAGTCCGCCGCGCTCGCGCTCCGGTCGGCCAACGACACGACTGTCGTGGTGTGGCAGGAAGGCAGCGGGGCCAACGGCACGCTGGCAGGCGCGCAGAAGCTCGGCTGCTGCCCGCCCGACATACCGCCCGGCCGCCTGCTCGTGCCACCGCTTCGCATGCCGTGCGCCATCCCCATCGATTTTCCGTTGCAGCCCTTTGGCGGAAAATTCCCGCTGCCGCCGTTCGGCGGTCTGCGATTGCTGCTCACCTGCGGCAGCCGTGGCTGGCGCGGCGGCGTATTGCCGCTGTCCAGTCTTTACGGGGCACCCGGCATCGACCTCCCGGGCAGTTTCGGCGTGCGCGGCGTACCCGCTCCGGACTGGACCCGGATGACCTTCCGCGGCCTGCCGCCGGACATGCGCATCGAGCTTCACACGCACAAGCGCGAGCGGGTCGCCGTCGCCGAACTGCTTCCCGATGCCGAAGGCGATCTGCTGCAGTCGCTCACCTTTGCGCCATCGGCGAAAACCAGTTACCTGCTGGTGTTTTTAGTCAGGCGAAAGACCGTCGACATGATCGACCTGCCCATCGGCGTGCGTGTGGAACACGGTCCGGGCAAGCCACCACGCTTCCAGGGCCCGGATGTCGGCGACGGCAAGCCCGTTCGCGACAAGGTGGCGACGAAAAAGAAGGCGGCGAACCACGAAAAGACGAGCAAGGCGAAGGCGGGCAGGAAAAAAAGCTGAGGTGTGGCCGGGAACAGTTGCATGCGGACGCTGCCGCTTGCCAGTCGCGCGCCCGACAGCCGGACAGCTGGCGACCTGGCAAACCCCTGCGTGGTCAGCCTGCCATGCCACGGCCTCTCCATGAAAAGGTGTCAGATGCGTGACAGACGGTCATTGATTTCCCGACGTGATGGCTGACGGCGGGGCGTGTTTTGTGGTTTGATCGGGTTCGTGCTCGAAAGACTGACAAAACCTGCTTGCCATGGGACTCAAGGACCGCATCCGCGCCATTAAGCTCGAATTGATGGCGCTCGCAATTGCAGCGCAGGACACGCGCACGCCACGACGCGCAAAAATTCTTCTGCTGTTCCTGCTCGCTTACGCGGCGAGCCCGATCGATCTGATCCCCGACTTCATCCCGGTGCTCGGCCTGCTCGACGAGGTCATCCTGCTGCCGATAGGCATCTGGATCGTGGTCGGCATGATTCCGCCGGACGTGATGGAGGCGGCGCGGGCGCGGGCGCGCGAGGGCAAGCTGCCGGCGAACTGGATTGCCGGCGTGATTGTGCTGCTGCTGTGGGCGGCCAGCATCGCGGCCATCGTGTGGTGGTGGATGAACTTTCAGGACGCCGGTCAAGCCGGTCGCTGAGGGGCGGCCGACCGGCGCTGCCGACCCGCCTTTGCCTGCTGTGGCCCACCGACGGGCGACGGCCTTACTCCCCGGGTGTCAATCTTTTACAATCCGGCGTCGCCATGTCCGCAGGTCGAACGCGGGTGGGTGATGCGCGTGCCGGGAACGCGCTGCGAATCACCCACACCTGACCGAAAGGCCTTGCGAAGATGGGACTCAGACTCAAGTTCAACCTGGTGCTGATCGGCGTGTTCGCGATCGGTCTGGCGGCCTGCGCCGCGTTGTCGCACCAGCTGCTGCACGACAATGCGCGCGCCGAGGTCGAGCGCAATGCGCGGCTGATGATGGAAACCGCGCTCGCCATTCGCGCCTATACGGTCAGCCAGATCAAGCCGCACCTCGATCCGTTGCTGTCCGAAAAGTTCCTGCCGCAGACGGTGCCGGCCTATGCGGCGACCGAAACGATCAACGAGCTGCGCAAGAATCACCCCGAGTACGCCTACAAGGAAGCGACGCTGAACCCGACCAATCCGCGCGACCGCGCGTCGGACTGGGAAACGGACATCGTCACCAGCTTCCGCAACGCCGAGGACACGAAGGAGCTGACCGGCGTGCGCGAAACGCCGACCGGCCGCCACATGTATATCGCGCGGCCGATCCGCATCACCAATCCGGCCTGTCTGGCCTGCCACAACACGGCTGCCACGGCGCCGCCGACCATGGTGAAGGTGTATGGCGAGGCGAACGGCTTCGGTTGGAAGATGAATGAAATCATCGGCGCGCAGGTGGTGTCGGTACCGATGACGCTGCCGGTAACCAACGCCGACCGTGCGTTCAACACCTTCATGCTGTCGCTGTTGGGCGTGTTCGTGTTCGTCATGGTGGCGCTCAACCTGATGCTCGAATGGCTGATCATCCGCCCGGTCGCGCGGCTGTCGGCTGCGGCCGACCAGATCAGCACCGGCGACTTTTCGGTGCCCGAGTTCCGTGATTCCGGCAAGGACGAAGTGTCGGTGCTCGGCGCATCCTTCAACCGCATGCGGCGCAGCCTCGAAACGGCGATGCGCATGATAGACAGCTGACCGTGACGACCGGTCTGCAGCCGCCGTCGGATACCGGGGACGACGAGCCGTTCACAGCAGACAGCGTGAACGCCGAAGTACTGGCGGGCAGCGGCTTCCTGCCGACCGCCAACGCCAGCCCCGGCGCGTTGCCGGCCGGCTGGGCGCTGAACGAGTACCGCATCGAATCGCTGCTCGGCGGCGGCGG
The DNA here is from genome assembly GCF_030696805.1 of Methyloversatilis sp. Taxonomy (GTDB): domain Bacteria; phylum Pseudomonadota; class Gammaproteobacteria; order Burkholderiales; family Rhodocyclaceae; genus Methyloversatilis. Next base: position 14,145 of record NZ_JAUYRO010000024.1, on the reverse strand, counting down.
CTTCGGCCTGACCTATCTGGCGCACGACACGCTGCTCGACTGCAAGGTCGCCATCAAGGAGTTCCTGCCGACCGACATCGCGATCCGCGGCGACGGCCAGCGCGTGATGCCGCGCAGCGGTCCGGCGGTCGAAATGTTCGAACAGGGCCTGCGCCGCTTTCTCGACGAATCGCGCGCACTGGCCAACTTCCGTCACCCGCACATCGTGCGCGTCAGCCGCTTTTTCGAGGCGAATGGCAGCGCTTACATGGTGATGGACTACGAGCGGGGCCGGCCGCTGAACCAGTGGGTGCGCGAGCGCGGCGCGCGCATCGACCGCGCCACGTTGCTGGCCATCGTGCGGCCGCTGCTCGAGGGCCTGCAGGTTATCCATGACGGCGGCTTCCTGCATCGCGACATCAAGCCGCCCAATATCTGCATCCGCGATGACGGTGCACCGGTGCTGCTCGATTTCGGCGCCGCGCGGCGCTATCACGACACCGAACACACGCTGACCGCCATCGTCACGCCCGGCTTCGCGCCGTTCGAGCAGTATCACTCGCATGGCAACCAGGGGCCGTGGACCGACATCTATTCGCTGTCGGCCGTCATGTACTGGCTGGTCACCGGCCAGCGCCCGGTCGAATCGGCGGCGCGCATCCAGAACGACCCGCTGATACCCGCGTCGCGGCTGGCCGACGCGTCGGTTTTCGGTGCCTCGCTGCTGCGTGCCATCGACTGGGGGCTGGAGCCGCACGATTCCAAGCGACCGCGCAGCATCGCCGACTTCCGCCGGGTATTCACCGCGGCGCCGGCCACGGCGCGCGGCCCGCTGGCCGCCGGCGCCGCATCGGCACCGGTGGCCGCGCCGGTACGCGCGATCGGTGCGTCGGAAGAGCGGCGCACCATCGTGTGCAGCGTGCTGTATGCGCAGATCGGCGACAGCCAGCGGCTGGATACCGCACAGCGACTGGCCTGCAAGTCGGAACTGGACGACGCGCTGGCGCGTGCCGCGCGCTCGGTCGACGCCGACAGCCGGCTCATCCTCGACACGCCGGACGGCACCGCGCTGTGTCTGCTCGGCCAGCCGGAAGACGCCTGCGTCGTCGCCCAGCATCTGCGCAAGCTCGATTTCGCCGATGACGGCGGCCCGACCGGCCAGGGTTTGAAGCAGGGCATCAATCTGGGCCCGGTGCGCGTGTCGCGTTCCGGCAGCGGTGCGCTCGACCTGCATGGCGACGGGCTGGATGCCGCGCGCGCGCTGGCCGGGCTGGCGCATGCCGGCCAGGTGCTGGTGTCGCGCGCCTATTACGAAACGGTGTCGGCGCTGGGCAGCGGCGCGCCGGACGGCCTGCACATCACCGGCCAGCGGGTCGAGATCGCGTCGCGCAGCCAGGAGGTGTTCGAACTCGACAGCCGCAGCGGCATCACGCGGCGCAGTGAGGTCGCACAACCGGTGCTGGCGCCCGACGCGCTGACGCCGCTGCTCGAAGCGCTGCTGGCGCGCCACATCGGGCCGATGGCGCGCGTGCTGGTGATGCGCATCGCACCTCAGGCAACGTCGGCGCCGCACCTGATCGAACAGCTGGCGGCGCACATTCCGAACGATGCGCAGCGCGCCGGCTTCCTGATCGAGGCGAAGCGCCACGTCGTGCAGACCGGCGCGACGACGTCGCGTGCGTCGCAGTCGATGTCCGGCGCCGCGTCTTCGGGCGCGATATCGACGTCGCGCAGCAGCCTGCCGCCGACCGGTACGTCAAGCCGCTACGTATCGTCGGCGCCGCGGCCGCTCGACGACGCGGTGATCGCCGACATAGAGCGCCGGCTGGCGCGGCTGATCGGCCCGGTGGCGCGCATTCTGGTCGGTCGCGCGCTCAAGCGCACGGGCACCGAACAGGCACTGCTGGAAGAGCTGGCGCGCGATATTCCCGACCCGGTGCAGCGCGCGGCGTTCGTCGCGGGTAAATAGCGGTGGCGAAACTTTCACGCTGTCCGCACTGCGGACAGGACACGATTGCGCGTCTGGTCAAGTTGATGGCGCGCGCCAAAGCTCCGGCGATCTGCCCGGCCTGCGGCGGACGCTCATGCACCGGCATCACGCCGCTGTCGCTGCTGTCGTTCTTCGTGCTGATTCTGGTATGCGGCACGTTGCTGCGCGCGGCGGGCCGCCTGGGCAACCGGTGGACGCTGCTGGGCGTGCTGGCGCTGTTCATCGGCGGCTTCCTGTACATCAGCTTTCACACCGGGCTGGTGAAGCTGGAGCGCTACCCGATGCAGCGCAATATCGCCATCGCTGTCGTGGCGCTGCTGGCGATCGGCTTTTCCTGGTGGTGGTTCAGCCGCGGCACTGCAAGCTGAATGCCGCTACTCGAGCAACGCATTCACCACGGCGATTTCCTCTTCGCCGAGCTGGCCCGCGGCAGCCTTCAGCCTGAGCTGCGCGAGCATCGTGTCGTACTGCGCCTTCGCCATGTCGCGCCGCGTGGCGAACAGCTGCTGCTGCGCATTGAGCACGTCGATGTTGATGCGCACGCCGACTTCGTACCCCAGCTTGTTCGAGTCCAGTGCAGACTGCGACGACACCTGCGCGGCGCGCAGGGCTGCTGACTGCGCGATGCCGTTGGCCACGCCCAGATAGGCCTGACGTGCCTGCAGCGCGGCGTTTCGCCGCGCCAGATCGACCTCGGCGCGCGACCGGTCGAGCAGGTAGGCCGCTTCGCGCACGCGCGATTCCTGCCCGAAGCCCTGGAAGATCGGCACCGACACCTGCACGCCGACGGTGGCCGATTCAGTCTGGTTCGATATCGGGTTGCCGGCGAAGGTGACCACGTTCTTGTTCTGGCCGTAGGTCGCTACCAGATCGACGCTCGGATAGTGGCCGGCACGCTGGCGCTCGATTTCGCGCGCCGCGATTTCCTGATTCGCCAGCTGGGTCAGCACCGCCAGACCGTCGGTCTGCGCGCGTTCCACCCAGTCGTCCATGCGCGCCGGCTCCGGCATCGCGAACGCGACATCGCGCCGCATGCGGCGCAGCTCGGCCGGCGCGCCGCCGGTGATCAGCGACAGCGCGTGGCGTTTCACTTCGATGTCGCTCGCTGCCGCGATACCCTGCGCGTTCGCCAGATCGAAGCGCGACTGCGCTTCATGCACGTCGGTGATGGTGACGGTGCCCACTTCGAAGCTCTTGCGCGCCAGCGCAAGTTGTTGCGACGCGGCATCTTTCTGGGCCTCGATCGACGCCAGCACATCGTGCGCGTACAGCAGGTCGAAGTAGGCCTGGGCGGCGCGCAGCAGCACGTCCTGCCGCGCCTGCGCCAGCTGCGCCTCGGCCGCCGCCACCTGCAGCTTGCCCTGTTCGAACTGCACCCAGTTGGCCCAGCGGAACAGCGGCTGCGTCAGCTGGAAGTTGAAATTGTGCGAGTTGTGCTGCGAGGCGGCATTCACCGGCTGCTTCACGGTCACGTCGTTCCATTGCGTGGTGCCGCTGACGGTCAGGCTGGGCAGCAGGCCGGCGCGTGCCTGCGGCAGCTTTTCCGACGTCGCCAGGCTTTGCGAGCGCGCCGACTGGTACTGCGCATCGTTGGCCAGCGCCGCCCGTGCGACCGCAACCAGGTCGTCAGCGGCGAGCACCGCCGCATTCGCTGCGAAACCGGCCGACAACACGGCGCACAGCGACAAACGCCGCAGCAGGGTCTCCATTGCCTCAGTACCGCGCCATCGACGGATCGACCTGCAGCGCCCAGGCGTCGACGCCGCCGGCCAGGTTGTACACCTCGCCGAAACCGTTGCGTTCAAGAAAGATCGCCACCTGCATCGAGCGCCCGCCGTGATGGCAGATGCACACCAGCGGCCGCACCGGATCGAGCGCGTCCAGGCGCGACGGGATGGTGCCCATCGGAATGTGCTGGCTGCCTTCCACCCGGCAGATCGCCCACTCGTGTGCTTCGCGCACATCGAGCAACTGCGGTTTTTCGCCCTGCGGTTCGGCCAGCCACGCAGCCAGCTCGGCCACCGTCATCTGCTTCATCGACGGTGTCTCAGAACACGAAACGCTGGGCGCCGCGTGCATTGCGCAGCGTCGGCAACAGCGTTTCGAAGAGGATTTCCTGCGTCTGGCTGCCGTCGGCGTTCAGCGTCACCAGCGTGGCGTTCATCAGCGGTGCCTCGCCGATGAAGGCGATCAGCCGTCCGCCCGGACGCAGCTGCGCGACCAGTTCCTGCGGCAGCACCGGCAGGCCGCCCGACACCAGGATCACGTCGTATGGCGCATGCACCGGCCAGCCCTGCGCCGCATCGCCGACTTCGACGCGCACGTTCAGCGCACCGGAAGCGATCAGGTTTTCGCGCGCGCGCTCGGCCAGCGCAGGCTCGATTTCGACCGTCGTCACCTGGCTGGCGCGCGCGCCGAGCAGGGCCGCCATGTAGCCGGAGCCGGTGCCGATCTCGAGCGCCGTGTCGGTGCTGCGCACATGCAGTTCCTGCAGCACGCGGGCTTCGATCTTCGGTTCCAGCATTTCTGCGCCGTGGCCGAGCGGAATCGGCGTATCGACGAAGGCCAGGTCGCGCAACGCGGCCGGCACGAAGTTTTCACGTCTGACGACGAACAGCAGGTCAAGAATGTCTTGATCCAGCACGTCCCACGGCCGGATCTGCTGTTCCACCATATTGAAGCGAGCCTGCTCGATATCCATTGTTTCCATCCCCTCGATCAAGCCATGATTGTAGCCTGCTGCGCTGCGTCAGCGACCGGGCTTCAGCAGCACGCTGCGTCGCATGCACGCGATGTAAAGCGCCGGCATCACGAACAGCGTGAGCACCGTGGCCACGCCCAGCCCCCACACGATGGCGCCGGCCACCGGCCCCCACAGCATCGAATAGCCACCGATGCCGGCGGCCAGAGAAAAAAGGCCGCCGACCGTCGTGCTGGTCGTGATGATGATGGGCACGACGCGCCGGCGCGCCGCGTAGATCGCCGCGTGTATCACGCCCATGCCGGCCTTGAGCCGCTCGTTGGCGGCATCGATCAGCACGATCGCCGAATTGACGACGATGCCGGTCAGCGCGATCACGCCGTACAAGGTGTACAGCGACAGCGGCGAACCACTGACCAGCAGGCCGACCGCCACGCCGGTGAACGCCAGCGGCACGGTGGCCAGAATCATCATCGGCTGCCAGTAGCTGCGGAACTGCGCGGCGAGGATCAGATAGATCAGTCCGACGCCGAGCAGGAACAGCACCTTCATTGCGTCCAGGCTTTCCTGCACGTCTTCCAGTTCGCCGGAAAAGTCGAGATCGGTACGCGGGAAGCGCGTCCGCTGGGCTTCCCACGCGAGGCGGACCGACTCGGCGACCCCGATCGAATTGAGCTTTTCCGTGTCGAGATTGGCTTCCAGCGTGATGGTGCGGCGCAGGTTGTAGTGCTTTATGACGCCCGGCCCCCGCGTCGATTCGCTGCCGACCAGCGCACGCAGCGTGGTGGCGCCACCATTGGGCAGTGCGATCGGGGCATCGAGCACGCGCATCACATCATCGTCGGTCACACCGGCGGCCGCCACGCGCACCTCCAGCTTGGCGCCCTGGTCGCGGGTGATGGCGACGATTTCGCCTTCGACCTGCAGGCGCACCGCGCGCGCCACCTGCGACGCGCTCAGACCTGCGTCGCGCAGTGCGTCGCGATCCAGTCTCAACGCCAGCTGAGGGCGGCCCGGTGTGTCGTCGTCGGTGATGTCGCGCGTGCCATCCATTGATTCGAGGATGCGCCGCACCTCTGCGGTCGCCGCGCGCAACTCGGCCAGGTCGTCACCGCGCACGCGGATCTTGACCGGCTTCTGCACCGGCGGCCCGCCCGACAGCTGGGTGAAGCTGATCGTGCCGGGTCCGGGCAGGGCGGTGACGGCGGCGCGCATGCCTTCGACCATGTCGCCCACCTCGCGCCCGTCATCGGCGCGCGGCAGCAGCGCGACCACCACCTGGCCGTAGGCATCGCCGAACAGGGCTTCGGCATCGGTGAACTTGGCGCCCGCGATCGACGCGATGCGGCGCGCCTCGCCGTCCTGCACCTGCCGGCGGACTTCGGCTTCGAGCTGTTCGACCCGCGCCAGCGTGGCGCCGATCGGGCTGCCGGCCGGCATGTCGACATTGACGTAGAAGATGCGCATCGGGTCGAATGCGAAGAACTGCACCCGGATCAGGCCGGTCGCGGCCGCGCCGATGGCGCCGGCGATCAGCGACGCAACGATGAGGCACAGCACGATCCAGTGGCGAACTGCCCAGGCCAGCGCCTGCGCATAGCGGTGGCGCAGAACGCGGGTGAAGGTGATGCGCGCGCGCTGTTGGCGGCCGGGCGCCCGTGCCACCGGGCCGAGCGACAGCACGTGCGCCGGCAGCATCCAGAACGCCTCGACCAGACTGATCGCAAGCGCCACCGTGACGACGAAGGGAATGACGAACATGAAGTCGCCGACGATGCCGGGCAGCAGCATCAGCGGCAGGAAGGCGGCCATCGTCGTGGCAACCGAAGCGACGACCGGCGTCCACACCTCGCGCACGCCATCGGCGACCGCCTCGATTGGCGAGGCACCGCGCTGCAGCCGGTAGTAGATCGCTTCGACCACCACCACGGCATCGTCCACCAGCATGCCGAGCGCGATGACCACGCCCAGCAGCACGGATATGTTCAAGGTGTCGCCGGTCGCCGACAGCACGGCGAAGGTGCCGGCGAGCGAGAACGGCACGCCGAGGCCGACCAGCAGCGCGATGCGTGTGCCGAGAAAGATCCAGCACAGGCCGATGACGCACATCAGGCCGAACAGCGCATTCCATTCCATGATGGATATGGCTTCGCGCGTCGGTACCGTCTGGTCGTCCATCAGTTCGAGCTTCAGGCCCTGCTGCGTCAGCACCGCGTTCTTGCGTTCAACGTAGTCGTTGATGCGCTCGACCATGGCGAGCGTGTTCACGCCGGCCTTCTTGCTGACCGAAAACAGCACGCTGGCCTGCCCGCCGGATGACACCATCTGGCTGGGCCGGGCGCGTGCCCGCACCACGCCCGCTACCTCGTCGAGCTTCACCATGGCGCCGCCACGGGCCGACGCGGCGACGCCGACATCAGCCAGCCAGCCCGGATCGGCGTCTTGACCGACCACGCGCACCAGCCATTCCTGTTCGCCGGCGCGCTGCCGGCCGGCGAACACGTCGCGGAACCAGCCGGCCACGCCATCGGCGATGTCGGTCGGCAGCAGGCCGCGCGCCTGCGCCGCCTGCGGTGAATACTCGATGCGCAGTTCCGGGTCGTGCAGACCGAGCGCAAACACGCGGTCGACGCCGCGCATGCGTTCCAGATCGGTGCGCAGTTCGCGCCCGATGGCGCGCAGCACCTCGTCGTCCGCCTGACCGGTCAGCAGCACCTGCGCGGTCGGGAAACCGTTCGAGCTGGTGACCTCGATGATCTGCGGCTCCTTCGCCTCGACCGGCAGTTCGGCCCGCGCCTTGTTCTGTATTTCGCGCCGCAGGTCGTTGATGCGCTTGTCGAACACCGCCGGTTCGATGTCGTCGAAACGCACCAGGATGCCGGCCAGTCCGTCGCGCGCCGCCGACGAAATGAAGCGGATGTCGGACACGTTCTTGATCGCGTCTTCCAGCGGCTGCAGCACCCGCTTTTCGACGTCTTCCGGCGAGGCGCCGGGCAGGGCTGCGGTGATCTGCACCCAGTTGAAATTGATTTCCGGGTCCTGCTCGCGCGGCAATCCGAGGTAGCTGATCAGGCCGAGCAGCAGCACCACGACGAAGGTGATGTTGGCCAGCGGATGATTGCTGATGAAACGCGCGTAGGCGCTCATGGCATTTTCTGTCCGTCGCGCAGGCTGTTGCGGCCGTCGGTCGCGACGCGTGCGTCCAGCGGCAGATCGGTCGCTGCTGGGCGTCCTTCCTGCGCAGCGGGCAGTTCGACGAAACGGGCCGCACCGTCGCGCAGCACGAATACGCCGAGCAGACTGCCCCCGCGGCTGCCGTCGCGCCGGATCACCAGTTCGGCCGGCACATGCGGCGCCGGATCGCTCCAGGCGAGCCGGCCTTCGGCACCGGCCGGTGCGCGTGTGCCGGTGAAGGCGGCGCGCACTTCGTGCGTGCGGCTTGCGTCGTCGATGGCTGGCGACACTCGGGCGATGCGCACCGTGCTGCGTCCGGCCGGCGACACGAATTCGACCGACTTCGCGGCACGCAGCGATGCCAGATCGCGCGGCGCCACACGGGCGCTCACCTCGACCCGCGTCGCATCTTCGAGCGTCATCAGCACCATGCCGGCGCCGGCCAGCGAACCGGCAGACGCGTCGCGCGTGCGCACGATGGCGTCGTAGGGCGCGCGCAACACGCACTTGTCCAGATTGCGCTGCGCCAGATCGACCGCGTTGGCGGCCACCGACACGTCGGCACGCACCACCTCGACATCGGTCTCGCGCTGGGTCAGCGCCTCGGGCGACACGAAGTTCTGCGCCTGCAATGTGCGCGTGCGGCGCAACTGCGCGTCGGCCTGCGCCAGACGCGCTTCGGCCGCCTTGCGCTGCGCCTGTGCGCGTTCCAGCGCGAGCTGGTAGTCACGCGGGTCGAGCCGCACCAGCACCTGTCCCTTGTTCACCCGCTCGCCCGGGTCGGCGTGCGTCGATGCCACACGGGCACTCACTTCGGCCGCGAGCTGGGTGCGGTTCAGTGCCACCGCCTGCGCCGGCGCGTCGCGTCCGGGGTAGGTGGCAACCTCGGCAAAGGGCTTGAAGATGACGGTAGGCGAAGTCGGTGTGGCCGCACCTGATGGCGCGGCCGTGGTCTGTGCCTGGCCGGCGCAGGCGGCAAACCCCAGGCAGAACGCAGCGACGCGCGCAGCGCGTGCGGCCTGCCGGTGAAAGTCAGTCATGTTCGAGCGCCCGGATGACGAAGTCGATGGCAGCGGCGATGTCGGTCGATTCAGCCTGCGCGGCCGCCGACGGGTCATCCGCGGGCGCAGCGTGATCGACACAGCCGAAGGAATGTTTCATCAGCACGCGCAGCAGCAGCGGTGCCATGACGGCCTGCACCGTGCAGGGGTCGCCGGCCACGCGGAATTCGCCGCGCGCATGGCCGTAATCGATGGCGCGCCCGATCAGCGCGCAGCCGCGCGCCATCACTTCGCGGTGGTAGAGCTCGGCGATATCCGGGAAGTTGCGTGCTTCGGCCACCATCAGCTTGGGCAGGCCACCGAGCCGCGTGGCGCCGATCAGTCGCCACCAGCCCCACAGCAACTCGCGCATCAGCTCGGCGCCGCTGCCGCGATGGCTGTCTACCAGCGCTTCGCCGCCCGCCAGTGCCGGCACCAGCCCCTGGCGCACGACCGCAGCAAACAGTGCGGCCTTGGAATCAAAATACACATACAGCGTGCCCTTCGACACGCCGGCCGCGAGCGCCACGTCTTCAAGGCGGGTCGCTGCGTAGCCCTTCTCGACAAACAGGTCGAGCGCGCAGGCGGCCAGCGTCGCCGGGTCGACCAGTGCTGGCCGACCGCGCCGGACCAGCGTGTGCGCGTCAGAAGCGAGCAATTCAGCGGATTGAGGAACGGGATGCAGGGGCGAGTGCTCTGACAAGGGGTGATGCGCTTTTAATGACTGAATGTTCAGTTAATAGCGGGGTCGCGTCAATATAAGACGGCATGCGTTGCGTGCCGGCCGAGCGTGGCATCATCGCGCCCTCGCTGGCCTACCCGGCCGACAGACCCGCGGACCGGTCACCTTCCGGCCCGCCACCCAGGAGATTCTGACGATGGCAATCCCGGATCAGGCCGCACTGCAGCGCACGCCTTTCCACGACCTTCACCTCGCCGCCGGCGCGAAGATGGTGCCGTTTGCCGGCTGGTCGATGCCGATCCAGTACGCGGCGGGCATCATCCAGGAACATCTGCACACGCGCAGCCAGGCCGGCTTGTTCGACGTGTCGCACATGGGGCAGATCGACGTCACCGGCAGCGGCGCCTGCGCCTGGCTGGAATCGCTGACCACCGCCGATCTGGCCGCATTGCCGCCCGGCCGGCAGACCTACTCGCTGCTGCCCAACACGGCGGGCGGCCTCATCGACGACCTGATGATCCAGCGGCTGGGCGATGGATTCCATGTCGTGTGCAACGCCTCGCGCTGTGCCGACGTGCTGGCCTGGCTCACCGCGCACCCGCCCGGCGCCGATTGCAGTTACGTGCTGCGCGAAGACCTTGTGCTGCTCGCGCTGCAGGGCCCGCTGGCCGAAAGCGTGCTGCAGCCGCATGCCGACGTGGCCGGCATGCGCTTTCTGGATGTGCGCACCGTGTCGCCCGACGGCGTGGCGCTGCGCATCAGCCGCAGCGGCTACACCGGCGAGGACGGCTTCGAGATTTCGCTGCCCGTTACGTCGGCCGCCTCGTTTGCGCAGCGCCTGCTCGACCACGAAAACGTGCGCTGGACCGGGTTGGGCGCGCGCGACACGCTGCGCCTCGAAGCCGGCATGTGCCTGTACGGCAACGATATCGACGATACGACGACGCCAGTGTCAGCCGCCATCGGCTGGGCGGTCGGCGCCGCGCGCCGCGCCGGTGGTGCGCGCGCGGGTGGCTTTCCCGGTGCGGCGGTCGTACTCGGCGAATTCCAGGAACCGCCGGCACGCGTGCGCGTCGGACTGCTGCCGGACGGGCGTGCGCCGCAACGTGCCGGTACCCCGCTGCTCGGCGCCGATGGCCGCGAAGTCGGCGTCATCACCAGCGGCAACCACAGCCCGACGCTGGGCCGGCCGGTTGCCATGGGTTATCTCGACCGGGCGGTGAAACTGTCCGGCGAAGCCCTGCACATCGATTCGCGCGGACAGTCCGTGTCCGTTTCCCTTACCTCCATGCCCTTCGTACCCACCCGCTACCTACGCTGAACGGCCACACTGCCCCGCATTGCCCCGAATTTCCCACTCGACTCCGGTCAACGCCCTTCACGGGGGCGACGACCGGTACCTTCACACAGGGACTGCCAGAAGCGGCCCGGAAAGGACTGTTGAACATGAACAAACGCCCCACTCTCGAAGCGCTGGAAGACCGCGGTGATTTCATCCGCCGCCACATCGGTCCGGACGAACGCGACCTCGACGTCATCCTGGCGGCACTCGATGTCGCCAGCCTGGACGAACTGATCGCCCAGACCATCCCGGGCGACATTTTGTCGGACACGCCGCTGAACCTGCCGCCGCCGCGCTCCGAGCGCGTCGTCGATGACGCGCTGCGTCGCATGTTCGCGCGCAACGAGTTGCACACCAGCCTGATCGGCATGGGCTATCACGACACCATCACGCCCAATGTCATCAAGCGCAACGTGCTCGAAAACCCGGGCTGGTACACGGCGTACACGCCTTACCAGGCCGAAATTTCGCAGGGCCGGCTCGAGGCACTGCTGAACTTCCAGCAGATGGTGATCGACCTGACCGGCCTGCCGGTCGCCAATGCGTCGCTGCTCGACGAAGCGACCGCGGCGGCCGAGGCGATGACGATGGCGCACCGCATTTCGAAGGTGAAGTCGCCGCGCTTCATCGTCGATGCCGACACCCACCCGCAGACGCTGGCCGTGGTGCGCACGCGCGCCGAGCCGCTGGGCATCGAGGTGGTGGTGTGCGACCCGTGGGCCGGCGTCGACGGCGAGTATTTCGGTGTGCTGGCGAGCTATCCCGGTTCGAGCGGCCGGGTGCGCGATCCCGAACCGGTGATCGCGGCCGCCCGCGCCGCCGGCGCGCTGTCGGCGATTGCGGCCGACCCGCTGGCACTGGTGCTGCTGAAGGAGCCGGGCGCGATGGGCGCCGCGGGCATGGGCGCGGACATCGTGCTGGGCAGTGCGCAGCGCTTCGGCGTGCCGATGGGATACGGCGGCCCGCATGCCGCCTTCTTCGCCTGCCGCGACGAACACAAGCGGCAGATGCCCGGCCGCATCATCGGCGTATCGACCGACGCGCTCGGCAAACCGGCGTTGCGCATGGCGCTGCAGACGCGTGAGCAGCACATCCGGCGCGAGAAGGCGAACAGCAATATCTGCACCGCACAGGTGCTGCTGGCCGTGATCGCTGCGTTCTACGCGGTGTATCACGGCCCGAAAGGCCTGCGCACGATTGCCGACCGGGTGCACCGCATGGCAACGATTTTCGCGCTCGGTCTGCGCGAACTCGGTTTCGACGTCGTCCATGACTGCTTCTTCGACACGGTGCAGGTACGCGTGCCCGGGGTCGCACGCCGCATATCGGCGCGCGCCCGCGCCGCCGGCTTCAATCTGCACGTGATCGATGCCGACCACCTGTCGGCCACCTTCGACGAAACGTCGCGCCGCAGCGAGTTGAAGAACCTGCTGGCGGTGTTCGCGACGCGCGCCGATGCGCTGCTCGATCTGGCGCAGCTCGATGCCCGCGTGATCGACTGCATTCCGTCGGCATTGCAGCGCGACAGCGCCATCCTGAGTCACCCGGTGTTCAACCGCTATCACTCCGAAACGGAAATGATGCGTTACCTGCGCCGGCTGGCCACGCGCGACATCGCGCTCGACCGGGCGATGATTCCGCTCGGCTCGTGCACGATGAAGCTCAATTCGACCACCGAAATGACGCCAGTCACCTACCGGCTGTTCGCCGCACTGCATCCCTTCGTACCGCTGGAACAGGCGCAGGGCTATCAGCAACTGTTCGAGGAACTGGAAGAGCGGCTGTGCGAAATCACCGGCTTCGCCGCGATGTCGTTCCAGCCGAACGCCGGTTCGCAGGGCGAATACGCCGGCCTGCTGGTGATCCGCAAATACCATCGCACGCGCGGCGACCTGCATCGCAACGTGTGCCTGATTCCGGCGTCGGCGCACGGCACCAATCCGGCCAGCGCGGTGCTGGCAGGCATGGAAGTGGTCGTGGTCGCCTGCGACGCGCTCGGCAATATCGACGCCGCGGACCTGAAGGCCAGGGTCGAACAGCATGCCGACCGGCTGGCGGCGCTGATGATGACTTACCCGTCCACGCACGGGGTGTTCGAAGAGGGCGTGCGCGACATCTGCGCGCTCATCCACGCGCACGGTGGTCAGGTCTACATGGATGGCGCCAACATGAATGCCATGGTCGGTCTGGTGCGTCCGGGCGACATCGGTTTCGACGTGTGCCACCTGAACCTGCACAAGACCTTCTGCATTCCGCACGGTGGCGGCGGTCCGGGCATGGGGCCGATCGGCGTGGCACCGCACCTCGCGCCCTTCCTGCCCGACCATCCGGTGGTGCAGGGCGTCAATCCGGTGGCCGGGGCCGACGGCACCATCGGCACGGTGTCGGCCGCACCGTGGGGCTCGGCCAGCATCCTGCCCATCGTGTGGGCGTACATTGCGCTGATGGGAGCGGCCGGCCTGCGCCGCGCCACCCAGGTCGCCATCCTGAACGCCAATTACATCGCACACCGGCTGGCGCCGCACTACCCCATCCTGTACAGCGGCAAGCACGGTCGTGTGGCGCACGAGTGCATCATCGACCTGCGCGCCATCAAGGACGCCTGCGGCATCACGGTGGAAGACGTCGCCAAGCGGCTGATGGATTACGGCTTCCATGCGCCGACCGTTTCTTTCCCGGTGCCTGGCACGATGATGATCGAGCCGACCGAGAGCGAAAACCGCGCCGAGATCGACCGTTTCTGCGACGCGATGATCCGCATCCGCGCCGAGATCGCCGAGGTCGAAGCCGGTCGCGCCGACCGCGAGGACAATCTTCTCAAGCATGCGCCGCACACCCACGAACTGCTGATCGCCGACCAGTGGAACCGCCCCTACGGCCGCCGTGAAGCCTTCTTCCCACACCCGTCGATCGACCGCGACAAGTACTGGCCGCCGGTTGCGCGCGTCGACAACGTCGCCGGCGACCGCAACCTCGTGTGCACCTGCCCGCCGATGTCGGAGTACGAGGCGGCGAGCTGAACGGCTGCGGGCGCCGCCCTGCGGGAGTGGCCCCTGGGGAGCGGCCCTGTGGGAGCGGCGGCCTCGCCGCGATCAGTGCCGCGAGGGTCGCCGTGCGAAGTGCGTATCGCGGCGAGGCCGCCGCGCCCACAAAAACCTCACTGCTCGCCGCCCGCGAAGCTGGCTGACCACGCAGGGCCGGCAGTGGATCGCCGCTCCCACAGGGCCGCTCCCGCTG
>NZ_JAUYRO010000051.1 GCF_030696805.1 Methyloversatilis sp. | reverse complement strand
CGCAGCTGTCGGTGGCGGTCGTCGGCGACATCCTGCATTCGCGCGTGGCGCGCAGCCAGATTCACGCCCTGACCACGCTGGGCGTGCCCGACCTGCGCGCCATCGCGCCGAAAACGCTGCTGCCGGCCGACATCGACCGGCTCGGCTGTCGCGTCTTCCACGACATGGCCGAGGGTCTGCGTGGCGTCGATGTCGTGATGATGCTGCGGCTGCAGAACGAACGCATGCAGGGCTCGCTGCTGCCCAGCCCGCAGGAATACTTCAAGTTCTTCGGCCTGACGCAGGAAAAGCTGGCGCTGGCCAAGCCGGACGCCATCGTGCTGCACCCGGGGCCGATGAACCGCGGCGTCGAAATCGACTCGGCGGTGGCCGACGGTCGGCAGGCCGTCATCCTGCCGCAGGTCACTTTCGGCATCGCCGTGCGGATGGCTGTCATGGCGATGCTGGGGTCTGTTGAAGCGTGATGGCACCCCTCGACTCATTTCGACAGACCTCCGCCGGAGTCAACGCATGAAGATCCACATCAAGGGCGGTCACCTGATCGACCCGGCGCAGGACATCGATGCGCCAACCGACCTGTACATCGCCGCCGGCAAGGTGGTCGCGCTGGGCGACGCACCGGACGGCTTTCACGCCAACCGCGTCCTCGACGCCACAGGACGCATCGTCGCGCCGGGCCTGATCGACCTGTGCGCGCGGCTGCGCGAGCCGGGGCTGGAGTACCGTGCCACGCTGGAATCCGAAATGGCCGCCGCGGTCGCCGGCGGCATCACCAGTCTGGCCTGCCCGCCGGACACCGACCCGGTGCTGGACGAGCCGGGGCTGGTGGAAATGCTGAAGCACCGCGCACGCATGCTCAACCTCGCGCATGTGTATCCGCACGGCGCGCTGACCATGGGCCTGAAAGGTCAGCGGCTCACCGAAATGGGCGAACTTTTCGACGCCGGCTGCATTGCGTTCAGCCAGGCCAATGTGCCGGTGGCCGACACGCAGGTGCTGTTCCGCGCCATGCAGTACGCCGCCACGTTCGGCTACACCGTATGGCTGCAGCCGACCGATCTGCACCTGTCGTCCGATGGCGTGGCGCACGAAGGCGAAGTGGCCGCGCGGCTCGGTCTGACCGGCATACCGATACTCGCCGAAACGCTGGCCATCGGCCAGATGCTGCAACTGGCCCGCGCCACCGGCTGTCGCCTGCATCTGGCGCGCATTTCCAGCCGGGCCGGGCTGATGCTGATCGATCAGGCACGGCTCGACGGGCTGAAGGTGAGCTGCGACGTCGCCATCCACTCGCTGCACCTGTGCGATGTCGACATCGGCTACTTCGACCCGCAGTGCCGCACCATTCCGCCGCTGCGCGCGCAGTTCGACCGCGAGGCACTGCGCGCCGCGCTGGCCGACGGCCGCATCGACGCGCTGTGTTCCGACCACACGCCGGTCGATGACGACGCCAAGCAGGTGCCGTTCGCCGAAGCCGAACCGGGTACCACCGGGCTGGAACTGCTGCTGCCGCTCACGCTGTCATGGGCGCGCGAAATGCAGCTGCCGCTGCGGCTGGCACTCGCCCGCATCACGTCGGACGCCGCGCGCGTGCTCGGGCTGGACGCCGGTCACCTGCGCATCGGCAGCGCTGCCGACGTGTGCATCTTCGACCCTGATGCACCCGTCATGATCAGTCGCGCGACGTTGCGCAGTCAGGGCCGCAACACGCCGTTCATCGGTAGGGAGCTGCTGGGCAAGGTGTGCGCGACGCTGGTGTCGGGTCAGGTGGTGTACGAGACGCCCGCGAACGACAAGACCGCCCGGTAGAGGCGGCCAGGCGCCGCCCGAAGTGCATGATCGAAGGCCTGTTGTTGGGCATCGCTGTGCCCGTGCACCGGCGGAATGCCGCCGGGGTTCGCCCGCGTCACATGACCAGTGAGAAGATCTGGCGCGACGCCGCATCGATCAGGTAGAGCACGATCTGCAGCAGCAGGATGAGCACCAGCGGCGACAGGTCGACGTTGGCGATCGGGGGCACGACGCGCTGGATCGGCTGCAGGAAGGGCCGCGTCACGGCACCCAGGATGCCGCCCAGCGGATTGCCGGGCGACACCCAGCTCAGCACCGCCGAAATGAGCAGCGCGATGATCAGGAACCACACCGACAGGCGCGCCACTTCGAACAGCCCGCGCAGGAAGATCAGCGGAATCAGGTTGTCTGCACCGAGGCCGCCTTGCAGCGTGGCCGCCAGCAGCAGCAGCGCGACCTGCAGCAGCCAGGCCACGACGAAGGTCGCCATGTCGAGGCCGAACACAGCGGGAATCACCTTGCGCGCAGGCAGTACGGCCCAGTCTGTCGTCTGGATGACGAACTGGCCCAGCTGGTTGCGGAAGCTGACACGCGCCCACTGCATGTAGAAACGGGCGAGCAGCAATGTGGTGACGAAGCCGGCGACGGCGTTCAGGACGAGCAGGATCAGGTCGGTCAGCATGGATTCGTGGTGAGGTGATTCAGCAAGGAAAGATGATCGGGTCGCGGCCGGCGCCTATTGCGCACCCAGCTGGTCACCCAGCTCGGCGCCGCGTGCCGCTGCCGCGGCGAGTGCGCGCACGATCGAGTCTGCCACACCGTCGGCAGCCATCGACTTGAGCGCCGCTTCGGTCGTGCCGCCCTTGGACGTGACGCGTTCGCGCAGGGTGCCGGGCGATTCCGGGCTTTGCGCCGCCAGCGCGGCGGCGCCGGTGAAGGTGGCGACCGCGAGCCGGTGCGCCTGATCGGCGCTCAGGCCGAGCGCCTCGCCGCCGCGCACCATGGCTTCGATGAAGTGGAATACATAGGCCGGACCGCTGCCCGACAGGGCGGTCACGGCGTCGATCAGGCGTTCTTCCGCCACCCACACCGTGGTGCCGACGGCGGCCAGCACCTGTTCCGCCTGTGCGCGCTCGCTGTCGCTGACCGCGGCGTCGGCGTACAGGCCGGTCACGCCCTGACCGATCAGTGCCGGTGTGTTCGGCATGGCGCGCACGATGCGCGTGTAGCCGCCGAGCCAGCGCGACAAGTCAGCGGCGCGCAGGCCCGCAGCGATGCTCAGTACGGTCTGACTGTCGAGGCTGGATGCGAGCCCGGCACACACCTCGCGCATCTGCTGCGGCTTGACCGCCAGCACGATCAGGTCGCAGCGCAGCGCAGCCGCGTCTGGCGCTTCAACCGCCCGTACGCTGAAGTCGCGTGCCAGCCGGGCGCGTGCCTCGGCCTGCGGTTCGATCACGCTGATGCCCGCCGAGTCGCCACCGCGCCTGATCCAGCCGCCAATCAGCGCACTGGCCATGTTGCCGCCGCCGATGAAAGTAATCTGCATTGCCCGTCCCGTGAGTTAAGGCGGCCCGCCGGGCCACCTCGCCCCATGCCGCCGCGCGCTATGGTAACCGGCGACTGCAAAGCGGCGAAACGTCCTCGCGGCGCGTGCGTCCGCCGAACGTTCGCTCCGGGCCGGAGCACAATAATGAAGTGCCGCACACGTTGCCGGGTGCAATTTGATTGCTGCTACGATTGGGCAATGCCACAGAAAACCGATGCCCTTCCTGAAGCGATGGATCTCACGCCGGTAACGGCTCAGCTGTGCTTCACGCTGTACTCGTCATCGCTGACAATGACCAAGGCCTTCAAGCCGTTGCTGAACGAGATCGGCCTGACCTACCCGCAATACCTCGTGCTGCTGGCACTCGGCGACGTCGGCCGGGCGCTCACCGTGTCGGCACTGGGTCAACAGTTGTTCCTCGACTCCGGTACCTTGACGCCGCTGCTCAAGCGCATGGAAACCGCAGGGTTGATCATCCGCCGTCGTTCAACGGCCGACGAACGCCTGGTCGAACTGAGCCTGACCGAAGTCGGCCAGGACACGTGCCGGCGCGCCCGGGCGATTCCGGTGACGCTGGGCCCGGCCACCGGCTGCTCGGCGCGCGAACTGTCCGAACTGGTAGCTGCATTGCAGGGCGTGCGCTCTGCGCTGACGCGCCACCTCGATGCGGTGGCCGGAAACTGAACGCGGCAGGGGCCCATGAATGAAAGGGGCCGCATTCTCGGCCCCTTTCAATGCAGCGGCTGATTCAGTCGCGCCGGACGCGCCTCGCCGCGAAACCGGTCAGCGCCAGTCCCGCCAGCAGCATTGCGTACGACGACGGCTCGGGCACCGCGAGCACCGCCACACCGCGCATCTGTGACGGGCTGAACGGCAGGTTCGGGTCGAAATCCTGTTGCGCCCGGACCACTTCCACCACATCGCTGCCATCGAGCGTCATGCTGAGGATGCGACCGGCGCCCAATGTGGTGTTGCCTTGCGGTGTCGTGAAAAGGGCCTGCAGCGCCGAAACGTAAATCGTGTCGGCGGTGACATCGATGCCATTCAGGAAGCCCAGCCCGCTGGCCAGCGTGGTGAGGTCGCTGCCGTCGAGGTTGCTGCGCTTCACGAAGCCATCGGTCGTCGTCAGGTAGATGTGGCTGGCGGTGACTTCGAAGTCATACGAGGTCAGGCCGGTCAGCAGCGTCTGCACGTTCGAGCCGTCCAGGTTCGAGCGCATCAGGCGGTTCGACGTGCCGACCTGACTCCAGAACACGCTGTCGGCGGTCACGTCGATCGCAAACGGTGACGTCAGCCCGCTCTTGAACACATCGGCGGGCGGGAATTGCAGCGACGGGTCGAGCGTCAGGATGTCGCCCGAGTTCTGCCGCGTGACATACAGCAGTCCGCCCTGCACATCGATGTCGTAGGCGCCGGAAACGTTGTACGACTTCAGATCTGAACCGTCGGGCAGCGCGGACACGACGCGGTTCAGTTGCTGGTCGGGCCACCAGATGCGTCCGCCGACGACCTCGACGCCATTCGGCCCCTTGACGCGGGTCGGGTCGGTCACCAGCGCGCTGGACGTGCCGCCCGGCACGGTCGCCGTGTTGATCGACCCGACGGTCTGGAATGTCGGCGTGAACCGCTGGAAGGTTTCCGACCACACCAGCTGGTCAGCCGCCATGGCGGTAAAGCTGCTACAGGACAGCGCAAGCGCGAGGAACTGACGACCCCGTTTTTTCATTTTTGGTGATCTCCGGATCTGAACGGCGATGAACGTTTTCGCCCGGAGAGGCCGGTAGCAAGCGGCATTCCTTCGTACAGCAAGGGTTGGGCCGCGAGGACCCGAGCGGCCATGGCGACCCGGTGTGCGAGCACTTCGATCAATGTGTCGGCGCAGAAATTCCCTTTTTCAATAACGGGTTATCGAGTCGATGGATGTGCGAGGAATGCCGAGGAAGTATGACGTTTGATGGCGGCCTCCGGGCGGCGTCGGCGGTGTTCGCCATGTGCCGGAGCGTCGGACTGTCATGACGAAGGTTCGGTGTAAAAAAATCCGACGCGTCGGCAGCACACCGCGCCCACAAAACCGTCGAGGTTTTCGTGGGCGCCCTCCGCGGCGGCCTTACACCTTCCTGTACACCTCGGCGCCCTGCTTGACGAACTCGATCGACTTCGTCGCCATGCCCTGGGTGAGCGCAGCCTCGTTGCTGAGACCTTGTGCGGCGGCGTAGTCGCGCACGTCCTGGGTGATCTTCATGCTGCAGAAGTGCGGGCCGCACATCGAACAGAAGTGGGCGAGCTTGGCGCCGTGCTGGGGCAGCGTCTCGTCGTGGAATTCGCGCGCCTTGTCCGGATCAAGCCCGAGGTTGAACTGGTCGTCCCAGCGGAATTCGAAGCGTGACTTGCTCAAGGCGTTGTCGCGGATCTGCGCGCCCGGGTGACCCTTGGCCAGATCGGCGGCGTGCGCGGCAAGCTTGTACGTGATGATGCCGGTCTTCACGTCGTCCTTGTCCGGCAGCCCCAGGTGCTCCTTCGGGGTGACGTAGCAGAGCATGGCCGTGCCGTACCAGCCGATCATCGCCGCGCCGATGCCGCTGGTGATGTGGTCGTAGCCGGGGGCGATGTCGGTGGTCAGCGGCCCCAGCGTGTAGAAGGGCGCCTCGTCGCACCAGTCCAGCTGCAGGTCCATGTTCTCCTTGATGAGCTGCATCGGCACGTGGCCCGGGCCTTCGATCATCACCTGCACGTCGTGCTGCCAGGCGACCTGCGTGAGCTCGCCCAGCGTCTTCAGCTCGGCCAGTTGCGCCTCGTCGTTGGCATCAAAGATGCTGCCCGGACGCAGCCCGTCGCCCAGGCTGAAGCTCACGTCGTAGGCCTTCATGATTTCGCAGATCTCTTCGAAGTGCGTGTAGAGAAAGCTCTCCTTGTGGTGCGCCAGGCACCACTTGGCCATGATGGAGCCGCCGCGCGACACGATGCCGGTCATGCGGTTGGCGGTCATCGGGATGTAGGGCAGGCGCACGCCGGCGTGGATGGTGAAGTAGTCCACGCCCTGTTCGGCCTGCTCGATGAGCGTGTCGCGGAACATTTCCCAGGTGAGCTCTTCGGCCTTGCCGTCGACCTTCTCCAGCGCCTGATAGATGGGCACGGTGCCGATGGGCACCGGCGAGTTGCGGATGATCCACTCGCGGGTTTCGTGGATGTGCTTGCCGGTCGACAGATCCATCACCGTGTCGCCGCCCCAGCGGATGGCCCAGGTCATCTTGTCGACCTCTTCGCCGATGGACGAGCCGAGCGCGGAGTTGCCGATGTTGGCGTTGATCTTCACCAGGAAGTTGCGGCCGATGATCATCGGCTCCGCCTCCGGGTGATTGTTGTTGGCCGGGATGATGGCGCGCCCGCGGGCCACTTCATCGCGCACGAACTCGGGCGTGATTTCGGCGGGGATGGATGCGCCGAAGCTCTGGCCCGGGTGCTGACGCCCGAGCAGGGCGGCCATCTTCGCCCCCGTCGGGCCGGAGGCCTTGAGCGACTCGATGTATTCGCGCCGCTGCAGGTTCTCGCGGATGGCGATGTATTCCATCTCGGGCGTGATGATTCCACGCCGGGCGTAGTGCATCTGCGAAACATTGGCACCCGCCACAGCACGGCGCGGTGCGCGGTGCAGGCCGGGGAAGCGCAGATGGGCGGTGGCCGCATCCAGGGCGCGCTCGGTGCCGAAGGATGAACTCAGACCCGGCAGCTGTTCGGTGTCTCCGCGCTCGGCAATCCAGCCGGAGCGAACACCGGGCAGGCCGGAGCGGATGTCGATCGAGGCGGCAGGGTCGGAGTAGGGGCCGGAGCAGTCATAGACATAGACCGGCGGATTCTTCTCGGCGCCGAAGGAGGCGGGGGTGTCGGACTGGGACACTTCGCGCATGGGCACGCGGATGTCCGGGCGCGAGCCTTCGATGTAGACCTTGCGCGAATTGGGCAGCGGCGCGATGGCCGCCGAGTCGACGTGCGCCTGTGCGGCGAGGAAGGTGTCGCGGGAATCGCGCGAGTCGTGGGACAGCGGGTCTTTGGCGTTCATGAAAGCTCCTGTGTTGTGCGGCTGCGGCGATGTCACCACAGGCGCACGGTGTGCGTCTGTACGGTTCAGCAATTTCCAGTCCACGAAGCGGACGCATGACGCGGAGATGGCGCGCGTCCGCGCTGCGTGGCCGTCAATCCTTTCCGGGTCCGGATCGGCGCCCACCGGGCTCCATGGGCAAGTTGCGGTCTACCCGTGTGCGGCTCGTCGGGCGCGCTGTATGGCGTCTCACGGAACGCTTGCGACGCCGTGCGCGGGGCCGATACAGATGTCGCAGTTTTTCTGCCTCGGCCAAGACATCTGTCGCATGTCTCTGCCGGCGAATCTCAGAGGTCGGGAAAAATACCCAGTCAATTCAATGCTGTGAGAGTTGGCATGGATTCTGCCCTTGTGTTCTGCGACGAAGGCGTTGCGGAAAGCGGCGCCGCGTCGAAGCTCGAAGTTTCGACATCAACAATCGGAGGGGAGTATGAAAAAGAAGATCTCTGGCGCTTCGGCGCAGGGCGCACGCAACGCATGCACGCTGGCCGCTGCAGTCGCTGCGGCAATGATGATGGTTCCCGGTGTGGCGCAGGCCGACATCGTGATCGGTGAAATGGGCGGTACCAAGCTGTCGATGTTCGGCATCATCGACGTTGGCCTGCTCTACAACAGCAAGGGCAACGCCGCCGGCGACAGCAAGACGTCGATGGAAACCAGCGGTCTGCGTCAGACCGTGATCGGTTTCAAGGGCGAACGCGATCTGCAGCCGAATCTCACGGCGTTCTTCAATCTCGAATCGCACTTCGACACCAACGACGGCTTCCTGCACGGCACCGGTGATGCGCCGCGCGGCGGTACGAACAACACGCCGCTGTTCCGGCGTCAGGCGAATCTGGGTGTGCGCGGCGACTGGGGTAGCGTGACGGTTGGTCGTCAGTATGGCCCGGCACTGCTGGCCCACATCGGCACCGAACCGCGTGCCTTCAAGGAACAGTTCTCCAATCTGTATGCATGGGCCTACGGCCAGTTGTTCACGACCGCCAATGCGGCGGGCGGCGACCGCAACACCAACAACGATGTGGGTATTTTCTTCAGCAACTCCGTGCAGTACAGACATACTGTCGGCCCGGTGAATTTCGGTGTGCTGTACGCGTTCGGCGGTCAGGCGGGAGCGCTCAAGGACAACCAGTCGTATGCCCTGGGCGCGACCTACAACGGGCCGATCACGCTGTCCGCGTCCTACCAGGCGATGAATGACGAACAGACCGGTCGCAGCAATATCGAGCACACGTCGCTCGGCTTCGCGATTCCGTTCGGCGACTTCATCTGGAAGAACAACTGGATGAATGCCAAGAACGATGCACGCACCGGCGCGGAACTGGCCGACATCAACGGCTTCGGCACGGGCCTGGACTGGAAGTGGCACGCCAAGAATTCGGCCACGGTGGCGTACTACATCAACAAGGATGACGCGAACAAGACGGACGAAACAAAGTTCCTGGTCATCAGCAATGACTACCAGTGGCGTCCGGACACCACGCTGTACGTGCAGTTCGCGTACGCCGATGCCGATGCAGGCGCGACGCTGCGCACCAGCATCGTCGCCGCGGGCGTGACTGCCGGAGAGAAAAGCACGCTGCTGAACGTCGGCCTGAATTTCATGTTCTGAAGCAACGCAACTGTCTGAACACCCGGGGCCGAACCCGGGTGAATGAACTCAGTGAATGGAGATTGATAGATGACCGCCTCACGCAAGATGTTCCGCCTGTCTGCTGGCCTTCTGGCAGGCTCGGCGCTGTCCCTTCTGACCGCGGCACCTGCCATGGCACAGGGCAAGGCCGGCTTTGAAGATCCGAACAACTGGCCGGAATATCACCGCACCAGCAATGCCTGGCGCTTCAGCCCGCTGAACCAGATCACGCGCGAAAACGTGAAGAAGCTGAAGGTCGCCTGGATTCACCAGCCGGGCAACATCACGCACGGCCTGCAGTCGACGCCCATCGTCATCGATGGCGTGATGTATACGATTTCGGCTAACAACAACGTCTGGGCGATCGATGCTGCCACCGGCAAGACGCTGTGGCAGTACGCACCGAAGCTCGACAAGATCGTCGAACAGGTGTTCTACGGCGCAGCCAGCCGCGGCGTGACCGTGGGCCGCGGCAAGGTTTTCGTGGGTACGCTGGATGGCCGCTTCATCGCGCTCGACCAGAAGACCGGCAAACAACTGTGGTCGACGCAGCTCACCGATCCGAAGACGCAGTACGGCGCATTGTTCTCCGCCCCGCCGCAGCTGGCCGGCAACATCCTGTTCGGCGGTACCACCGGCGGCGATCAGCCGATCTCGGGCAAGATCTACGCCGTCAACGCCGACACCGGCAAGCCGGCGTGGACCTTCGACGTGATCAAGAACGATCCGAAGAGCTGGCCGGGCGACAGCGGCAAGGTCGGTGGCGGCAGCGCCTGGATGCCGGGTACCTACGACGCGAAGACCGACACCATCTACATCGGTACGTCGAACGCAGCCCCCGACTACTACAACTACGACCGCAAGGGCGACAACCTCTATACGGCTTCGCTGCTCGCGATCGAAGGCAAGACGGGCAAGCTGAAGTGGCACCGTCAGGAAGTCCCGAACGACTCGTGGGACTACGACTCGGCGTATGAAGCGCTGATCGTGCAGAAGGACGGCAAGGACGTCATCGTCCACCTGAACAAGGGTGGCTTCGTGTTCGTCATGGACAAGAAGGACGGCGCGCTCGAAAACGTGTGGCAGTTCTCCGAGAACGTGAACTGGGTCAAGGGCATCGACCCGAAGACCGGTGCGCTGATCGATCCGATCTACCCGGAAGTCGACAAGGTAAAGACCTTCTGTCCGAACCTGCTCGGTGCGCGCAGCTGGAATCACGGCGCCTACAACCCGGGCACTGGCCTGTGGTACTCGCATGCGATGGAAGTCTGCAACGAAGTGGTTGCCGGCAAGGATGATCCGGACAATCTGAAAGCAGTCTCGGCGCTGTCGCTGGGTATCGAGTCGATCAAGCTGGTACCGCCGCCCAGCGGCAAGCCGCATGGCCGTCTGGATGCGCGTGATCCGCTGACCGGCAAGCTCAAGTGGTCGATCAAGTACGACCTGCCGCCGCTGTCTTCGGTACTCACCACGGCAGGCGGACTGGTGTTCACCGGCGATATGGAAGGCAAGATCCTCGGCTACGACGCTGAAACCGGCAAGGAACTGTGGTCATTCATTTCGGGCTCGGGTCTGCGTGGCGGACCGGTCAGCTACTCGGTGAAGGGCAAGCAGTACATCGTGTTCCCGACCGGTCTGGGCTCGCATGCTCCGGGCTTCCTCGCAGGGGCCTTCCCGCAGATCAAGGATCTGCCGGGCGGCGCTGCGATCATCGCTTTCACGTTGGAGTAGCAACGTTGGAACCCCCGGCGCGTGGCTCCGCGCCGGGGTGGCATGTCTCCTCATTAACAGGCGGTTACTCATGTTGCTGCCTGTTTTTTTTCGTTCACACTGTTGCTGGGGTCTGCTGACATTCATTCGGGTCGTGATGGAATGTCACGAGACCCTCATCCGGAAACCCGACGAGGACTTCAAGCAATGACTCATGAAACTCCACGCAGCAATGCCGCTGGCCGGTTGACCGCAAGCGCACTGGTGATTGCCTTCGGAATGATCTGGGCCGCACCGTCACCCGCCATGGCGACCGAAGCCCCCATCGTTGCACCGTCTTTCGATCTGACCGATCCGGACCGGATCGCCCTCGGCAAGAAGCGCTTCAACAAGACCTGCGCAGGCTACTGCCATGGTTCGGATGGTGTAGGCGGGCGCGCCCCCGATTTCAAGGGTCGCACCGATCTGGCCGACGAAGAGGCTTACCGCACGATTTTCCACGGACGTCGTACGTCAGACATCATGCCGCCCTGGGGCGCGGCATTCACGACCGATCAGATCTGGGAACTGGTGGCCTACATCAAGTTTCTCGGCACGCAGTAGAGCGTGTCCGGCCCGCAGCGTGAAGCTGCTGCGGGCCGGATGCCTCGGGATCAGCCCTGTTGTGCGGTCTGCTCGGCGCTGTCCAGGTAGTTGGGCGCAACGATGCGCAGACGCGCCATCTTGCGGTAGAAGGTGGCGCGCGACATGCCGAGCTGGCGCGCCGTCTCGGTCACCTTCCAGTGATTGCGCCGCAGCGCCTCAAGCATCTTCTGGCGCAACTGCAGACATACTTCATTCAGTGGTTCGCCGCTGTCGTCTTCACAGGCGTCGTACGCAATGGCTGCGACGACCGGCTGCTGCACGGGTGGCGGCGGCAGGGCAACCCGCGTCGGCTTGTTGCCGGCGCGCAGTTCATGCGGGAAGTGTTCAAGCCGCACCAGCGGGCCTTCCGCAATGGCGCAGGCGTAGCGGACCGCATGGCGCAGCTGGCGGATGTTGCCCGGCCAGCTGTAGGCGAGCAGCACGTCCATCGTCTCCGCTTCGATCGACAGTCCGGTGCGTTCCATCGCGGTGCTTTCTTCCAGCATGACTTGTTCGACCAGCGAGCGCTTGTCCTCGCGCTCGCGCAGCGGCGGCAGCGTGAACGAGGCGCCGTTGAGGCGGTAGAACAGGTCTTCGCGGAAGCGCCCTTCGCGCACCAGTTCCGGCAGGTCCTGGTGGGTGGCGCAGATCACGTGCAGGCGCACCGGCGTCGGCTGTTCGGCACCGAGCGGCACCACTTCGCCTTCGGCCAGCACGCGCAGCAGCCGGCTCTGCAGCGACAGCGGCATGTCGCCGATTTCGTCGAGGAAGAGGGTGCCGCCATCGGACTGCAGGATCTTGCCCTTCGAACCCTTGTTGCGGGCACCGGTGAAGGCGCCATCGCGGTAGCCGAACAGTTCGCTCTCGATCAGGCTTTCCGGAATCGCGGCGCAGTTGAGCGCGACGAACGGCTGTTTGGCCCGGTCGCTGAAATCGTGGATACCGCGCGCGAACGCTTCCTTGCCGGTGCCCGTCTCGCCCAGCAGCATGACCGGAATGTCGCGGTTGGCGACGCGCACTGCGCAGCCCACATTGGCCTTCACGCGCGGGTCTCCCAGCGCGAGGTGACGGAAGCCGCGCGGTGCCGTCAGGTCTTCGGCCTCGGCGACCGGCTTGGCGGCAATCTGCGGCAGCGTGCGCGCGTGCGGTGCGCGCAGCACGGCAAACAGGCGCTGACCGGTGGCGAACATGCGCAGCGGAAACGGTGCGCCCGGGCTGGCGTGCGCGGCGGCCATGATGCCGTTGGCGGTGCATTCGAACAGGTCGTGCAGGTATTCGGCGCGGCGCCCGTTGTGGTTGATCAGGTCGTGGCGGGCGCGCCGGTTGCCGCCGACGATACGGCCGCTGTCGTCGAAGGCGATCAGGTAGTCGGTTTCGACGGGCAGGAATTCGGCGATCGGGCCGAGCTGCAGTATCCAGTGGTTGCGCAGGCTGTAGTGGGCGTAGGCGTCCTCGATCAGGCGCGCCTTGTCGATCACCATGCGGTAGATCAGCAGCTGGCTTTCGCGCTGTTCGGGCGAGTACAGGGCCGAGGCATCGAGCACGGCGATCGGTTCATCTTCGAGGCCGACGATGGGTACCGAACTGCAGGTGAAGCTGATGTTGTGGGCGCGGAAGTGTTCGCCGCGATGGACCAGTGTGGGCTGGCAGTCGATCAGGCTGGTGCCGACGCCACAGGTGCCTTCGTGTTCTTCCGCCCAGCAGGTGCCGTTGCGGAAGCCTTCGTCCTTCAGTTCGCGTTCGAGGTGCGGCACGGTGCGGAAATCGACCGTTACGCCCTGGGCGTCGGTCAGCAGCACGCAGTAGTCGGCCAGCAACACCTGATGGTGCAGGCGTTCGACGCCTTCGCGCGCGATGCGCATGAAGGTTTCGAGTCGGTCGCGGTGCTCGCGCAGTTCGTAGGCGGTGACGACCTTTGGTGTCGTCGCCCGTCCGGGGTCGATCGAGTGCTTGTTCAGCGACCGGTGCCACGAGCGCTTCAGCCGGTCGTGTTCCGCATGAAGCGGAGCGGATCGGCTGGGTGCTTCGATGGCCTTGAGTACCCGGCCGACGTGTTCCGAGATCGTGTGTCCGCGGTCCATGTCCTTCTCCTCACGAATATATACCTCTATCGAAACACCGCGTACGACGAAGTCTGCCGCGGCGTTTCACTTTTGTGACTTGAGGGTAAGCCCTGAACGGCCTGAAATCAACGCGACGAATGTCTCCTAAAAGTGAGACAGGTGTCTCATCGTCCCGTTGTCGCAGTGGGCAGCGCTGCGACAGGTGGGCGGCCGCGTGTTGCGTCGACACGGACGAGGTGCCGAAGAGCGCTTAAGAATCATCTGCTTGTCGGGTGCGGCGAGGCTAAGGGGGCGCTGCTGGCACGGCCGATGCAATGACACCGGTAACCAATGCCTGGAGTCGCATCGCCGTGCTGTCTGTTCCACCCCGTCCTGCCATCGTCGGCATCATCGCGAACCCCGCGTCGGGTCGGGACATCCGTCGCCTGACTTCGCGGGCGTCGGTGTTTCCGAACGCCGAGAAGGCCAGCATGATGGTGCGGGCGATCGCCGGGCTGGAAGCGGCCGGCGTGCGCGATGTCATGATCATGCCGGACTCGGGCGGCATCTGCGGCCCGTTGTTCCGCGCGCTGTCGGTGTCCACCGGTTCCCCGGTCACCGTGAAGCCACGCTTCATCGACATGCCGGTGACCGGCTCAGCCGAAGACACGCTGCTGGCGACCGAGCTGATGTGCCAGGCCGGTGCCGGCGCGATCATCGTGCTCGGCGGCGACGGCACGCATCGCGCCGTGGCGGCGCGCTGCGGCCAGGTGCCGTTGCTGGCGCTGTCCACCGGTACCAACAACGCTTTTCCCGAAATGCGAGAAGCCACGGTCGCCGGACTGGCGGCCGGCTTGCTGGCCAGCGGCGCCGTGCCGGCCGATGTCGCCGTACGGCGCAACAAGCTGCTGCGCGTGCGCTGCGATGACCGCACGGACATCGCCCTGGTCGATCTGTGCGTCACGCGCCACAACTATGTCGGCTCGCGCGCCGTGTGGGACAGCGCACTGCTGGAGGAACTGTTCGTCGCCTTTGCCGGCGCCGATGCGATCGGTCTGTCGGCGATCGCCGGCCAGCTCGAACCGGTCACCCGCAGCGCGCCGCACGGCCTGCATGTGCGCTGCGCCGACACGACGCATACGCCGCAGCAGGTGATCGTGCCGATTGCCCCGGGGTTGATCAGCGCAGTCGGCATCCGCGACTACGCCCGCCTGCTGCCCGGACAGCCGGTCGTGCTCGCCCCGCAGAGCGGCACCATCGCGCTCGATGGCGAGCGCGAGATCGAATTCGATCCGTCGAACCGGATCAGCGTCGAACTCGACCTGCACGGCCCGCTGACCATCGATGTCGCCGCGGTACTCGAAAACGCAGCGCGCCGGCGCGTGCTGCGCCACTACGCAGGGTGCCCGGCATGAGCCGCGTGTGCGCCCTGTCCCGTCTCTCCCCGGAGGTGCCGGCGCCTGCCGCCAGCGTCTTCGTGCCCGGTTCGTCCGGCCAACCGCCCGCAGCTGCCGGAGATCAGCGGGCTTGTCATTCCATCCACAACGAGGAGCACCCATGAGCAGTTCATTGACCAGGGAAGGCCTGCTGCAGGCCTACCGGACCATGCGCACGATCCGGGAATTCGAGGAACGTCTGCACGTCGATTTCGCCACTGGCGAAATCCCCGGCTTCGTCCACCTGTATGCCGGTGAGGAAGCGTCGGCAACCGGCATCTGCATGCACCTGAACCGCGACGACTACATCGCCAGTACCCACCGTGGCCACGGCCACTGCATCGCCAAGGGCGTCGATCCGGTCGGCATGATGGCCGAGATCTGGGGCAAACGCACCGGCACCTGCAAGGGCAAGGGCGGCTCGATGCACATCGCCGATCTTGACGTCGGCATGCTGGGTGCCAATGGCATCGTCGGCGGTGGCGGCCCGCTGATCTGCGGTACCGCGCTGGCGTCCAAGCTGCGCGGCAGCAACAACGTCGGCGTGTGCTTCTTCGGTGATGGCGCGTCCAACCAGGGCACCATTTTCGAAGCCATGAATCTGGCGGCCGTGTGGAAGCTGCCGGTCATCTTCGTCGGCGAGAACAACGGCTACGCCGAAGCGACGTCCAGCAATTTCTCGGTTGCCTGCGAAAACATCGCCGACCGCGCGTCCGCCTTCGGCATGCCCGGCGTGATCACCGATGGCTTCGATTTCTTCGCCGTGCATGAAGCCGCGGGTGAAGCGATCAAGCGTGCCCGCGAAGGCGGCGGACCGACGCTGCTGGAAGTGAAGCTGTCGCGCTACTACGGCCACTTCGAAGGCGACCAGCAAACCTACCGCGCGCCGGGCGAAGTGCAGAAGCTGCGTGAAACCAAGGACTGCCTGATGCAGTTCGCACGTCGCGTGACATCCCGCGGCGAACTGTCGATGGCCGAACTCGAAGCCATCGATGTCGAAGTAAAGACCCTGATCGATGCATCGGTGGTGAAGGCGAAGGCAGATCCGCTGCCCTTGCCCGAAGACCTGATGGCAGACGTCTACGTCTCTTACTGAACCTACGCCACACGCTGACAGGAGAAATATCAGATGGCACGAAAGATTACTTACCAGCAAGCCATCAACGAGGCGCTGGATCAGGAAATGACGCGTGACCCGAGCGTCATCGTCATGGGCGAAGACGTGGCCGGCGGCGCCGGCGCACCGGGCGAGGAAGACTCGTGGGGCGGCGTGCTCGGCGTCACCAAGGGCTTGTATGCGAAGCACCCTGGGCGCGTGCTCGACACGCCGATTTCGGAATCCGGCTACATCGGTGCCGCGGTCGGCGCAGCCTGCAACGGCATGCGTCCGGTGGCAGAACTGATGTTCATCGATTTCATGGGCGTCTGCTTCGACCAGATCTTCAACCAGGCGGCCAAGTTCCGCTACATGTTCGGTGGCAAGGCGAAGACGCCGGTGGTCATCCGCGCCATGTACGGCGCCGGTTTCCGCGCCGCGGCACAGCACTCGCAGTGCCTGTACAACATCTTCACCCACATCCCCGGGCTGAAGGTGGTGCTGCCGTCGAACCCGTATGACGCGAAGGGCCTGCTGATCCAGTCCATCCGTGACAACGATCCGGTGATCTTCCTCGAGCACAAGGCCCTCTACACGATGGAAGGCGATGTGCCGGAAGAAAGCTACATCGTGCCGTTCGGCGAAGCCGCCGTGGTGCAGGAAGGGGATGACGTGACCATCGTGGCATTCGGCCGCATGGTCAATTACGCCAAGGATGCGGGTGCCAGCCTGCGCAAGAAGGGCGTCCAGTGCGAAATCATCGATCCGCGCACGACGTCGCCGATGGACTTCGACACCATTCTGGAAAGCGTCGAACGTACCGGCCGCCTGGTCATCGTCGATGAATCGCACCCGCGCTGCAGCATGGCGTCCGACGTGTCGGGCTTCATCGCGCAGGAAGCGTTCCGCGCCCTCAAGGCACCGATCCAGATGGTGACCGCACCGCACGTACCCGTGCCCTTCGCAGCGTCGCTCGAAGATCTCTACATACCCAGTCCGGCGCGCATCGAAGAAGCCGTGATGCGCGTCAAGGAGTACCGCTGATGTCCTCGATTCTTACCGTCACCATGCCCAAGTGGGGCTTGTCCATGCAGGAGGGCAAGGTCAACCTGTGGCTGAAGGAAGTCGGTGACACGATCGCTCCGGGCGAGGAAATCGTCGAAGTCGAGAGCGAGAAGATTTCCGGCGCCGTCGAGGCGGCGGTGTCCGGCACGCTACGTCGGCAGATCGCACAGCCGGACGAGGTGCTGCCGGTTGGCGCCCTGCTCGGCGTGATCGCCGACGCCGACGTGTCGGATGAACTGATCGATGATCTGGTCACCCGCTTCCAGGCGGAATTCGTGCCGCCGACCGACGACGAGGCCGATGACGGACCGCAGACGCAGACCGTGCAGGTCAATGGCCGGCAACTGCGCTATCTGAAGCGCGGTGAAGGCGGCACGCCGCTGCTGCTGATCCACGGCTTTGGTGGCGATCTGAACAACTGGCTGTTCAACCATGAGGCGCTGGCCGCTTCGCGCGCCGTCTATGCGATCGACCTGCCGGGTCACGGCGCATCGACCAAAGTCACGGGTGCCGCGTCGCTCGATGATCTGGCCGATGCGGTGAGCGGGTTCATGGATGCGGTCGGCATTGCATCCGCCGACGTCGTCGGCCACTCGATGGGTGGCGGCGTGTGTCTTGCGCTGACGCGCCGCGCGCCGCAGAAGGTCAGGTCATTGACGCTGATCGCGAGTGCCGGAATGGGCAGCGAAATCAATGGTGCCTACATCGACGGCTTTGTCGCCGGCAACACGCGCAATGCGCTCAAGCCGCTGCTGGCCCAGCTCTTCTCGGACGCCGGTCTGGTCACGCGTCAGCTGATCGACGACATGCTGAAGTTCAAGCGGCTGGAAGGTGTCGACGCGGCGCTGGCCACGCTGGCCGGCGGGCTGTTCCCCGGCGGTCGGCAGTCGGAGGTGCTCGCCGGTATCGCAGCGGCAAGCGGCAAGCCGGTTCTGGTGATCTGGGGCGAGAACGACCAGATCATTCCGGTTGCGCATGCTTCGGCCATTCCGTCGGCCAGGGTGGTCGTGCTGCCGGCACAGGGCCACATGGTGCAGATGGAATCGGCCAGCGAAGTGAACAAGCTGATCGGCGAGTTCACAAGCTGAGACCACGGTGAGCCGTCAACGCCGTCCGCACTGAAAAGGTGCCGGACAGGGCGGAACATCCGTTGTGGATGTTCCGCCTCGCTGCGGCATGCGCCGCAGCAACCCGATGAAGGACAAGAAATGAATTCAGCAGTCATGGGGGAAGGACTGCGCGGACGCGACAAGCTGGCCCGCATTCCGGTCAAGGTGCGCGAGGACGTGGCGTCGCCGGCGAAACCTGCCTGGCTGCGCGGCCGCGACCAGGACACGCCAGCGGTGCGCGCGCTGCAGGGCGTGCTGCGCGACCACGCACTGCATACGGTATGCGAGGAAGCGGCCTGCCCGAACATCGGCGAATGCTTCGGCCGCGGCACCGCGACCTTCATGATCCTCGGGGCGATCTGCACGCGCCGCTGCCCGTTCTGCGATGTGTCGCACGGCCGGCCGCTGCCGCCCGACGCCGACGAGCCGCAACGTCTTGCAGACACCGTAGCGGCGATGAAGCTGCGCTACGTGGTCATCACCTCGGTCGACCGCGACGATCTGCGCGACGGCGGCGCAGCGCACTTTGCGCAGTGCATGGCCGACATCCGCGCGGCGTCACCCGACATCACGATCGAGGTGCTGACACCGGATTTCCGCGGCCGCGAAGCGGCCGCACTCGACGCGCTGGCGGTATCGCCGCCGGACGTGTTCAACCACAACATGGAAACCGTGCCGCGCCTGTACCGCGAGGTCAGGCCCGGTGCGAACTACGAAGGCTCGTTGAAGCTGATCCGCGATTTCGGTGCGCGCTTCCCCGGTGTGCCGACCAAGACCGGCCTGATGCTCGGTCTGGGCGAAACCGAAGCCGAAGTGGTCGAGGTGATGCGCGACCTGCGCGCACACGGCTGCGACCTGTTGACGCTGGGTCAGTACCTGCGGCCGTCGCCGGCCCACCTGCCGGTGATCGAGTACATCACGCCGGCACGCTTTGACGCACTGCGCGACAAGGCGCTCGAACTGGGCTTCAGCGAGGTGGCGGCCGGCCCGCTGGTGCGCTCGTCCTACCGCGCCGACGTATTGCATCAGGCGCATGCCGATCATGAATGACCCGCGCCCTTCGCTGGTCACCGTCAATGGACAGATCGAACGGCTGGACGCCGTGATGTCGATCGGCAGCCTGCTCGACGGCAAGGCGTTGCGCACTCGGCGCATCGCAGTCGAGCGCAATGGCGAAATCGTGCCGCGCAGTGCCTTCGACTGCACCTGGCTCAATCACGGCGATCGCGTGGAAATCGTCGTCGCAGTCGGAGGAGGTTGATGTGCATGCACCCTTGAGTCCCTGTCAGAGCGACTCGCTGGTCATCGGCGGCCAGGCTTTCGAATCGCGCCTGCTGGTGGGTACCGGCAAGTATCGCGACCTCGCCGAAACCGCGAGTGCGCTCGATGCCAGTGCAGCCGAAATCGTCACCGTCGCCATCCGCCGCGTTCCGCTGACGTCGCGCGACGGTGCTCCGGGGCTGCTCGACGTGCTGCCGGTCGGCCGTTACACACTGCTGCCCAATTCCGCCGGCTGCTACACGGCCGACGACGCGGTGCGTACGCTGCGGCTCGCGCGCGAACTGCTTGATGGCCACGATCTGGTGAAGCTCGAAGTGCTGGGCGACGCGAAGACACTGTTTCCCGACATGCCGGAAACGCTGCGCGCTGCCGAAGTGCTGATACGCGATGGCTTTCGCGTGATGGTCTATTGCTCGGACGACCCGATCCAGGCGCGCGTGCTCGAGAAGATGGGCTGCGTCGCGGTGATGCCGCTGGCCAGCCTGATCGGTTCGGGCATGGGCATCCTGAATCCGTGGAACCTGAAAATCATCATTGCCGAGGCCGGCGTGCCGGTCATCGTCGATGCCGGCATCGGCACTGCGTCGGATGCCGCCGTGGCGATGGAACTCGGTTGTGACGGCGTGCTGATGAATACCGCCATCGCGCATGCGCGCGATCCGGTACTGATGGCCAGCGCCATGCGCCATGCCGTCGCGGCCGGTCGCCAGGCCTTTCTGGCCGGGCGCATGGACGCAGTGCCATATCGCGCCGTGGCGTCGTCTCCGCAGGTCGGATTGATTACCCAGATGTAAGTACAGCAGGAAGCACCCACTACAAAAACAGGGAGGAATTCAGATGTCTTCAGCAGGAACGCGCAAGGTTGCACTGGTCACCGGTGCATCCCGCGGTATCGGTGCCGCCATCGCCCGCCGGCTCGCACGCGACGGCTTTCATGTCGTCGTCCACTACGGCAGCGGGGCGGACGAGGCGCGCGCGGTGTGCGACGGCATACGGCAGGCGGGCGGCAGTGCGTCGGTCGTGCAGGCGGATCTGGCGGCGCGCGACGGCGCCGACCAGTTGCTCGCCGGTCTGGCCGAACAGCAGGTCGATGTGCTGGTGAATAACGCAGGCATCGCGCCGTTCGCATCGATCAGCGACATGGCTGTCGACAGCTTCGACGAACTGTCGGCCGTCAACATGCGGTCGGTGTTTTTCGTGACGCAGAAGGTACTGACGCGCATGGGCGGCGGCGGTCGCATCATCAACCTGTCGTCCGTGGTGGCGCGCACCGCATTCCCCGGCATGCCCGCCTATTCGGCCACCAAGGGCTTCGTCGACGTGCTGACGCTGCACCTTGCGGCCGAACTGGGCCCGCGCGGCATCACCGTGAATGCCGTGGCCCCGGGCGTCATCGAAACGCGCCTCACCGCAGGCATGCTGGAAGGCGCCGGCGCCGATGCCGTGCAGTCCATCCAGGCGCTGTCGGGCATTGCCGGCCCGGATCGCGTGGCTGGCATCGTTTCTTTCCTCGCCGGTCCGGATGGCATCTGGACAACCGGTCAGGTGATCGACGTCAGCGGCGGCACCAAGCTCTGACCGTTGAGTCCGCACCCGCTCACGCCAAGCGCAGGCTCATCGCGATCCAGCCCAGCCATTCGTGCAGCGCGACCCATGATTGCGACAGCGCACGCATGGTCGGTACCAGATCGCCCGGCGACACGCCCCCGTCGCGGCGGATGAGGGTAGGTGCGGCGAGCGGCGTCAGTCCGGCGCGGCGGAAGTGTTCCATCGCGCGCCGCATGTGGAAGGCGTGCGTCACCAGCGCCACGCGGGTGATGCCGTCGCGGCCGAGCGCGACAGCGGACAGTGCGGCGTTGTCGCCGGTATCGCGCGACGCCGATTCAATCCAGCGCACCGCAACCCCCTGTTCCTGCAGAACCGCCGCCATCATGTCCGCTTCGGGTTGGCCTTGCCATACGACGCCACCGCTGACCAGCAACGGCAGGCCGGTTTGCCGCGCCAGCCGGGCGCCGGCGCGCAGCCGTTCGAGGGCTAAGCCGTTCACCGTCTGCCCGTCGTAATCCACCAGGTTGTCGGAGCTGCCGGCGCCGAGAATGACGATGGCCTGGGCGTCCGACAGATCGGCCACGGCATTCGTGGCATAGGTCGAACGCTCGAGCCAGCCCGATACCACCGGTGTGGCGAGCAGCCACAGCGCGATCAGACCGCTCCACGCCAGCACCGCGCCGGTGCGCGGATGGCGCCCGCGCAGCAGCAGCCCGAGCGTGCTGGCCAGCAGCGGACTGACTGGGGGCAGCAGCAAGGTGGACAGCAGTTTCTTCAGGGCGAACAGCAGCGAAGCCAGCATGGGCGCCTATCCGGGCAAAAAGACTTATTATCCGGGCCAACGCGCCTCATGGCGATGGCGTTGGCGATGGCGGCGCGACGCCGCGCCCGGAACGGTGCTTACAACGGAGCATGCTCTTGATCGATGTGTCGGCTATCGGCTGGAAGGAAGCGGCGCTCCTCGCGCTGGTCATCCTCGCCGTGTACATGGGTTATGCATTGCTGCGTTTGTCCACACTGAACGCGCGCCGCGTGCAACCCGAGCCGGAACCGGTTGCCGACCCCGACCCGCCCACCATTGTTCCGGCTGCGCCAGCGCTGCAGCAGGAACAGATCGAGGCAATGCTCGACACCTTGCTGGACCAGCGGCTGGCGCCGTTGATGCAGCAGCTGGAAACGCGCCTCGAACAAGCCGAGTTGCGCATTGACGAACTGGGCCGCCGGGTGGAAACGGTCAATCAACTGCCGCCAGTGGCGCCGCAGTACAGTGAGGCGCTGTCGCTCGCGGCACGCGGGCTGAGTGCGGAGGACATCGCCGACCAGTGCGAAATGTCGGTCGGGGAAGCTGAACTGGTGCGGACACTGGCGAGAAGTCGCGGCATGGGCGGAGGAAACGAAGCATGAGTGCGGCAGTGGCGCGGGCGCGTCTGGGCGTGAGAAGCGACGCCGAGGAACAGGCGGCGGAACAGCGCAGTGCGCTGCTGCGCCGGGTGGCGGTGGCAGGCGGCCTGATCGCGCTGTTGATCGGTGGCCTGGCACTGTTCGACGTGAGTCGCAAGCCGGCCGAGCCGTTGCCGCCGCCGATCTCGGACGTGCAACCCGAGCCGGCCGTCGCCGAAGCCGAACCGCCAGCCGAAGAAACCGCATTGCCGCCGTTGCCGCCGGTCGACGACGGCGCAGCCGACCCGGGTGCGCTTGACGACACTGCGGCGCAGGCACGGACCGTCAATATGCCGGATACCCCGCCGCCGCTGCCCGAAGGCACGGCGCGTCCCGAGGCACCTGCCGGCAGCGCCGAAGCGGAGC
Organism: Methyloversatilis sp.; assembly: GCF_030696805.1. GTDB lineage: Bacteria > Pseudomonadota > Gammaproteobacteria > Burkholderiales > Rhodocyclaceae > Methyloversatilis. Next base: position 36,270 of record NZ_JAUYRO010000051.1, on the reverse strand, counting down.
CCGCACCCGCACCCGCACCCGCCGTACCGGCCACGCCAGGCCGTCTGGTGATCGGTGACGGCGAGCGTCGCGCGCCCGCGGCGGCGCAGGGCGCTTCGGCGCGCGCGCCCGCGGTCCAGCCGATCACGCGCACGCCGCCGCCAGCCGTCAGCCAGGGCGAAATCACCGGTTACCGGGTGCAGGTCGGCGTGTTCAGCAGCGTGGCCAATGCCGAAGACGTGCGCGCGAAACTGGCGCTCAAGGGCATTCCATCGCAGATCGAGGCGCGCGTGCATGTCGGCCCGTTCAAGTCGCGCGCCGAAGCCGATCAGGCGCGCGCACGTTTGCGCGCGCTGGGCATGGACAGTGGCGCACCCGCGCCAGTGCGTGCCGCGACGGGCCAACCGTGAGCGCTGCCTCGGCTGGCGTCGGCAGACCGTAGGGTCTGTTCTCATCTGATTCGTACATCACGCGTGCAGCCAGAGCGCCACATGGCTGCACGCGCACCGCGTTGCATGCCTTTTCGAGACAGCCAGTCTCGACTGCGTCGCGCGCCTCGTTCGCGGCTATCCCAAAAGCAATGTGACGCACGAATCAAACGAGAACAGACCTTAAAGCCCGTGTTCGATCCGGACGTAATAAAGATCCCGATCAATACGAACATGCGAGGCTGCGATGGCGCTTCTGGGCTGGGTAAAAAAGACGGAGCTGGATGCTCTGGCGGATGAGGGAAAACGTTTGCGAAAGGATGTCGGCGCGTTGCGGGCGGACATCGAACGCCTCGAAAGCGAGCGGGCCGAGTTGCAGCGAACCAACGAGGACATCCGCGCGCAGTGCAGCTTCAACGCCGGGTTGCTGGCCAACCTGACGGCTTACGCCGGCTCATTCCAGCGTTTCCGGACGACGCTTGCATCGCTGGCCGGCATCGTCACCGGCGAAGCCGAGCGGGCGGTCGACACGGCAACCCGAATATCGCAGACGGCCGAGGGCAGCCGGGTCATCGCATCCGGCCTGGAGGGCTATTCGGCGCGGCTGAAGGACACTGCACTCAGCGTCGATACGCTGCGCGAACGCGCCGATCGGATCGGCGGCATCGTGGGTCTGATCCGCGAAATCGCCGACCAGACGAATCTGCTGGCGCTGAACGCTGCCATCGAGGCAGCGCGCGCCGGCGAACAGGGCCGCGGCTTCGCGGTCGTGGCCGACGAGGTGCGCAAGCTGGCCGAACGTACCGGTGCCGCCACGGCCGAAATCGTCGGGCTGGTCAACGGCATCCAGCACGACACCGCGCAGGCCACCGAACGCATGCAGGCCAATTCCGCCGACGCCGACGCGTATTCGGCGCAGGGGCTGGCGGCGAGTTCGCAGCTCGATGCGCTCAGCAGCCAGGCCGGCGCCAATGGCGCGCACATGGCCGCAACCTCGCTGCGTACCTTCGCCGAACTGGCAAAGGTCGATCATCTGGCCTACAAGATGGATGTCTACCAGGCGGCGTCCGGCCAGTCGGGCCTCACACCCGACAGTTTTGCCAGCCATGTGCAGTGCCGGCTGGGCAAGTGGTACTACGAGGGCGAAGGCCGTCGTTGCCACAGCCACCTGGACGGGTTCCGCGAGCTCGAAGGTCCGCACGAAGCGTTCCACCGCGTCGGTATCGAGGCGCTCGAACATGCCCGGGCCGGGCGTTTCGATGCCGCGCTGAGCAGCATTGCCCGCATGGAAAGCCTGAGCGTCGATGTGATCAGCCAGCTCGATCGCATGAGCGAATCGATCGATCACCGGCATCCGCACTGAGCGTTTCGCATGACGGGCACGCGGCGCTGCGCCGTGCGCCCGCGAATCCGCGATAATCCGGCGTCGTCCGGCGTGCGACCATCCCGTCGCGGCGCCGCATTCCCCTTGCAGACTTCCGGAGATACGCATGTCGCGCACCATCATTTCCACCCCTGATGCACCCGCTGCCATCGGCACCTATTCGCAGGCCGTGAAAGTCGGCAATACCGTCTATCTGTCGGGCCAGATCGGTCTCGACCCGGTCAAGATGGACATGGTCGACGGCATCGACGCCCAGATCGCCCGCGTGTTCGACAATCTGAAGGCGGTCGCCGAGGCGGCCGGCGGATCGCTCGACGACGCGGTCAAACTCAATGTCTACCTCACCGACCTGGGCAATTTCGTCAAGGTGAACGAAGCCATGGCGCGCTACCTCAAGCAGCCGTATCCGGCGCGCGCCGCGGTCGGCGTGTCGGCGCTGCCGCGTGGTGCGATGGTCGAAATCGACGGCGTGCTGGTGATCGACTGACCCCGCCCCGGTTGTTGTCGGCCGCGCGGTGAGCACCCGGAGCGAAGCGCTCGCTGCGGCGCTGGAAAAACTCGGCCTCGGCGCAGACGCCGCGCTGGTGCTGCACTTTCCGCTGCGCTACGAAGACGAAACCCGCCTGACGCCGATCGCGCAGGCGCGTGCCGGCGCGCCGGTGCAGGTCGAGGTCGAGGTGAGCGCCAGCGAGGTGAAGTTCAAGCCGCGCCGCCAGCTCATCGTCAGCGCCTTCGACGAAAGCGGCACGGTCACGCTGCGCTTCTTCAACTTCTATCCGTCGCAGCAGAAGCAGCTCGCCGTAGGCCGGCGGGTGCGCCTGTTCGGCGACATCAATCCCGGCTTCTTCGGCGCCGAAATGCTGCACCCCCGGGTGCGCAGCGTCGGTGACGACACGCCGCTGCCGGATCGCCTGACGCCGGTCTATCCGACCACGGCCGGCCTGTCGCAGGCCAGTCTGCGCCGGGCCATCGATGAGGCGCTGGCGCGCGTCAGCCTCGACGACAGCCTGCCCGACGCGCTGCGCCGGCAATATGGGTTGATACCGTTCGCCGAGGCGGTGGAGGCGCTGCACCGGCCGAGACCGGGCGAATCGCTGCGCGACATGGACGAGCGGCTGGCACCGGCCTGGCGGCGCATCAAGTTCGACGAACTGCTGGCGCAGCAGATCAGCCTGAAGCGCGCGCACGATGCACGGCGCAGCCGCGACGCACCGTCGCTGGCCGGCCGGGGTGCGCTGATCAAGCGCTTCCTCGCCGCATTGCCCTTCCGCCTGACCGGTGCCCAGGCGCGCGCCTGGAAGGAAATTTCCGCCGATCTGGCGCAGCCCTTTCCGATGCAGCGGTTGCTGCAGGGTGACGTCGGCTCCGGCAAGACGGTGGTGGCCGCGCTGGCCTGCCTGCGCGCGGTCGAAGCGGGTTATCAGGCAGCGTTCATGGCGCCGACCGAAATCCTCGCCGAACAGCACTACCGAAAGCTGGCCGGCTGGCTCGAACCGCTCGGAGTGCGCGTGGCCTGGCTGTCGGGCAGCCTGAAGGTGCGCGACAAGCGTGCGATGAAGGCGCTGATCGCCAGCGGCGAGGCGCCCGTGGCCGTCGGTACGCATGCGCTGATCGAAGACGCCGTCGATTTCGCCCGCCTCGGTGCCGCCGTGGTCGACGAGCAGCACCGTTTCGGCGTGCGCCAGCGCCTCGCGCTGCGCGCCAAGGCCGGCGGCATCAGTCCGCATCAGTTGATGATGAGCGCCACGCCCATCCCGCGCACGCTGGCCATGAGCTACTACGCCGACCTCGACGTGTCGGTCATCGATGAACTGCCGCCGGGTCGCACGCCGGTGCTGACCAAACTGATATCGGCGGCGCGCCGCGAACAGGTGATCGAGCGCGTGCGCGACGCCTGTGCGATCGGTGCCCAGGCCTACTGGGTGTGCCCGCTGATCGAAGAGTCCGAAACCCTGCAGTTGCAGACCGCGATCGACACCCATGAACAGCTGGTCGCCGCCTGTGCCGATCTGAAGGTGGGGCTGGTGCACGGGCGCATGAAGCCGGACGAAAAGGCGGCGGTGATGGCGGCCTTCGTCGCCGGCGACATCGACCTGCTGGTGGCGACGACGGTGATCGAGGTCGGGGTCGATGTGCCCAACGCCAGCCTGATGGTGATCGAGCATGCCGAGCGCTTCGGCCTGTCGCAATTGCACCAGTTGCGCGGCCGCGTCGGGCGCGGCAGTCGAGAATCGGCCTGCGTGCTGCTGTACGAAGGCCCGCTGTCGCAGACCGCGCGCGAGCGGCTGCGCGTCATCCATGCCTACACCGACGGCTTCATGATCGCCGCCGAAGACCTGAAGTTGCGCGGCCCGGGCGAATTCATCGGCAGCCGCCAGTCCGGCCAACCGCTGCTGCGCTTCGCCGACCTGCTGCTCGACGAAGCGCTGGTCGAGCTGGCGCGCGAAGCGGCGGCCACCCTGCTGCGCGACGACGTGCCGGCGGCTGAACACCATCAGGCGCGGTGGCTGGCAGGGCGCGAGGATCTGCTCAAGGCCTGAGGTGCCTATCCGTTAAGCAGAGGTCGAGGCGCTCCGTGTGCGAGCGCCCCATCCTGTGGAGCAGACATGGATATTGCATTGGATCGCAGCGGCAGCGTCGTTGCGCTGGCGACCCTGCTGGAAGACGTGGCGGCCCGCCCCGGCGTGGGAGGTCTGCTGGTGCTGGCCTGCGACGGCAACGGCTTCACGGCAGAACAGCTCGACCCGTTACTGCGTGCGGCCGCGCGACCCGTGTTCGGTGGCATCTTTCCGCAGATCATTCACGGTCGTGAGCACCTGGAGCGCGGCACCCTGGTGGTGGGCCTTCCGGTGGCGCCGCGCCTGTGCATCATCGAAAACCTGAGTGACGCGGACACCGACATCGATGGCGCGCTCGCCGGACTGGACGCGCCCGGGAGCACATTGTTCGTGTTCGTCGACGGTTTCAGCCGGCGGATCGGCGCCACCATTACCGCCTTGTTCGAAAACTTCGGCCTGCTGCCCAACTACATCGGTGGCGGCGCCGGCTCGCTGAGCCTCGTGCAGAAGCCTTGCCTGATCACGCCGCGCGGGCTGCTGCAGGACGCGGTCGTGCTGGCCGGCACCGATCTGCGCAGCGGCATCGGTGTGGCGCACGGCTGGCAGGTGGTGTCCGACGCGCTCAAGGTGACCGCCTCCGACCGCAACACCATCCTCACGCTGAATGGTCGTCCGGCCTTCGACGTCTATCGGGAACATGTCGAGCCGCTGGCCGGCGCCACGCTGGATGCGACCGGGTTTTTCGACATTGCGAAGGGCTTCCCCTTCGGCATACGCCGGCTGGATAGCGAGGTGGTCGTCCGCGACCCGCTGATGGTGGGCGGGGAGGGCGCGCTGGTGTGTGTCGGCGAGGTTCCCGAAGGCGCCTTTGTACACGTGCTGCGTGGTGTGCCGGATAACCTGCTGGATGCCGCCGCGCAGACGGTGCGCAAGGCGGCCGACGCTTTTGAAGGCGAGCCGCCTGTGCACGCGACGCGCTTGTTCATCGACTGCATCTCGCGCGTGCTCTACCTGGGCGACGACTTCGGACGCGAGCTCGACGCGGTGGATCGCGGCGAGCCGCTGTTCGGCGCCCTCACGCTGGGCGAGATCGCGAACAGCGGGCGCGAGTTTCTCGAGTTCTACAACAAGACGTCGGTCATGGCCCTGATCGAGGGCTGATACGAGCCATGACATGAAGCTCGCTCTCGAGACCGAAATCCTGTTTCGCATTTCGCTGTCCATCGGCGACAGCACACAGCTGGAGCCGATGACGCGACGCGTGCTGTCGGAGACGCTGCGTCTGCTCAACGCCAGTGGTGCTGCCGTGTATGCGCGCAGCGGCGATGTGCTGGAGCCGGTCTGCATGCTGCCGCGTACGCTCGGGCGCAGCGCTCGCTTTCCGCTGCTGCGGGCGCGCTGGCCTTCGCCGGCCGAAGTGGCAGGTCAGGGCTGGATGATCGTCGAACTGGAGGGCGTCATCCACCACCTGGTCGACCTTCCCGGGTTCGGACTGCTGGTGATCGAGCGCAGTGGCCCGGTGCTGGAAAGCAGCTTCCTCGACAGCTTTCTCGCCCTGGCCCGCAAGCTGGCCAACGCCTGTCGCGCATGCCTGAGCGACGAGGCGCTGGAGCGCGAGAAGCAGCGGCTTGAAATGGCCACCTCGGCCGCATCGCTGGGCGTATGGAGCTGGACACCGGCCACCGGCGCGCTTGACTGGGACGCACTCATGTGCGCCATGCACGGCGTCGAGCCGACGGTCTTCGGGCAGCGGCTCGACGACTGGCTTGATCGACTGCTGCCGATCGATGTGGGGCGCCTGCGAAGCGGGCTGGACGCCGCACTGGCAGGCAAAAAACCGCTCGATGAAGACCTGGGTGTGCAACAGCCGGACGGCAGTGTGCGGGTGGTGCGCGTGCTCGGACGTGCCGGTGTGCATCAGGTGTCGGGTGTGGCGCTCGATGTGACCAGCCGGCGCGAAACGAATGCGGCCCTGCGCCGCGCACGGGACGCCGCCGAGGCGGCCAGCCGGGCGAAGAGCGATTTCCTCGCCAACATGAGCCATGAAATCCGTACCCCGATGAATGGCGTGCTCGGCATGCTCGACCTTGCGCAGGACGCGGCAAGCGAGTCGGAGCTGCGCGAGTACGTCGCGGTGGCGCGCAGTTCCGCAGAGTCGCTGCTGGCCATCATCAACGACATACTGGATTTTTCCAAGATCGAAGCGGGGAAGGTCGAGGTCGAATCCGTACCGTACGACCTGGGCGATCTGCTGGGTGAAGTGCTGCGCATGATGGCCACGCAGGCAGGTCGGAAATCCCTGCCGCTCAAGCTCGAGTGCGATCCCGGTCTGCCACGGCTGATCTGCGGCGATCCGTTACGCGTGCGTCAGGTGCTGCTCAATCTGGTCAGCAACGCAATCAAGTTCACCCCCCGGGGCAGCGTCACGATCCGGGCTGGCGTGCGCGTCGATTCCGCTGCGCAGGAGCGGCTGTCCATCTCTGTGATCGATACCGGCATCGGTATTGCACCGGACAAGCAGGCTCACGTATTCGAAGCGTTTGCACAGCAGGACAGTTCGACCACACGCAGTTATGGCGGTACCGGTCTGGGGCTGTCGATCTCCAGCCGCCTCGCCTCGCTGATGAGCGGCCACATCGCCCTGAGCAGCACACCCGGAGAGGGCAGCGTGTTCTGCCTTGATCTTCCGCTCGTACGCGGCAACGCGGTGCGGGTCGAGCCGGCAGTTGCCGGCGCGGAACCGTCGACTCACGCATTCAGCATCCTGCTGGTGGAGGACCATCCGGTGAATCAGAAAGTCGCCGAAGCGGTGCTGACGCGCAGCGGTCACCGGGTCACGCTGGCAGAGAACGGCATGCAGGCGCTGGAAATGATGGTCGATGGGGGATTCGATCTGGTGCTGATGGACATGCAGATGCCGGTGATGGGCGGCGTCGAGGCGACGCGGCTCATTCGTGAAATGGAGCGCGAACTCCGGCGCCCGGCGGTGCCCATCTTCGCGATGACCGCAAACGCGCTGGAAGAGGACCGCGTGGCCTGCATCGACGCCGGCATGAACGATTTCCTGACCAAACCGCTGCTGCCGCGCGTGCTGCGCGAGAAGATCGCGGCACTGGCTGAAGGCTTGCCGGAATGAGCGCGCGCACCGCCCCTGCGTGTAGAGCGCAAATGGCAGACGAAAAAAGAGGGGGCCGAAGCCCCCTCCCATTGCTGCGGTGCTACCAGTGGATCAGCCGACGCGGCGACGCGCCATCAGACCCATCAGGCCGAGGCCGGCGAGGAACATGACGTAGGTTTCCGGCTCCGGCACGGCCGTGATCTGCAGCAGCGTGTCGTTGCCGCTGCTCGGGTGCTGGATGTTCACGTAGGCGACGTTCGGGTTGAACTTGTCGAAGTACAGGCCGGTAGGCTCGGCGCCCACGGTCGACATCGACGCCCAGCGGCTGACCGATTCGGCCACGCCATCGCGGTCAGCATCATTCGCAAACCAGATGTCGGCGCGACCGCCCGGCTGGTCTTCGCTGATGTAGATGTTGCCGTTGGCATCGATCGCGATGTTGTCCGGGCTGGTGAATTCGCTGCCGACGGCGGCACCGGTGACCGAGTTGAAAGTCGCGCGGCTGACGAACAGCTTCATTTCGTTGGTCGCAAGATTCAGCGAATACACCTCATGGGTGGTGGTCGTCGCGATGTACAGAATTTCGTCACCGTTGCCGAGCACCTGCAGTTCGATGTCTTCCGGACGCTGGTAGTTGGTGCCGCCGACCATGTCGGCTGCGGCGCGGCCGTCCATCGAGAAGCTGCCGCCGCCCATGTTCAACATCGCGCCAGCGGTGGTGGCCAGCGGGGTGCCGGTGCCGGTCGTGATGGCTTCCCAGGTGGCAGCGCCGACGGCATTCGAATTGCTGCCGCCGTTGGCCTTCAGCACGAAGGTCTGACCCTTGTCGAAGTAGCTGTTGCCGGTGGTGGCAGCCGGTGCGGCCGACACGTACTTGTAGATCGAGCCGCCGTTGAATTCGTCGATGAAGTAGAAGCTGTTGTTCTTGTCGAACGCGCCACCTTCATGGGATACGCGCGGCACGACGTTGCGATGCACGAAATCGGCGCTCGAGGTGTCGGCCAGCGGGTTGGTCACTTCGAACAGGCGACCGTTGGTGCTGTTGGTGCCCCATGACTCTTCAGCCGTCATGTAGGTGCCCCACGGCGTCCAGCGCGAAAAGTCGCCGGACCTGAAACCCTGGGTGCCGGACTGGACGATGGTCTTGGTAACGCCGGTCCACAGGTCAGTGCGCTGTACGCCGCCAGCGCCTGTTTCGAACGGTGCGTAGAGGTAACGGCCGGCATCGGTGCCGGTTTCGTTGGCGGTGATCATGTCCCAGTTGCCGCTGTTCGATTCGCCGAGACCGAGCTGGGTGTTGCGATCGGCCAGGACCTTCTGCGAAAAGAACGGCGACGACAGTTGCAGCGGTGCGGTTTCCGGCAATGAGCCGGCAGCGACGTTTCCGGCCAGTGCCGTGAAGTTGTCGAAGTAAGTGTTGTCAGCCGCGGAAACCTGGTGGGCGGAAGCGCCCATCAGGCCAATGGCGGCAGCTATGGCAAGTTTGCGGGACTGCATTGTTGGACTCCCTGATTGAATGCCTTGCGAACGACAAGGTGCCAGCAGGGTAGTCAGCACGCGTGATGTTGCCGTGATGCAGATAGATGGGGGCACTGGTCCGAACGGCGCATCGTTTGTTAACCGCGCTTAATGTCCCGCAGTGCGAGGTGTGAATTGAGCACTTGCGGGTGGAAATTCGGAACGCAGTTAAAGAGGGCCGCGTTCATGCCGGGTTCGTTGATCAGTGCAGCAGGCTCCGCTGCGCCCTGCGCCGGATCGATCGAATCAATGTGTCAGCCCGCGTCGGCCCACGACCTCCGCCGGAATGGCCTGAAGCGGGGGACGGCTGGCTAGCGGTTGGCGTGGGTGGCGGTAAACACCGCCACAAACACTTCGCGCAGGAACAGGCTCAGCGACATGATCAGAGATAGCATCGCCAGCACGAAGAAGCCGGCCAGCAGGTCGGACAGCACGACCGTGAACAGCACGCCGAAGAAGGCGCAAGACACCACCAGACAGACCAGCAGCGCCGACAGCACGGCGAAAAGCACCGCCAGATAGACCAGGCGCGCACGCTGCGACAGCAGCGCAAGTTCGGTCGCATTGCTCATCGTTTCGTCTTCGCACTGTTTGCCGCCGCGCGCCAGCACCACACGGCGGCGGTCGATGATGCGACCGAGCCGGTTGTTCAGCGTGCCGATCAGCGTGGCGATCGCGGTCAGCAGGAACACCGGTGCCACGGCCAGACCGATGGCGTGCGTGATGGTGTCGATGGTGGTTTGCAGAACCATGGCCGTGCCTTACGGAATCTTGAATTCGAGTTCGAACTTTGCGCCGTCGTCGAGTGCCAGCGTGCGCGTAAGCCATGGCATGACGGTCTTCAGCGTGGCCGGCAGTGTCCATGGCGGATTGACGATGAACAGGCCGCTGCCGTGCATGCCGAACCCGTCCGGTGACGGCTTGCGCGTGGTCAGCGTCACGTGCAGCCAGGCCGGCACCGGCAGGCGTTTGAGTTTGGCCGGCAGGTCGCGCGATTCCATGCGGTGCAACTGCGGGTACCACAGGCAGTAGGTGCCACCCGGAAAGCGCGTGTTGGCGTCACGCAGCGTTTCGAACGCCAGCCGGTAGTCTTCGCGGATTTCGTACGGCGGGTCGATCAGCACCAGCGCACGGCGCGGGGGTGGCGGCAGCAAGGTGCGCAGGCCGGAGAAGCCGTCGGATTTGTCCACCTTCACGCTGCGGCCAGCCTCGGCGAAGGCAGCGTTCAGCAATTTGTTGTCGGCCGTGTGCAGTTCAAACAGGCGCATCCGGTCGTCGTCGCGCAGCAGCGCGCGCGCAATCATCGGTGAGCCCGGATACGCGCGCAGCTTCGCGCCGCTGTTGAAGGCACGCACCAGATCCACATAGGTCGCGAGCTGCGGCGGCAGGTCGGGCGCCGACCACAGTTTTGCGATACCGCCGGCGTACTCGGCGTTCTTGGCCGCGAAACCGCTGTCGAGCGCATAGCCGCCGGCACCGGCGTGCGTGTCGATGTACCAGTAGGGTTTGTCCTTCTGGTTCAGGTGCTGAAGCAGTTCAACGAGTACGAAGTGCTTGAGCACGTCGGCCGGGTTGCCTGCATGGAAGGCGTGGCGATAGCTGAGCATGGCGGGGCGGGGGTTGTGGCCGCTGAGTATACGCTGGCCGCCACCGTCATCATGGGGCTTCGGGACACGGCGCGGGTTTGGTGCGCTGCGTGGTGTTCGGCTCTTCGGTCAGCCGCTTTTGTTGGGCATCGCTGCGCTCACCCCAACCTACGAAGCGCGCCAGAAAATTGCCGTTGGCACAGGACATTGCCCGACATGACCCGAGATGAGGTTCCAAACCCGTTGGTGGGGGTGAGCGCAGCGATGCCCAACGCCCTCCGGAAAACGCGCGACATACCCGAGCCCGGCGCCACGCCCGTAGGTTGGGGTGAGCGCAGCGATGCCCAACGTCACACGAAACACCGGCGGCCCCCCGGTCCTTGATGATCAGACTACGAAGCGACCGACATTGTCCTGCAACTGGCCGGCCAGCTTTTCCAGACCGAGTGTTTCGCCGTCGGCGCGCCGGGTGATGTCGGCATTCTGTTCCGCCATGCCGGCGATGCGTTCCACGCCCTGCGCCACGCTCTGACTGGCGCTGCTCTGTTCGCGCGTGGCGGCGGCGATTTCCTTCATCGCCGAGGCGGTGCGTTCGCTCTGCTCGCTGATGACGCGCAACACGGCACCGGCTTCGGTCGCCCGGCTCACGCCGGTGGCGACCTGACCGCTCACTTCGCCGATGCGTTGCACGACCTTGTCGGCGTCGGCCTGCACGCTGCTCACCATGCTGGCGATTTCCTTCGTCGAGGCGGCGGTGCGTTCGGCCAGCTTGCGCACTTCGTCGGCCACCACGGCGAAGCCGCGGCCGGATTCGCCGGCGCGTGCTGCTTCGATGGCCGCGTTGAGCGCCAGCAGATTGGTCTGTTCGGCGATCTCCTGGATGATGCGGCCGACGTTCGAGATTTCGCGTGTGCGGCCGGCCAGATCGGTCACGGCGGTCGACGCGTCGTTGATGTCGCGGGCGATGTGCTGCATGCCGTCGACCACGGCGTTCAACTGGCGCTCGCCGTCGATCGCGGCGCTGCGCGCTTCGCGGCTGACGGCATCGGCCACACCGGCGCTGTCGGCCACGTGCGTGATGCTGACCGACAGTTCCTCGATCGCGGCGGCAAGGCCGGCGGCGGCGCTGCTCTGTTCGGTCGAACCTTCGACCACTTCGCTCGAGCCGGCGCGCAGCGAACGCGCCGCTGCGCCTACGGCGCGGGCTGCGTCGGCCGTGGCAGTGATCAGCGTGGCAGTCTTGCGAGTCGCTTCGTTGATCTGCACGGTGATCAGGTCCAGTTCGTTGCGGCTTTCGCCGGCCTGCACCGCAAGACGCTGGCTGAAGTCGCCATTGCCCAGCCGGTTCATTGCCGCCGACACATCCTTCAGGCGCACGAGACGGCTGTGTGCCAGCCACCACGTGAGCGCAGCCAGCAGCAGAGCGGCGCCGACGCAGATCATGATCAACTGGTTGCGCAGCCGCACGCCGGCGGCCGTGAATTCGGCGACATGCGCGCCGGAGGACACCATCCACCCCCAGGTGTCCGATGTACGGAAGGTGGTGAGCTTCGGCGCCAGGCTGCCATCGGCGAGCGGCCAGTCATACGTCAGCTGGCCGTTCTTCATGTCGAGCTGTTGTGCGATGACGCTGGTCAGCACCGGATTGCCGATGTCGGCGATCGTCTTTCCGCCATGTTCGGGGTGCAGGATCATTTCGCTCGCGTCTGCCGACTCACCCGGCTTCAGGATGTTCAGGTAGCCGGTGTCGCCGATGCGCAGGGTTTTCAGCGACGCGAACAGCTGGTCGATGCCCTGTTGCACGTCGACCCGTGCCGACAGCGCGCCGACGACTGTGCCCGAGGCGTCCTTGATCGGTTCCAGCGAGGAAATGTAGAAGCGGCCGTTGCGGATCACGACGCCCGAATAAGGCTTGCCGGCAAGCAGGGTATCGGTTTCCTTGCTCTTGTTGATGGCCTTGCCGGCCATTGACTTGCCGTCCTTGTCCTTCAGCAACGTCGCCACGCGGACGAATTCGTCGCCGACGCGCACCATGACCGCCGGATCGGCACCGATCAGGTCGCGCAGCCCGCTTACACGGTCAGTGTCTCCGTTCAGTACTGCGCCATTGACGCGCGCGATGCGCACCGCGCCATAGCTGCCCATGGGCATCGTATCGTCGCCGATGACCACGTCAGCGCCGAGCCCGCGTTTGAGCGCGCTCATGCCCTTTTCGGCACTGGCCATTGCGTTGTGATAACTCAGGTCGAGCAGTTTGACCGTGGCGTCGGCCTGCTCACCAAGATGGGCCTCGGTCTGTTGCAGCGTGGAGCGCTGGGTGGACATCGATACGATGATGATCAGCGACGCAAAGATCACTGCGCAAAGCAGGCCGATCGAAATCGAAAGCTGGTGTACCACCGAAAGGCGGCTGAATGCGTTCATGGGAAGTCTCCTGTAGGTCCCCGCAGTGCCTTGAGTGGCCGCGCGAGGCAACTTGCAAAGAGATTCACGGCACAAGCCCGAAAAACTGGAGTCAGGCGATGCGGTCGGTGGTACAGCCGGCCTGCAGCAGGCGCGCGAGCACGCCGTCAGGGCCGGTCAGGTGGGAAGCGCCGAAAGCGGCAAATACGCCGCCTTCGCGGATATGCGGCAGCAGGCGTTCGACGAAACGCGCATTGCGCTGGCCGAGCAGCGACTGCATGAACAGATCGGCGTGGCGCCGCAGCGCCTTGTCATCGCCGATCAGCCGGGCATTGATGCGCGCCAGCTCGCCGATACCGCCGGCCAGCCAGGCGTCGGTCATCGGTGCGACACCGGCCTGTATCGCATCATGCCGGCGCGCGCTGTCGATCAGCAGTGCCATGACCGTCGCGTCGGGCAGGCGCGCGATCGCATCGATCTGTTCCTGCACGTTTTCGATCGGCAGAATCTTCCTGCCGGCGGCGCGCGCGCGGCGCACCAGCACCTCGTCGAGCGTGGGCTGCGCGCCGCCGACCGGTTGCAGCAGCGTCACCAGCGCCGCCCACGGGCGCAACCGTGGCTGCACGCGTTCGTCGACGCCATGCAGTGCGAGCATCTGCGACACCCGCGGCCAGTGCTTGCTGCCGACCTTTTTCGGCAGCTCGTCAGCCTCGGAAGTGCTGGCGGCCATGAAGGCATTCACGGCATCGGCGTCGGCCACCAGTTCCGGCATGAATACGCGCGCCGCTTCTATATAGGTGTACAGCGGAGCAGCACGGTCGAGCACGCGCGGCTCACCGCTGTGCAGCGTGCCGAAGAGATGACTGACCGGTGCGTCACCGAGCGTGATCTTCCACAGCAGGCCGTGATCGTAGGGGCCGGTCGGCGCCGCGCGCAGTGCCCTCGGCAGCGTGCTTGCCAGGGCGATGGCGCCGCACTGACGAAGAAAGAGGCGGCGCGCTGTCATGCCGCCCAGGCGCCGCGGATCGCGGCGATGCCGTGCGCACCGCAGCCGTGCGCGGCCTGCCTGTGCGATGCGTCGAGTCCGCCGATGGCAAACACCGGAATGCCGCATTCGGCAACCAGCGCCGTCAGTGCAGCCCAGCCCAGGCCGGCTGCGTCGGGATGGGTGGCGGTCAGCAATACCGGGCCGACCACCGCGTAGTCGAGTCCGAGCTGCGCGGCCTGCGCGAGCTCGTCGGCCGTGTGGCAGGACGCGCCCACCCATTCGAAGTCGGGGCGGGCCGTCAGCGCGGCAAGCTGCGACGACTTCAGATGCACGCCGTCCGCCCCCAGCGTGCGGGCGAGCGCTGGCTCGCCGTTGAGTACGGCAGGCGAACCGCCGGCGTGCGCCAGCCGGACCGCTTCGGCGGCGAAGGCCTGGGTTGCGTCATCCATCACCGGTTCGCGGATCTGCAGCAGCAGCCGCTGCCGCGCACAAGTCCGGCGAATGGCGTCGAGTTGCGCCGCGTGACCGATCTGCCAGGCATGGGTGATGGCCATGAAACCGGGCAGGCGCAGCGATTTGAGCACCGGCCCGTTGGCCGGCAACATCGGCCCGACGGTCAGCACATCGGCCTGCTGCCAGCTCAGCGCGCTGTGTACATGGTCCTGCAGCGCGCCCTGCCAGGCTTCGACCCGGAAAAAATGCAGCCGCACGAAGGCGTGTTCGTATTCGTGCGACAGCGTCAGCCAGGGCGAACAGGCTGTGACCGTGATGCCCAGTTCCTCGTCCAGCTCGCGCTTGAGCGCGTCGACCGGCGCTTCGCCCGCTTCCACCTTGCCGCCGGGAAACTCCCAGTAGCCCGGATAGAAGGTGCCCGGCGCGCGCTGGCCGAGCAGGAATTCCCGTCCGCGCGCGCTGTCCCGGAAAATGACGGCCGCCGCGACGGCGACCTGTTTGCGTTCGATCATGCGCCGGCCCTCGATGCGCTCACTTTGCCGCGTGCTGCCCCGCCCAGTCGCGCGCGAACTGCCAGGCAACGCGGCCGCTGCGCGAGCCGCGTTCCAGCGTCCAGCGCAGCGCATCGGCGCGGCAGGCTTCGATCTGGTCCGGCGGCACGCCGAGCTTTTTCAGCCAGTGGCGAACGATGTCGAGATATGCCTCCTGATCGAAGGGGTAGAAGGACAGCCACAGGCCGAAGCGCTCGGACAGCGAAATCTTTTCCTCCGTCGCTTCGCCCGGATGCACTTCGCCGTCGACATGCTTCGCTTCGTTGTTCTCGGAGAAGTATTCCGGCATCAGGTGACGCCGGTTCGACGTGGCATAGATCAGCACGTTGTCGAGCACCGCCGACACCGAGCCGTCAAGAATGCTTTTCAGCGCCTTGTAGCCGGGTTCGCCGGATTCGAACGACAGGTCGTCGCAATAAATGATGAAGCGCTCGGGCCGGTTGGCGATCAGGTCGGTGATGTCGGGCAGGTCGACCAGATCATCGCGGTCGACCTCGATCAGGCGCAGACCCTTCTTCGAGAAATCGTTCAGCAGCGCTTTCACCAGCGAGCTCTTGCCGGTGCCGCGCGCACCGGTCAGCAGCACGTTGTTGGCCGGCTTGCCTTCGACGAACTGCCGGGTGTTGGTGGTGATGCGGGCCTTCTGCACGTCGATGTCTTTCAGATCGGACAGGCGCAGCTTGTGCGGATGGGCAACCGGCTCCAAACGGCCGCGACCGTTGCTGCGTCGCCAGCGGTAGGCGGTCGCCTTCCAGTCGGGTGGTGCCGGCGGCGCCGGGATCATGTGTTCGAGACGATCGAACAGCGCATGCGCGCGGGCGATCAGGCTTTCGAAACCTTCACGGTCTGTCATGGTCGTCCTTGTTGTCGGTGAGCGCCTTCGGCGGTTCGGTGTCGGAGGCGTCCTTTTCCTTGCGCGGCAGCGTCCACCACAGGATGAACAGCAGCAGGGCCAGCGCAACGCCGGCTTCGAGAAGGAATATCCACATGGGTGAAGTGTCCGCGAAACGTCCGTCTTCAATGCAGCCGTCCGGCAGGACCGCTGCTCGTTATCATTGCACCCTCAGCGTCTGCGGGCGCGCCAATCTAAAGCACATCACGATGTTCCAGCAAATCCGCCGCGGCGTACGGTTCGCCATGCTCGCTTCGGCCGCCGCGTTGTTCGCCGCCTGCGGCTCGGCTCCACGGCCCGGCCCGGCGAGCGCTGCCGCTCCCCCGTCCTGCCCTGAGGTGCAGCCTGCCGCTGCGCCGACCCAGGTCTGCCCGGTCTGCCCGGCGTGCGCCGCGTGTCCGGTCTGTCCGCCGGCTGCTCCGGTGCCCGAAGCAAAGCTGCCGCCGCGTCTGGTGGCCGCCGAGTGGTCCGCGCTCGAAGGCTGGGCCGACGACGATCTGCGCGAGGCCTTGCCGGCGCTGCGCGCCAGCTGCAGCGCACTGGCCAGTCGTGCCGAATGGCGTGCACCGTGCGCTGCGCTGGGCTCACTCGCCCAGGAAGACAGCGCTGCGGTGCGGGCGTTCTTCGAATCGGCTTTCCGCCCATGGCAGCTGCTCAATGGCGACGGCACCGACCAGGGGCTGGTGACCGGCTATTACGAACCGCTGCTGCGGGCGAGCCGTACGCGTGGCGGTATATATATGCACCCCATTCACGCGGTGCCTGACGATCTGCTGGTGATCGACGTCGCCAGCCTGCATCCGGATCTGAAGCATCTGCGGCTGCGCGGTCGCGTCGAGGGTCGCAAGGTGGTGCCTTACTGGTCACGCAGCGAACTCGACGCCCGTGCGGCCGAATTCGACCGCAAGGTGCTGTTCTGGGCGGCAGACGCGCTTGATGTGTTTTTCCTGCAGGTTCAGGGCTCCGGCCAGGTGGAACTGCCGGACGGCAGCCGGGTGCGTGTGGGCTATGCTGACCAGAACGGCCACAGCTACCAGTCGATCGGTCGCTGGCTGGTTGACCAGGGCGAGTTGAAGCTCGAGCAGGCATCGATGCAGGGTATCCGGCAGTGGGCGCGAGCCAATCCGTCGCGGGTGGCGACAATGATGGCGGCCAATCCGAGCTACGTGTTCTTCCGCGAACTGCCTATCGGCAAGCAGGCCCCCGGTCTGCCGGAAGGCCCGCTCGGCGCGCTCGGCGTACCGATTGCCGGCGAGCGGGTGATCGCGGTCGATCCGCGCAGCGTGCCGCTGGGTGCTCCGGTGTGGCTGGAGACGACGCGCCCGAATAGCGCCGACCCGCTGCGTCGCCTGATGATGGCGCAGGACACCGGTGGCGCAATCAAGGGTGGCGTGCGGGCCGATTTCTTCTGGGGTTTCGGTCCTGACGCCGGCGCGCTGGCGGGCCGCATGCGCCAGCAGGGCCGCATGTGGGTGCTGCTGCCCGCCGGCGTCACACCGCCGTAAGCAGCGCGATGACAGGGAGGGTTCGATGAACGATCAGGCGCACGGCCACATCCTCAGTGCGTGCGAACAGGGCATCGCGACGATCACCATTTCGAACCCGGCACGACGCAACGCGTTTTCGGTCGCCATGCTGCAGGCCATGCGCAGGGCGGTCGAGGCGAATCTGGCCGATCCGCACTGTCGCGTGCTGGTGCTGCGTGGCGCCGGTGGCTGCTTCAGCGCCGGCGGCGACATCAACGATTTCCGCGCCACCCTGTATCTGGAGGCGCCGGCGCGGCTTGATGCCTACCGTGCCTTGATCGAGAACTGGGTCAATCCGGTCATCCTCGCGTTGCGCCGCGCGCACCAGCCGGTGTTGTCGGTGGTGCAGGGCGCCTGCGCCGGCTACGGGCTGTCGCTCGCGCTGGCGTCCGACTGCGTGATCGCCGCCGATGATGCGATTTTCAGTACCGCATACACAGGTCTGGCACTGCCGTGCGACGGTGGCCAGTCGGTGTTCCTGATGCAGGCGCTGGGCGAGCGGCGCGCGCGCGAACTGATGTGGTCGGCGCGTCGCGTCGCGGCGCCGGAAGCGCTGGCGCTCGGCCTGGTCGAACAGGTGGTGCCGGTTGCCGGGCTGGATGCCGCAGCGCAGACGCGCAGCGCCCAGTTCGCGCGCGGGCCGCGTCATGCGCTGTCGGAAATCAAGCGCTTGCTGGTGGCTGCCGGTCCGTCACTCGAAGCACAACTCGCGGCCGAGGCGCTGGCTTTCGCGCGCTGCGCGGCGACGATGGATTTCGTCGAAGGAGTGACCGCGTTCGCCGACAAGCGCGCGCCGCTGTTCCGCGGGCGCTGAACATTCATTCAAGGGTGACGATGCAGCGCCTGCATGCCGGGGCCCTGGCGGGCGTTCGCCGCGCGGCCACCCGGCAGCATCCGTTGTTCCGTCAGGCCGGTAACGGATTCAAGCCGGCCCGGCGCGAGTCGATATCACTTGCGTGCATTGATGGATACCGCGGCGGGCGGATGGCGCTGTCACGTTTTCCGATGTCCGGGCGGGCGGGAATTTGCGCGGTCAGCGAGCATTCCGAGAAACAGTTCCCAAAGGAATCGTCATTCCGGACCGTTATCGATAAAGAATTTGTTGTGCTGACCTGAGCGGGGCGCCGCGTGAGCCGCGCCCGGGTTCCGAATTTCCGATGCCGCGCAGCATCGACCACTGATTCCGGCAAAACGATGAACAACAGCGAAGCGGGCATGATCGAGGCGGTGGCGCAGGGCGCCAATGCGCCCGGTGTCGTCAAGGACGTGCTGTTCAAGGACATCGGTCTCAAGATCGGCGACCGGCTCATTCTTGAACCGCCGCCGAAGCTCGGCGAACAGCTTGGAATGGTCAAGCTGATCGGCTACGTCAACGATGTGAGTGTGCTGGTCACGATGCCCGACACCCGCGCCTGGGCCGGCCCGCCGATCGAAGGCGACGAATTTGCGGTGCGCGCGTTTTCGGGCCGTCATGCCTACGGTTTTTCAACCACGGTGGGCAAGCGCTCGGTCAACCCCTTCGAGTACCTGCACCTGCAGTTTCCGCGCCGCATCACGATGCGCCAGATCCGCAATGCGGAGAGGATTGCCACGACCATCAGTGCCCGTGTTCTGGATGGCGCCGAGCCGGTGTCGACCACGGTAACCAACCTCAGCGCCACCGGTGCCGAACTGCGCGCCTGGGACCCGCCGCGTGCCATCGGTGAAACGATTTCCCTGGAGTTGATCCTCGACATCCACAAGGTGCGTACCCGCGTGGTGGTCAGCGCAACCATCCGCAATACGCATGACATCGTCGATACCGGCGAAGCGGCCTACGGCGTCGAGTTTTCCGACGTCAACGCACAAACCAACATCTTCCTGAAAAGCTTCGTTTACCAGAATCTGGTGGAACAGCCGCACAAGCGACTGTGACCTGCGTGGCCGGTGCCGGGCGCATGGCGGCTGGCGTCAGCGGGCGCCGATAGGCGAGAACGGCGCTTGCGATGTACTGTCTTGTCTGAAGCAGACAACAGGAACCGCAGTTATGGAACGTCACAGGCACACCACCCGCCCGCACGGCGCGTCGGCCAGCACCCGGCCGGCCGGACCTCTTGCGAAGTTGTTCGCCGCTCTGGCCGGCGTGATCCTGCTGGTACTCGGCCTGATGTTTTCAGTGGTGATCATTGCCGTCGCGATCGCCTTTGGCCTGGTCATCTGGGGCTGGATATGGTGGAAGACGCGTGCGTTGCGCCAGCAGATGCGCGAACAGATGGAAGCCCGCATGGCAGCCGGAGAAGGCGCTTCAGCGCCATTTTCCGACGGCGAAGGGGCGCAACCCAGTGGACGCGTGATCGAGGGTGAGGTCATCCGCGCTGACGACACCCCACCGCCGCCGGAGCGCTGACTGCACACCCTGCCACCCTGGAGTGCCCGCCCCGGCGCTCTTTTTTCTTCAATGTCCGTCCGGAATAGTCCATGACAGAGTTCATCCATCGCGTCGGCCTGGGTTTTCTTGCCGAGCCCTGGATCGCCCGCATCATCATCATTCTGGCGGTCACGGCAGCAGCCAACCTGCTGGCCGAATTCCTGCTGCGTCACGTGCGTCGCGTCACGGTGCGTACGGTCAACGTATGGGATGACGCACTGGTGCGTTGCGCCAGCCGGCCCATGCTGGTCGTGATCTGGCTCATCGGGCTGTCGCTGGCGGTTGACATCTTGCGACGCCACGTCGACGAACCCTTTCTCGAGTACGTCGTGCCGTTGCGCAACATCGGCATCGTCCTCTGCCTTGGCTGGTTCCTGATGCGCTTCATCGGGCGGGTCAGCGAGAACATCGTCGCCGCGCGACTGGTGCGCGGCGACGAGATCGATCGCACCACGGTCGATGCGTTGAGCAAGCTCGGTCGGCTGGTGGTGGTCGTTTCGGCGCTGCTCCTGGTTCTGCAGACGCTCGGGGTAAGCATTGCCGGCGTGCTGACGCTGGGCGGCATCGGCGGTATCGCGGTGGGCTTTGCCGCGAAGGACCTGCTGGCCAATTTCTTTGGCGGGCTCACGATTTACCTCGATCGGCCATTCAGTGTCGGCGAATGGATACGTTCGCCCGACAAGGCGATCGAAGGCACCGTGGAGTACATCAGCTGGCGCCACACGCGCGTGCGCGCCTTCAACAAGAACCCGATCTACGTGCCGAACGCGCTGTTTACCACCATCGTGGTGGAGAACCCCTCGCGCATGACCAACCGGCGCATCCGCGAAGTCGTCGGCGTGCGCTATGACGACCTGCCGAAGGTGGCCGCCATCGCGAACGACATCAGGGCCATGCTGCAGGCCCATCCCGACATCGACAACGCGCAGACGCTGATCGTCAATTTCACCGCCTTCGCCGCGTCGTCGCTCGACATCCTGATCTACACCTTCACCCGCACCACGGTGTGGGTCGAGTACCACATGGTCAAGCAGGACGTGCTGCTGAAGATCGCCGACATCATTGCGGCGCACGGCGCGCAGATCGCCTTCCCGACGCAGACGCTGCACGTCGACCTGGAGCCGCTGCCGCCGGATGCTGCACCGGCTTGATCCGGATCAAGCCGGTGTTGAAGACGGATTTTGAAGATATAAGTAGAATACATGTTCAAAACTGTCTTCAATACTCAATTTCCGGAGCCCGATCATGGCCACCCTGCTGTCGATACAGGAAGCGGAACAGCCCCTGCCGCATGCGCCATCATGGGGCGCCTTTCTCGAACTCGGTTTTCGCCCGGTCTATCTGGCCGGCGCGCTGTGGGCACTGATCGCGGTCGGGCTGTGGATATTCGCACCGCACTGGCTGAACGGCCCGCTCGCCGGGGTGGCCTGGCACGCGCATGAAATGCTTTGGGGCTTCGTGGCCACCATCGCGGTCGGCTTCCTGATGACGGCCGGCGCTGCCTGGACCGGCATCAACCCGGTGCAGGGTCGAGCGCTGGCCATTCTGTGCGCACTTTGGTTGGTGGCGCGGCTGGGCTTTCTCGCAGGTAACGGGATGCCGTTCCTGATCGGCACCCTTGCCGAACTGCTGTTCTTCACCCTGGCTGCCGCGGCACTGCTGCGCGCCGTCGTGGTGTCGCGCAATGTCCGCAACTACGCCGTCCCGCTTCTGCTGCTGGCACTGGGCGTGTCCGACGCCCTGTTCCTGCTGGCGGCGCATGACGGCGACTACGCAACACTGATGCGCCAGTTCAACGCCGGTCTGCTGATCATGACGCTGATCGCGCTGCTGGTGGCGCGCCGGGTCATTCCGTTCTTCGCCATGCGTGCCGTGCCGGGCCTGCAGATTCCGATGCAGTTGCGCAGCGGCCACATGCAGCTTGGCGCCAGCGGTGTCGCCGTCGTGTGCCTGCTGGCCGATTTCCCGGTTGCGCAGGCACTGGCGCTCGCCGTGGCCGGCGCCCTTTCGCTGCAGCACTGGGTCAGCTGGAAACCGCAGGCCGTGCTGCACAAGCCGCTGTTGTGGATACTGTATCTGGGCTACGCATCGCTCGGCGTCGGCCTGCTGCTCGCTGCGGCGTCGGTCGCGGGCTTCGGCGCGCGCCCGGCGCTGCACATCCACGTGATCGCGATGGGCGGCTTTTCGCTGCTCATCATCGGCATGATCACGCGCACCGCACTCGGTCACCTCGGGCGTCCGCTGGAAGCCGATCGCAGTATGGTCGCCAGCTACGTGCTGGTGATCGCGGCCACCGTGCTCAGGCTGCTCGCGCTGCAGCCATCCGCCGCCGCCCTCCACCTGCTGCATGTTGCCGCGTTGCTCTGGGTGGCGGCCTTCGCGCTCTACCTGTGGCGCTTTGTGCCGATGATGATCCGGCCGCGTGCCGATCGCCCGGCGCCGGCCGCCGTGGCGGCGACGATTGCGCGCCCGGGCCACTGACCATGCGTCTGACCACGATGACCGATTACGCGCTGCGCCTGCTGATGCACGTGGGCCAGCATCCGGACCGCCTGTGCACGATTGCCGAAGTCGCACACGCGCATCAGGTGTCGCTGGCGCACCTGATGAAGGTGACCCACCAGCTCGGGCTGGCCGGCTGGATCGAAACCGTGCGCGGCAACGGCGGCGGCATGCGGCTCGCGCATGCGCCGGAGGCGATCGGCCTGGGTGCCGTGGTGCGCAGCGTCGAACCCGACTTCAGACTGGTCGAATGCCTCGATGGCGGCGGTCACTGCCGGCTGCTGGGCGATTGCCGTCTGGCCGGGATATTCGATGACGCGCTGCAGGATTTTCTCGCCCGTCTGGACCGCCACACGCTGGCCGACCTCCTGCCGCCGGCCGCGCCTCCCGGGGCGATCGGGATAGCTTTCCCGACCCGGCAGAAGGTGTCGTGATGCCCACCGAAGACACGCTGCGGGCCGCGCTGCACACCGTCGCGGACCCGGAACTGGTCGAAAGCATCGTCGAACTGGGCCTCGTCAAGTCGATTGCCATCGGTGAGACCCGCGTCGATGTGGTGCTGATACCGACCAGCGCGACCTGCCCGATGGGCGAGCTGATCATCGAAGACGCGACATCGGCGCTGCGCACCGTCTGCCCGCCGGGCTGGATCGTCCAGGTTGAATTCGACTGGGATTGCGCATGGCACCCCGGCCGCATGAGCCCGGCGCTGCGCGAGCGGTTCGGATGGTGAGCGTGACGACGCCTGCGCTGTGGCGCACCGGCGTCGCGGTGTGTGCGCTGCTGGCGGTGTCCGCCATGCTGGCCGGCATCGCCGCCGGTCTGGCTCGTTTCGGTGTGCCGATACCGGCGGTGCCGGTCGCGCTGCACGGGGCGGTGATGATCTGCGCCGTGTTCGGCACCGTCATTTCGCTCGAGCGCGCGGTGGCGCTGCAGCGTCTGCCTGGCCTGCTGTCACCGCTGGCGGCGGGGCTCGGCGGGCTCGTCGCGTGGGCGATCGGCTCCGTGGTCGCGGCGCAGATGCTCTGGGCATTCGCGGCCGCGGCGCTGGTGCTGCTCTACCTCCATGCCGGACGCAGCCGCGCGTGGTCGCTGCACCTCGTGGTCGAAATGGCCGGCGCGGTGTGCTGGCTGATCGGCGTGCTCGTCTGGGCGGCTGGAGACCTGTCGGCAGCCGTCATGAGCTGGGTCGCCTTTCTGGTGCTGACCATCGCCGGCGAACGTCGCGAACTGATGCAGATGATCCGCCTGCCGCGCTTCGCCCGCGTGCTGTTCGTGCTGGCGGTGGCGATGCTGCTGCTGTCGGTCGTCCTGTCACCGGTGCGGGCGGCGCTGGCAGCGCTGCTGCTCTGGCTGGCCTGCGCGCTGCTCGCGCTGTGGCTGCTACGCTGGGACATGGCGCCGCGCAAATGGTCGGCGCCCGGCTGGCCCGGTCATGTCGCGCAGTGCCTGACGGTCGGCTATGTGTGGTTGCTGGTCGGTGCGCTGCTCGGGCTGTATGGCGTGCTGTCGCCCGGCCCGCTGCCCGCGGCAGGTCTGCACGCGGTGCTGCTCGGCTTCGTGCTGGCCATGGTGTTCGGCCACGCACCCATCATGCTGCCGGCACTGCTGCGCCTGCGACCGGTGTATTCGGCCTGGGCGCGGGTGCCGCTGTGGCTGCTGGCGGCAAGCCTGCTGCTGCGCCTGGGCGCCAGCCCCTCCGGCGACCTGTCTGCGCTGGCCCTGGCCGGCGTCGGTCATGCATTGGCCATCGTGCTGTTCGGTGCCGTCATGGTCGCAGCCGTGCGGGGCAAACTGTCATGATGCACTCTGTGCAACGCAGCCTCGTTCCCCTCGTTCTCATTCCATCTTGCGGAGACCTGCCTTGACAGCAACTTTCGACGGCCTGATCGCAGCCATGCGCGAAGAATCCGAACCGCAGCGCCTGCTGATGGTATTCACCGTGGCCGAACTGCCGGACGATGCCTCGGCCGAAGAGCGCGCGCGCTTCGAAGCCGGACAGGGCGGCGCACTGGTGCCCTACGTGTGCGTGGACAAGACGATCGACGAGTTGCCGAGCTTCGCGGCCCTGCTCGAAGAGACGGCCACCTTCGACGCGCGCTGGGCCATCGTGTTCGTGGCGGCGCTGGCCGGACGCGACGGCCAGGCGCCCGCCAGCGCCGATGCGGATGCACCGCTCGAAAGCATGATCTCGGCGATCCGCACCGGGCGGCTTGACAAGCTGATCGCCTTCGACCGCACGGGTGAAGCCGTCGATGTCGGCTGAGCGACATGCCGACACGCCGCGCGCATGAATCTGATCGACATGTATCCGCTGGCGCGACAGGCCCACATCGGACTGGTCATCGCCAGTGGAACGCTGTTCGCGCTGCGCGGTATCGGCGTGCTGTCGGGGGCGCGCTGGAGCATGCGGCGCAGCGTGCGCATCACCAGCCAGATCATCGATGCCGGCCTGCTGATCGCTGCGCTGTCGTTGCTCGGCCTGCTGCAGCTGAATCCGTTCGTCGTGCCCTGGCTGGCGACGAAACTCGTATTGCTGGTGGTCTACATCGTGCTGGGCAGCCTTGCGCTGAAGCGCGCGCGCAGCGCGCGGGCCCGCCTCGTGTGTTTCATCGCGGCGCTGCTGACCTTCGCCTTCATGCTGGGCGTGGCACGCGCTCACCATCCGCTCGGCCTGTTGCACGGCGTGTTGTGAAACCGGGCCTGCCAGGGAGCTGAATGTGGACGTACTGACGGATCTGCCGGGCTGGCGGCGCACCGAACGGCAGCGACTGATCGCTGCGCGCGAAAGCGTGCCGGCCGTGCAGCGTGCCGCGCGCAACGTGGTGATCACCGCCTTGCTTGAACACGGTTTCCCGGCACTGCGCCGGCTGATCGTCGGCTTCTGCTGGCCCTACCGCGGCGAGTTCGACGCGCGCTTCGCGATCCGTGCCTTGCGTGACGCAGGCGCTCGCGCTGCGCTGCCCGACGTGGTGGCACGCGCCACGCCGCTGGTGTTCCGCGAATGGTGGCCCGGTGTGACCATGACGAAGCGGGTGTTCGACCTGCCGGTGCCGACGGACTCCGCCGTCGTGCAGCCGCAGGCGCTGCTGATTCCGCTGGTCGGGTTCGACGCACGCGGCTACCGGCTCGGCTACGGCGGCGGCTATTTCGACCGCACGCTGGCAGCGCAGCCGGTGCCGCCGCTGAGGATCGGTGTCGGCTTCGAGTCGTCGCGCATGTCGACCATCCATCCGCAGTCGCACGATGTGGCGATGGATTTCATCGTCACCGAAGCCGGCATTCATGTCGTTGATGCCGGCGCATTGCAGCGCATCGACGCGAGCGAAAGTGCGCGCCGTGCGCAGGCCCTCATCGAAGAACGTTTTCCCTGATTTGCGATTGACTGTCATGAACTCTCTGATATCCCCGCTGCTGTCCGACCGTCTGCGTGCGCTCGCCGGACAACTCGAATGCGGGCTCGTCGAACGGCGTGTGGTCGTGCGCCGCTGCCTGCTGACCGCGCTGGCCGGCGAGCACACTTTGCTGATCGGTCCGCCCGGCACGGCCAAGAGCGAACTGGCGCGCCGGCTGCGGGCGGCGTTTCGCGATGCGCGCTATTTCGAGCGGCTGCTGACCCGCTTCACCGTGCCGGAGGAGCTGTTCGGCCCGCTGTCGATCCGCGCGCTGGAGGAGGACCGTTACGAGCGGCACACCGCCGGCTTTCTGCCCGACGCGTCCATCGCCTTCATCGACGAAGTGTTCAAGGCGAACAGCGCCATTCTCAACGCCTTGCTGACGCTGCTGAACGAACGCGAATTCGACAACGGTGCCGGCCGCCAGCACTGCCCGCTGGTCAGCGTCATCGGCGCCACCAACGACGTGCCGGAAGACGAGGTGGGCGAAGCCTTCTTCGACCGCTTCCTGACCCGCCTGCCGATCGCGCCGGTCAGCGCCGACGGGTTCGCCGCGCTGCTCGACACCGGCTGCGCCGATGCATGGTCGCTGAAAGATGACTCCTTGCCGCTGACCGACGCAGACCTCGCTGCGCTGGCGGCAGCGGCTCGCGAGGTGGCGCTGCCGGGCGGGTTTGTGGCGGTGCTGTCTGCTTTGCGCACGCACATTGCGGCGGAAGGCGGCTACGTGTCCGACCGGCGCTGGGTCAAGACGCTGTGGCTGCTGCGCGTGGCCGCCGCGAGCGAAGGCCGCACCCGCCTCTCGGTATGGGATCTGCTGCTGCTGCCGGCCTGCGTTGCCCCGGACGCGACGCGCCAGAGTGCCGTGGCCGAATGGCTCACCACACATCTCGGTGTGCGCGAGGCCTGCGCACCGGCGCGCCTTGCGCGCGTCGTGCAGGCGTTCGAAGCCCAGCTGGAAGCCGAACGGAAAGCCAATGATCTCGATTACGACGAAGCCGGCCGGCTGCGTTTTTCGGCATCGGACATGTCGGCCGGCACGACGACCGACCTGGCCACCGACCTGGCGGAAAAGATCGGCGACGCCAAGGGCGGGGCCGGTGCGTTGCGCATGAGCTACAGCCGGCAGCGTCGCTACGGACCGGCGCACATCGGCGCACGGACCGCGCAGATCGATGACCTGCTCGACCGCATCGCCGGTTATCAGGCGGAGCTGGACGCCGAACGCGCCAGCCTGGCCGACTGCCGGCGCAACACGCTGTGGCTGGATGACGCGCAGCTGGCGCAGGTCGAGCGGCATCTCGCCACGACCGCGTCCTCCATCGCCGATCTCGCGACCCGCGCCCGCGATGCGCGGCGCGGCTTTGAAAACCTGCCGCGTCTGCCGGCCGATGTCGCGCTTTCTGTCGCTGAAGCGGCACCCGAGCCGGTGCTGCACGAGCCGCTGACGTGAGCGCTGATCCGCAGCGCCTGTTCGCAGCGCGCGAAGCACGGCTGGCCGCACTCGACGCGCTGCCGCGCACGCTGTGGCTGTCCGGTCTGACGCATGCGCAGGGCACGCTCGAGCCGCGACTGGCCGCCCTGGTCGCGCTGCGCGACGCGCTGATCGACGGCCGTGTGCCGCCGGCCGATGCCTGGGGCTGGCCGTCGCCCGACATCGTCGCCGCGCTGTGCGATACGTTCTGCACGCTGGATCTTGCGGCGTACTGCAGCGCGCGCCAGGAGCTGACCGACACCGTCGTGCTGAGCCTGCTGTTCCATCTCGATTTCATCGACGACTATCGCGATCGCGGCGCCACGCCAGCGCGCGCCATCCGGATGGCCGTCGAGGCTTTCGAATCCGACTGGCAGGACAGGCGCGGTCAGATGGACGAACTGATCGATGTCTTCGGCAAATTGCCGGACGATGGCAAGAACGCGCGCTGGGACCTCATTCCCGGTCTGCTGCGCAGCGAGGGCTGGCGCGAAGTGGTGCGCATCCGCCGCCTGCTGGAGCGGCTGCCTGAACTGGCACGCTGCATCCGCCGGCTCGGCCGTGCCCGCCCGGCGGATGAAACCGACGCGGCGCAGCGTGACCCGGTGACGGTGCTGGAGGACGCCGTCGCGCGTCGCACTGAATCACGCAGCGTGCGCGTGCCCGACATGCCGGGCGAAACGCGCGGCATTCATCGCGCCGATCGCATCGCCCGCATGCTGCCGGCCGAAGCCGTGCTGCTCGGTCACCCGGTGCTGCGCCTCGTGTGGCACGCGCGCCGCGCCGAGCGCACGCTGCTCTGTTACGAAGACGACGACCGTCTGCACGAGGTGCGCCAGCTCGATGCGCCGGCACTGCAGCCGCGCCCCGACCTGCAAGCCGATCGCCGGCTCGAAATGGGCCCGCTGCTGGTATGCGTCGACACGTCCGGTTCGATGCAGGGCGGCGCCGGTCAGGTCGCCAAGGCGGTGGTGCTCGAAGCCGTGCGCACCGCGCACGATCAGGGGCGCGCCTGCCACGTGTTCGCCTTCGGCGGTCCGGACGAGGTGGTGGAACTCGAAGTGGCCGTCGATGCGTCGGGCATCGAGCGGCTGATCCGGTTTCTCGGACAGGGCTTTCGCGGTGGCACCGACATCTGCGGGCCGCTCGAGCGCGCCATCGCCCGGCTGGAACATGAGGCCTGGCAGCGCGCTGACCTGCTGATCGCATCCGATGGCGAATTCGGCGCCACGCCGGAACTGGTCGCCCGGCTCGATGCAGCCAAGGCGGCGCTCGGTCTGCGTGCGCAGGGCGTGCTGATCGGCGATCGTGAAACCATCGGCTTGCTCGAACTGGCCGACGACATCCATCCGGTGCGCGACTGGCGCCGCTATGGCGACGACGCTCACGCCCACGGCAGCGGCGACTCGCCTCTGCATACCCACCGCCTGACCGCACTGTATTTCCCGGGCGCCCTGCGCACGCCGGAAAACCGCGACGCCACGGTCAGTGGCGAAGCCGCATCGGCCGCCGTGCGCGCCGGGCTGCGCCGCGATCAGGTGCGCTCCGATGGCTTCACGAAACCCGACCCGGCCGACACCCCATGAGCTTCGCCACCGACTACCTCGCACAGATCGAAACCATCGCCGCGCGCATGCCCTTGCCGCGCGTGCGCGCGCTGCACCTGCCGCCGTCGCGTCCTGACGACCCGTGTCGCACCGGCGCGAGCGGCCACGCCCGCGGCGAGTTCTGCGCGCTCGAACTGGACGACGGCAGCATCGGCCTCTCCTATGTGCTGCTCGACGACACGCTGGAGCGCCTGCGCAACGGCCCCGGCCTCGCCGACCTGAAGGGTGCGGATGCCCTCGCGCTGGCGCGTCGCTACGTGAGCGGGCAGGGCGTGGACCGCACCCTCGGCTTCGTCTGCGCCAACGCCATCACCCGCTGCCTGTACGACCGCGCCGGCTTCCGGCCGGACGGCAGCAGTGACTCCATCGGCCAGATGGACCCGCAGGCGGGCGACGCCATCGGCATGATCGGCCTGTTCGGCCCGCTGGTGGAGCGCATCGTCGCCGCCGGCGCACAGCTCACCGTGATCGAACTGGACGAGAGCGCCGTCGGCGAGCGCGACGGCTGGCGCGTCACCACCGACGCCGCGGCGCTGGAAACCTGCGGCAAGGTGCTGTCCACCAGCACGCTGCTGCTCAACGACACCCTCGACCGCATGCTCGCCCACTGCCACGCCGCCCGCTGGTTCGCCATGGTCGGCCCCAGTGCCGGCTGCCTCCCCGACGCCCTGTTCGCGCGCGGTGTCACCCTGCTAGGCGGCAGCTGGGTCGAGGATCGGGCCGCCTTCATCGAAGGGCTCACGTCCGGTGACAAGGACAACCGGAAGGGGCGCAAGTCGACCAGCAAATTCGCGCTGATGGCGGAGGGATATCCCGGATTCGGAACACTGCTCGATCGCGCAGCGGGTTGAGCGATCGGCCGTCGGGTGAGGTTTTCCGAGATCGAGGCAGATCAAGGGCCTGCCGCCCTGCCGTCATTGCCGCTTCACACCTCAACGAAACTCGCGCGTATGCCACACGCGCAACATCCACACAGCCTGATCGGCGGTGATTTCGTAGCGCATTTCGTAGTCGCCGATGAACAGGCAGCGCACTTCGCGCGGTTCGAATTCCGGCAGCCGGGTGCCGATGCGCGGTTGGGTGTGCAGCAGATCAGGCCCATCGGTCAGGCGCTGGATCACGCAGGCTGCAGCATCCGGATTGACTGGATGCAGGAAGGCGTGCAACCGCTGTAGATCGCTCAGGGACGCACGGGTCCACTTGAGTGTCATTCAGGCATTCGTCGGGGTGTGTCCGTATTCAAGCTGGCCGCCCATGTCTTCACGTCCGGATGGCTCACGCCCTTGCCGGCCTCGACGTCCGCCATGGCTTCGAGCGTCAGACGGTAGCGTTCGGCTTCCCGTTCGACGTAGGCGGCGAGGGCTTGCTTCACCACCCAGCCACGTGAGCGCTCGAGACGCGCCGCGAGATGGTCAACCTGTTCGGCCAGCGCCACGGGCAGGTGGGCGGTCATCACACGGGTGTCGCCTGACGACATGAATCACTCCCAATCATTTTCAATCAAGGTAGTGCGATTCGGCGGTCTTGTCCAGCACGCACATCATCCCGAACGGGCTCGCCCGGATGTTCATCTGCGCCAACCAGTCGGAACAATGGAAAGAACGAAGACAGGCAGAAGCAGGACGAAGGATGCGCTGGGGCTCGATAGCTGTCGGGACCTGGCTGAGCTGCCGAAGCGCGCGGCGTGGTCGATCATCCGCGTTCAGCGCGCGCTGCCGTTACCGTGAGCCATCCCCGGCAGGCTGAGCCGGCCTTCCTCGCTGAAACGCACGGTGCCGAAGGTGCCGCCGGCGAGTTTGCCGCGCAGCGCGAAGGGGAGGTTTTCCAGCGTGCTGCCTTCGGTCATGCCGAGTGCCTGGCGCAGTGCCGACAGGGCCGATACCGTGACCGGTACGCTGATGACCGTTTCGCCGAAGCGCGGCACGCTGCCTTTGGCATCGCTGACGCCGGTGGCGAATGAGCGGTTGTTCACGTCGAGTTCGAGTGCGAGACCGTCGTAGTCGATCACGCTGTCGTTCGGGTTCTGCACCCGCAGCTTGACGGCAAAGCGCAGTTCGAAGCCTTCGCCCTGCAGCGGCTCGACGCCGACCAGATTGATCCGGACCGGATCACGCGCGGCAAGACCGGCGCAGCCGGTCAGCGCGCACAGCAGCGCAAGGCCGAGCGTGACGAGGAGCAGGCGTAGCGAGAGCGCCGGAGTCAGGCGCGGCGGCATGGGTGGGGAAAGAATGGCAGGCACGCGGGTCACCTCGGTGTTGATCGATGGGGGTGGGGCGTAAACGGACTAGGGCCTGTAGATGCTCAATCATTGTCTACACGATTAAGCATCCACAGGCCCCGGGCGATCTTGCGGTCGCTCCATTCACGCTGCAGGCGCAAGCGGGTCAGCCACCCGCTTGCGACGTTCAGGTGCGCGGTTCGGCGACGAAAATTTCGACCCGGCGGTTCTGCGCGCGACCCTGTTCGCTGCCGTTGTCGGCCACCGGTTCGTGCGAGCCGCGACCGTCGATGACGATGCGGTTCGGCGCGACGCCGCGATCGGTCAGGTACTGACGGGTGCTGCTCGCGCGATTGACCGACAGCGGATTGTTCACCGCGTCGCTGCCGGTGCTGTCGGTGTGGCCGATGATGCGCACTTCGGTATTCGGATTCGCGTTCAGTGTCTGCGCGAAACGCTCGAGCACCGGGCGGAAGTTCGACTTGATGTCGGCGCGGCCGACGTCGAACGAAATGTCGCTCGGGATTTCCAGCTTCAGCTGGTTGTCGGCGGTCTGCACGACCGCGACGCCGGTGCCGGCGGTGGCCTGTTCCATGGTGCGTTTCTGTTCTTCCATCCGGTTCGACCAGATGTAGGTGCCGATGCCGCCGACCGCTGCGCCGAGCAAGGCGCCGGTGCGCGTCGCGCCGCCGCTTCCGCCGAGTGAGCTGCCCAATGCTGCGCCTGCTGCTGCGCCGACGCCAGTGCCGATGGCCGTGCGCTGCTGCGTCTCCGAAAGGTTTGCGCAACCGGTGGCCACAAGGGCGCCGATCGAGATAACTGCGAGGGTTTTCTTCATGATGTTGTTTCCGGGTGGTCCGCCGTGTTCTCCGGATCGTCGGGGTGACGATCATTCGAACACCTGCCTGATGCGTTCAGGGTCTGTCTCGACTGCACGTGTACAGCCGCGTGCGACGAGCCAGTGTGGCAGACGCGGCTCCCTGCGACGGTGCGCCAGCACACGCAGTAACAAATGGGGCGCTGTGCCTGTTCGCGGACGCATAGCTTGTCCGCGGCTGCTTCGAGCCGGGCTGTTCGCCCCGGTGATCCGGCTGCTGTCTTTCGTTTGCGGCCAGCGGGCATTGCATGGCCTCATTGATCCGCGTCATGTATCCGGGCGTACTGACGGACCATCATCGGTCTGCCACGATTTGCCGGAAGGTACTTGAAACGTGGGCCGGCGCAGTCGTGAACAGGGAGCGCATACGTGGACTTCAAGGATTACTACCAGATACTGGGCGTCGCGCGTAACGCAGGCGCGGAAGACATCAGGAAGGCCTTTCGCAAGCAGGCGCGCAAGTTCCACCCGGATGTGAGCAAGGAGCCCGACGCGGAAGCGCGCATGAAGGAGATCAACGAGGCCAACGCGGTGCTGTCCGACCCGGAGAAGCGCGCGCTCTACGATCAGATGGGCAGCGGGCATCAGCCGGGCCAGCCCTTCCAGCCCGCTCAGGGTTGGGACAGCAACTTCGAATTCTCCGGTGCCGACGCAGCGGATAGCAGCGATTTCTTCGCCAGCCTGTTCGGGCGCGCCGGTGGTGCGCGCCGCTCGGGCGCTTTTCGCATGCGGGGCGAGGATCACCACGCGAAGGTCGACATCGAACTGCAGGACGCCTATCAGGGTGCGAGCAGAACGATCAGCCTGCGCCGGCCGCGTGTGGATGAGCACGGTCAGGTCGTGCTCGACGATCATACGCTCGAGGTGCGTATTCCGAAGGGCGTGAAGGAAGGCCAGCACATCCGCCTGAGCGGCCAGGGCGCGCCCGGTGAAGGCGGCGCGCCGGCAGGTGATCTTTACCTCGAGATCCGCTTCACACCGGATGCCCGCTATCGCGTCGACGGCCGGGACGTGTATGAAACCGTACCGGTCACGCCGTGGGAGGCTGCACTGGGCGGTCCGATCGAAGCGCCCACTCCGTCGGGGCCGGTGACGCTGACGGTGCCGGCGGGCTCGCAGACAGGACGCAAGCTGCGGCTGAAGTCGCGCGGGATTCCGGGTGATCCAGCGGGCGATCTGTACGTCGTGCTCGAAGTGGTGCTGCCGCCGGCCGACACTGACACTGCACGGCGACTTTACGAAACCATGGCGCGCGACCTGCACTTCGATCCGCGCCGCACTGCGGGAGCGTGAGCAATGACACACGACGACATCCTGACCGGCGAACTGCTCGATGACGCGCGCCTCACCCTCGACGAACTGGCGCTGGCCTGCGCAATCGAACCCGGCTGGATCATCGAGCGGGTCGAGGCCGGTTACCTGTGCTGCATGGGCGTCGGGCAACCCCAGGCGTGGCGCTTTGCCAGCGCGGAGCTGGTCCGCGCCCGACAGTTGCGTGCGATGGAGCGCGATTTCGATGCCAACCCCGAATTGGCCGCGTTGGTGGTGGATCTGATCGAAGAAGTGAGAGGGCTCCGGCAGCAGCTCTCGCGCATGCGTCGGTGAGGGCGATGCCATGACGATGAAACTGCTGTCCGGCGCGACCCGCTATCTGTTCTTCACCGGCAAGGGCGGCGTGGGCAAGACCTCGCTGTCCACCGCGACCGCGATCGCACTGGCCGACGCCGGCCGGCGCGTGCTGCTGGTCAGTACCGATGCGGCGTCCAACCTCGATGAAATGCTTGGCGTGCCGCTGAGCAACCAGGCCACACAGGTGCCCGGCGTATCCGGTCTGTCGGTGCTCAACATCGATCCGGACGCCGCGGCCGAGTCGTATCGGCAGCGGGTGCAGGACAGGATGGCGTCGGACACGACCGATGCCGAGCGCGCCACCGTGCGCGAACAGCTGTCGGGTGCGTGCACGACGGAAATTGCCGCCTTCGACGAGTTTTCCGGCCTGCTCGCCGGCGCCGCCGACGCCTTCGATCACGTCGTGTTCGATACC
The DNA here is from genome assembly GCF_030696805.1 of Methyloversatilis sp. Taxonomy (GTDB): domain Bacteria; phylum Pseudomonadota; class Gammaproteobacteria; order Burkholderiales; family Rhodocyclaceae; genus Methyloversatilis. The sequence continues at coordinate 2,362 of NZ_JAUYRO010000051.1, read as the reverse complement.
GCGCCGACCGGTCACACGCTGCGCCTCCTGAGCCTGCCGCAGGCATGGAGCGGTTTCCTGCGCGGCAACGACCGCGGTGCATCGTGTCTGGGGCCGCACTCCGGACTGAAGATGCAGGAAGCGCGCTTCAACACCGCCTTGACCACGCTGAGCGATGCCGGCCAGACCACGGTGGTGCTGGTGACGCGCCCCGACCACGGCGCCATCGGCGAGGCGGCGCGCAGCTCGGACGAGTTGCGCACGCTCGGTCTGGGCAACCAGCGGCTGGTGATCAACGGCCTGTTCCGGGCGACCGATCCGGGTGACCCGGTGGCGGCCGCCATCGAAGCGCTGGGGCGCAAGGCCCTGCGCGACATGCCGGACAGCCTGCGCGCGCTGGCACAGGACATCGTGCCGCTGCGGGCGTTCGACACGGTCGGCCTGCCGGCACTGCGCGCGCTGATGTCCGACGCGCCGGTGCTTCCGGTGCAGCCGCCGCGGCCGGTGACCGATGCGTCGCCACCCGCCGACGGTCTTGCGATGCTGGTTGATGAACTGGCCGCCGGCGAACGCGGGCTGATCATGGTGATGGGCAAGGGCGGCGTCGGCAAGACCACGATTGCCGCCGCGCTGGCGCTGGGCCTGGTGCAACGCGGCAAGTCGGTGCATCTGAGCACGACCGATCCGGCCGCCCACCTCACCGCAACGCTGGGCACCGAAGTGCCGGGGCTGAAGGTGGATCGCATCGATCCGGTGGCGGAGACGCGGCGCTATGTCGACAAGATCATGGCCGCGCGCTCGCCCGGGCTGGATGAACAGGAACAGGCGCTGCTGCGCGAAGACCTGCGTTCGCCGTGCACCGAGGAAGTGGCCGTCTTTCATGCGTTCTCACGCATCGTCGCCGAGGCGCGCAGCGCCTTCGTGGTGCTGGACACTGCACCGACCGGGCACTCGCTGCTGCTGATGGATGCCACCGGTGCCTACCATCGGCAGACCCTGCGCGAATATGAAGGCCGCTCCGGCACGCACTTCGTGACGCCGCTGATGCGCCTGCAGGACGCGGCCTATACCCGCATCATCCTGGTCACGCTGCCCGAAGTGACGCCGGTGTCGCAAGCCGCCGCGCTGCAGGACGATTTGCGTCGCGCGCAGATCGAACCCCATGCATGGGTCGTCAACAAGTCGATACTCGCCGCGGGTACCCGCGATCCGCTGCTGTCTGCCCGTCTCGACGGAGAACGCGCACAGATGGCGCGCATTGCCGCTGGTCTGGCGCGGCGCACGTACGTGGTGCCCTGGGTGACCGAAGCGCCGGTCGGGGTGGCCGCGCTGTCCGCACTGCTCGGCACTCCGACCCGGCCTAATGAGGCGTGAGTTCGATCTTCGGAATGTCGAAGCCCTTCGCGGCCAGTCGCTCAAGCAGCGCCTGATAACGTGCCGGATCGACGCGCGGGGTTTTCGACAGCCGCCACAGATTGTCGCGACCGGGTTCGCTGACCGCCGCCATCGTTCGGCGAGGCGGCCGCGTCGGCTGCATCAGCGGCGGATGCCGCCTTCTTCCAGCACGAAATACTGCGGTTTCAGGGCGGCCAGCGGTTCGAGCAGCTTGGAGATCTCCGCTGCCGGTGCGTGCACCTCGATGCGGGTGATGTAGGCGAAGGCCAGCACTTCCTGCAGCAATGCACCGACATTCTCCAGATGGGCGAGCACGGCTTCGGCATTGTCGTAGCCTTCGCGACAGTGCGCGGTGCAGCCGCTGAACGAGAAGGCGTAATGCACGCAGCCCGGTTCGCTGCGCGTACGCTCGACGAAGCGCTTGCCGAGGGCCTTGAACTCATCGACCTTGTCGGCCGGCACGTCGAAGTAGGGAACGAGGGTGCATACGGCGTCTTGATTCATTCTGTTGCCTCCTTTGGGTTCGAAATCTGCACGATATGGCTCATGCTCGCTGCCGCAATCAAGCGGGTGCATTGCGGAGTGGCCGGAGTATGCCTGAGCCGGGCGGCGTCGGGCGCGCTGTCCGGCTCAGGCCGGATCGCAGTCAGTGCGGGCAGCGAATGTGCAAGTGCCAGAACCGGGCCGGCGCATGAGACGGGGCAGAGCCGTCTACCATTTGCCGATGGATTTGATGCAAGCCAACGGTGTTTGCGGGGGTGACGAGCGTGTTGGGCATCGCTGCGCTCACCCCAACCTACGGGGGCTGGTCGCGACCCGGGTGTCCCCACCCGACCGGTGATGGTGTGGCAGAGCAGCGGTGGTGCGGTGGTGAGGATTGCGTTGGGCATCGCTGCGCTCACCCCAACCTACGTGCTGCACCGGGCGAGGGCGGGTGCAGGCGCGGAACAGTCTCGTGGAGACTGACCCCCGTAGGTTGGGGTGAGCG
>NZ_JAUYRO010000120.1 GCF_030696805.1 Methyloversatilis sp. | reverse complement strand
GTACGCCTTCGCTTCGCCACCGAACTTCGACGACAGAATCGTCGTGATCGCCGCCGTCAGCGTCGTCTTGCCATGATCAACGTGCCCAATCGTCCCCACGTTCACGTGCGGCTTGGTACGTTCAAACTTTCCCTTTGCCATTTTTGATCACCCTGATAACTGATTAGAGATCTGCGTCAAACCTCGACTGGCAACCGCGCCTTTACGCGGCATGCCGCACGCCAAATACCGTGGTGCCCATGGGCAGGATTGAACTGCCGACCTCTCCCTTACCAAGGGAGTGCTCTGCCACTGAGCTACATGGGCACGAAAAACCGTCCTGCAGACATTCATCGAAGGCGCTGCCCCGACAAACACCTTATATATATGCACACTTGAATCCGTGGAGCGGGAGACGGGAATCGAACCCGCGTCATTAGCTTGGAAGGCTAGGGTTCTACCATTGAACTACTCCCGCTCAACCATTCCAAACATACTGACCCGCCGTGACCGGCCACCATGATCGGAACCTTCGCTTACATGTTTTTCGAGGTCACCTCAATATAACCTTCAGGAACAAAAGGTTATGGTGGAGGGGGAAGGATTCGAACCTTCGAAGGCAGAGCCGTCAGATTTACAGTCTGATCCCTTTGACCGCTCGGGAACCCCTCCGGCGACCAGCGAAACCCGCGATTATGGTGAGCGTTTGATGCTCTGTCAAACACTCCAGCAAAAAATTTCAGTTGGCGCCATCCTGCAGCGCGCCGAAATCGAGCGCCGCGGCAGCCATCTGCGGGTCGGCCGACGCAAAACGTGGCAGCGTACCCAACAGCGGTGCATCAAGCCGGCGCGACAGCGCTGAGATTGTTGCGTCCTGCTCCAGCATGCCTTCAGGCGTGGAATTGGCCACCCAGCCAGCAAGGCTCAAACCCCGCGCGCGAATCGATTCGGCGGTCAGCAGAGCATGGTTGATGCAGCCCAGCTTCAGCCCCACCACCATGATGACAGGCGCGGCAATCGCCTCGGCCAGATCGGCTGTGGTGAAATCGTCGTTCAACGGCACCAGGAAGCCGCCGACGCCTTCGACCACGACATGCTGCGCGCGCATCGACAGCGAGCGGAAAGCATCGAGAATCACCTCCGACGCTATCGACCGTCCTTCGAGCCGCGCCGCCACATGCGGTGCCAGCGCTGCTTCGAACAGGTAGGGGCTGGTCATCGCCTGCGGAAAACACGCGCCGCTGACGGCCGCCAGCGCATCGGCGTCCTCGTTGCGGATCACGCCGTTCGTGTCGCGCCAGGCGCCGGATGCAACCGGCTTCATGCCGACCGCGTTCAGCCCGCGTGCGCGAAGCGCGTGCACGAGCGCGCAGGCCACCAGGGTCTTGCCGATGCCGGTATCGGTTCCGGTCACGAAATGCGCGCAAGCCTTCATCATCCAGTGTCTCCGTGTCTCGGGCGGTGCGCGACCACCCAGGCCAGCTCATAGGTCAGTGGAATACCCAGCGGCGCCCGCTGCGCGTCGAATGCGGCACAGACCGACTCCCATGCAGCGCGGCCCATCGTCGTACGGCGAGCCTGCAGTGGCACGCGCGAGGCGCCGATGTCGCGGTTGGACTGGAGCAGGCTGCGCGCGTCATTGAAATACTCGACCTGGCGCGATCGCTCGACATGATCGACGACCAGTCCGGCTGTGCCCAGCGCCGCTACCAGGGCCGCCTGATCAAGAAAGGGTAGCGTATGCCGATGCCGGTCGACCGCAGCGAAAGCCAGATCGATCTCTCGCAACGTGCCGTCGAGCACAGTGGCAAAGCACATCGGAGCACCCGGCCGGAGTACCCGGCGACATTCCGGCAACGATCGCGACAGGTCGCACCACTGCAACATCAGACTGGAAAAGATCAGATCGACGCTGCCTTCGCACAGCGGCAACGCATGCGCGTCGGCGCACACACGGGGGTTATCAGCCATCGGTGCATGCGCACAGAGCATGGCTGGCGCAAAGTCGGCCGACAGCAGCAACGCATCCGGATAGCGGCCACGCAGTCCGGCGGACGCGAACCCCGTGCCGCAGCCGAGATCCAGCACGCGCCGGGCAGCAGTCGACGGCAACATGTCGAGCAAGCGGTCACTGACCTGTCGCTGCAGGCCTGCCGAGGCAGCGTAGCGGTCGGCCGCGCGCGAAAAACTGCGCCGGACGGCGGCGAGCTCAGTCATCGGCGCCCACCCACTCGCACAGATCCGCCACACCGCCCTGCAGCCAGGGCAGATGTGCGGCCCCCGGCACGCGCACGCAGTGCGCTCCCGCTGCGGACGACATCCAGTCGCATGCCGCGGCATCGACCACCCGGTCCTCCGCACCATGCAGGCAGAGCACGCGCGCAGACACTCCATGAACGGCTTCACGCAGGTCGACGTGGTGCAGCCAGTGCAACCCCCGGTCGAGCGCCTGCCGGCTTGGCAGAGGCGGTTGTTCGACCAGACCTGCCATCGTTGCGCGTACCTGGCGGGCGTCGGCATCACCCAGCGCGGACAGCGCGGCGAAACGCGTACGGGCCTTCATTGGCGCATCGTCGAACGCGTCGGCAAAGGCATCGAAGCGTTCGGCGCTCATGCCGTGCGGCCAGTCGAATGCCTGCATGAAACGCGGTGTCGCCCCGATCAGCGCCAGCTTTCGCAGCGGTACAAGAGACGCCCAGCGCAAGGCGAGCAGGCCGCCGAGGGACCAGCCGACGACGACGTCGGCATCGGGCACGGTCGCCATCAACTGGTCGACACAGTCTTCGAAGTCCGTGCAGTCACGGTCAGCATTCAGCCCGTAACCAGGCAGATCAGGCTGGACAACGCGCGCACGGCCGCCAAGCGCCTCAGCAAGCGGCGCCATCAGGCGGCCGTCCCAGCCCCAGCCGTGCAGAAGCGCAACGAGCGGTCCGCGCTCGCCGAAGACCCGTGTGTGCAGCAGCTCAGTCATGCCCCGCCTCGATCAGCGCGCGGCACAGTGCGTCGAGGTGCTCGCCCGTGTGCGCTGCGCTTAACGATATGCGCAGTCGTGCCGTGCCAGCCGGCACCGTCGGCGGGCGAATGGCCGGCGCCCACACACCCCGCGCCCGCAACTGCGCGCCCAGCGCAAGCACATCGGCGTTCGTTCCCACCTGCAGCGGCTGGATGGCGGTGTGCGAAGGCATCAGGGGCCACCGTAAATCGGTCAGCCCCTGCTTCAGCCGCTCGCGATGTGCCGCCAGCGTCGCCCGCCTGCCATCGCCCGCCTCGATCAGGCCGAGACTGACCAACAGTGCGCAGGCCAGTGCCGGCGGTGCCGCCGTCGTGTAACGATAGCTGCGTCCGGTCTGCATCAGCCACTCGATCAGATCTGCGTGCCCGGCGACGAAGGCCCCGGCCACACCGGCCGCCTTGCCGAGCGTACCGATGTAGATGATGCGCGGCGACGCAAGCCCGCTGTGCGACAGCACGCCGCGGCCCCGCTCGCCCAGCACGCCGAAACCGTGCGCGTCATCCACCACCAGCAGCGCGTCATGCTGTTCGCACAACGCCAGCAGATCGGAGAGCGGCGCGATGTCGCCATCCATGCTGAACACGCCGTCGGTCACCACGACCTTGCGGCCCACCGCCGATGCAAGCATGCGTGCCACTGCGGCGATATCACCGTGTGGGTAGCGACGCACGGTGGCGCGCGACAGCAGCGCGGCATCAACCAGCGACGCGTGGTTCAGTCGGTCGGCGATCAACGTGTCGCCGCGACCAGCCAGAGCCGGCAGCAGCGCCAGATTGGCCATGTAGCCGGTGGAAAAGAACAACGCGCGCGCCAGCCCGGTGAAGGCGGCGAGGGCTTGTTCCAGTTCTTCGTGCGGCCTCTGGTGGCCGCTCACCAGATGCGACGCGCCGGCACCGGCACCCCAGCGGGACGCACCTTCGCGCAGCGCCTCGACCACCTCGGGGTGATTCGCCAGACCGAGATAGTCGTTGCCGGCGAAGGCAATCAGGTGCTGCCCGTCAACGACGGCTTCCGGGCCGCAGGGTGCGTCGAGCGTCAAGCGCGTGCGAGTCAGATCGTCGCGCGCCAGCGCGCCCAGGCGTGCGCGGAAGTCGAGGGCGCTCATGCGAGTGCTGCGTCCAGCGCGGCCCGTGCGCCGTCGGCCAGCTGCGCGGTCTGCGCAGTGTCGAGAATGTAGGGCGGCATGAAGTACAGGGTGTTGCCGAGCGGCCTGAGCAGCAGGCCGCGCTCGAGCGCCTCGCGGTAGTAGCGCCGGCTGAATTCAGGCTGCGGCGCGTCGATGTCGAGCGCCCAGATCATGCCGGCCTGGCGGAAATTTCGCGCTGCAGGGTGTGCCGCAAGCGGCGCCAGAGCGTCAGTGAAGTCCTGCGCCCAGACGAGGTTGCGCTGCAGGATGTCGAGCCGCTCGAACAGGTCCAGCGTGGCCAGCGCGGCGCGGCAGGCCAGTGGATTGCCGGTATAGGAATGCGAATGCAGGAAACCGCGCGCCATCGTGTCGTCGAGAAAGGCGTCGAACACCGCCGGCGCAGACAGCACCAGCGACAGCGGCAGCGTGCCGCCGGTAATGCCCTTGGACAGACAGATGAAGTCGGGCCAGCCGCCACCCGCCTCGTCAAGCGACTGTTCGCAGGCGAAGAAGGTGCCGGTGCGGCCGCAGCCGACCGCGATCTCGTCGGCAATCAGATGCACCGCGTATCGGTCGCACAGTCGGCGTGCATCGCGCAGCCAGGCGGCGCCATGCATCGCCATGCCGCCGGCGCACTGCACGCGCGGCTCGACGATCATCGCGGCGATCCGGCCGTGGTTCAGCGCGAGAAAGACATCCAGCGCCGACAGTGCCGCCGCTTCGTCTGCAGCCGGACTGGGCAGCACATGCGCGCCGCGCACCATGGGCGCGTAGGCGTCACGGAACAGCGCAACATCAGTCACTGCCAGCGCACCGACTGTTTCGCCGTGATAGCTGCCGGCGAAACAGATGAACTCGTTCTTGTCGGCCTGCCCCACATTTCGCCAGTAGTGCAAAGACATCTTCAGTGCGATTTCGGTCGCCGACGCGCCGTCCGAAGCATAGAAGGCGTGGCCGAGCCGGCCGCCGGTCAGCGCCGACAGATGCTCCGACAACGCCACGACCGGCTCGTGCGTGAAGCCGGCCAGCATGACGTGGTCCAGCGTGTCGAGCTGGTCGCGCAGCGCCTGCACGATCGCCGGGTGGCTGTGGCCGAACAGATTGGTCCACCAGGAACTAATGCCGTCGAGATAGCGGCGGCCATCCGGCGCATGCAACCAGGGCCCCCGGGCACTCGAAATGGCGAGCAGCGGCAGCGAGCGGTCGGCATGCCACTGCATCTGTGTGCACGGATGCCAGACGGCGGCGAGGCTGCGGGAAACGAGGGAAGATTCGGAGGCGGACACTTGCACGGAAACACGAGCACATCGAGGCCCGCATTCTAACCGGCCGTCCGGCACACCCGCCGGACGGCCGCCTCGTCAATCACGCATCGGCAAGTTTGAGGGCCGCATCGCGCAAGGCCGTGCGCAGTCCTTCTTCCACCACCGGGTGGTAGAAGGGCATTTCGAGCGCGCGCTGCACCGTCATGCCCGACTGCATCGCCCAGGCGAGCAGATGGGCCAGGTGTTCCACGTCGGGGCCGATCATTTCGCAGCCGAGCAGGCGTCCGGACCCCTTTTCGGCATAGACATGCAGCAAGCCCTTGTTGCGCAGCATGACGCGCGATCGACCCTGGTCCTCGAACGACACCTCGCCGGTGACGAAGCTGTCGGGCACCAGATCGGCGAAGCGGTGACCGACCGTTGCAAGCTGCGGATCGGAAAACACCACGCCGATAGGCTCGCGCCTCAGACCCGGCTGCACCTGCGGGAAGCGCGCCGCGTTCTCGCCGGCAATCCGGCCTTCGTCCGCAGCCTCGTGCAACAGAGGCACATCGTTGTTCGCGTCGCCGGCGATGAAGATGCCAGTGTTGCCGCACTGCATCGTCGTGCGGTCGAAGTCCGGCACGCCGTTGGCGCCGAGCGTCACCGATGTGTTCTCCAGGCCGAGGTGCTTCACGTTCGGCGCACGACCGGTCGCGGCGATCACCCAATCGAATTCCTTGACCGCCGATGAGCCGTCGTCGAAGTCCTGCATGAAGCGTACGCCATCGCCGACGCGCTCGACCGAGCTGACTCGCGCATCGGTGAACAATGGAAACTCTTCGCCGAAGGTGCGCGTGGCGTATTCCTTGAGCGCCGGATCCGAGAACGGTCCGACGAAATGGCCGCGGCCGAACATTTCGACCTGCACACCGAGACGGTGCAGCGCCTGCCCGATCTCCAGACCGATGACACCGGGGCCGAACACGGCCGCCGAACGCGGGAGGTCTGTCCAGTCGAACACGTCGTCGTTCACGATAAGCCGGTCACCGGCGCCCTTGAGCACTGGCGGAATCGCCGGCGACGAGCCGGTCGCGATCACCGCACGGCCGAAAGTGACGACCGTGTGCTCATCGACCTGAAGGCTGTGGTCATCGAGAAACTTCGCATGGCCGCGCAGCTTGTGGTCGGCCGGAATGTTGTCGACGCCCTTGAGCACGAAGCCGACGAAGCGGTCGCGTTCGCGCCGCACGCGCTCCATCACGGCGACGCCATCGATGCGCACCGATCCTTCAAGGCGAATGCCGAAGGCGTCCCACTTTTCGGTCGCATGGGCGGCTTCGGCCGCGGCGATCAGCAGCTTGCTCGGCATGCAGCCGACGCGCGCGCACGTCGTGCCGTACGGGCCGCCTTCGATGATGACGGCACGCCGCCCGGCGGCGATGGCCGCACGATAGGCCGCGAGGCCGGCGGTGCCGGCGCCGATGACGGCCACTTCCACATTCACTTCTTTCATGTCGTTCTCCCTGTATCGGTCGATCAGGCCTGCACACCGCGCGATGTGCAGGCCTGATCGGACGACGGGTCGCCCCGTCATCCGGTCAGTTCAGGTCGGTGACCTTACTTCGCCGCCCACTTTTCCAGCTCTTCCCAGCCGCCGATGTGCTGGCCGTTGATGAACACCTGCGGCACCGTCTTCGCCCCGGCGATGGCGCCCAGGGCGCGGGAGCGCTCGGTGTGCGGAAGGTTGATCTCCGCGTAGTTGTAGCCGCGTTCGGTGAGCAGTGCCTTGGCCTTGGCGCAGAAGGCGCAGCCTTCCCGCGTCAGGATGGCGACCTGGTCCGGCTTCTTTGCATTCGGGTTGATGAAGTTGAGCATCGTGTCGGCGTCGGACACCTTGAACGGATCGCCCGGTTCCTGCGGCTCGGAGAACACCTTCTGCACGACGCCATCCTTCACCAGCATCGAATAGCGCCAGCTGCGCTTGCCGAAGCCGATGTCCGACTTGTCGACCAGCATGCCCATGCCCTCGGTGAATTCGCCGTTGCCGTCGGGGATCAGCGTCACGTTGTCTGCTTCCTGGTCCTTCGCCCACTCGTTCATCACGAAGGTGTCGTTGACCGACATGCACACGATGCTGTCGACGCCGTTTTCCGCGAAGGCTGGCGCAAGCTCGTTGTAGCGCGGCAGATGGGTCGACGAGCAGGTCGGGGTGAAGGCGCCGGGCAGCGAGAACACCACCACGGTCTTGCCCTTGAACAGATCATCGGTCGTGACGTTGGTCCATTCGTTGTTCTGACGCACGCGGAACGTGACGTTCGGGACGCGCTTGCCTTCCTGGTTGTGCTGGCTCATTGCTGTTCCTTTCAGAGGGATGAATCGTGAAGTCCGGAGATGCGCCGGCGTTTATAAACGGTTCAGCGCATCGACGAAGTGCAGTGTGGGCGCATACACATGAATCGTCCAATGGATTAAACTTGTCGTGTTGATCGAATGTTTCGATGATCGTTCGAATTCTCCACCGACTTACCCAGCATAGGCGCCGTCTCACATGTCTGCCCTGCCCTCACTTCGCCAGTTGCGCTATCTGATCGCAGTGTCGGAGAAGCTCAACTTCACGCAGGCCGCCGAATCCTGCTTCGTTACACAGTCCACGCTGTCCGCCGGCATCAAGGAGCTGGAAGCCACGCTGGGCGCTCATCTGGTCGAGCGTGAACGCCACTCGGTCGTGATGACGCCGATCGGCATCGAAATCGTCGACCGTGCGCGCAGCCTGCTGTCCGAAGCCGAAGACCTCAGCGAGTGGGCGCGCAGTGCAGCCGAGCCCATGAGTGGCCTGCTGCGGCTGGGCGTCATCCCGACCGTCGCACCGTTCGTTCTGCCGACGGTGCTGCCGGCGTTGCGTCAGCGTTATCCGTCGCTTCGGCTCGCGCTGCGCGAGGACCTGACAAGCCACCTGCTGACCCGCCTGATCGCCGGCCAGCTGGATTTCGCGCTGATCGCGCTGCCTTACGACACCGGCAATCTGCAGGTGAAGCGGCTGTTCGATGAAGAACTGCGCCTGATCGCGCCGGCCGATCGCGAAGGGGACATGCCACGCGAAATCGGCAAGGTCGATCCGGATGAACTGCTGCTGCTCGAAGAGGGGCACTGCCTGCGCGGCCACACCCTCGGCGGCTGCGGCTTGCGCGAACCCCGGACCCGCGGAATGGAAGCCACAAGCCTGTTTACGCTGGCACAAATGGTCGAGGGCGGTCTGGGGCTGGCATTGCTACCGGAAATGAGTTTGCGTTCCGACATCCTGTCGCACATGAAGCTGGTGTCGCGCCGCTTTTCCGAACCGCGACCGCGCCGTACCATCGCGCTGGTTGCACGCAGTTCGAATGCGCGACAGGAATCATTCGAACGCATCGCCGAGCTCATTGCCGCACAGGCATCGCTGCACCTGTCAGACTCGACCGACGCGGGCGGAACCGCCGGGCGGGGTCCGGACTCCCACCTGAACGAACACCAGAAACGAGAAAGGAAAGCATCATGAGCAGCATCAACATCGGCATTTCCGAAGAAAATCGCCGTGCCATCGCGGACGGTCTGTCGCGCCTGCTGGCCGATTCCTACACGCTGTACCTGACGACGCACAACTTTCACTGGAACGTCACCGGCCCGATGTTCAACACGCTGCACCTGATGTTCGAGGCGCAGTACACCGAACTCGCGCTGGCGGTCGATCTGGTGGCGGAACGCATCCGCGCGTTGGGCTACCCGGCACCGGGCACCTACTCGGCCTACGCAAAGCTCACGTCGATCAAGGAACCGGAAGGCGTGCCATCAGCCACCGACATGATCCGGCAGCTGGTTGCCGGCCAGGAAGCCGTGACCCGCACCGCACGCAGCATTTTCCCCGCGGTTGAAGAAGCGCACGACGAGCCGACCGCCGACCTGCTGACCCAGCGCATGCAGGTGCATGAGAAGAATGCGTGGATGCTGCGCAGTCTGCTGGAAAGCTGAGATCGGCGAAAACCAGCTGACAGGGTTCGGGCGCTGATGTTGGGCATCGCTTTGCTCACCCCAACCTACGTGGATGAGTCGGTCGCGGCTTGCGATATCGGGTGAATGGTCTCGGCGGTTGTTGGGCATCGCAGCGCTCACCCCAACCTTCGGGGGTGGCGTCGGTAGCGGCTTGCGCAATATCGGGTGATTGGCCTCCGCGGGTGTTGGGCATCGCTGCGCTCACCCCAACCTACGGGGGTGGCGTCGGTCGCGGCTGGCGTGATATCGGGCGAATGGCTTCGGCGGGTGTTGGGTATCGCTGCGCTCACCCCAACCTACGGGGATGGCGTCGGGAGGGCCTTGTAGGTTGGGGTGAGCGCAGCGATGCCCAACGACCCGTGCATGCATGCGGCGCTGCGTGGCGCAAAAGCCTCTTCTTTCGTTAGCCGGCCGGCGGGCGCATGACGCTTGCCAAGCCCAGCACCACGATGGCACACGCGGCGGCGGCCAGCAGGATGTGCGACGGGAAATGCGCTCCGCGTACGACCTGCACCGCACCCGCCAGCGCGCCAAGCGTCAGCACAGCGAACAGCGCGCGCTGCCGCGCCACGCCACGCACTACCGGCAACAAGGCCAGCCACATGAAGGCGCTCGCCGCATGGCCGCTGGGCAGGCATTTGCCCGGGCCGGAATTCGGCGGCACCTCATCGAACAGCCGGAAGAACTGCGCCTGACCCCCGAAATCGACCAGATACCATGGGCAGCTGTGAGCCGACTTCATGCGCAGCAGATTGACCGCGACCACCGCCGCCAGCGAAGCACAGAGCACGAAGGCGACGCGGGCACGACGGTCGGATTCGCGCGCCCGCAGGCTCAGCGCGAACCCGTACGCGAGCAACGCCAGCCATGCCGCCACCGACAGCCACTTGACGCCGTCGTGCAGCAGCACCGACCACAACCAGTCCCGGCGCAGCGCAAAACCGCCCGCGGTGGCGTCGAAGAAGTGCGCCGACAGCCACAGGTCGAAGCCGCTCAATCTGTTGCTCCCCACGGCCAGTGCAGCGCACACGAAGGCGACAACGAACAGATCTGCGTGTCGCCCCGTACGCCAGCCGCTCACCGGGCCTCGCTCGAGTGCAGTCGACCCTGCTTGAACGCAGATGCAGCCGTCTGGTAGTAGGCGATTGCCTCACGCGCACGTTGCGGATCCACTTCGGCCGGCGTCGATTCGAGCGTGACCGGATCGACGGTGAAGGCGCGCACCACGCGGCGCGGCGACAGCACGGTCAACAAGTTGCCGCGCAGATAGCCCAGATCCTGATAGTTGGAAATGAAGGCGCGGTCCAGTGGCGCATCTGCTTCGAAGAACGAGCGGCCGAAGAAATGATCGTCGCCGTTCTTGCCCATGACTTCGATCAGCGTGGGTGCGAGATCGATCTGGCTCACACGTTGCGGGTACTCACCCGGTTGCAGGATGTCCGGCGCGTAGAAGATCAATGGTATGCGGTACTTCGCGACCGGCAGGCGCGTGCGTCCGGCGACCGACGCGCAGTGGTCCGCGACGAACACGAACAGCGTGTCGGCGAACCACGGCTGCTTCTTCGCCTCACGGATGAATTCGCCGATCGCCCAGTCGGTGTACTTCACGCCGCCGCGCCTCCCGCCCGGTGACGCAATGTCGATGCGACCGTCCGGATAGGTGTAGGGGCGATGATTCGATGTTGTCATGATCTGCGCAAAGAAGGGCTTGCCCGCAGCCGCCTTGTCGTTGAGTGCCTTCAGCGCGTTGGCGTACAACACCTCGTCGGCCACACCCCACACGTTCTCGAACACGACGCTGTCCTTCGGAAAGTCGGTCCGGTCGACGATCAGGTAGTCGTTGCCACGGAAGTAACTGTTCATGTTGTCGAAGTAGCCATAGCCGCCGTAGATGAACATCGGCACGACACCTTGCGGCGCCAGCAGCTCGCCCACGGTGGACAGATTGTTGTTGTGGGCGCGCCGGACAATGGCTTGCCCGGGAACCGGTGGCGTACCCAGCGACAGCGCTTCGAGTCCGCGCACTGTGCGCGTGCCGGTTGCGTACACCTCGGCAAAGCGCAGGCCTTCGGCGGCGAGGCGATCGAGTTCGGGCGTCAGGCCCTCGGTCGAGCCATAGGCGCCGACATACTCGGCCGACAGGCTTTCGATCGTCACCAGTACGACATTGCGCGGCCGGCGGCTGAACGGCACCTTGTCGTGCGGCGGATCGTCCATGGCGCTCGGGCTGTCCGGCGATGACAAGGGAAGACGTTCGACATGCAGGTCGAGCAGCACCTCGTCGGCCTCTTCCTGCGGCAAGGTGGCGTACCAGCGCTCATAGTCGAGTTCGTTCCGGCGCATCGCGGCAGCGAATGCGTACAGCCCGTTGCCGGCCAGCTCGTCGGCGTAGGCATTGCCGCTGCCTTCCATCTGCTCCAGCGCCGCGAACTGCCAGGACGCAGCCGGCAGCACCAGTGCGCCGGCCAGCATGACCAGCCGCACGGCCGGGCGGCGCGGCGCGCTGACGAACCCGACCAGACGGCTCAATCCGAACACGATGAGTGCCGCGACAAGCGCGATGCCGCCGACGATGAGTCCGACCGGATAGGACTGCATGATGTTGCCGATCACTTCCTGCGTGTAGATCAGGTAATCCACCGCGATGAAGTTGAAGCGGGTCGAAAACTCCTCCCAGAACACCACTTCGGACACTGCACCGAACAGCAGCAAGGCGGCCATCAGCCACAGCGCCCCCCAGCGCAGCCGCGCCATGAAGCGGCTCGCGCGCGCACGCGCCGGCAGCAGCGCCGACAGCACGAGCAGCGGGGCCACCAGCCAGGCGAGTACGGCCAGATCAAACCACAGGCCGCGCGCAAAAACGTGCAGCGCGGCGGTACCGATGTCGGCCGGGCCGGCGAAACCCCACAGCAGCAGACGCAGCAAGGTCCAGATGGCAAGAGTCAGCAGGGACGCAACGAGCAGGAACGGGAGGGCGCGCCGGCGCGGCACGGATCGGATCGATGTCATGAAGAGGCGGATACCGTGGCAGGACGCTCACCGAACCTTTTGTACAGGATGGGTAGCAGCAGAAGTGTTAACGCCGTACAAGAAATGAGCCCGCCGATGACCACGATGGCGAGCGGCCGCTGGATTTCCGACCCGGGGCCGGTGGCGAACAGCAGCGGCACCAGACCGAGGGCGGCCATCGACGCGGTCAGCAGCACCGGGCGCAACCTTCGCTGTGCGCCATTGACCACTGCGTCGAGCATGCTCTGACCGGCCGCCCGCAACTGATTGAAGTAGCTCACGAGGACTACGCCATTGAGCACCGCGATGCCGAGCAGTGCGATGAAACCGACCGATGCCGGCACCGACAGGTACTCACCGGAAATGCCCAGCGCAAACACGCCACCGATCATCGCGAACGGCACGTTGGCCATCACCAGCGCCGCCTGGCGCAGCGAATCGAAGGTGCTGAAGAGGATGAGAAAAATCAGCACCAGCGCCAGCGGCACCACCAGGGCGAGCCGCTGCGCGGCGCGTTGCTGGTTTTCGAACTCGCCCCCCCAGGTGAGGCGGTAGCCGGGGGGCAGTTCGACCTTCTGCAGCACCTGGGCACGCGCATCCTCGACGAAGCCGACCAGATCGCGACCCCCGACATTGGCGATCACCACCATGTTGCGGCTGCCCAGCTGACGGTTGATCTGCACCGGACCGCCGACCCGCTCGAAGCGCGCCAGCTGGCCGAGCGCAATGCGACCGCCGCCCGGCAGCGCCACCGGCATCTGGGTCAGTTCTTCCGACGCACCTGCGCTGCCGGTAGAACGGATGACCAGCGGGTAGCGCCGGTCCAGCTTCTGGATCAGCCCGACGCGCTCGCCCTCGATCTGCATGCGCAGGCTGGCCGCCAGCGCGTCGACGTCGAGGCCGGCGCGCGCCAGCGCGTCGGTATCCGGCACGACACGCAGATACTGCACACCCTCGTTGCGCACGAAGAACACGTCTTCGGCGCCCGGTATGGCGCGCAGCACGTCGGCGATTTCGCCCGCCTTGTGGTTCAGCGTATCGATGTCAGGCCCGAACAGCCGAATCGCCAGATCGCCGCGCACACCGAGGATCATTTCCGACACACGCATTTCGATCGGCTGCGTGAAGGCGTAGGCCACGCCCGGGAATTCGGCCAGCAGATCGCGGATGCGATGGACGATGGCCGGCTTGTCGGCGCCGGGCGCCAGACTGATGAAGGTGTCGGTCTGGTTCAGGCCCATCGGGTCGAGGCCGATTTCGTCCGACCCGGCGCGCGCCACGATCTGCGTCGCCTCTGGCACGATGTCCTTCAGCGCCTTCTGGAAACGGGTGTCGATATCCAGCGAGGCATCGAGGCTGATCGACGGCAGCTTTTCCAGCTGCACGATCAGACTGCCCTCATCCATGGTCGGCATGAAGGTTTTGCCCAGGCCCATGTAAACCACGACCGCCGCGACGAACAGCAAGCCGGCAATGCCGCCGACGATGAGCGGGGCGGCCAGCGCACGCTGCAGCAACGGCGCATAGAGCTTCGACAGCGTGCGCGGCAGCCACGGGTCGGCGTGCGAGCGGGCATTCAGCATCAGGCGCGCCAGCAGCGGAATCACGGTCAGCGACAGCAGCAGCGAGCCGGCGAGCGCGAACACGATGGTCAGCGCGACCGGCGCGAACAGCTTGCCCTCCAGGCCCTGCAGGCTTAGCAGCGGCACGAACACCAGCGCAATGATGACGATGCCGGCAGTGGTCGGTACTGCGACCTCGCGCACGGCATCGAGCACCACATCCTGGCGCGGCCGGTCTGCCGCACCCGGCTCGTGCAGATGGGCGACCACGTTCTCGACCACCACCACCGCCGCATCGACCAGCAGACCGATGGCGATCGCCAGCCCGCCCAGACTCATCAGGTTGGCCGACAAACCGGCGAAATGCATCAGAAGGAAGGTCCACAACGCCGACAGCGGCAGCACCACCGCCACGGCCAGCGCGGCGCGCACATTGCCGAGGAACAGGAACAGCAGGATGAGCACCAGCACCACGGCCTCGATCAGCGCCTTGGTTACCGTGCCGACCGCACTCGATACCAGCTCGCCGCGGTCGTAGAACGGGACGACCTTCACGCCTGCCGGCAGGCTGGGCGCGATCTCGTCGAGCCGCGCCCGCACGCCGCGCACCACTTCCTGTGCATCGGCGCCACGCAGGCCGAGCACCAGCCCCTGCACCGTTTCACCCTCACCGTTGTGCGTCACGCCACCCATGCGGGTCAGCGCGCCGAGCCGCACCTCGGCCACGTCGGCGATGCGCACCTGCACCTGCGGCGTTGCGTGCACCACCAGCCGGCCGATGTCGTCGAGCGACTCAAGCCGCCCCTGCACCCGCACCAGCAGGGTTTCCTCGCCCTCATTGATGCGGCCGGCGCCATCGTTGCGATTGAAGCGCTCCAGCGTGGCGCGCAACTCGTCCAGCGTGATGCCGGTGGCGGCCATGCGCGCTGCATCCGGTACCACCTCGTAGGCCGTCGCCAGCCCGCCCAGCACATTCACGTCGGCCACACCGCGCACCGTGCGCAGCGCCGGGCGGATCACCCAGTCGAGCAGACCGCGCCGCTCGGCCAGCGACAGGTCGCCTTCGACCGTGAACATGAACATTTCGCCCAGCGGCGTGGTGATCGGCGCCAGCCCGCCGGTCAGCCCGGGCGGCAGCGCGTCCATGATGCCGGTGAGCCGCTCGCTGACCTGATTGCGCGCCCAGTAGATGTCGGTGCCGTCCTCGAAATCGATGGTGATATCGGTCAGGCCGTACTTGCTGGTCGAGCGCAGCATGGTCTGCTTCGGCAGGCCGAGCATTTCGATCTCGACCGGCGTGGTCACGCGCGCTTCCATCTCTTCCGGCGTCATGCCGGCCAGCTTGACGATGATCTTGACCTGCGGTGCCGACACGTCCGGAAAGGCATCGATCGGCAATTTCATCATCGACCAGGCACCGGCGGCCATCAGCAGCAGCGCGGCAAGTATCGTCAGCAGCGGTCGCGCCAGCGCGCCGCGCGTCAGGGCGTCGAGCATCATTGCGCTCCCTTGCCCAGCCACACCGCCTTCAGCGCGGCCACACCACTGACCGCGACCGCAGCCTTTTCGTCCAGCGCCCCGCTGACCGTGGCAAACCCTGCGTCCTGCGACAGCGCCTGCACCTCGACCGCGCGAAAACCCTGCGCGGTACGCGCAAACACCCAGGTCCGGCCGTCGTGATGGGTGACTGCCGCAGCCGGCACTGTCCATGCGTCGGTAGCCGGTCGCGAGCGCCGCGCCTGCACCCACAGACCCGGCCGCAGGGCGGATGGTGCAGGCGGCAAAGCGGCGCGGACACGCACCGTCTGCGTCATGTCTGCAGCCCCCCAGCCGATCTGCGTTACGCGCGCCTGTTCGCCCGTCCCCTCCACCAGCAGCAAGTCGCCTTCGCGTACGCCCTGCGCCTGCGCCACGGTCAGGTTCAGCTCGAGCATCAGCTTGCGTGCATCGGCCAGCCGCAGCAGCGCGTCGGCCTCGTCCACGCGCTGACCGGGCAGCACCATGCGTTCAAGCACGGTCGCCGCCGCCTCGGCCCGTACCTGCACACGCCCGCTCGACGCGTCCGCCGCCGAAACGCCCAGCAGGCGCAGCCTCGACTGCGCGGCACCGTATGCCGCATCGGCCTGTGCAGCCGCATTTTCCGATTCGCGCACCCGGCGTTCGGCGATCAGGCCTTCGGCATGCAAGGTCCGGTCACGCTCCAGATTGCTGCGCGCCAGCGCCGCAGCGGAACGCGACTGGGCCAGCGCCGCACCTTGTTCGGGCAGGCCTGCGCTGCGCAGTTCCACCAGCACGGCATTCGCCGCAACCTGCTGGCCTTCGACCACCGGCACGCGCACCACCACGCCGCCGGCCGGCGCAGTCACCACCCACTCGCCGTCGGCCGATGCCACGACGCGCGCCGACCACGGCGCCGCGCTGGCCTGCGCCGCCGACACGGGGGCCGCGTCGCGGATGCCCAGACGTTCGATCTGCGTCGCACCGAGCACGATGTCGGCGGCGTGAAGGGAGGATGTCAGCGCGAGCAGACAGGACAACACGAACGCATGTTTCACGGCAGGATTCCCAGACTGTTGTTGTAGCGCGCCACAGCGCGCTCATAGGCAATGTCGGCCAACGCGGCCGCACGGCGTGCGTTGGCGGCGCGTGCCTCGATCAGCAGGCGCTCGGCGAGCGAGCTTTCGCCGAGCCGGTAGGCACGGCGGGCGAGTTCGACCTCCCGATCGGCGACCGCCTTTTGCCCGGTGGCCAGTTGCAGCGCCTGTTCGCGGGCGTGCAGTTCGTGCTCGGCTTCGTGCAGCGCCAGTGTGGCCATACGCAGGGCCAGCGCAAGGTCGTCCTCGGCGCGGGCCAGATCGAGCTGCAGCGGCGACACGGTCGCTGCGCGATGCACCTCGCCGCCGAATGGAATCGACAGCGTGGCGCCGACGCTGTCCGTCACAGGGCTGTCGGGCGATTTTTCGGAACGCATGCCAACCAGGATGCGCGGCGTACCGCTGCCCTGGGCCTGTACGCTGGCCAGCGCACTGCGCGCCCGTTCGAGCGCGGCCTGCGCCGTGAGCACAGGCGGATAGCCCATCGGCGCGTCATCCACCGGCGTGCGCGCAATCGGCTCGCGTGCCGTCACCGGCAGCGCCGGCAAGCCGGTCAGCGTGGCCCAGCCGAACACGCTGTGCGCCAGTTCGACCTGTGCCTCGTAGCGCGCGGCGTCGCGCTCGCGCCGGGCCGCTTCGGCCGACAGTCTCTCGACCGGCGCCGCATCCCCTGCGCGCACCCGCTTCGACACATCGTCTTCCAGCGCGCGATACAGCTCGACGTCGGCGTCGGCCAGTTTCACTTCGGCTTCCGCCTGCAGCACGCGCCACAGGGTTTCACGTACATCGCCGGCCACGCGCCAGCGGTGGATGCGCAGTTCCTCGTCGGACAGCAGGCGACCCGCGTCCGCCTCGCGGCGCAGCGCGTCGCGCTGACCGGATCGCCACAAGGGCAGGTCCAGCCCGGCTTCAAGTTCGCGCACGCCAGCGGCGCGGCCAGGCAGACGATCGGTCTGGTAGCGCATGTGCAGCGCCGGCGGTGCCGACAGCACGCTACCGGCCCGTTCGGTCAGCACCCGCGATTCGGACAGCCGGGCCTGTGGCAGCTGGGTACCCGGCGCCCGGCCAAGCGCGGCCGACAAGGCGCCGGACAGCGTGAGTGCGGCGTCGCGCACGACGGTCTGTTCTTGCTCTTCCGCGTGGGAGGGCGCCGGGATGGAGACGGATTGCGCAGACAGCGGTGGCGTCAGCCACAGGACGGACAGCAGGCAGCACAGCAGGGCGGAACGCATGGGCGCACGACGGACGGATGAAGACATGCATCAGCTTGCACGGCGGTGGATTGCCGGCAGGTGGACGCAACATGAACATCCGTTCATGTTGTGGCAAGGTGGCTCGACGCAGGCAGAATCACGGCTCGCGCACCCCGACCCGGGCCGTGCGCCGCGCCTTCCGAAAAGGTCTGCCATGCACCTCCTCGTGGTCGAGGACGACACCGAAATCGCCGGTTTCATCTGCCACGGCCTGCGCGAGGCCGGACACGTCGTCGACCACGCGGCAAACGGGCGCGACGGCCTTTTCATGGCGACGGGCGAGAATTACGACGCCATCGTACTTGACCGGTTGATGCCGCAGATGGACGGTCTGTCGATGCTGGCTGCGCTGCGCGCCACCGGTTCGCGCGTGCCGGTGCTCATCCTCAGTGCGCTCGGCCATGTCGACGAACGCATCCGCGGCCTGCGCGCCGGCGGTGACGACTATCTGGTGAAGCCATTCGCGATGTCGGAACTGCAGGCGCGGCTGGACGTGATCACGCGCCGCGGCCTGATGCCGGCGATCGAAAGCGTGCTGCGGGTGGCCGATCTCGAACTCGACCGCATGACGCACATCGTGCGACGCGCCGGTGACGAAATCGCGCTCAAGCCGCAGGAATATCGGGTGCTCGAGTTCCTGATGCGCCACGCCGGTCAGGTGGTCACCCGCACCATGCTGCTCGAGGGCGTGTGGGACTACCACTTCGATCCGCAGACGAATGTCATCGACGTGCATATTTCCCGCCTGCGCGCCAAGGTCGACCGCGCCGGCTGGCTGCCGCTGATCCACACGCTGCGTGGCGCCGGCTACTGCATGCGGGTGCCGGCATGAACGACCGCCGATCACCCTGGGCGGGCAGCGCCGCAGGCGCGCCTTTCGTGCAGGACGACGAAGGCATGCTGACGATGCACTTCGACGGCGCCGCCGTGCAGAGCAGCATGGACCCGGCGCGACCCGTCGATCTGGTGCTTGACTATTCGCGCCTGATGATGGCTGCGCTGCTGTTCGTGCCGGCGCCCTTGCGCATCGGCATGATCGGCCTGGGCGGCGGATCGCTGGTGAAGTACTGCCACCACCACCTGCCGGGCGCGCGCGTCGAGGTGGCCGAAATTTCGGCTGAGGTGATCGCGCTGCGCAACCGCTTCCACATCCCGCCGGACGATGGGCGGCTGCGCATCGACTGCGCCGATGGCGCCGACTGGATTGCGCAGCATGACGACACCTTCGACCTTCTGCTGGTGGATGGCTTCGACATCGGCGGACAGGCAAGCGCGCTGTGCACGCAGCGCTTCTACGACGACTGCCACGCCGCATTGACCCCGAACGGCCTGCTCGCGATCAACATGCATGCCGACGACGCGCTGCACGGTGCCTACATCGGCCGCGTGCGTGCCAGCTTCGCCAACTCGGTCAGTGTCGTCGCCACCGAAGACGGCGTGAATGAAATCGTGTTTGCCGCGCGCGGCGATGCATTCCGGCTGTCGGAGAAGCAGCTGTTCCAGCGGGCGGCGGCGCTGCATGCCACGATCGGGCTCGACCTGCGCCCGCTGGCGCGCCCGCTGATCGAAGGCCGGCGACGCGACTTTGCACCCGCTACGCGCGCGGCCGTTCGTCACGGCATGGATGCCGATGACTGAGCCGACGCACCCGGTCGCCCCGCGCGCCACGCGTGGCCTGAGCACGACGGCGCGACTGGCACTGGCCAACAGCGTTCTGCTGGCGACCGGTTTCGGCCTGATGCTGCTGCTGGTGAGCTGGCTCGCCGGGCAGTACATGCTGGGTCACGTCGAAGAAAGCGTAGACGCCGAACTGGACATCCTGACCGCCGAGTACCGGGTCGATGGCGTACGCGGCGTGAGCGGCCTGATCCGCCAGCGGCTGGACATGCGCTCGCCGAATCACGATCGCCTGTACCGGCTGGAAGGTGTCGACGGCGTCATGCTGATCGGCAACCTCGATGCGTGGCCGGCCGCTGCAACGCGCGACGGCGTCCTTCTGCGGCTGCCGAGCCTGCGCCACCCCGGCCTCACCGAAGTCGTCGCGCGCTGGGCGCGCCTGCCGGACGGCAGCCGGCTGCTGGTCGGCTTTGACGAGTACGAGGTGGAGCAGGTACGCAGCGACATCCGGCGCGCCGCGCTGGCCAGTTTCGGCGTCATGCTGATCGCGTCGCTCATCGGCGGTTTCCTGATCACCCGCGCCGCGCTGCGACCGGTCGAAACGATGCGCCTCGCCGCACAGCAGATCATGGATGGCGACCTGCGCCACCGCATTCCGGTGCGCGGCACGGCGGACGAGTTCGACCGCCTGTCACAGACGCTCAACGGCATGCTCGACCGCATCGACCGGCTGATCGCCTCGGTGCGCGGCGCCACCGACAACATCGCGCATGACCTGCGCTCGCCGCTGACCCGCCACCGCGCACGCATCGAAGCCGCGCTGGCCGCGCCGCCGACCGGCGACGAACTACCGGCATTGCTGGAGCGCAATCTGGCCGACATCGATCAGGTGCTGTCCACCTTCCAGTCGCTGCTGCGCATCGCCAATGTCGAATCCGGCCTGCTGCGCAGTGAATTCCGTGCGCTCGACCTTGCTTCACTGACGCGCGACGCCATCGACTTCATGGAGCCGATGGCCGACGAACGCGGTATCACGCTGTTGGCCGACGTGCCGGAACAGGCCTCGATAAGCGGCCACCGCGACCTGCTGTTCCAGGCGGTCATCAACCTGATCGACAACGCGATCAAATTCAGTCCGGCCGGCGGCACGGTGAGCGTCAGCCTTCAACCGGTGCGGGACGGCTGGCGACTCGAGGTGGCCGATCAGGGGCCGGGCATTCCGGTCAGCGAGCAGGAACGCGTGTTCGAACGGCTGTACCGGCTTGAAGGGGCGCGCAACACACCGGGCCTCGGGCTCGGGCTCAGCCTGGTGCAGTCGGTGGCGCGCCTGCACGCCGGGCGCATCGAACTGGGTGATGCGGCACCCGGGCTGCGCGCCGCACTGACCTTGCCAGCGGGCACATGACGGGCTTGTCACGCAGTTGACACGAAGCGACAACGCAAAGACGATGCGATCAATGCGTACGCGAACCTACCCTTGGAGTGACGCGTGCGGACGGCCTCGGCAGTGTGCGGCCATGGACGACAGCGCGCGCTGCGCCATCGTCGCAACGGTTGATTTTGAGCTACGGAGTCACTTCAGTGCCGAAAACAAACAAGCCGAGCATCGCGCTCACATCGAAGCTGCTGCGACGCTACCGCGACGCCTCGATCGACAACGCCCGCGAGTTGCTGTACGAAGCGGAACTGCTGCTCAAGCACAACCACTATGCCCGCGCCTATTACTCCGCGGTCGCCGCGATCGAGGAGGTCGGCACGTCGGTGCAGGTGTTTGACGCGCTCGGCCGCAATGTGCGCGACCCCGATGTGGCCAACCGGGTCGTGCTCAATCTCGGTGACTACGCGCGCAAGGTGACTGCGGCTGTGTTTCCGTGGCTGCTGGTCGTGCCGGGCCGGCGCGACGAGGTGATGCCGTACATCAGCAAGATGATCAAGCGGCAGATTCCGAAGCTGGATGCCATCCATACCGAGCTGGACGGCAAGGGGCCGCAGGGCCCGCAGATCAACACGCCGAACTATCGCGTCACGCTGACCGACGCCGAAATCTGGCTCGGTCTGGCGAAGGACATCTACACCCACGCCGAGGCCTACGTGCTGTTCGCACCGACCAAGATCCGAACCAAGGCGGAAGACGAAGTGTTCGCGATGAAGTCGGCCGCGCTGGCCGCGGTGACCAGCAGCCCGGAATTCTGGGAGTACTACATTTCCTGCATGAAGACCGGCAACGCGACCTTCGAAGCCGCGGTGGCCGACTACGTCAGGGCGCAGTCCGGCGGCACCGAAGTACGCAACAGCTACGGCGACGAGGAAGCCTGATCGGGGCATGCTTCGAGCCACCCCATCAAAAAAGGCCACCTGCCGGCACGCAGGTGGCCTTTTTTATGGCGCGACCGCCCGGGCGATCAGCTCACCTTGATGACTTCCACCGGGTGTTCGTACACATCCTTGCGCTTGTCGTACAGCGGGATGGTCGTGCCGTTCAGGCGGTTGCCCTGCAGGTCGTTCAGATCGACTTCGGCGACGATGATCTGTTCGATGTTCGGCGTCCCTTCGGCGGCGATGCCGTCGCGGGCGAACGGAAAATCCGACGGCGTGATGATGCCGGCCTGACCGTAGTGCATGCCGAGTCCCTCGACTGGCAGATTGCCCACGGTGCTGGTCTGCACGACGAACACCTGATTCTCGATCGCCCGCGCGTGGCAGCAGTAGCGCACCCGCAGAAAGCCCTGCCGGTCATCGGTGCATGAGGGCACGAACAGGATGTCGGCGCCCGCCTCGCACACCATGCGCGACAGTTCCGGAAATTCGATGTCGTAACAGATCAGGATGGCAATCTTGCCGAATGGCGTATCGAACAGGCGCAGCTGGTCGCCGGCGTCGGTGTCCCACTTTTCGCGCTCCCAGCGCGTGCGATGGATCTTGTCCTGTTCGAACACCTGGCCGCCCGGCGTGAAGTAGTACGCCGTGTTGGTCAGCCGGCCGTCTTCGCGCACCGTCGGGTGGCTGCCGCCGATCAAGTGCACGTTCCACTGTGCCGCCAGTTCCAGCATGAGGTCGCGGTAGCGCTTGGTGTAGTCGTGCATGTTGCGCACGGCGGCATTCAGGTCGCTGGTGTCCATGAAGGACAGCAGTTGCGTGGTGAAGATTTCGGGCAGCAGCACGAACTGCGGCTTGTAGTCGCCGGCCGCCTTCATGATGAAGCGCACCTGGTTCTCGAAACCGGACCAGTCGTGAATGGGGCGCAGCAGGTACTGTACGGCGGCGATGCGGACGATCATGGCAGGATGTGCTCCGGGAAATGGGTGGGTCGGGCCGGATCGTGGTCCGGGTTGAGCCAGACGATGACCGAGGCGTAGCCCAGTGATTCGGTGTCTTCGGGCAGGTAGCCCGGCACCACGCTGAGGTAGCTGAAGCCTTCCTTCAGCTGGAAGCTGAGCACCGGGTCGCGCAGGTCGCCCCACACTACCTTGCGGGCGTACAGGTCGGCCGTCATGTCGGCAGCGTGGCGGTGGTAGCCGGGCAGGCGACCGCAGGCGATGATGCGTTTGAGGTTCATCGCCCGGCACAGCATGCGCCGCCCTTCGTACAGCAGGTGGCCGACGCCGGATCCGCGCAGATCCGGATCGACGAACACTTCCGCACCGTACAGCGTGCGACCGTCAGGGTTGTGATGCTCGAAGGTGCCGGCACCGGTGATGTCCTGCCAGCTGTGCGAATCGCACCAGTCGTCCCACAGCACGACCAGCGCGCTGGCGCAGCCGACGATCGCACCGTCGATCTCGGCCACGATCTGGCCCTGCGGAAACACGTCGAGCTGTTCGCCCAGCTTGCGGCGGCTCCACGGTGGAATGTCCGGGTACACGCGCGCTTGCAGGGCGATCAACGCGGGAATATCAGCCGGCCGGGTATGGCGTATGCGCGTTGCGGTCACGCTGTTCTCCCGTCCAGTCGAACGCCGGTCGGCGGGCGCCGGCGGCATTCAACAATCAGCCAGCAGTGTGGGCGGTGCCGGGCCGGTTGTATGTCGGACGGCGACTACCCCTGAGTCTGCAGGCCCGGGCGGGGCTTCACGTCGAAGGCGATGCAGATGCGTTCTTCGTTCGATTCGAATGGAATCGTGCGGTGGAACAGCGAGGACGGGAACAGCACGATGTCGCCGACGACCGGCAGCAGCGTCTTGCGCGGAAAGTCGTCGTGTTCGCGCGGGTAGTCGTCGCCGTCGGTGCTGAATTCGATGCCGCCGGCCAGACTGCCGGCCGGCCGGTCGCGCGGAATCGCGAGGTAGACCACGCCGCTGAGCCAGCCGGTTTCATGGATGTGCGACGTCAGGTGGCCACCCCGGCTCATCTTCACGTACCAGGCGCTGCTGAACACCGTGTCGGGCGGGAAATCCTGCGCGAACACGCAGGTGTCGCCGGCCAGCCGCACGCGGTAGCGCGCGACCTGTTCGCCGATCAGCGCGGCCAGCCGTTCAAACGAAGGTTCGCTGCGGCGGAACAGATTGCCCGCCGACTGGATGCCGTGATGCAGCCGGCCCTGCTTGCGCGCCTCGATTTCGGCGTGCGTGACGTCGCGCAGCAGCTCAGCCAGCAAGCTGCCGGACGAATCGGACAGCGCGTCGATGTGGCTGTGGAACACGAAATCGAGCGGCGCCGGGCAGAAGTCGTAGCCGTCGGCGACACCGAAGTTGGCGGCGTGGTGCGCCGACAAGGTCGCCAGCATCGGCGAGTTGTGGCGAACTTCGCGGTGTCGAACTTCGCGGTGTCGAACCTCGGGGGAACGAACCTCGGGGTTGCCGACTTCAGGCTGAATGGTGCCTGTCATGCCTGCCAGCCGTTCGCGGAAAGCGTCGAAGCGGCGCGTCTTGTACAGGCAGTACAGCACCCGCTCCTGCCAGTCGCGGATCTGCGCGCGCTCGAAGTACGGTATCGCCTCGGCCAGATCGCCCATGTCGTAATGCAGCAGGCCGAGGTTGTAACTGGCTTCGCCATGCGCCGGGTCGATCGCCAGCGCGGCACGGAAGGCGGCGATCGTGGCGGCCGCATCACCCTGGTCGCGCAGGATTTCGCCGAGGTTGCTGTGCGCATCGGCATAGTCGGGCGCCAGCGCCAGCGCCTGCCGGTAACTGGCTGCCGCGTCGCCGAGCAGACCCTGATCGCGTTGCGCCGTGCCCAGGCTGAACCAGGCCGTCGCTGTCGGCTGTATCGCGAGTGCCTTGCGATAGGCGGCGACCGCCTCGTCATGCCGGCCCTGCTTCTGCAACGCCGCACCCAGATTGGCGTGCGCCTCGACGAAACCGGGTTCGACCGCGACAGCTTCGCGGTAGGCGGCCAGCGCGTCGTTGGTGCGCTGCAGACGTTCGCACACCGTGCCGAGGTTGAACCAGGCGACCGCGAAACGCGGCTGCAGCTTCAGCGCGCGATGGTAGCTGGCGGCCGCATCATCGAGCTGGCCGAGCGCGTCCTGCACCACGCCCATGTTGTACAGCAGCTCCGGAAAGTCCGGCTTCAGCGCGAAGGCGCGGCGATAAGTCGCCAGCGCCTGTTCGTTTCGACCGCGCTGCTGCTGCACCAGACCCAGATTGCTCAGCAGTTCGGCCGAGCGCGGATCGGCCGTGACCGCCTCGCGAAACGCCTGTTCGGCATCGTCGAGCCGGCCCAGCCCGGCCAGCGCCGAACCGCGCACGCTGTGCAGCACGACCGCCGCCGGGTAGCGCCTGAGCAACTGCTGCGCGGCGCTGGCCGCATCAGCCAGCCGGCCGCCGTTGTAGAGCGCGAACACCGGTTGCAGTTCGGCTGGCGACGGCTGGCGCGCCGGGGTGGGCTTGTTCTTCATCGTTCAGGTCTTCAGGTCAGGGCACAGGCAGAACCGACATTGCATATATATATGCGCAGTGCGACATCACGCCGGCAATTCATCCAGTGCGCCATCCAGGTGCGACACGTCACCCCAGCGTTCGAGGCACCATCCGCTGTCGTCGTGGCTCACCCAGTTCAGCGCGCAGTTGGCGATGTCGAAATCGCGCGCGCAGACGAGCCCCAGTCCGCGCACCCGCCGCGCCACGATGTCGAGCACGCCGCCGTGCGTCACCAGCAGTACCGTCTGGCCGGTGTGGCGCCTGCGCAGCGATTCGACGAAAGCCCACACCCGCGCATCGAAGGCAGCCAGCGACTCGCCGCCACGCCCCGGAAAGCCGGCGTCCGGCTCGCGCGCGTCGAAGCGCGCGAAGGCGTCCGGGTGCTGGCGGCGCGCCTCGGCATAGGTCAGCCGCTGGAAGCCGCCATAGTGGCGCTCGCGCAGCGCCGGCTCCGGCATCACCGCCAGTCCGCGCGGCACCGCGATGCGCCCGGCCGTCACCCACGCACGGCCGAGGTCCGAGCCATAGATCGTGTCGATCCGCTCGCCCAGCAGCGCCTGCGCCGTGGCCTGCGCCTGCGCGAGCCCGGTGTCGTTGAGCGGAATATCGACCTGGCCCTGGATGCGGCGATCGACATTCCACGTCGTTTCACCGTGCCGGACCAGACAGAAGCGCGTGCGTGCAGTCATGAGTGTTCCTTGTGCGAAGCCGGATGTTACCTGCAGGAACGAAACGGGGGTTTCGGCGAGCACCGCCCGCCACCCCCAGAGCCGGTCGGCCATCAAGGCCTGCCGTGGGCAGATTCCTGCGAGAAAATGGCGCAATGTTCGCTTTTCGTAGGAGCGGACCCTGTCCGCGATACGCACGTTGAGCAAGCGATGTCGCGTGTCCGAAGACCGCATCGCCTGCAGGGCAGGCTCCTACGAGAACCGCGACAGTACTGCCGTTCGTAGGAGCGGGCTCTGCCCGCGATCGGCACGTCGATGACGCAATGTCACATCTGCATCGGGCCGGCAGCGGCGCCGCCGTCTCTGCCGGTTACCATCGCTCATCCACCCCTCACCCGCCTCCCGATGCGCCCGATGCGCCCGCTGCTGCTGCTCGCCGACCTGATCGACCGTATGAACGAGGCCTGCGGCCGGGTGCTGCCCTGGGCGGTACTCGCCGCAGTGCTGCTTGCCGTTGGCAATGCACTGGCGCGCAAGTTCGATTCGGGTTCCAACGCGCTGCTCGAAGCGCAGTGGTATCTGGTGTCGGCGGTGTTCCTGCTCGGCGCCGGCCGCGTGCTCAAGCTCGACGAACATGTGCGCATCGACCTCATCACGTCCCGTCTCGGCCCGCGCGGCAGGCTGTGGGCCGACATCGCCGGCCTGCTGACCATGGTGCTGCCGGTGGCACTGCTGATGCTGTGGCTGTCCTGGCCCTGGTTCGTCGCCTCATGGACCAGCCACGAAGTGTCGGCCAGCGCCGGCGGCCTGCCGCTGTGGCCGGCGCGCCTGCTGGTGCCGGTGGGCTTTGCGCTGCTCGCCGCCCAGGCCGTCGCGCTGCTGATCCGCCGCATCGCCGCATTGTCGGAGCGGCCCGAATGAGCGCCTGGCTGGCCGCCAACCTCGCACCGATCATGTTCGCGGCCATGGTGCTGTTCCTGCTGTCCGGCGTGCCGGTGGCGTTCGCGCTGGCCGCCTGCGGCATCGTGTTCGGGCTGATCGGCATCGAACTCGGGCTGCTGTCCGCATCGCTGGTGCAGGCCATGCCCGACCGCGTGTGGGGCGTCATGAGCAACGACACGCTGCTCGCCATTCCCTTCTTCACCTTCATGGGCCTGGTGCTGGAACGCTCAGGCATGGCCGAAGACCTGCTCGACACGGTCGGCCGGCTGTTCGGCACGCTGCGCGGCGGGCTCGCAGTGGCGGTGGTGCTGGTCGGCGCGCTGCTCGCCGCAACGACCGGCGTGGTCGCCGCGTCGGTCATTTCGATGGGCCTCATATCGCTGCCCATCATGCTGCGCGCCGGCTACGACGCGCGGCTGGCCAGCGGCGTCATCTGTGCGTCGGGCACGCTGGCGCAGATCATTCCGCCATCGCTCGTCCTGATCGTGCTGGCCGACCAGCTCGGCCGCCCGGTCGGCGACATGTACCGCGGCGCCCTGTTGCCCGGACTGGTGCTGACCGGGCTCTATCTGCTCTACGTTCTGATCGTGGCCTGGCTGCGGCCTCACAAGGCACCGGCGCTGCCGGAGGCCGATGACCACACTGCGGCGGAGCGGCGCGGCGTGTGGGCACTGTTCGCCGTGGCGGTGCTCGGCGGCATCGCCGCCAGCCAGTTGCCGGCGCTGCAGGCGCACACCGCCGACGCGCGTGCGCTGTTCGCGGTCACCGCCGGCGGCAGCGTCGCCTGGCTGATCGCCGTGGCCGACCGCGTGCTGCGTCTGAACCTGCTGCCGGATCTCGCGCGCCGCGTCGCCTTCGTGCTGATGCCGCCGCTGGCACTCATTTTCCTCGTGCTCGGCACCATCTACCTGGGGCTGGCGACACCGACCGAAGGCGGTGCGATGGGCGCCACCGGCGCGCTGCTGATGGCCGCCGCACGCCGGCGCCTGAACCGCGACCTGCTGCAGCAGGCGCTCGACCGCACGGTCCGGCTGACCACCTTCGTGCTGTTCATCCTGATCGGCTCGCGCGTCTTTTCGCTCACCTTCTACGGCATCGACGGCCACCTGTGGGTCGAACACCTGCTGCTCGGCCTGCCCGGCGGCGAAACCGGCTTCCTGATCGTCGTCATGACGCTGGTGTTCGTGCTCGCCTTCTTCCTC
Source organism: Methyloversatilis sp. (assembly GCF_030696805.1). Lineage (GTDB taxonomy): Bacteria > Pseudomonadota > Gammaproteobacteria > Burkholderiales > Rhodocyclaceae > Methyloversatilis. The sequence continues at coordinate 3,226 of NZ_JAUYRO010000120.1, read as the reverse complement.
GACTTCTTCGAACTGGCCTTCATCGTCGTGCCGCTGCTCGCCCCGGTGGCCGACAAGCTGGGCATTGATCTGGTGTGGTTCGGCGTGCTGCTGGCGGTGAACATGCAGACCTCATTCATGCACCCGCCGTTCGGCTTCGCGCTGTTCTACCTGCGCTCGGTCGCACCGAAGACTCTGCCGACGCGCGACATCTACTGGGGCGCCGTACCCTTCGTCGGCATCCAGATCGTCATGGTCGCGCTGGTGCTGGCCGTGCCGCAACTGGTCACGGCCAATCTGGGGTCGGCACAGCGCACAACCGGCGATTCGGTAACGACCGACGCCGACTACCGGCGCATCTCGAGCGCCCCCCGCCTGCCGGCCGGCCATCCCGACGCCGCACTGGAGGCGGCGATCGAAAAGGCGGAGGCTATGGTGGAACCCATCGCGGACGAGGACGTTGACGAATGAAGCGGACACAATCTCTGCCCCGCTCAGCGTTGCTGAATCAGCGCCACAGTTCAGGCTGATCCAGTTCCGGCGCCATGCGCAACAGGGCTTTCTGGCCCTGCTGCGCGCGTGCAGCCCAGCCTTGGCCGCGACCAAGGGCGTCACGCCACGCTGCATTGAAGACATCGGCCATGCCCTGGCTCTGGAAGTACTCGATCAAGCCGACGGCCTGCAGCACATCCTTCTTCGCCTTGGTCTGCTCAGCGACCGGGCGCTCGCCGTGCACGATCAACTTGTGCACGGCGAATCGTTCAGGGGCCGGCACGTTGACCACGCACGCGCCGGCACGCGCAAACAAGCAGCATTGCACCGGCGCTTCGAGCGAAAACTCCATGAATTTCAGCGGTTCGAGCGCCACATTGAGGTTCGGCACCAGCACAGGCTCACCGGTGCGCGTCATGCTCGTCAGAAAATCAAGACGGAGTTCAAGATCGTCCGGGTTTCGATATTGCGCCCCGACCTTGCCATTGAGCTGGGTGATCGGCAGGAAGCCCATTTCCAGTGATTCGAGCGCGCCATGCACATCGATCTGGATATTGGCCGGCAAGGCGATCGACACGTTGGGGCCTGCATGGGCGAAATCCACGTCGAGCGTGGCTGCGCCATCCGCCCAGCGCACGCCCAGCATGTTTCCCAGGGCGATGAAGGCATGTGTGCCGATGAGCACGCCGCCCGCCCTGAAAAACCCGTACTCGGCCAGACGACGCACCACCCGGAAGTGCTTCGGCGCTGCGGGTGTCGCGCCCGCCGCCAGCGCAACCAGAGCCGGCCTCGTCAACAGCCCGGCCGCCCGGGCACGTTCGTGTGATTCAACCAGCGAGCGCACCCGCTCCGAATCCGGACCGACGTAAATCATCCGGCCCTGCTTGTCGATATCGCGATAACCGAAGTACCAATAGACGCGGCCCTTGATCGTGCGCCGGTGAAACGCGCCGGACAGCCCCGCCAGGGCGTTTCCCATCTCCAGTGTCTGAGTCTGGGAGAACAGCTCCGCGTAAGCGGTCTGGGCGGCGAGTGACAGTTCGACGTAGCGCATCGGCTGAAGTTACTATACAAATACATTTTTGTATAGTAACCATGCTGGTATTTGCGGCAGGCGTAACAGGTGTGGTGGTCTGACTTCAGCGAGCAGGCCTTCGCAAAATCCGGGGCGATTCAGTGTTGCCGTAGTACACGTCCAGCGTCTGCTGGGTGGTGCGCGTCAGCAGTCCCCTTGAGTCAGACTAGTTGTCGCCTCGTTAGAATCATCAAACCGGGGGCGATAGTGGAAGAAACAAAGTGGCGAGATACGGACAAGCTTTCAAGGACAAAGCTGTTGGGCGGCTGTTGCCGCCGGAGAGTGCATCACTGGAATTGGTTGCACGAGATCTGAGCATCTCGGCGGCGACGTTGGAGCGTTGGCGTGCGGATGCGCTGTCCAGGCCCGCTCGCGAGCGGGCCTGGACAGCGGCGGCTCGGCTCGATGCGGTACTGGTCACCGCGGCGATGGGCGAGACCGGTAAAAGCGCGTGGTGCCGTGAGCACGGGGTGTATCCGCAGGAGCTCGAACAATGGCGCCAGGCGGCAACCCAGGCGCTGGCCGCGCCCGAGGACGCACGCGCCAGCCACCGCGAGACAAAAGCCGACCGGCGGCGCATCAAGGAGTTGGAGCGCGAGTTGCGGCGCAAGGACAGGGCGCTGGCAGAGACCGCCGCGCTTCTGGTGCTGTCAAAAAAACTCGAGGTGATCTTCCACAAGGACAAGGACGAGGACGCATGATCGACTTGGAAGATCGCCGGACATTGGTCCGCAACATTGAGGTGGCGCACAGCGCCGGTGCCCGGCTGCAACCGGCCTGCCAGACCGCGGGGATTACCGTACGCACGCTGCAGCGCTGGAAAGCGCACGACGGTCTGGTCGTGGGCGACAAGCGCCCCGAGCTCGAGCGGGCGTCGCCCGGCCATGCGCTCAACGAGGACGAACGCACACGGATTCTGGCGGTGGCTAACGAACCCCGGTTTGCGGCCTTGCCACCGGCACGCATCGTGCCGGCGCTGGCCGATGAGGGCGTGTATCTGGCCAGCGAATCGAGCTTCCAGCGCCTGCTGCGCGAGCATGGACAGAACCGCCACCGTGGTCGGAGCCGTGCACCGCAGCCGTCGCGTCGGCCCACCACGCACGTCGCCACCGGGCCCGGGCAGGTTTGGTGCTGGGATATGACCTACTTGCCCGCACAGGTACAGGGCCACTGGTTCTACCTGTACCTGATCATGGATCTGTACAGCCGCAAGATCGTGGGCTGGGAGGTCCATGCCCGCGACGATGCCGACCACGCGGCCCACCTGCTCAAGCGCACCGCGCTGGCCGAGGGGGTGCATGCGATGGCCGACAAACCGGTGCTGCACGGCGACAACGGCAGCACGCTCAAGGCCACCACCGTGCTTGCCATGCTCAACTGGCTGGGGGTCAAGCCGTCGTACTCGCGCCCGCGCGTCTCCGACGACAACGCCTTCGTGGAGTCGCTGTTCAAGACCGCCAAGTACCGGCCGCAATTCCCCGTGGGCGGATTTGCCGATCTGGATGGAGCTCGAGCCTGGGCTGCTGACTTCGCGCACTGGTACAACTTCGAGCATCGGCACAGCGGCATCCGTTACGTCACGCCGGCGCAACGCCATACCGGTGCAGATCACGCAATCCTGGCCGCCCGGCATCAGACCTACCTGCAAGCGCGCGAACGCAACCCACGGCGCTGGTCAGG
>NZ_JAUYRO010000111.1 GCF_030696805.1 Methyloversatilis sp. | reverse complement strand
CATCGTGACGACGCTGCTCAACATGCGCGCGCCCGGCATGACGCTGATGAAGATGCCGCTGTTCTGCTGGACCTGGCTGATCACCGCCTACCTCGTCATCGCGGTAATGCCGGTGCTGGCAGGTGCAGTCACGATGATCCTGACCGACCGCCACTTCGGCACCAGTTTCTTCAACGCGGCTGGTGGTGGTGACCCGGTGCTGTATCAGCACATCTTCTGGTTCTTCGGTCACCCCGAGGTGTACATCATTGCGATCCCGGCCTTCGGTGTCGTGTCGCAAGTGATTCCGGCCTTCTCGCGCAAGCCGCTGTTCGGTTACGCGTCGATGGTCTATGCCACGTCGTCGATCGCCATCCTGTCGTTCATCGTGTGGGCGCACCACATGTACACAGTGGGCATGCCGGTCGCCGGTCAGCTGTATTTCATGTTTGCCACGATGCTGATCGCCATTCCGACCGGTGTGAAGGTGTTCAACTGGGTGGCAACCATGTGGCGCGGTTCGCTGAGTTTCGAAACCCCCATGCTGTTCTCGATCGGTTTCCTGTTCCTGTTCACGCTGGGTGGCTTTTCGGGACTGGTGCTGTCGATGACAGCGGTGGACATCCAGCTGCATGACAGCTACTACGTTGTGGCGCACTTCCACTACGTCATGGTTGCCGGTGCCCTTTTCTCCGCCTATGCGGGCGCCTACTACTGGCTGCCCAAGTGGACCGGTCACATGTACGACGAAAAGCTGGGCAAGCTGCACTTCTGGCTGTCGATCGTGTTCTTCAACATGACCTTCTTCGTTCAGCACTTCCTGGGCCTTGCGGGCATGCCGCGCCGGATCCCGGACTACTCGCTGCAGTTCGCCGAATTCAACATGATTTCGTCGATTGGTGCCTTCGGTTTCGGTCTGTCGCAGCTGGTGTTCCTGGTCGTCGTGCTCAAGTGCATCAAGGGTGGCGAGAAGGCTTCGGCCAAGCCGTGGGATGGTGCTGAAGGTCTGGAGTGGACAGTGCCGTCGCCGGCGCCGCATCACACCTTCGAAACGCCGCCGGTCTTCAAGTGAGCTCCGCTGTGACTTCAGGTGATGACGAACTCCGCCGCCGCAACGTACGTACTGCGGTGTGGCTGGCGGGGACTGCGGTTGCAGTATTCGTCGCCTTCGTGGTGCGTTACGGATTGTCCGGCCAATGACATCTCCGGAACAGGGCGGAACAGTGTCCGACAGGCGCAACCGCTCCACGCTGGTGCGCTTGATCGTGTCGGCGTTCCTGATGTTCGGCTTTGGCTACGCGCTGGTGCCGTTCTACGAGAAGCTCTGTCAGGTGCTGGACGTCAATAACCTGAACAAGCAGGACAGCAGTCTGCCGCTCAACACACAGGTCGACCGCTCGCGCAGCGTGACGGTGGAGTTCGACGCCAACCTGCACAAGCTGCCGTGGAATTTCAAGCCGGTGACCGGTTCCATGGTGGTGCATCCGGGTGAAGTCGTGACGATCGAGTATGAGGTGTCGAACACGCGGCAGAGTGCGGTGACCGGACAGGCAATCCCGAGTTACACGCCGTCTGCGGCGATGCAGTACTTCCAGAAAATGGAATGTTTCTGCTTCAAGCAGCAGACACTCGCGGCGGGCGAGGTACGGCGAATGCCGGTCGCCTTCCTGGTATCTTCATCGCTGCCGAAAGACATCACCACCATCACGCTGTCGTACACCTTCTTCGAGGTCCCCGGTGCGACGGCAGAGGTCGGGCGTGACGACAGTGCAGGAGCAGGGGGTTGAGCATGGCCAGTGTTTTTCGCAATGTCGTGACCGTGTTGTCCGCATTCGCCGGAGTGCGGGGAAAGCGCAATCATGACGAAGCAGCGGCGTCGCTGACGCCAGTGCAAGTTATCATCACGGGTGTCGTGGCCGCCGCGTTGTTCGTGATCACGTTGCTGGTGGTTGTGAGAGTTCTGATCAGTATTGCTTGAGAGAATAACGGGAAGGAAAATTAAAAAATGAGTTCGAATACGCCTCACCAAGCACCGTATTACTTCGTGCCGTCGCCGTCGACTTACCCGATCACCGGTTCGGTCGCATTGCTGCTGTTCGCACTGGGATCGGTGCTGACCATGAATGCGATCCAGGGTGGTGCTTACGTGCTGGGTGCCGGAATCCTGACGCTGCTGTACATGATGTTCATCTGGTTCCGCAAGGTTGCCCACGAGTCTGAAGGTGGTCTGTACAACAAGCGTGTCGGCATGTCGTTCCGCTGGAGCATGGGCTGGTTCATCTTTTCGGAGGTGATGTTCTTTGCGGCTTTCTTCGGAGCGTTGTTCTACGCAAGAGTGCTGTCCATCCCCGACCTAGCGTCGCTCGAACATCAGGCGCTACTGTGGCCGGAGGCCACGAATGCCTGGCCGAATCCGGGCCCGGCCTACGACGGCGGCCCGTTCACACCGATGGGCGCGTGGGGCATACCAGCACTCAATACCTTCCTGCTGCTCACGTCGGGTGCCACCCTCACCTGGGCGCACCACGGCATGCTGCACGACAATCGCGGACAGCTGAAGCTCGGTCTGTTTCTGACCATCCTGCTCGGCGTCGTCTTCCTGGGTTTCCAGGTCTACGAATACATGCACGCCTACGGCGATCTGAACGTCAAGCTGACGACTGGCGTGTTCGGATCGCTGTTTTACCTGCTGACCGGGTTCCACGGTTTTCACGTCACCATTGGTGCAACGATGTTGATCGTGATACTGTGCCGCGTCTTTGCCGGACATTTCACGTCACAAAACCATTTCGGCTTCGAAGCGGTTGCCTGGTACTGGCACTTTGTTGACGTCGTCTGGCTGCTGCTTTTCGTTGTGGTCTACTGGATTTGATGGAGCAGAATTAGCGAGGAGGAGAGTGGGCCGGTATCAAACAAGAGCCCTTAAAAAATAAATACTCGGCGCCGCACATCGTGCGGCGCTTTTTTTCGCGGATCCGATCCGGTCTGAACCGCTTGATGAAATCGGCGCTGCGGAATCCAGCAGCGAGATGAAGCCGTGGCTCAGAGCTTTCCTTCGATGAGCCCGAATCGGTAGCTCAGTGTCAGCGCGACAAACAGCGCGATCGACAGGCCAACGCGCAGTGCCAGTGCTCGCATCATCCGGCTCGAGTTCCCCGTGTCGCGGAACAGGAAGAAGAGCGCCGAACCCAGGCTGGCAATGATGAACAGCAAGACGACAATCACGAGATAGCGCATCAAACGATTCCCTTTTCAAGATGTCCAGTGTACCCCGGACCTCTCACCGCAATGACCCAGTTCACCTTCGCCCGTCGCACTTTCGTGATCCGATTCTGGCCCGCACTGACCTGCGCGCTGGTCATCTCGGTTACGCTCGGCGCGGCACAATGGCAAACGGCCCGCGCGCACTACAAGCAAGGTCTTCTCGCGGCCTATGAACGCGCCCAGGCCGCACCCGCACTTGACGTCACCCAATGGGGGCCGGTCGCTCCGCCCGAGTATTCGAGTGCCACGATCGAAGGCGCGTGGAAGGCCAGCGCACTGATCTACGCCGATAACCGGGTACGCAACGGTCAGGTCGGTTACGGGGTATTCATGCCGCTTTGTCAGACGGCTGTGCGCTGTGTGCTGGTCGATCGTGGGTGGGTACGGAGCGGTCGCCTGCGCGAAGACCTGCCGGACGTTCCGACTGAACCGGGCGTGCAGCGCATCGAAGGCGTCGTACTGCGAGCCGAGTCGAGGTTTGTCGAACTGTCGGCGGATTCGGTTGCGGGCAAGGTGTGGCAGAACGTGACGGTCGATCGCGTAGCGAGCGCCAGCTCGCTCGAACTTGCGCCATTCATTCTCGCGCAGCACGGCGGTCCCGAAGATGGTTTGACGCGCGAGCGTCTGAATCCCGAGTTCGGCATCGACAAGCACATCGCCTACGCCGGCCAGTGGTACGCCTTTGCCCTCGTCACGGCATTGTCCGGACTGTTCGCCGCCATGAAGAAAACAGGAGAGAAGTCTTGAACGGCAAGAAGACGCTGGTTGTAATCGGTCTGGTGTGTACGCTGCCACTGATCGCCTCGTACGCTCTTTATTATCTGTGGCGACCCGACAGCACGGTCAATTACGGGCAGCTGTTGTCACCGCAGCCGCTGCCGGCAGAGACGCTGACCTCGATCACCGGCAAGGCCTTTGATTTTTCCGGACTCAAGGGACGCTGGACGCTGGTCTTCGCGGACAGTGGCAGCTGCGACGCGCGCTGCGAGCAATCGCTGTATTTCATCCGCCAGGTACGCAAGGCGCAGGGTGAGCATCAGGACCGAATCGAGCGCGTCTGGCTGCTCGATGACGCGACGTCGCCGCAGGCGAAGCTGGTCGAGGCGATCGAAGGCATGCACATCGTGCGCGCGGAAGGCTCGGCGACGCTGGCTGCGCTGATCCGGGAACCGGCGCATGCACATGCCATCTACCTGGTCGATCCGCTCGGGCAGCTAATCATGCGCTACCCGGACGAGCCGGACCCGAAGAAGATGATCAAGGATTTCCAACGACTGATGAAATACTCGAGGCTCGGCTGATGAAGACCTACCGCAACCTTTTGCTCGCCACATTGGCGATGACCTTCGCGCTGATCGTGCTCGGCGCCTACGTGCGCCTGTCCGACGCGGGGCTGGGTTGTCCGGACTGGCCTGGCTGTTACGGCCACGCCACCGTAACCCAGGCGTCTGATCACATATCCGCTGCGCAGGAGGCCGACCCGCACGGTCCTGTGACCTTTGCGAAGGCCTGGAAGGAAATGATCCACCGCTACATTGCGGGCATCGTCGGCCTGTGCATCGTCGGCATCGCAGCGCTTGCGTGGCGCAACCGGCGAGATCCTGCGGCGTCGCCCTGGCTTGCGACAGCCCTCATTGGCGTTGTCGGCCTGCAGGCGATGTTCGGCAAATGGACGGTTACCATGCTGCTCAAGCCGGCCATCGTCACCGGTCATCTTATCGGCGGCCTGACTGTCCTCGCGCTGCTGGTCTGCCTGTACGCGCGCACGCTTGCGCCAGCCCGCGTCACCGTCAGTCCGGCGCTGCGCCTGTTCGCCATGTCGGCCTTCGTGGTGCTCGCAGCGCAGATCACGCTGGGCGGCTGGGTCAGCACGAATTACGCTGCGCTGGCCTGCTCCGACCTGCCGACCTGCCGCGGTGCCTGGGTGCCGGAAATGGATATTGCCAACGGCTTCCATGTCATCCGCGAACTGGGCGTCGGCGCAGATGGCGAAACGCTGACCATCGAGGCCTTGACGGCGATCCACTGGATGCATCGGGTCGGCGCGGTCATTGCGACACTTGTTCTGGTGTCCCTCGCGTTCGGGCTGCGAAGGGCCGGTCACGCAGCGCTGTCCACGGCATTGCTGGTGATTCTGGTGCTGCAGGTGTTGCTCGGCCTTGCCAATGTCTGGTTCAGCCTGCCGCTTGCGCTGGCTGCTGCACACAACGGCGGCGCTGCGGCGCTGGTGATCGTGATGGTGCTGATAAACTACCGCCTTCGCGCGACTGCGCAGCAACGCTATCCCGGAGTGCTCCATGAAAGCCATGCGGCTTGACCTACCGCCCCTGTCGCTGAGGCTGGCCAATTACCTGCAGCTGACCAAGCCGCGCGTTGTCCAGCTCATCGTTTTCTGCGCGGTGATCGGCATGTTTCTCGCGGTGCCGCAAGGCCTGCCGCCGATGGATGTGGTGCTGGCCGCCACCGTGGGGATCGGGCTGGTGGCGGGCGCCGCCGCTGCGATCAACTGTCTGGTGGAACAGAAGATCGACGCCGTGATGGCGCGCACGCGGGCGCGTCCGTTGCCGCGCGGTGAAGTGAACTCGCTCGAAACGCTGGTGTTCTCGGGTGTGGTTGGCGGAGTCGGCCTCACCCTGCTTTACCACTGGGTCAATCCGCTGACCATGTGGCTCACGCTGGCGACCTTCATCGGCTACGCCATCATCTACACGGTCATACTGAAACCGGCGACACCGCAGAACATCGTGATCGGCGGCGCCTCCGGCGCGATGCCGCCGGTGCTGGGTTGGGCCGCGGTGACCGGTGAAGTGTCTTCCGATGCACTGCTGCTGTTCCTGATCATTTTTGCGTGGACCCCGCCGCATTTCTGGGCTCTGGCGCTCTACCGCACGCAGGAGTATGCCAAGGCAGGTCTGCCGATGCTGCCGGTGACCCATGGCTCCGAATACACCCGGCTACAGGTGTTTCTGTACACCCTGATCCTGTTCGCGGTCACCCTGTTGCCATTCGCCTCGCGCATGAGTGGCTTGATCTACCTTGCGGCGGCTGTCGTGCTGGGGGGCATTTTCATTGCCTACGCCTGGCGCCTGATGCGCAATTACTCCGACGATCTCGCCAAGCGCACGTTCCGCTTTTCACTCTGGCACTTGTCCCTGCTGTTTGCAGCGCTGCTGGTCGACCACTACATCCCGCTATGAACCGCCGCTTTTTCGCGACTGTGCTGTTTGCTGTCGCGCTGTCGGGCTGTAGTCCGTCCGGGCCCACTTATCGCAGCATCGACGTGACCGGTGCCGAATATGGCCGGGGCTTCACGCTGACCGACCACACCGGCCAGCAGCGAACGCTCGCCGATTACAAGGGCAAGCTGGTCACGCTGTTCTTCGGATTCACGCATTGCCCCGATGTGTGCCCGACCAGCCTGTCGACCATGAAGCAGGCGCTCGAGCAACTCGGGCCGGATGCGGCAAAGGTGCAGGTGCTGTTCATCACGGTGGATCCCGAGCGCGACACGGCGGAACTGCTTGCCGGCTACGTGCCGAAATTCAACCCGTCCTTCGTCGGTCTGCGCGGCGATGCCGCGGCTACTGCGGCCACGGCCAAGGAATACAAGATTTTCTACCAGAAGGTCGCCGGCAGTACCGAAGGCCAGTACACGATGGATCATTCGGCCGGGACCTACGTCCATGATGCGCAGGGCCGACTGCGGCTGTTCATCCGTCACGGCGAGACGGCTGCCAATATTGCGCAGGATCTGAAAACCCTGCTCGCAGCTGGCTGACAACAAAAAAGCGACCCGGAGGTCGCTTTTTTGTTGTCCGGCCGAAAGATCGCGGCCGTCCTTCGGGTCAGGCGGCCACGCCGAGCGCACGGTGCATGGTGGCTTTCATTTTCTGCATCGCCTTCGCTTCGATCTGGCGAATGCGTTCAGCCGATACGCCATACTCGTCGGCCAGTTCATGCAGCGTGGCCGACTCCCCTTCCTGCGCCAGCCAGCGGCGTTGCACGATGGTGCGGCTGCGGTCGTCGAGCGCGGCCAGCGCCGACTGCAGCCCTTCTTCACGCAGACGCACGTCCTGTGCCGCTTCCATCACTTCTAGCGGTTCGGCCGCGCTGTCGGTCAGCCAGCTGATCGGAGCCATGCGTGCGCCGTCGCGGTCGTCGTCGTCGGTATTGCCTTCGAGCGCAATGTCCTGTCCGGTCAGACGGGTTTCCATCTCGACGACTTCTTCCGGCTTGACGCCCAGCGTTTTCGCCACTTCGCGGACTTCAGCCGGATTCAGCGTGTTGCTGCTGTGCTTCAGGCTACGCAGGTTGAAAAACAGCTTGCGCTGCGCCTTGGTCGTCGCCACCTTCACGAGACGCCAGTTGCGCAGGATATATTCGTGGATCTCAGCCTTGATCCAGTGGATCGCGAACGACACCAGGCGTACGCCGCGATCGGGATCGAAGCGCTTCACTGCCTTCATCAGGCCGATATTGCCTTCCTGGATCAGGTCGGCGTGCGGCAGGCCGTAGCCCAGATAGCCGCGCGCGATGGCAATCACCAGACGCAGGTGCGACATCACGAGCGCGCGCGCGGATTCGAGGTCTTCCTCGTCGCGGAATCGCCGGGCCAGCGCCTGCTCCTGCGCTTCGGTGAGCAAAGGTACGCGGTTCGCGGCTTGGATATAGCTATCGATGTTGCCGAGGGCGCCAGCCACCGGCAGATTCGGAACGATCAAAGCATGGGTCATGTTGCATTCCTCCCTTACGTGCAAGATTAGCACTCCTCGCTATTGAGTGCTAACGGATCAGTCGGTTCATTGCGTCGCAATATGTAACCGGTCACTGCGCGCCGACGGCGACCGCTCGCTTTGGGGTTGGACCGGGGCGCACGCTACAATCCGGTCATCAGTCACCGTCCTGTAAATCGCCGATGCGCATTCCGACTGCCCTGTTCCTGCTGCTGTGCTGTCCGGTGGCCGCATTTGCCCAGTTGCGGGCGATTCCGCCGGATGCGATCAAGGCGAAGATGCAGCCGCCGCAGGACGGTCTGGTCGAAATGGGCAAGCATCTCTTCCGGCTGGCACCGGGTGCCCACATCCGTTCGACCGACAACCGCATCATGCTGCCGGTCATGATCACGTCCGAACAGGTCGTGCGGTACAGGCTGGACGCCAATGGTGACCTGTACCGCGTGTGGATCCTGTCGCCGGACGAAATCGACCTGCCGGCCCCCAAACAGTAAGCAAGCATGACGAACCGGATGAATTCGCCCCGATGAGCCGCAAGATTTACATCAAGACCTTTGGCTGCCAGATGAACGAGTACGACTCGGACAAGATGGCCGACGTGCTCGGCGAGTCCGAGGGCCTGACGCCGACCGATCGTCCGGAAGAGGCTGACGTGATCCTGTTCAATACCTGCTCGGTGCGCGAAAAGGCGCAGGAGAAGGTGTTTCATGACCTCGGTCGCGTCAAGCACCTGAAGAAGGAGAACCCGCGCCTGCTGATCGGCGTTGGCGGCTGCGTCGCCAGTCAGGAAGGTGCGGCCATCGTCGAGCGCGCGCCCTATGTGGACTTCGTGTTCGGCCCGCAAACCCTGCACCGTCTGCCCGATCTGATTGCAAAGCGTCGCGAGAGCGGCCAGCCGCAGGTGGACATCAGTTTTCCCGAGATCGAGAAATTCGACCACATGCCGCCGGCGCGCGTCGACGGCGCCACCGCCTTCGTGTCCATCATGGAAGGCTGCTCGAAGTACTGCACGTTCTGCGTCGTGCCCTATACGCGCGGCGAGGAAGTGTCGCGCCCGCTGGACGACATCCTGACCGAAGTGGCGACCCTGGTCGGGCAGGGCGTCAAGGAAGTGACATTGCTCGGCCAGAACGTCAATGCCTGGCGTGCGCCGATCACGCGCGGCTCGGACGACATCGGCGACTTCGCCTTCCTGCTCGAATGCGTGCATGACCTGCCCGGCATCGAGCGCATCCGCTATACGACCTCGCACCCGCGCGAAATGACGCAGCGGGTGATCGACGCCTACGCGCGCCTGCCCAAGCTGGTGTCGCAGCTTCACCTGCCGGTGCAGAGCGGCTCAGACCGCATCCTCGCGGCGATGAAGCGCGGCTACACGGTGCTCGAATACAAGGCGGTGGTGCGCAGGCTGCGCGCAGCGCGTCCCGATCTGTCGCTCAGTTCCGACTTCATCATCGGCTTTCCGGGTGAAACCGATGACGATTTCGAAAAGACGATGAAGCTGATCGACGACGTCGGTTTCGACAACAGCTTCAGCTTCGTCTACAGCGCACGGCCCGGCACGCCGGCCGCCGACATGGCGGACGACACCCCGGCTGACGTCAAGCAGGCGCGACTTGCGCGGCTGCAGAAGCGCATCGAGGAACATACCCAGGCCATCAGTCAGGCGATGGTCGGTACCGTGCAGCGCATCCTGGTCGAAGGTGAGTCGCGCAAGGACGCCCGCGAGCTGGCCGGCCGTACCGACAACAACCGTGTCGTCAATTTCGCAGGTCCCGCCCGGCTCATCGGCAGTTTCATCGATGTGCGCATCGAATCGGCGCTGCCGCACAGCCTGCGTGGTGCGGTGCTCACGCGAGAGGCGGTCGGCGCTTGAAAACAAAACCCCTGGAATTGCTGCTCGAACCGCTGGACAACACCCGGCTGGCCAATCTTTGCGGCGTGCTGGACGAAAACCTGCGCCAGCTCGAAACCGCCTACGACGTCGAGATCGCGCGTCGCGGCGAAAATTTCCGCGTCAGCGGCGATCCGGTGCAGTCGCAGCGGGCCGTCGTTGCGCTGCGCCACTTCTACAGCGTCGCCAAGGACCACCTGAGCGTGGATGCCATCCAGCTCGGTCTGATCGAACTGTCGAACCGCGGGCTGCCCGAACCCGGAGCGCCGACGCTGCTGACGCGCAAGAGCAACCTGCACAGCCGCACGCCGCGGCAGGCCCAGTACCTCAAGCAGATCCAGGAACACGACATCACGTTCGGCATCGGTCCGGCCGGTACCGGCAAGACCTATCTGGCCGTGGCCAGTGCTGTCGACGCGCTGGAACGCGAAACGGTCGCGCGCATCGTGCTGACCCGCCCGGCGGTCGAGGCCGGCGAGCGGCTCGGTTTCCTGCCCGGCGATCTGGCGCAGAAGGTCGATCCCTATCTGCGGCCGCTGTACGACGCGCTGTACGAACTGATGGGTTTCGAGCGCGTCGCGCGCGCCTTCGAGCGACAGGTGATCGAGATCGCGCCGCTGGCCTATATGCGCGGGCGCACGCTGAACAACGCCTTCATCATTCTCGACGAGGCGCAGAACACCACGCCGGAACAGATGAAGATGTTCCTGACCCGCATGGGCATCGGCTCGAAGGCGGTCATCACCGGTGACCTGACGCAGGTCGACCTGCCGCGCGGTCACAAGAGCGGCCTGGGCGAAGCGCGCAAGGTGCTGCACGACGTGCGCGGCATCGCGACGACCGAATTCCTCGCCGAGGATGTCGTGCGCCATCCGCTGGTGGCACGCATCGTGTCTGCCTACGAACGCTTCGACGCGCAGCGCGACGCCGAAGAAGCCATGCGCAGGGGACCGCGCGGCTGATGCGGCTGAACCTGTCGGTGCAGTACGCCTGCCCGCGCGACGCCTGTCCGCCGCGGGCCGATGTGCTGCGCTGGCTGCGTGCCGCACTCGACCCGAAGGTCGTGGCGCGTGCCGACATCACGGTTCGTTTCGTCGACGCCGATGAAGGCCGTGCGCTCAATCGCGACTATCGCGGCCGTGACTACGCGACCAATGTGCTGTCGTTCCCGTACGAGCAGGGCGCGCATCTGGCGGGCGATCTGGTCGTCTGTCAGCCGGTTCTTGCGACCGAGGCAAGCGCACAACGCAAGCCGTTTTCGCAGCACGCTGCCCACCTGATCGTGCATGGCACGCTGCATCTGCAGGGCCGGGACCACGAAACATCGGACGCCGACGCCGAGGCGATGGAGACGGAAGAACGTCGCATTCTGGCCGGGCTGGGTCTGCCCGATCCTTACGCTGACGAAAGCTGAAATCGGGCGTGCGCCGGTGCGCACCCGGCCTTCGGCGAACGCCTGACTCGATACCTGCACCCGGCTCGGGTTACACTTGGGCTGTGTTCGTTCTCCTCTCCCCGCATGGACAGTAGTCCTTCCGCCCCGCATCGCCTGGGTTTTCTCGAACGGCTGAGCCATCTTCTGATGCGCGAACCGGAAGACCGGGACCAGTTGCTGGCGCTGCTGCACTCCGCCTTCGAACGCAATCTGCTGGACGCGGATGCCCTGTCGATCATCGAAGGTGCGCTCCAGGTTTCCGACATGCCGGTGCGTGACGTGATGATCCCGCGTGCCCAGATGGATTGCGTCGACATCGAAGACCCGCTCGAGAAGATCGTCGACACCGCGCTGCGCACCGCGCACTCGCGTTTTCCGGTCATCAGCGACAACCGCGATGACGTCATCGGCATCCTGCTCGCCAAGGATCTGCTGCGGCTGATGGCCGGCCACGACGACAGCCTGCGCGACATGCTGCGTCCAGCCGTGTTCATCCCCGAATCGAAGCGGCTCAACGTGCTGCTGCGCGAGTTTCGAGCCAGCCGCAACCACATGGCCATCGTCGTCGACGAATACGGCGGGGTGGCCGGTCTGGTGACCATCGAGGACGTGCTGGAACAGATCGTGGGCGAGATCGAAGACGAGTTCGACATCCCCGAAGACGAGGGCGACATTTTCGGCCTGGCCGACCGCACCTACCGTGTGAGCGGCGACACGCCCATCGAGCGTGTGTCCGAAGCGTTTGATGCCTCCGTAGTCGGCAGTGACGCTGATGAGCATTTCGACACCATTGGCGGCCTGATCGCCCACGAAATGGGCCATGTGCCCAAGCGCGG
>NZ_JAUYRO010000106.1 GCF_030696805.1 Methyloversatilis sp. | reverse complement strand
ACCTCACCCGCCAACGAAGACCCGGACGGCAACGGCCAACCCACGACGGTCAATCTGAGATTCCCGGGGCAATACTTCGACGAGGAGTCGGGGCTGCACTACAACTGGCATCGGTACTATGTGCCCAGGCTGGGGAGGTATTTGTCCAGTGACCCGATCGGAATCGAGGGAGGGTGGAATACCTTTTCTTATGTAGATGGCAATCCATTGGGTGATACAGATATACGAGGATTGGCCGGTTCCGGGCGTCCTACGGATTTGGGAGCTGGGACCTCCATAAGAATTGACAAACCGCATGTTCCAGGGCAACAGGAGCATGCTCACATAAAAACACCGAAAGGTGATGTTGTGATTAACAAGGATGGAACCCAAAGCCACAAAGGGAGGGGAAGTCCAGGAAATATGACCCAAAGGGTAAAGGACTTTCTGAGGGGAAAGGGGTTTAATATCCCCGGACTTCCACCGATTCTAGATCCTTGTTTTCTTGATCCTTACCAGTCTTTCTGTCCGGGGTCGCCGCTTTACTGTCCTGATGCGTAGTCTGCCAAAGGGTTAATATGAGAATATTCGGACGTATTGAAGGCTGTGAGGATTTGGTCGCGCTGTCTGAGATTGCCATTCAGGTTGAACCAGGTGTGTTGAAAGATATTGCCGCTTTTTTTTCTCAGTGCGCGCAAGAAATGGAGGTTGAAAGTTCTTGGGAACATGAGCATTTCTCAGACTCGGAGTTCGGGAATGATTCTTTTCCTGAAATAATAATCGCCAGGTTGACCGGTCCATCCTGAAGTTCTAATCGATACATCGGATGCCCGTGGTGCATTGGTGCGAGCATCTGAGCCATCGCTGGCGATATTCAACCAGGCAATTCCGGCGGTGGTCTTGAACAGGTGCGCCGGAGGCGAAACGGATGCGTGCAAGCGTGCGGCGATGGTTCGGGGTGCTGCTGATGGTGGCCGGTGGCTTGAGCCACGCGGACACCTATGAGTATGACGAGGTCGGCAACCTCAAGACGCTGAGCAGCCCGCGCGGCACGAGGACATACACC